>NZ_NPJG01000001.1 GCF_002251245.1 Prevotella sp. P5-92
GCCATATTGTCCCGAAGGCTTCGCACCCAGTCGTTGCCAACTACGCACGCTTCGGTAGGCTGCTCTTAACGGAATAAGAGGTTCATTAGTTTCAAAGAACAATTATCTGTACGACTTCATGTCGCAAATACGCTGCAAAGATAGTGCAAATCGAGTGAAATACAAAATAAAAAAGGAACTTTTTATATTTTTATTTCCGAGATGCAGCCTATCTTATCAAAAGAGAATAAATTTTTATCCATTAATGCTCAAGCTGAGGGATTTTTACTTTTATCAATGAAAGAAAGAAGAATCATACATTGTCGTTTCTTTGTCGGAAGCCTTCTGACGAACATCAGATGGCTTCTGATGTGCATCAGACAGTTTCCAATGAGATAAAATAAATAGACTTTATATTGCGAGGGTTTCATAATTCCGCATCGGCCTCCTTATGGATACAGATGACTTCATTAGGATTTGTTATTTCTATCATTTTTCGTATTGTGGCTTTGTCGGCATGTCCAGAGGTGTGGATGTCAACAACATTTTGAAACATATCGCGCATCTCCTTGTATTTTGGATTGGCCTTTACTTGCTCAGGGATTCTGTAATATCCGTCCCATGAGGAGTAAATGAGGATTGTCTCTTCTATTGGCAGTTTATGGATGAGGTCACGGATTTTCTCTATTTGTGAAGTTCCAATCACCATAACCATACCTGTCCGCAATATCTTGCGAAATAAGCCATCGTTATACGACGAGGGGCTGAACGAGAACAGATGACGTGACGACTTGCCTTCTCGATGTGTAAAAAACTCCATGGTCTTGCTTAATTGATGTTCATGTTTGCAGTGTGTTACTATGCGTTTGCTTAAGAACGACGTCGTCTATTGTTCTCCTTTTCCTGTTCTTGTAGGCCTATGTGACTCAAACAATCCAAGAACGAGTCTAACAACTCATCTTCAGATGTGTAAGGTTTCATTTTCTCAACTATCTCAGAGAAAGGGATAGAGTCGAATCCCTCGTCTTTTATTGTTTGCAATTCCAATGGCAGTAAATAAATTACATTGCCCTTAGTGGAGCAGTCTTCCAATGCACTGTCTTTGATGTATTTATACAGTGCTTTGTATTTCTTCCCGCTTCTTCCTGTTCTTGGCCTTTTGACGAAATCGAAAAGTTCTTTCAGTTCAATATTGTCTTTGAATTTGTGATAATATTTTATCTGTTCATCGTCAATAGAATGATTGTCAGTCTTCAGTTCAATGGCATGCACACTTTGTTTCGTGGTGTTGAACACCAGGTAGTCGATATTTGTGCATTCATTGTTTGTGTCGTTTTTCTGAAGAGGAAATTCCGGTATTAAGACAAGATGGTCTTCTTTTCTGAACAGTTCGTTGCGGCATCTCTTCAGGATATCCTCAAGATACAGGCCGAAGAACACGTCAAGTCTTCTTTCTGCCTGATATTTTGGAAACTCAATCCAAGTCTTTAGGTTGTTGAAAAGCGATTCGATGTTTTCTTTTGTTTTCATATTTGTAAATAGTGTTTATACTCCTTCAAATCCTTAGTTGCAAAATCTACTTTATGTTAGAACTCATGCAAAGGTAAGAATAATAACCGAAATAATGCATCATTTGAGCCGATGATACTGTTAATAAACAATAATAATTCGACAAAACACTTGCGCCGATGGTTGAAAACATGTACTTTTGCTGAGTATCACGAATTATTGACATTATTTATTATTCCATTCTTGCAAAAGATAGGCTGGGATAATGGATTTACAAAAAAAGATAGAGCAATGAAAAGACTGATGATTGCAGCCGTCGTCCTGACTATGCTGCAGGGCGTGGAGGCGCAAGGACTGAAACGCGTGTATGACGAGAAACGCAATGGTGTGGAACAGATTGACTCGGCTCTCGCCGTGGCCAAGGCTGAGGCAAAACACGTGATTTGCCAAGTGGGCGGAAACTGGTGCGTGTGGTGTCTGCGTTTTGCTGCCTTTATTGAGGCCGACCAGGATATAAGTAACACGGTGGCCGACAATTATGTATATATCCACGTGAACTATCGTCGTGGAACAGATAACGGAGATATGTTGAAGGCGATGGCGAAACTTGGCAATCCCGTGAGGTTTGGTTTCCCCGTGATGGTGGTGCTCGACGCTGACGGTAAGGTGCTGCACACGCAAGATAGCAGTTTCCTTGAGAGTGGCGATAGCTACGACAGGAAGAAAGTGATGCGTTTCCTTCAATGCTGGAGACCAGCGGCAGTAAAGTAAAGATACTGAAAAAAAACGACACCCTACTCAAACTTGACTGTGAGAGTAGGGTGTCGTCGTTTTTTATTGTGAGTTATTCATCGATGCCTTCAATGGTCTGTATCTTGCCTTCGGCGTCGTATTCAATCTCGCAAACCTTCAGTGAGCGGAGCCAAGACTTGCCGCCTGATGGTACAGAGTCGTGGTGGAAGAGATACCACTTGCCTTCATACTCGAGGATGGCGTGATGAGTGGTCCAACCTACTACAGGAGTGAGGATCACACCCTGGTAAGTGAACGGTCCGTAAGGATTGTCGCCCACGGCATAGCACAGGAGGTGAGAGTCGCCGGTAGAGTAAGAGAAATAATACTTTCCGTTGTACTTGTGCATCCACGAAGCCTCGAAGAAACGATGTGGGTCGTCGGCCTTCAGTGGGTTGCCCTCGTTGTCAACCACGAGGATGGGGCGTGGAGCCTCGGCAAAGTTCATGCCGTCTTTGGTAAGGCGTACGCAACGGCTTGGCAGAGCATCTTCCTTGCCTTCAGGCAGGTGTGGTGTCTCGAGATGGATATTGTCCTTATAGCGCTGAAGCTGACCGCCCCAGAGACCGCCGAAATACACATACACCTCGCCGTCGGCATCGTCGCGGAAGGCGCACATGTCGATGCTGTAGCTTCCAGCCACTGGAGCTGGCTGAGGGATGAACGGGCCTGCGGGATTGTCAGCGATGGCTGTTCCCCAGTGGAACACGTCGTTGCGGTCTTTGAGAGGGAAGTACATAACGTATTTCTTCACCTTCTTGCTGTAGCCCATGCCAGCAGCCTGCTCTTCGGCATTTGTTGGTACTTCCTGTACATACTCCTGTACGTCGCAGTCCCAGAGCTGGCGTCCTGCCCATGGAATATCCTCCTGACGGAGCACGCAACCATGGTCGGTGACGGTGCCCGTCATAGGGTCGCCGTCGATAGAGAGGACATGATAGTCCTTCATGATGTACTGGTCGCCGTTGTCGTTTTCAACGTTCGACGCCTCCCAGTCGTGGCTGGGATAGATATAAATCTTGCCGTCGAAGATGTGAACTGATGGGTCTGCCATATAGTCGGCAGGAAAGAGATAACGTTTTACTGTTTTCATAAGCGTGTATTAATGAGGAGTGAGGAGTGTGGAGAGAGGAGAGAGAATACCGACACCGCATTTTGTAAGGGTAAAACTATTCTCACTCCACTCTCCTCACTCCACTCTCCTTTGGATTAAATATTCCTTGATTCTATTTCCTTATTTATCTGGTCTATTTTCTCGTCGGTGAGTTCATACTTCGAGATGATGAAGATGGCGAGCAGCAGAAGGGCGGCGGGCAGTACGCACACCAGCCAGAGGATTCCCTCCTCAGCCAACGGAGTCTGTGTCACCTCCTTGGGGTTGTAAGCCACGTATGCGAGGATGGCTGGAGCCACCACGCTGCCGAGGGTCATTCCGGCCTTGAAGAAGATACCGGTCAATGCATTCACGATGCCGGCGATGCGCTTGCCGCTGACATATTCGCCGTAAGAGATTACCTCAGGCACGAGAGCCCACATGTATCCGGTAGCCACGATGACACCGGTAGATTTGATAAACTGTGCGATATAGACATAGGTCATGCTCGGGTTATCCATCTTTGCCACGATATAGAGGATGGTCATACCGATGATAGCTACGGTGAGGAAGATGTAGAACATATTCTTCTTGCCTACAGCCTTCTTTATCATAGGTACCAAAGGCATGAAGATGAACGAAGGAGCAGAGCCGAGTCCCATGAAGATAGACAGCTGCTCGGGACTGCCGTGCATGTTGCTATTGATGAAGTATGCGCCAGCGGCGTTGCCGATAGACATCATGGCAAAGGCGGTGATGAAGAAGAAGGCAATGACGCGCAGCGGACGGTTGTGGAAGAACTCCATCCACAGGTCGCTGATCTTCACGTTGGCGCTCTCCTCAGCACTCATCACCACTTTCTCCTTACACTGCGAGAAGCAGAACAAGAGAAGCAAGAGTCCCACCAACGCATAGATGGTCATGGTGATAAACCATGCCTGAGGGTCTTTTGGCAGACCTTCTGCCTTGTCGTTGGTGAAGTAAGCTATGAGCAGTGGAAGGCCTGAACCTACTGCCAGTCCGCCGCAGTTAGCCATAAACATACGTACGGAGGTAAGGATGGTGATCTCGTCGGTGTCGCGTGTGAGCGACGAGTTCAGGGCTCCGTAAGGTACATTAATAAAGGTATAAAGGAGAGTCATGGCGATATACGTCATGTAAGCGTAGAGCAACGAAGGCGCGAATCCGTTCCAGAAACAGAGGATGGCGAAACCCGATAGCGGAATGCCGACAAAGACAAGATAGGCGCGGTATTTGCCGAGTCTTGGGTTGTTCTTGTCGATAAGAGCTCCTACGATGGGGTCCCAGATGACGTTGGCCACATTACCTACGGTAAACATCACAGATACATCGACGGCGTCGAGGCCATAGATGTCGGTGTAGAAAAACAGCAGGTACATACATGTAGTCTGGAAGATGAGATTTTGGGCAAGGTCGCCCGAGCCGAAGCCTATACGCTGCAGCCATGAGAGTTTGTAGAATCCACGTGATTCTCCAATGTTGGTGTTAGTCATACCCATATTGTTTAAAGTTATTTCGTTTCAAGTTTAAAATTCGTGAAAGATAAATAATATATTAGGTCTCGTCATGTCTATAAGCGGAGGATTGTCTTTTTTTCAGTTACCCCCGCCGCAGCTTCTCCCGAAGCAGCGGCGGGGGGCAAACCGAAACAAACTAACCTTAACTTAAAAAACGTGTTGCTATGAAACATTGCATCTTTAGAAAAAGACTGCTGCACAGCCTTAAAACCTAATTGGATTTAAATTTCGTTGCAAAGGTAATGCGTTTTCGAGTTATTCTCCAAGAAAAAATGTAACTATTATATTTTAATTTGTTTCATTTGTGCGTTTTGATGTATTTCTATGGGGTACATGTAACAAAAAAAGGCAAAAAATGGTACATTTTCTCCCATTTTATCGATTTTGTTCTTCTTTTTTTTTGCTTTTTGATTCTTTTGATGTACCTTTGCAGAAAGTAAGCTGTATCACGGCTTGATAGATAAACATTAACTGACAGAGGGAAGATAACTGACAACCTTATGAAGCGAATATTGATTCTGACGATAATAATTAATGTGTTATTAGGCGTCAAGGCAAAGGCAGACTCAGGACGGCTTTACACGTCTGACGAACTGACGAGTAGTTCGGTGAGTTGCATCTGCCAAGATAACTATGGATATATATGGGTGGGCACGGAGTGTGGTTTGAACAAGTTTGATGGCTACCACTTCATGCACTATTTTGCCGACAATAAAGACACTACGACAGTGTCTGACAGCGATATCTCCGTGCTGTATGTTGACAAAGTGGGACAGCTGTGGGTAGGCACTGCCCATGGATTGTCGAGATTTGACTATCACAGCCAAAGCTTTGTGAGATACAGCTTCCCCGGCGACCTGTCGCCTCGTGTGTCGTCGATAGTCGAGAACGGCAACGGCCTGCTGATAGGCACTTCCGGATACGGCCTGTTCAGCATACGCAAGGGAACCGATATGCTGAGGCCAGAGTCGCCAAAGCTACAGAACAGCGAAGAGGACTATTACAACAGGATGTATTTCGATCCGAAAGGATGGCTGTGGCGAGGAAGCCACGAGGCGAAGTTGTCGCGCTATCTGCTTGACAAAGATAATCATACGGTGAAAACAGAACGTTTCTCGCTGCCATACGGAGCAGCCGTATGTTTCCTGCAAAAAGACAAACGGACAATGCTCGTGGTGTGCCTTTACGGTATCATGGCTTACGATTTGGAGACAGGAAAGCTGACAGACGCAGGGTATGACCTCTCGGCACTATATAATAATGTGTCGATAAGAAATGCTGGATACGACAAGCACCACAACCTTTATGTATGTACCTCGGGCAATGGACTGATGAAGATAGCTGCCGGCACCACGAAGCTCGTCGAGGCTTTCGCCGACAACATATTACTTACGGCCAATGCCAATGCCGTGCTGATAGACAAAAACGAAAATATATGGACAACATGCTATAACAGAGGATTGTACAAGAAAGACAACACCCCCAAGCCATTCAAGTGCCTGGTGTTCTCGTCAAACGATATCAAGACCGGTAGCGGACTCTCGTCGATGACTTTGGGAAAAGACGGACGACTTTGGTGTACAATGCAGAACAATGGAATATATGTCTTTGACAATAATGGCACACTCGTGGCTCATCCTAAGGCACCAGTAGGAACCGGAATGATATACTGCGACAACGAAGGCGACTACTGGCTATGTACCGAAAAGACGATGTATAAGTACAATACCGCACGAGAGGAGGCGACACCCGTGGCTAACCTCGACGGATGGGGGTTGAGCTGCTTTGTGGAAGACAAGGCCGGACGACTGTATGTGTCAAATTTTGGAAAGGGACTGTTTGTCTATGACAAGAAAAAAGGCACTTCGAAAAGCTTTTCGATGAACCAATACAGCAAGACCAAAGGCTATCTATGGAACGACTGGATAATGGCTATGACGATAGACCGCCGCGGAATGTTGTGGATAGCCACGGCAAAAGGCGTGTCGAGAATGAATACCAAGACGGGTGAATTCACCAAGTTCGACGGCGACTGTCTCTTACCCGAGACCAACTGTACTGCCATAGCCGAAGACAGAGACGGGAACATCTATGTGGGAACAAACTCAGGACTATACCGCTTTAGTTACGATACAAACAAGATAGAACTCGTGGAGTCGTCAAGCGTGCTCTACGGCAAGATGATAAACAATGTGATAGCCGATAAGGACAATAATATCTGGCTCGGCACATCAAACGGTATATGGCTATGCGAACACGGCACAGACAGATTCCTCAGCTATATACACGGATATGGACTGATGTCGAGAGAGTATCGTCGCGGCTCGGCGGTACAAAAAGATGGCTTTATTTGTTTTGGCGCTAACGATGGCATCACCGCCTTCAAGCCCGATGACGTGAAGCGGATGAACATCTCGCTTGGAGAGATTTACCTGACAAACTTCTTCGTGGCAGGACGATACGAAGACTGCCAGCAAGACAGGTTTACCATTCCTTATGGCGACAGCAACTTCCTCATGCAGTTCTCGATGCTTGACTACAGCAATACGCAAAACATAAGATTTGAGTACAGGCTGAACAAAAACAACGAATGGACGTCGATCCCTGAGGGAAGCAACACCATATATTTCAACCGGATGATGCCAGGCACTTATCGTCTTGAGGTCCGAGCAGTGTGCAATGGTATAGTGTCGAAAAACACAAAGACCATAGTGCTCGACGTGGAACATCCTTGGTACAATACCACCGTGGCATACCTTATATATGCGCTCATGGCATTGGCCGTCGTGGGAATGGCGTTTGTGATGTATCGCAGGCATAAACGAAAAGAACTTGAAGAGGCAAAGATGCAGTTCCTCATCAACGCCACACACGACATACGTTCGCCATTGACGCTTATCCTCGGACCGCTGTCACGTCTTAAGACCATCATCGGCGACGGCAATGGGAAGGAATATATCGAGACTATAAACCATAACGCCCAGCGCCTGTTGCTGCTCGTAAACCAAATACTCGACGAGAGAAAGATAGACAAGAACCAGATGAAGCTTCACTGCAATGAGACGGAGATAACCGAATATGTGAAAAACTCGATGAAATCGTATGTTTTCCGTGCGGAACAACGCAATATCAGTCTCGTGATGGACAAAAAGGTGGATAGCCTCAAGCTGTGGATAGACCGCATACACTTCGATAAGGTGATTGCCAACCTGCTCTCTAACGCTTTCAAATACACACCCGACGGAGGTTCTATAACCATATCAATAGACAACGACGGCAAGAACGGAGTGATCGCCGTCACCGATAGCGGCATAGGACTGAGAGAAGAAAAGGTGGAGAGACTCTTCGAACGCTTCTATCAGAGCAAGAGCGCACGCGAGGTGTCTTCAGTAGGCACAGGCATCGGACTCAACCTCTGTAATGCTCTTGTGTGCCTGCATGGTGGAAACATTACGGCTTCTAACCGAGAGGACGGCATACAAGGCTCTGTCTTTACGGTGACAATTCCGTTAGGAAACAACCACTTGAAACCCGAAGAGATAGAAACCGCAGGCGAGGTTGACGCAGAGACAAAGGGACAGAGAAAACAACCATCGAAGAACATCAGGGTACTCGTGGTGGATGACGACGAGGAGATAGCACAGTATATCTATAACGAACTGTCTGCCTACTATAGGTTTACCATCGTGCATAACGGTAAGGAAGCTATCAAGGTATTGCTCGGAGAACAAAGGTACGACATAGTGGTGTCTGACGTGATGATGCCGGAGATGGACGGCATCTCGCTGCTCCGTGCCATAAAGACAAATGCAAAGATAAGCGACATCCCCGTCATACTGCTCACGTCAAAGGCAGAGGTGGCTGACCGACTCGAAGGACTGAAACGCGGAGCTGACGCCTTCCTTGGCAAGCCGTTCAGTATCGAGGAACTGCAGATACGGATAGACAATCTCGTTGACAACTTCAGACGAATAAAAGGAAAGTATTCCGGACAGCAGGATCAGGTAGATAAGGTGGAAGAACTGAAGGTGGAAGGCAACGACGACATACTCATGAAGAGAGTGATGAAATCTGTCAATGCACATATCTCAGATCCAGAATTCAACGTCGAACGACTGAGTGCCGACGTGGGGCTTAGTCGTGCGCAGCTCCACCGCAAGATGAAAGAAATCACGGGAATCACTTCAAGTGAGTTTATCCGCAATATCCGTCTCGAACAGGCGGCAAAACTCATCAAGGAAGGAAAGATAAACATCACACAGGTGGCATATACCGTGGGATATAACAACCAGACTCATTTCTCGACAGTGTTTAAAAAACACTTCGGCATGTCGCCAAGCGAATATGCTAACAACAAAGAAAACAATACACCAAATTATTAATAAAAAAGTCTGATATGAAGAAAGTATTATTTTTGGCTCTGTGCATGGTGATGTGCACGACAAATGTAGTGGCGGAGGACGGCTCGCGATTATGGTTGCGGGCCATGCACAACAAGACGAAAAACATCAAGGCCTCGTTTGACCCCAAGTATCGTAACACCATCGTCGAGAAGGCTGCCGACGAGATAAACCGCTATTGGCATGGCGACGACATCTCGCTCGTGGTAGATAATGGCATGACGGAACTGAAAGACGGATTCCGTATAGAAGAGGGATGCATCAAGGCGGCTTGTCCTGCCGGCATCTATTACGGCGCACAGGAGCTGATACGCAGACAGGAGGCAATGCTGCCAATGGCTGTCGGAGACAATATCCCTGCCTTCTCCCTCAGAATACTGAACCATTGGGATAATCTCGACGGAACAATAGAACGTGGATATGCCGGACATAGCATATGGCTGTGGGACGAGATACAAGGCCTGTCGGCAAAGAAGATGAAATGCTCGGCTTCGTTGAGAGCAAAGATCGAGGCTTATGCCCGCGCAAACGCGTCGGTAGGAATCAACGGTTCTGTGCTCAATAATGTGAACGCTTCGCCAAAGATGCTTTCTACTATATATATAAATAAGGTGAAAGTGATTGCCGATATCCTGCGCGAATACGGCATAAAGACTTATCTCTCTGTCAACTTCGCCTCGCCTATGGCTGAGGGCGGACTAAAGACGGCAGATCCTCTCGATCCGAAGGTGGCAAAATGGTGGAAGGCAAAGGCTAAAGAGATATACAAGGCTATTCCCGACTTCGGCGGATTTCTCGTAAAGGCTAACTCAGAAGGACAACCCGGACCAGGCGACTACAACCGCACTCACGCAGAAGGTGCCAACATGCTGGCCGATGCGGTGAAGCCATACGGAGGCATCATCATGTGGCGATGCTTCGTATATGGAAACAAACACAAGGGCGAAGACCGTGTGAAGCAGGCTGTGACGGAATTCCTTCCTGAAGACGGAAAGTTCCGTACAAACGTGATCCTCCAAAGCAAAAACGGACCGCTCGACTTCCAGCCACGCGAGCCATACGCCCCGGTTTTTGACGTGATGAAGAAGACCCCGCTCATGGCCGAGCTGCAGATCACTCAGGAGTATCTCGGACAAAGCATCCATCTCGTGTATCTTGCGCCAATGTGGAAGGAGTTCTTCCAGTTTGTTAAGCCCGAGACTCTTGTGGGCATTGCTGGAGTGGCAAATATCGGCGACGACGCCAACTGGTGCGGTCACCACTTCTCACAGGCCAACTGGTATGCCTTCGGTCGTCTGGCTTGGAATCCGCAACTGTCGTCGGAGGAAATAGCCCGCGAGTGGCTTTGCCAGACCTTCTCGTGCGAGAAAGACTTTGTGGAGCCCATGACAACAGTGATGAAAGAGAGCCGCGAGGCATGCGTTGACTACATGATGCCTCTTGGTCTTCACCATATCTTCAAGGGCGACCATCACTATGGTCCTGAACCCGACGGCAACCAGCCGCACTTCCCCGACGAGTGGAAACCCGTTTACTACCACAAGGCCGACCGCCAAGGCATCGGTTTCGACCGTTCGAGCCATGGCACTGGTGCAGTGAGCCAGTATCGCGAACCGTTCTGCAGCGAGTACGACAACCTCGCCACATGTCCTGAGGAATATATTCTCTGGTTCCATCATCTACCTTGGAACTATAGGATGAAGAGCGGCCGCACGCTTTGGGGCGAGATGACCTATCTCTACAATCGTGGAGTGTCGGCAGTGGAAAGCCACATCGCCACATGGCATCAGATGAAGCCTTTCGTCGATAACCAACGCTTTGAAGAGGTTGACCAACGACTGAAGCTTCAGGAAGAGAACGCCCGTCTCTGGCGTGACACCTGTCTCAGATATTTCAGTCAGTTTGCTGAATGATGTTCAAACATGGCGGTGGCTGGTCAGCAGTTATAAATGTATAATGGCAGTCGTTTAGACTTATAAACGACAGCCATTATAATTTTATCTATATACCTTGTTGGTTTTATATTCCGCACTGCGGAATGTACGTTCGCCACTGCGGAATGTACGTTCACCACTGCGGAATGTACGTTCCGCAGTGGTGAACATAAAACCGAAACGTGTCATTAGTAAATTACAGCAGGCAATTATATACAATTATTATAGTTGTCATTAGAAAATTACGACACTCGACAATAAGACAATAACAACAGTGATATGTCGTTGCTTTGTTTACTGCTCTCATATTCACAGAGCAGCAATTGTAGAGGTATTGAAGAAAAACGGGATTTTCTTTTGTCATTTTCGCTCTTATAGATAAAAATCTCAGGCTTAGAAAAGAAAATAAATTCTCTTTTACTTCGCTTAATCGATTTTTTATACTAACTTTGCACCGAAATTAAAAAACGACGAAATGGAAGATAAGAAATTTAAACGTACAACCATCACAGCGGCACTCCCATACGCCAACGGAGGAGTGCATATCGGACACTTGGCTGGAGTATATGTCCCGTCAGACATCTACGCCCGTTACCTCAGACTGAAGAAGCAGGAAGTGGTGTTCATCGGCGGAAGCGACGAGCACGGAGTACCTGTCACGATAAGGGCTCGCCAGGAGGGAATCACGACACAGGAAGTGGTAGATCGCTACCATTCGCTCATAAAGAAATCGTTTGAGGACTTCGGTATCTCGTTCGACATATACAGCCGTACCACATCAGACATTCACCACAAGTTTGCAGCCGACTTCTTCCGCACTCTCTATGACAAGGGCGAACTGGAGGAGATAACCGAGCTTCAGTACTGCGACGAAGTGACCGGTGAGTTTCTTACAGACAGAAACATCGTCGGCACATGTCCACGATGCGGAGCTGAGGGAGCCTATGGCGACCAGTGTGAGAAATGTGGCGCCACACTCTCACCCGACGAGCTTATCAACCCCACAAACAAGAACAACCCAGGACACGGCCTCGTGAAGAAGCCTACAAAAAACTGGTATCTGCCTCTCGGAAAATATCAGGACTGGCTGAAGCAGTGGATACTGGAAGGACACAAGGAGTGGAGACCGAACGTGTATGGACAGTGTAAGTCGTGGCTCGACATGGACCTCCAGCCACGCGCCATGACACGCGACCTCGACTGGGGCATACCTGTGCCAGTGGAAGGAGCTGAAGGAAAGGTGCTCTACGTGTGGTTTGACGCTCCTATCGGATATATCTCCAACACAAAGGAACTCTGCGACAAAGACCCTGAGCGCTGGGGCACATGGCAGAAGTGGTGGCAAGACCCCGACACACGACTTGTTCATTTCATAGGAAAAGACAATATCGTGTTCCACTGCCTCATCTTCCCCGTGATGATGAAAGCACACGGCGGATACATCATGCCCGACAACGTGCCTTCAAACGAATTCCTCAACCTCGAGAACGACAAGATTTCCACATCGCGCAACTGGGCAGTATGGCTCCATGAGTATCTCGTTGACTTCCCTGGCAAGCAAGACGTGTTGCGCTATGTGCTCACTGCCAACGCTCCCGAGACAAAAGACAACAACTTCACATGGAAAGACTTCCAGGATCGCAACAACAATGAACTCGTTGCGGTATATGGCAACTTCGTCAACCGCGCCCTGCAGCTCACAAAGAAATACTGGAACGGCATCGTTCCTGCCTGCGGCGAGCTTGAGGAGATAGACCGTAAGGCCCTTGAGGAATTTAAGGACGTAAAGAAAAACGTGGAGAAACTGCTCGACCAGTTCAAGTTCCGCGACGCACAGAAAGAGGCCATGAACCTCGCACGAATAGGCAACAAGTACATTGCCGACTGTGAGCCATGGAAGGTGGCAAAGACCGACATGAAGCGTGTGGAGACCATTCTCAACATCTCGCTCCAGCTCTGCGCCAACCTCGCCATCGCCTTCGAGCCATTCCTGCCGTTCAGCAGCGAGAAACTGCTGAAGATGCTTAACGTGGACCACTACGAATGGGAACAGCTCGGAAGCACCGACCTGCTCAAGGCTGGACATCAGCTTGGCGAGCCTGTACTGCTGTTTGAGAAGATTGACGACGAGACGATACAAAAGCAGCTCGACAAGCTCGAGGCAACAAAGAAGGCCAACGAGGCTGCCGCCTACAAGGCTGAGCCAATAAAACCAGAAGTGTCGTTCGACGACTTTGAGAAACTCGACATCCGTGTGGGAAGGGTTCTCAAATGCGAAAAGGTGAAGAAGTCGAAGAAACTGCTACAGTTCACCATCGACGACGGTAGTGGTACCGACCGCACCATCCTCAGCGGCATAGCTGCATATTATGAGCCGGAAGACCTCGTGGGCAAGGATGTGCTCTTCGTGGCAAACTTCGCGCCACGCAAGATGATGGGCATAGAGAGCCAGGGCATGATCCTGTCTGCCGTCAACTTCGACGGAAGCCTCAGCGTGACAACAACGTTAAGAGAGGTGAAGGCAGGAAGCCAGGTGGGATAACTTTTCCGCCATGCCTCCCTCCACCGTCCAACCTAACCGTTGGAGCTTTGAGGTGGAAAAAATAGATTTCTTTACTACATTATAGCCCGATGCCTCCTTGGTGTCGGGCTTTTCTATTACCACACGCCTGCCGCCCAAAGAAGCTATCGTTTCTGCCAACTGGCGAATGGAGACGTTGCTGCCCGCGTCTGCTATGTTGTATGCCGAAGCCTTCTCACCTTTTAACAATATATATAGAAGGGCACGCACACAGTCAACTACATAACACCACGAACGGAACTGGCTGCCGTCGCTCTTCATGACAATATCCTCGCCACGCATCACGTTGCGCAGAAACTGGGCATAGACGCGGTTGTCGTGGCAGGTGAAAAAAGGACCATAGACATGGCACGGGCGGGCGATGACCACGTCGGCGCCATACTGAGCACAGTAAGATATGCAAAGCGTCTCGGCGGCGCGCTTCGACGATGGATAACAGGCACGCTGCGTGGCACAGTCCACATAACCGCTGTCTGTTTCGTCAAAAGCCTTTCCGTCAGGCGTGTCGATGGTTGCGCCTCCTTCGCCATAGACCTCTCCCGACGATACGTACAACATGCGCTCAAGAGAGTGGTCGATGCCATAGTCCAGCAGGTTTGACACGCCAAGGATATTGGCTTTTATCACCTCGACGGGAGAGGTGGCGAAAGCCGACGGCGATGCGCCGGATGCAGCATGAACGATGTAGTGGAACGTGATGTCTGACTGAAGTGGGAGGCTGACGTCGAACTTCAGAAAATGAAACCTTCTGTCTGATGTGTAATCAAGAAACCGCTGTCTGGCCCGCTCCTCGTCGCGCCCAGCGGCATAGACATGATAGCCTCCCTCCCGAGCCATTAGTACTTCGACCAAGCAACCGCCAATGAGGCCCGTGGCGCCAGTGACAAGGATGTTTTTCCCCTCAAGTTTCTCCCATGGCAACTGCTCTGCCGCCGCTTCCCTTATGTCGTCAAAATAGTCTTTCATCTTATATGTTATTTCAGCCAACTCTCTTTTTCCACATGCATCAAAGCCTTGAGAATCTCAAGGTCTTCTACCGTCGTGACCTTGATGTTCTTCTCCGAACCGGGCACGATATGCATCTCGCGTCCACCTAATTCCGCCATAAGGGTACAAGAAGCCACTGAGTTGGTGATGCCGCGTCGCGCAGCTTCCTCGTGGGCGGCAATGAGATTGCAGAGACGGAAAGTCTGTGGCGTCTGGGTGCGGATGAGCTTGTCGCGCGGGATGCTCGTCTCGGTCGAGAAGCCATCGTCGCTCTCGAGTATCGCCTCGCGGCATTTTATGCCAGTGATGGCATAGCCATAACGTTGGCAGATGGCAATGTTAGAGGATATGATGTCTTGTGATAGCAACGGGCGTACGGCATCGTGGACGAGGATGAGGTCGTCGTCTTTTATGCCGGCATCTTTCAGCCCGTATATGCCATTGTGGATTGATTCCTGACCGTTGTCGCCGCCCTTGAATATCCATTTCAGCTTAGTCACCATAAACTGGTTGGCGTATGACTGCAACACTGTTTGCCAACCGTCGAGACACACCACGGCGATGCCGTCGATGTCGGGATGACGCTGGAACGCAAGCATCGTATGAATGATGATTGGGCAGTTGTCAACGTGCATAAACTGCTTGGGTATGTCTTGACCCATACGGTTGCCGGAGCCTCCGGCAATAATGAGAGCGTAGTTCATATCTGTTGTTATATCTTTATGTCAGAGTGTTTCCTTATCTCCTCGATACTCTCGCGGCGATCCATGTTGAGATACGCGCGATGATGTTTTTCTATGCGCTGTTCCACGGGCGGCAGCTGCATATAGTCGCCAAAGAAATGCCTTAGATACTTGTCGTATTCCTCTGGCAGCGGCACTTCAATATCTTCAAACTTAAACATCTTTCCCCGTCCGAGCCATGCTTTGGGGAATGTCTCACGATAGCCATACGAGCCCGTATATACTTGTACGTTCTTGGCCTTGTCGTAGTCGTAGAGATGGCTTATGGCATCCATCTGCGCCAACAGGCGGCGGCGGATGGGACTGCGAAAGAAGTATGCCGCCGTCTTTATTGCGAAACGTCCCCATTCTTTCGGGTCGGCGAGTAGCGAGATATATTCCGCAAAGGTGTTGTGTGTGGAAACGGCATTAAGGCGGTTGATGACTTTCGTGTAGCGGTCTTTCAGCCTTTTCGCCTCGTCAAGGTCGTCGTCGGTGGCGTCGAGAGGGAAGATGTCCACGAAGAGACCTATGACGCAAGGACGCTCACGCTCTTCGACGAGCGTGGTGGTGCGGTCGGAGATCTTAGAGAAGTAAAGGGGATAATCGTCCCTGTCGTATGGAGTGACCAGCTCGTATTTTCCCCAGTCTTCGCTCTTGCTTATCTCGAGCAGACGGTCGTAGTCGGGCCGAGGCATGATGACGTCGATGTCGTCGTCCCATGGGATGATGCCGTGATGGCGCACGGCACCTATTGCCGTGCCTGCACAGCAATAGAATGTCAAGTCGTGACGTTTGCAGATGTCAATGAACGCTTTGAGTATGTCGAGTATCGTGGCGTTCCATCTCTGCTTTATGTTTTTTATGTCCATTATATTTGTCTTTTCATTGCGCATGACAATAGCTGCACGCATATTCCCCGGCAAAGTTAGCGTTTTTTTCTCTTTCAACAAAAATAATAAGGTGGTTTTTTGTCTAATGTCGGATAATTATTGTACTTTTGCAAGCAAAAACGACAAGATAGATGGATACACTGAAAGAGAAAACTGCCAAAGGCCTGTTTTGGGGAGCTATGAACAGTGGCACTATGCAGCTGCTGAACCTTGTGTTTGGCATCTTTCTCGCACGTATGCTTACACCTCACGATTATGGCATCGTGGGTGTGCTTACGATATTCACCCTCATCGCCGGAAATATCCAGAGCAGCGGTTTTACACAGGGACTTACCAATATCAAGCAACCTACGGCCAACGACTATAACTCAGTGTTCTGGTTTAATATCATTGCCGGATCGGCATGTTATGTGATGCTGTTTTTCTCCGCTCCGCTTATCGCATGGTTCTTTCACACGCCAGAGTTGACACGCCTGTCGCGGTTTGTGTTCCTTGGCGTGCTTATCTCAGCCTTCGGCATCACACGCAATGCCATAATGTTCAAGCGTATCATGGCACGCGAACGAGCCATAACTGGAATGGTGGCATTGCTGACGTCGGGCATGGTGGGATTATCGCTCGCTTATCTTGGATATGCCTACTGGAGTCTTGCTTGGCAGACCGTCACGTTCTCTTTCGTGCAGAACGTCTGCCGTTACTTCTTTACCCGTCATATCTGGCGGCCTACGCTGAAGATAGACTTTACTCCCGTTAAGACGATGTTCCCCTTCAGCGTCAAGGTGTTGATAACCTCGATAATCAATACAATAAACAACAATATACTTACGTTCATCTTCGGTAATCTGTTCCCGATGAAGGCTGTGGGCAATTATTCTCAGGCGTCGAAGTGGAACACCATGGCTTCAACCACCATCTCGGGAACGATAGAACAAGTGGCTCAGCCTGTGCTTGCGCAGATTAGCGACGACCCCGACCGTGAGCGCCGGGTGTTCAGGAAGATGCTTCGATTTACTGCATTCCTCGCTTTCCCCGCTCTGTTTGGAATGTCGTTAGTGGCTGAAGAACTGATACTTGTCACCATCTCCGACGTGTGGCTGGGTAGCGTACCTCTGCTCAAGACACTGTGTATAGGCGGTGCTTTTCTCACTTTCTATACACTTTATCAGCATCTTGTTATCGCCCAGGGACGGTCTGATATCTACATGTGGTGCAATATCGGGCAGATAGTAATCCAGCTCATCATCATTTTGCTTTTTCATAGTCAAGGCATCGTAAGTATGGTGGTTGCATACACCGTCTTTACTGTAGCATGGCTTGCGGTATGGCAATGGAATGTACGCAAACTCATCGGCGTGACTTTCGTCGAGGCGCTGTCTGACGTTTTGCCGTTTATGCTTGCCGCTGCAGCGGTGATGACAACGACCTATTTCGTCACTTCGGCCATTGCCGATCCGAGGCTGCTTCTTCCCGTAAGGATTGTCGTTGCTGCATCGCTTTATTTTGTCGTGATGAAAGTGGCAAAAGTAAAGATACTTGAAGAGTGTATTGCCTATTTCAGGAAATAGATGCGTTCGTATGCTTCCTGCATCTGTCTTATCGAGAAATGGCGTGCCGCATAAACATAGGCTTCGTTTGCTATCTCGGCGTGTGACAACGATGGAATAACATCCGTGAACAATGTCATGTAACTGTTGATATCGTTGTCTTTCACCTTCAAAGGCCATGTCGCGGGCAATGTTTCTTCCAGTCCAAAGCAAGAATTGATAATGTTAGGCAGTCGTGCCATCGACGCTTCTATAGCCACGATGCTTAGACCCTCAAAATACGATGGCATCAGCATATAGTCAAACGAGGCCAGAAAGGAGGATAGCCCGAAGAGAGGAGGGTTGAGGCTTACGTTTTGCTGACAGCCGAGCTTTTCCTCTACAAAGTGTCTCATGCTGCCATCGCCAAACAAGTGAAAGTGGTATCGTTTGTCGTCTTTCATTCGGCTTATTATCTCTACAAGGATGTCGATGCCTTTTTGTCTTTCATATCTTCCGGCAAACACGATGTTTCTCTTGTCTTTTTTCAGATTCCCGTATTCCCGTTGGGCGGTTTCGGCAACACCATTATATATAATAGGTGTGTCATGTTCATAGCGCTCAAAGTATGAACGTCTGACAGAGTCAGAGATGGCGATGTTTGAATCATGGAGGTTGAAAAAGTGCTCGCATGCCTCACCAATGCGCTGTTGGCCCGACCACAGACAGTTGTTGTGAATGGTCCTCACTATCTTACAGCGTTTGCAAATCCATGGGAATAGTCTCATGGTCAGCACGATGCCCATGTCGGGAGCTTCGGTGTGAGTGTGTATGACGTCGGGACGCCATCTCCACCATATCAGCAGGAACCTTAATGGGAAGAGAAGAGCCGCCAGGCGTTCGAAAACGAAATGCCATCTCGCGTCAGGCATCCATGCCCTATGACATGTGATACCGCTCGTGGTTAGTTCTTCAATGAACTGACTGGTGAACTCCGACTTTCCCCGCATCATTTCTACTATATGGCTTTCGATGCCTTTGGTCTTGCTCTTTGCAATGTTTGCCGCCACACGTTCTGCACCGCCCAAGTCAAAATGCGATATGATATGAAATACTTTCAATGTCTTTTACCTCCTGTGTATTGTCTTGATGTATAATTCTTATGCAAAAGTAATAAAAAAACGTAGAAAAGATGAATAACGGGATGTTTTTTCACTATTTTTGTGACATGAGCTGTTAGAGACGACGGAAACTGTGGATAAGGAAAGAATAAAGGACAAAGAAAACGGGGGACAGCTTCACAGCCATTCCCCGTCGCAAACTTCAAACAACCAAAAAAAGAAATAGATTGTCTGCGTATCGTTTATTATTGTCAATTATCGGATGAACAGAAGTTCACGATACTTTGGCAATGTCCAGAGGTCGTCTTCGACGATGAGCTCTAGTTTGTCGATCTGATAACGAATCTCTTCCATCTTTGGAGCCACGGTGTCGTGGTAGGCAACAGCCTTGTCGTATTCGTTCTCAATCTTGTTTGCCACCTTGCGGGCAGCGATGAGCTCGTCAACACCCTTTTCTATGGTCTGCGTGCGTTCAGCTATCTCTTCGATGAGCTTGAAGTTGCGCTCAGACAGTTTGTCGGCCTTCTCGGCAGGGTAAATGCTGCGCATGTTCTGCACGTTCTTCACCAACATCGACTGGTAGTGGGTGGCTATAGGAATGATATGGTTCATCGAGAGGTCGCCCATCACACGTGCTTCGATCTGGATCTTCTTTGTGTATGTCTCCCATTTCACCTCGTTACGTGCCTCAAGCTCCTTCTTTGTCATGATGTTAAGGCCTTCAAACATTTTTATGCTTGAGTCGTCGAGATAACGCTCGAAGATCTTCGGACAGCTCTTCTCCACGTCGAGACCGCGTTTAGTAGCCTCTACAACCCACTCGTCGCTATATCCATTACCGTCAAATCTGATAGGCTTGCAGGTCTTGATGTCAGCGCGAAGAACGTCAACGATGGCTTTTGTCTGATCTACACCAGATGCAATGGCAGCGTCAACACGCTTCTTGAAGTCAACAAGAGCTTCTGCTACAGCAGCGTTGAGGGCGGTCATGGCCGATGCACAGTTAGCCTCGGAACCTACGGCACGGAACTCGAAACGATTACCAGTGAACGCAAATGGAGATGTACGGTTGCGGTCGGTATTGTCGATAAGCAATTCAGGAATCTCAGGAATGTCCATGGTGAAACCTTGTTTGCCTGCCACATTGAACAGGTCGTCAGTATCGGCCGTCTCAATGTGGTCGAGCAGTTCGGTAAGCTGCTTGCCTAAGAACGAAGAGATGATTGCTGGAGGTGCCTCGTTGGCACCCAGACGATGAGCGTTTGTGGCACTCATGATAGACGCCTTGAGTAGTCCGTTGTGACGATATACACCCATCAGTGTCTCGACGATGAATGTCACGAAACGAAGGTTGTCTTTAGGAGTCTTGCCTGGAGCGTGAAGCAGTACGCCAGTGTCGGTAGAAAGCGACCAGTTATTGTGCTTTCCTGAACCATTGATGCCGGCGAATGGCTTTTCGTGGAGCAGGGCACGGAAACCGTGTTTGCGGGCCACCTTCTTCATGAGCGACATGAGGAGCATGTTGTGGTCAACGGCAAGGTTTGTCTCCTCGAAGATTGGAGCAAGCTCAAACTGGTTTGGCGCAACCTCGTTGTGACGAGTCTTGCAAGGAATGCCGAGTTCGAGAGCGCGAATCTCAAGATCCTTCATGAATGCCTGTACTCTGTCAGGAATGGTACCGAAATAGTGGTCTTCCATCTGCTGGTTCTTTGCTGAGTCGTGACCCATCAGTGTGCGACCAGTGAGCAGCAGGTCGGGTCGGGTAGAGTAGAGACCCTCATCCACGAGGAAGTATTCCTGTTCCCAACCGAGGTTGCTCTGCACCTTCTTCACGTCGTCGTAGAAATATTTGCAAACGTCAGTTGCAGCAACATTCACTGCGTGCAGTGTGCGCAACAGCGGAGCCTTGTAGTCAAGAGCCTCACCAGTGTAAGAGATGAATATGGTTGGGATGCAAAGTGTGTCGTCGATGATGAATACGGGTGATGTGGGGTCCCAAGCCGAATAGCCGCGAGCCTCGAAGGTGTTGCGGATACCACCTGAAGGGAATGAAGAAGCGTCAGGCTCCTGCTGTACGAGCAGCTTGCCAGAAAACTCTTCTACCATACCGCCCTTGAAGTCGTGCTCGATGAAGGAGTCGTGCTTCTCGGCTGTACCCTCGGTGAGTGGTTGGAACCAGTGAGTATAGTGTGTCACGCCATTTTCAACAGCCCACTGCTTGATGCCAGATGCAACGGCGTCAGCCATGCTGCGGTCGAGGCGAGCTCCATTGTCTATAACGTCAATAAGCTTTTCATAAACGTTCTTTGGCAGATACTTGTACATCTTCTCACGATTGAAGACATATTTGCCAAAATACTCGTAGGGACGTTCTTTGGGGGCCTCTACGGCGAGGGGTCTTTTCTTAAATGCCTCCTCTACAACCTGAAATCTTAAATTTGCCATTGTTTTAAAGTTTTTATTGTTGATGTTATTTTATTCCTTATGGTACAAGTGTGAATCCACATACGAAATATGCCTTCTGGTCGTGTGGGTTTCCTGTTACCTGTGCAAACACTGGGACAGAGAATGTGTCTGTTATCTTCAGTTCCTTTGATGCTTTGAGCGTAAGGTTTGTAACTGCAAATTTGTCGCATCCGCCATATACCCCGTTGTCTTCAAAAGGCACTGCGCCTACAGTGGCATTCCAGTCAAGACCGCCGAGTTTGAACGGTGCGTTGAGTTCCACGTACGACGAGTAGGCGCGATCGCCATCACCCTTATAGTCAGAACCTGCAAAATTGGTGTACCACTGGATGGCCAACGGACCGAAGTCATAGCCTATGTTGGCTTCAAAGATGTGTGCGGTGGAATGAGCTTCATACTTGAAGTATTTCGTGCTGCCACCGTCAAACCAATAGTCGGTGATGCCGATGTTGAATCCGCCTGTAGAGTAAGCGATGGTGAGGTCAAACTCCTTTGAGCCACCCCAGTTGCTCAGTTCTGTACTTCCCCATGCCGAGAGAGATAGTCCCTTGTATGCAACGCCTAACGTAGGCTGAATGCTTAGTTCTCCACATTTCGTACCACGCCATATATACTGGTTTACTACGTCGGCTGATACTGTTGCTTCCACTTCGTCCTGTGCTGTCATCGCTGTTGCTCCCGCCATAATCATCATGGCTGTGAAGCCCAATCTTTTCAAGTTCTTCATAATCGTAAATATTTTATTGTTTGTGTTGATTTATGTCTGTGTCGGTGAATGTCACTTCAGCCACTTCTTTATCCTTTCCATTGCCTCTATGCAGTCGTCTTTGTCGCCGAAGGCTGTGAGACGTATATATCCTTCGCCTGCAGGACCGAATCCCACTCCAGGTGTGCAGACCACATGAGCTTCGTAAAGCATCTGTTCGAAGAACTTCCAACTGCCCATTCCGTTGGGAGTCTTCACCCACAGGTATGGAGCGTTCTTTCCGCCATATACCTCAAGGCCGAGTTCTGTCAGAGTGCGGTACATCAGCTTGGCATTGTTCATGTAGTAGTCGATGGTAGCCTTGATCTGCTCTTTGCCTTCGGGCGTATAGATAGCTTCGGCTGCCCTTTGGCTGATATAGCTTGTGCCGTTGAACTTGGTGCACTGCCTACGATACCACAGATGGTTGAGCTCTATTCTATCGCCTTTGAGTGTGGCGGCTGTGAGTTCTTTTGGAACGACGGTATAGCCGCATCTTATTCCCGTGAATCCCGCTGTCTTCGAGTAGCTGTGGAACTCGATGGCCACCTTTCTTGCTCCTTTTATCTCATATATTGAATGAGGAATATCAGGATCCTGGATGTAAGCCTCGTATGCTGCGTCGTAGAAGATGAGCGTGTCGTTCTTTATGGCGTAGTTCACCCATTTCTTCAGTTCTTCCTTCGTTATCACCTCTCCCGTCGGGTTGTTGGGATAGCAGAGGTATATGATGTCAACTCTCTTGTCGGGCAATGCCGGAGTGAAATTGTTTTCCGCTGTGCAAGGCATATATACAACGTTGCTCCATTTGCCGTCCTCCACTACACCTGCCCTGCCTATCATCACGTTAGAGTCGATATATACGGGGTAAATAGGGTCGGTGACACCGATGCTGTTGTCCCATCTTACCAGCTCCTGAATATTGCCTGTGTCGCTCTTTGCACCGTCGTTAACGAATATCTCGCTTGGGTCGAGGTGTATGCCTCGTGGCAGGAAGTCGTTCTTTACTATTGCCTCACGTAGAAACTGGTAGCCTTGTTCGGGACCGTAACCACGGAAAGTGGCTTTCTCTCCCATCTCATCTACAGCCTTGTGCATGGCTTCTAATACCGCAGGGCAGATAGGTCTTGTAACGTCGCCTATGCCGAGGCTTATGACGCTTGCCTTAGGGTGTGACACCTTGAAGGCGTTGACTTTTTTTGCAATGTCTGCAAACAAGTAGTTGTTTGGCAGCTTAAGGAAGTGTTCGTTTACTAATGCCATATTATTCTTGATTCTTTTTATTGTTGTTGAAGTTTTGCCTTTGTTATTCTGGTAGCGCTATCTCTCCCTCGAAGGCGAAAGCCGCAGGTCCTGTCATATAGACATGGTTGTCAGCCTCGTTCCATTCGATATGTAACGTACCGCCGTCCATCACAATGTCGCTCTTTCTGGATGCCCGGCCTGTCACCGCTGCCGCCACGGCTGTAGCGCAAGCTCCTGTTCCGCAAGCCATTGTTATGCCGCTGCCACGTTCCCATACTCGTGTGCGGATGCTTCCGTCGCCGAGCACTTGTGCAAACTCAATGTTGCATCTCTCTGGGAAAAGCGAGTCGTATTCAAGGGCTTTCCCGTATTTTGTTACGTCGATGGAAGATATGTCGTCCACGAAGATCACGAAATGAGGATTGCCCATCGATACGAATGTGCCTCTAAATTCAGTATCTACGACGTCAACAAGTCCGTCGGTCATCGACCCATCCTCGCTTGCCAGTTGCGATTTGTTGGCAAGTACAGGCTCGAGCATATCTACAGTCACGCTCTCCACTGTCTTTCCCGATTTGTCGAGATGCAGGTTTAGGATCTTTATTCCCGAGAGCGTCAGCAACCTGATAACGGTCTTGTCGGTCAGTCCTTTTTCGAAGAGGTATTTTCCGATGCAACGTGATGCGTTTCCGCACATCATGGCTTCAGAGCCGTCGGCGTTGAATATCCTCATCGAGTAGTCGGCCTCTGGCATGTTAGGTTCACCTATCAGCACCAGTCCGTCGCTGCCCACTCCTGTGTGAGGGGCGCTCCATGCTATTGCTGCTTTCGTTGGGTCGGGTATATTATATAATAAGGTATTAACATATATATAATCATTGCCGGCGCCATGCATTTTGGTGAATCTTACAATTGTTGCCATTTTGTTAACTTTCTAATATTTTATATTGTTCTTTTGTTTAATTCCGCTGCAAAGTTACAACAATTTGACAGATAAATCAAGAGTTTTCGGATCTTATTATTCAAGAAAATAACGTTTTCTATCAAATTGTAAGAAAACTGAATATAAATTAATATAATCTGTAAGAGCTGTAATATAGATATTGATATATTGTTAAGAAACTGTTATGTTTGTTGTCGTTTTGCTTAAAAACACTTGTGTATTATGTCAAAAAGTAGTAATTTTGCACCCGAAAGATAACAAAATGTCAATAATCATTTAAATAGGAGACATATTATGAAAAAGATTGAAGCAATCATCCGTAAGACGAAATTTGAGGATGTAAAAGAAGCTCTGCTCGCTGCAGACATCGAGTGGTTCTCATACTACGATGTCAGAGGCGAAGGAAAGATGCGCCAGGCAAGGATATACCGTGGCGTGATGTACGATACGAGTTGTATCGAGCGTGTATTGATCAATGTCGTTGTTCGCGACAAGAATGTAGAGAAGACCGTAGCCGCCATTCAGCATGCAGCACATACCGGAGAGGTTGGTGACGGACGCATCTTTATCATCCCTATCGAGGATGCCATCCGCATACGCACTGCTGAGCGTGGCGATATAGCACTTTATAATGCAGAGCAAGAGAAATAATACGGAGAATGGATAACGCCCGTTAAGTACGGGATGAAGCAACACAAACACAACACACCAACACATTATTATATATACAACACAAATTTAAACGCATACGATTATGACAAACATATTTTTAGCGACAGATCCGGTGACAGACTTGTCACTCTCTGTAGATACGGTATGGATGCTGCTTGCAGCAATGCTGGTTTTCTTTATGCAGCCAGGATTCGCCTTGTGTGAGGCTGGTTTCACGCGTAGTAAGAACACGGCAAATATCTTATTTAAGAATTTCGTTGACTTCACCTTCGGTTCGCTTCTGTTCTGGCTGGTCGGCTTTGGCTTTATGTTCGGTAATGGAGGCGAGGGCTTTGTCGGAATGCCAAATTTCGGCGACATCTCGTTCTATGAGGGCGACCTGCCAACTGAAGGATTTCTGATTTTCCAGACTGTGTTCTGTGCCACTGCGGCTACTATCGTGTCGGGAGCGATGGCAGAGCGCACGAAGTTCTCGATGTATTGTGTCTATTCGGTATTCATCTCGCTGCTCATCTATCCTATATCAGGACACTGGACCTGGGGAGGCGGTTGGCTTTGCAATGGCGAAGACGGTTCCTTTATGATGAATACCTTCGGTGCCACATTCCACGACTTTGCGGGTTCGGCTATCGTCCACTCCGTTGGTGGCGTGCTGGCATTCATCGGTGCCATAGCTCTCGGTCCGCGTATCGGTAAATACAGCAAGGACGGCAAGAGCCGTGCCATTCCTGGTCACAACCTCATGGCGGCTGCCTTAGGTGTGTTCATTCTTTGGTTTGGATGGTTTGGCTTCAACCCTGGTTCTCAGCTTGCAGCTTCAGGCGAAGTCAATCGCACGGCTATCTCGCACGTGTTCCTCACTACCAACCTTGCTGCAGCAGCTGGCGGAATAGGCACGATGTTCACCTCTTGGATAAAGTACGGCAAACCTTCGTTCTCGCTCACACTGAACGGTGTGCTTGCAGGTCTTGTGGCAATCACGGCTGGCTGCGACCTTGTCAGTCCTTTCGGTGCCGCCATAATTGGTCTTTTGGCAGGTGTCCTTCTCGTGTTCTCTATCGAGTTTATTGACAGTAAGTTGCATATTGACGATCCCGTCGGCGCAAGTTCTGTTCATGGAGTATGTGGTATCTTCGGAACCATCATGACCGGTCTTCTTGCCCTTGACGGCGGTGCTCTCTACGGCGGTGGTTGGGGCTTCTTCGGAGCTCAGTGTCTCGGTGTTCTCGCAATCGACGCATGGGCAGCCATTGCCGGAGTGATAATGTTCTTTGGTATAAAGAAGATAGCAGGTCTGAGAGTGGATAAGAGAATAGAAGAAGAAGGTCTCGACATCTACGAGCATGGAGAGAGCTGCTTTAACTAAGTAAATGAAGAGTGAAGAATAAAGAATGAACGGAGAACTTATTCTTCACTCTTCATTAAATACAGCAAACGTCAAACATCAAAAAAAATAATTAATTATGTGTGGAATAGTAGCAATTTTTAATGTTCAGGAACAGACACCTGAACTGCGACAAAAGGCGTTGAGGATGAGCCAGAAAATACGTCATCGTGGTCCCGACTGGAGCGGTATCTACGATGGTGGTTCTGCAATACTCTGTCACGAGCGTCTGTCTATTGTAGATCCTGAATCAGGCAAACAACCGTTGTTCAGCCCCGATATGAAACAGGTGCTGGCAGTAAACGGTGAGATATATAATCACCAAGACATCCGTCGCGAATATGCCGGACAATACCAGTTTCAGACCGGCAGCGACTGTGAGGTGATCCTTGCCCTTTATCGTGAAAAAGGCATAAACTTTTTGGAAGACTTAAGTGGTATTTTCGCCTTCGCGCTCTATGACGCAGAGAAAGATGAGTTTCTTATTGCGCGCGACCCTATAGGTGTCATACCGCTATATATAGGATACGACGATGACGGAAAGGTCTATGTCGCAAGCGAGATGAAAGCCCTCGAAGGTAATTGCGACCGCTATGAGGTGTTCCTGCCAGGACATTATTATTCGAGTCGCGAAGGAAAGATGGTGCGTTATTACACCCGCGACTGGATGGATTACGATGCAGTCAAGGACAATAGCGCAAGTGTTCAGGATATTCATGATGCACTTGAGGCCGCTGTCAAGCGCCAGCTGATGAGCGATGTGCCTTACGGAGTGTTGCTCTCGGGAGGCCTCGACTCGTCAGTTATAAGTGCCGTTGCCGAGCGTTTCTCTGAGCGTCGCATCGAGGATGACAGCAACTCAAAGGCATGGTGGCCACGTCTTCACTCGTTTGCTGTAGGATTGAAAGGTGCGCCCGACCTTGCAAAGGCTAAGATGGTGGCAGACCATATAGGAACCGTTCACCACGAGATAAACTATACCATTCAGGAAGGTCTCGATGCCATACGCGACGTTATCTACTTTATTGAGACCTATGATGTAACCACGGTACGCGCTTCTACTCCGATGTATCTTCTTGCCCGTGTGATAAAGTCTATGGGAATAAAGATGGTGCTGTCGGGCGAAGGTGCCGACGAGGTGTTTGGTGGTTATCTGTATTTCCACAAGGCTCCCGATGCCAAGGCGTTTCATGAAGAGACGGTGCGTAAGCTATCCAAGCTCTACCTTTACGATTGTTTGCGAGCCAACAAGAGTCTGTCAGCTTGGGGTGTTGAGGGTAGGGTGCCATTCCTCGACAAGGAG
Source organism: Prevotella sp. P5-92 (assembly GCF_002251245.1). Classification (GTDB taxonomy): domain Bacteria; phylum Bacteroidota; class Bacteroidia; order Bacteroidales; family Bacteroidaceae; genus Prevotella. The sequence goes on from NZ_NPJG01000001.1 coordinate 27,831, forward strand.
TTTCTCGATATCGCCATGCGAACCAATCCCGAGGCCAAGATGTGTCCTGGAAAGACCATTGAGAAGAAGATTGTGCGTGAGGCATTTGCCGACTACCTGCCAGAAGCTGTTGCATGGCGACAGAAGGAGCAGTTCTCTGACGGAGTGGGATATTCCTGGATAGACACGCTCAAGCAGATCACCGCCGATCAGGTAAGTGACGAGCAGATGGCACATGCAGCCGAACGCTTCCCCATCAATCCTCCTCGCAACAAGGAAGAATATTATTATCGTTCCATCTTTGCTGAGCATTTTCCCAGCGACTCAGCTGCACGCACAGTGCCGAGTGTGCCGAGTGTGGCATGTTCTACGGCCGAGGCGCTTGCATGGGACGAGTCGTTTAAGAACATGAACGAGCCGAGCGGACGTGCTGTGGCTGGAGTGCATGAAGCCTCTCCGCTGTAGTCTTTCTCCAAGACACATTAATTTCTTAACTTCTTAACACCTTAACTTCAAGTAAGTTGGGTAAATACGACAAAAGAATATATGAAAAGACGTTGGATAATCCTTATGACCTGTATGGTGCTTATTTCCATAGCGGGTCTTTTCGCTCCCGAACCCAGTTTTGAGTGCGATTTTTCAAAGATAGATGCTGCTGACGTGGCATGGTTGATTACCGCCACGATATTTGTGCTTATGATGACCCCCGGTCTGTCGTTCTTCTATGGTGGCATGGTAGGTGCGAAGAACGTCATCTCAACAATGCTTCAGAGTTTCATTGCCATGGGCATTATCTCGGTGTTGTGGGTGGTGTTCGGCTTCTCGCTGTGTTTTGGCGACGACATCGCAGGTGTCATCGGCGATCCCACCACATTCCTGATGTTCCAGAACGTGGGAGGCGATGTTTATACCACGCCTACGGGAAAGATACTTGGCGGAGCCACTATTCCTTTGGCTCTCTATGCACTGTTTCAGATGAAGTTTGCCATCATCACGCCTTCGCTCATCACGGGTTCGTTTGCTGAGCGAGTGAGGTTCTCGGGCTATATGTTTTTCATGATTTTCTTCTTCGTGATGATATATTGTCCGCTGGCCCACATGACGTGGCATCCCGACGGGTTGTTCTTAAAGTGGGGAGTGGTTGACTTCGCTGGAGGAATCGTGGTACATGCCTCTTCCGGTGTGGCTGCGTTGGCAGGCGCCATATTCTTAGGTCGTAGAAAGTCGTGCACTCGCAAGTCAGAGCCAGCCAATATCCCGTTTGTTCTTCTCGGAGCCGCAATGTTGTGGTTGGGATGGTTTGGATTCAATGCTGGCAGTTCGCTTCATGCCGACGGCGTAGCGGTGAAGGCGTTCCTGAACACGAACACGGCTTCAGCCACCGCGATGATGACATGGATATTCTTCGACTGCCTGCGTGGTCGCAAACCGTCAGCCATGGGAGCAGCCGTAGGATGTGTGGTTGGTCTTGTAGCCATCACGCCGTCAGCGGGATATGTCACTGTGGGCGAGAGCATCTTCATCTCTTTTGTCATCACGCTCATCTGTAACACGGCTGTCTATTGGCGTTCTCACTCGCGCATCGACGATGCTCTCGACGTTTTCCCCACCCATGGCACTGGAGGTATCTTCGGTACGGTTCTAACTGGTATTTTCATCCAGGAAGGTCTTGTGGCTGGCACCCCCGATGGTTTTGTGGTGTTCCTTTACCATCTTCTTGCCGTAGCTATGGTAATCGCATATACCTTTGTCATGAGTTATTTCGGCTATTGGCTGATCGACAAGTTCATCCCTATGCGTGTCAGCGAATACAGTGAGCGCGTTGGTCTCGACTACAGTCAGCACGATGAGCATTATGGCTTGGCTCATGTGGGAGAGCGTGAGATAGCCGAGTATGAAGAGTATATCGTACGCAAGTATAGCAAATAAAAAAGGTACTTTTGAAACTAAATTGAATTAGACTTCCTTTCTTTCGCTCAATGTTGTCAACACTGAGGATGAAACATCAACATGACCCACAAGTGGATGAAACAATGAATGTGACATGGAATCCGATTTGTGGCATTTGGGCGAGAGAAAGGTCGTAGCCCTGCATCATCAGCACCTGCCGGGAGAGAGGCAGGCCGATGCCTGAGCCATGGCTCTTGGTTGTGAAGAAGGGAACAAAGATGTTGCGGGCGTTTTCCGGCGCTATCGGTGCCCCGTCGTTGCTTATGCAGAGTTGGCGGTTCCATCTCACTCCAATGTTCCTCGCCCCAGCCTCAATGGCGTTCTTCACAATATTTATAAAAGCCTGGCGAAGAAGATTGGTGTCTATGAATAGCGTTTGTGCTGAAGAAATGTCAATATGCCATTGAACAGAGGGATACATACAGGCCACGCCCGACACAAAGTCGAGAAGGTTGAGCTCCACCGGGTCTGGTTTCTGTATCTGTGTCATCTTGCGATAGCTATCCACAAAAATGTTGAGCGAAGATGTGGTATCATGAATAGCCTCGATGCCTTCTCGATAAGGCGAGGACTTGATGGATGGCGAGGCAAGATACGACTGGCATATACTGAGTATAGGCGTTGTGGCGTTGTTTATCTCGTGGGTAAGCACTCGGGTGAGTTTCTCCCACGACTCCACCTCATTCTGAGCCGTCAGTCTGCCGATATTGTTCTCCATATCGTTAAGCGTCTTTAGCAGCGCCCTCTCGCCAAAAAACATCCGCTTTCTTGGCATACGGAAGGTGAAGTCACCGTTGCGCACTGCCTCACCCATAAGGAATGCCATCTCGCGAAGGCGGCACTGATGGTGATAAAAGAGGTATATTGCCAGAGTTAATACTACGACAATCAACAATGCTGTTATTACAATCATATTCATTTCTTAATTTTTGAATAGAGTGTCTGGCGTGTTATGCCGAGAAGTTCAGCGGCACGCGAGACATTGCCGTGACATTTGTCCAACACCTTCCGTACATGCTCAGTTTCCACACTTTCGAGTGTCGCCACCTTATTATTATTGTCTATGGCATCCTTGAGTGTGCGGATAAGCTCGTCGTTGTCCCACGGTTTGGTGATGAAGTCAGCCGCACCTGCCTTGAGTCCTTTCACTGCAAGTTGCACATCGGCAAAGGCGGTGACGAGCACCACCGGTATGTCGGCATGCAAGCGATGGATGGTGCGAAGCCATGTGAGTCCTTCCTGTCCGTTGTTCATCCCCATGGTGAAGTTCATGTCGAGCAATATCACATCCACCCTCTCCTGCTGTAACTTTGCAAGCAGTCCGTCAGGATTAGCCAATGTGATTATCTTTTCAAACACATCTGCGAGACATATCTTCAATGCCGTGAGTATTGACGTGTTGTCATCCACTATTAATATTGTTCCGTATTTCATATCTGGTGCAAAATTAATCATTTTCCGTGTCTTCACGAAATTTATCGAAGGAAATGTATGATTATCACACAGAAGTCTGTATGATTTTCATACAATCGTTGTCTGCACATAAGAAAAGTCTTGGTGCTTTGGCTTCAATGATGTAATTTTGCAGTACGAAAACAACATGACAACAGAATATGATAAAGACAGAAAACATCACACGAGTCTTCCGAACGGAGGAAGTGGAGACGGTGGCGCTCAACGGAGTGAGCATCGAAGTGAACGACGGCGAGTTTGTTGCCATCATGGGGCCATCGGGCTGCGGCAAATCTACATTGCTTAATATCCTCGGACTGCTCGACAGTCCGACCGAGGGCAAATATTGGCTCGGCAGCGAGGAGGTGGGACATCTGAAGGAACGCGAGCGAACGGCTTATCGCAAGAGCCGCATAGGTTTCGTGTTCCAGTCGTTCAACCTCATCGACGAACTCACAGTGGAGGAGAACATCGAACTCCAACTGAAATATCTCGGTGTGGAGAAGAAGGAGCGCAAGCAACGCGTTCTCGACATACTGCGAAAGGTGAAACTGAGCCATCGCATGAAGCATTATCCACACCAGCTTTCGGGTGGTCAGCAGCAGCGCGTGGCTATAGCGCGAGCCGTTGTAGGAAGACCGAGAATCATCCTCGCCGACGAACCGACGGGTAACCTCGACTCTAAGAACGGTCAGGAGGTGATGCAACTTCTCTCCGAACTGAATCAAGAGGGGACGACTGTGGTGATGGTGACCCACTCGCTGCATGATGCGACGTTTGCCGGAAGAATCATTAATTTGTTTGATGGACAAGTGGTTGAAAGGAATGAGGAATTATGAAATCATATTTTAAGTTTTTATCCCGCAATAAGCTATATACGGCAATCGAGGCATTCGGGCTGTCGGTTGCCCTCAGCTTTGTGATTATCCTCGGAGCCTATGCAACGATGGAATACAGTGTGGGCAAGGGCAACGAGAATACAAAAGAGATTTATGCCGTAGGCTCCGGCGACTATCTCGGTATGACATGGGGAACCGCACAGGAGTTCTTCCCCTCCATTCCCGAGATAAAAGAGTGGACAAGAATTGGTGAAGCCAACAACATCCCGGGATTTATGGTAGGCGAAACGTTCTTCAAGACTGACGCATATTGCATCGACCCGAATTTCTTCGAGTTCTTCGGATATGATGTCCGTGGATGCAGTCGCGACAAGGTACTTACCTCCAAGAACGAGGCCATCATCAGCGAGTCGTTTGCCGCCAAAGCCTTTGGCAACGAAAACCCTATCGGAAAGACTATGAAATGCGACACTCTCACATTCAAGATAACGGGAGTGATGCCCGATTTCGGCAAGTCTGATGTATTCGCGCCATACGATGTGCTTGTTTCAATGAAATACAAGGAAGAAATGACGGTGAAGATGGATAACTTCGGCGAGACGGTGCCTTTTGTGCGCCTTGCCAAAGATGCAGATCCAGACAAGGTGAATGAAAAACTTCTCGACAAATACGTGGATTACTGGAAAGATTTTCACTATACACGCGAGAATGAAGGCAAGTTTCTTTGGTGGGGCTCGTCGTTGGTAAGAATGGATAAACTGTATTTCTCCGAAACAACCAATTGGCAGTTCCGCCAAGGCGACAAGAAATTGGTTGACATATTGCTTGCCGTGGCCCTCATACTTCTCGTGTGCGCCATATTCAACTATATCAACCTCACCGTGGCGCAAGCCGGAAAGCGCGCAAAGGAGATGGCCACCCGCCGATTGTTAGGCGATAGCGTGTGGGGAGTGGTAGTGCGATATTTCAAGGAGTCAGCATTGTTCACCTTTACCTGCTTCATCATTGGTGTGCTGATGGCGATATGCCTGCTGCCGGTGTTCAACGACATTCTCAACACGAAAATCTCTCTCGCATTGTCTCCTCAGATGTTGCTTGTCGCCGTGGCAGTACTCCTTGCGATATCGCTTTTATGCGGCATCATCCCCGCAATAGTCGTGTCGCGCTTCAATCCCATCGACGTGGTGAAGGGCAGTCTTAGGATAAAAAACAAGATGTGGTTCAGCAAGGTGTTTATCACGGCGCAAGGCGTAGTGAGTACGGTGCTCATAGCCGTAGGATTGACAATGACCCTGCAGATGCATCATCTATATACCTTGCCATACGGATATAATAAGGAAGACATCATCATAGCACAGACGGGAGAAATTGGTTATAGCCTTGAGCGACAGATGATGTTGGCAAACCGTCTGAAGGCCCTGCCCGAAGTGGTTGAAGCCACACCAGGAGGAGGTACTACATTACAGTCGGGTTGCAATGGGGTACACGACGCAAATGGCGACAGTAAATCATGGATTAGGATGTGCAACCTCGACTCCACGGCAATAAAGATGTTGGGGATAAAAGTCGTTGAGCAATATTGCGCTCCGACAGAAGGGAAAGTCTGGGTGACTGAAAGCGGTAAGCGGTTCTGGGGAGTGTCGGCAAAGAAGCCCTATTTTGGCATCAAGGATGGAAAACCTCAATATGAATGTTGCGGTGTTATTGCCGACTATCGTGCGGGCAATGCAATATCCACAGAGATGAAGAACACTTACAATGGCATCAGGGTGGTTTCGCACGACAGTTACTATTATACAATGCTCATCAAGACCCGTGGCGATCACGACAAGGCACTTGCCGCAGTGAAAAACGCTTGCTGTGCGATGACAAAAGAAATTAGGGGTATGCCTATCGATATGCATTGCGACTACATCGAGGACACCTTGCTCGAGGGGATAAAGTCGCAGCGAAACGCCATGTCGCTCGTCCTCACCTTCATGCTCGTCTCGATACTCATATCCGCCCTCGGCATGTTTGCCATGTCGGTATATTACGGTGAGCAGCAGCGCAAGCAGATAGCCTTGCGCAAGGTGATGGGCGCGACTGTAGCGAGCGCCGTATGGACTCTCTCGCGCCGATTCCTCGTGATGTCGTTGGTGGCTATCGTCTTGGCCATACCCCTGAGCATAAAGGCAATGCGTCATTATCTCAGCGACTTCACCTATCAGATTCCAATGCCTTGGTGGGTACTTATGGCAGCCGCCCTCTTCACCCTCGCCATCGCCTTCCTATCCATCATCAGTCGCACACTCAAGGTTGCGACAAGTAATCCCGTGGAGAGCATCAAGACGGAATGATAAAAATTAGGGATTGCCGTGCAATAACGTCCAATGGCCAGAAATCGACGAAGTCAATAAGTAATCATAACTGTTTGTTAAAAATAAATAAGGCAGACAAGTTTACTGATTACATTCTTGTCCGCCTTGGCTTTTTTTTTGTACTTTTGCATCGTTATCTCTGAAATAGACAATGAAGAAAAAAGGCAATATACTTATCATCGACGACAACGAGGCGATGCTCGTATCGCTGAGGATGCTATTGAAGAACGTGTGCGAGGATGTACAGACATCCACCAACCCCAACGCCATTCCTACGCTCATGCGGAGGAAAAGGCCCGACGTGGTGCTGCTCGACATGAACTTCGGGCGAGGCATCAACAACGGCAACGAGGGACTCCTGTGGCTGAGGGAAATAAAGCGTATGGAACCTGACGTGGCCGTAGTGCTCTTCACTGCCTATGCCGACATCGACCTTGCCGTGAGGGGAATAAAGGATGGTGCGGCCGACTTTATTGTCAAACCGTTTGAGAACGAGGTGCTGATAGAGAAACTCAGAGCCCAGTTGCCTGCCAAGGGAGGAAAGGATCGCACAGACGGTCAGACGTCGTCGCTGTCATCAACGGTAAATGGAGGAATAGTAAGCCGTTGCGACGCCATGGCAACAGTGATGGAGATGGTGGAGAAGGTCGCGCCAACAGATGCCAACATCCTCATCACCGGCGAGAACGGTACAGGCAAGGAAGTGCTGGCGCGAGAGATTCACCGCCTGTCGCGGCGACGTGCCAAACAGATGGTGACGGTGGATATGGGAGCCATCACCGAGACACTATTTGAGAGTGAGCTGTTCGGATATGTACGAGGGGCATTCACCGACGCCAAGAGCGACAAACCGGGAAAGATGGAACTGGCCGAGGGCAGCACACTCTTCATGGACGAGATAGGCAACCTCTCGTATCCTCTCCAAGCCAAACTGCTCACAGCCCTGCAACGAAGGACCGTGACACGAATAGGCGGCACAAAGGAGATTCCTATAGACATCCGCCTCATTTCCGCCACCAACCGCGACCTGCAGCAGATGGTGAAGGAAGGCTCGTTTCGCGAGGATCTGCTCTATCGCATGAACACCATCTGCCTTCATCTGCCTCCATTGCGCGAGCGCAAAGAGGATATAATACCTCTTGCTGAGCAGTTTATGAAGAAATTCTCCGACTTCTACAATAAGACTCCAATAGAAATAGACGAGAAGACCCGCCGTCAACTGCTCGAATATCCATGGCCAGGAAACATCCGCGAACTGGAACATACGATGGAGAGAGCGGTGATAATAGGTGAGGCTCCACTATCCTCTGGTGGAGGATTGAGCCATGCGAGTTACGGTGAACAGCCAATCCCTCCCACTGGCGTGCAGAGGGGCACTTTGGCTTCCATGGAGCGCGACCTCATCGCCCGAACCATTCATGAATGCGACGGTAATCTTTCGCTCGTGGCACAACGGTTAGACATAGCACGACAGACCTTATACAACAAGATAAAGAAATATGGACTATAACGTCATCATAGCCATCGTCGCCACAGCCGCGATAGCTGCCGTGGGCTATAGTCTGCTGTATCGCCGTTACCGCCGCACCATCGGCAAGGTGACGTTCCTCTTTAATGCCATCGACAACCTCGACTTTGCGTTCCACTTCCCTGAGCATGGGCGCGACCGTCTTGTCAACGAGTCGCTCAACCGCATCAGACGCATCATCGAAAAGGCGCGACACGACCTTATGGAGCGTGAACGATACTACGAACAGATTATCAATGCCGTATCGACAGGCATAATGGTGGTAGATGAGCGAGGCGGCGTGCTTCAGCATAATGAGGCGGCACTCCGTCTGCTTGGTGTGGAAGTGCTGACATTCGAGAGTCAGGTGATGGATAAACTCGCATCTGAGAATTTCTTGAGACGAGAGACCGCAGCATTACTCAATGGCAAGAAAGTGCGTATCATCGCCTTCAGCGACATCCGCAATGAATTGTCATCACGCGAGTTGGAGTCATGGACAAAGCTTATCCGTGTGTTAACGCATGAGATAATGAATAATGTGGCACCGATAACATCGCTCAGTGAAACACTTATCCATAAGGCCGACGACGATGATATAAAAGAAGGATTGTCGGTCATCAATACCACAGGCAAGCAACTGCTCAACTTCGTGAATAACTACCGCCGCATGACGCTCATTCTCAAACCACAACCTAAGCTATTCTATGTCAAACCGTTTCTTGAGCGCATGATAACCATCAGCTCTGAGTATTCCAAAGACTCGAACATCAACCTTGACATCCCCGTCTCCGACCTACTCCTCTATGCCGACGAAAGCCTCATAGCCCATGTGGTCACCAATCTGCTGAAGAACGCCGTAGAGGCAGGTGCTACCTCTATATCCTTGTCAGCTTACACCACTCCCGACGACTCTATCATTATCGACATCAGTAACAACGGCAACCCCATTCCCTCCGAGGAGGCCCAACAAATCTTCGTCCCTTTCTTCACCACCAAGCCTACAGGCAGCGGCATCGGTCTGAGCATCTCGCGCCAGATAAAGAAACAAAGCGGCGGCAGTATCGAACTGATTACACCCGCCCCCACCGCCACTCTCTTCCGACTCAAATTCTGACCGCAAACGTAACAGCGTGACAAGCGTGACAACGTTTTGCTGGATAGACCAAATAGGCAAAAATGAGCCTATTTATATATATTATAAATTCTCCAGTTAGGGAAATAATTTTCTCCAGTTAGGGAACAAATTATCTCCAGTTAGAGAAATGATTTGAAAATATTATAACAAAGATGCTCATTCCGCATGTGTCAAATATATTCAAAGCAGTATTTATCCTTGCAAGTATAGAGTGTTACAAAGCGTGACAGCGTGACATGTGTGACAGCGTGACAAGCGTGACAGCCTTTAAGCTCTAAAAAATGAAAATAAACACAGTCTTTGGCATTAACTTTTCGACTTTCGTTCGTTATTATAGATAAAGGAACAACAATAAAAGTGATTAGAACATGAAAAAGGTATTATTTATTTTGGCTATTGCCATGTGTATGGGAGCGATTACCGCTCTCGGAATGGACAGAGTGAAGAAGACTGTACCGCTGCCCCAATTTAATAAGGTGATGATCAAAGCTGGCATCACAGTCAACTACGCCCAAGGCTCGAAATACGAATGTATCATCATCGCTTCGCCAAAGGACATGGAGAATGTTAAGGTGGAAGTGAAGGACCAACAGTTGAACATCTCCGTGGAAAGCGAGAAGAAAAAGATAAACGGAGTGACGTTTAGTTCCGCCAAACTCTCTGACGAGGTTGTTGTGAAGGTCACATCACCCGAACTCAAGGTGGCAGAAAGTCTGGGCAGCGGGGATTTTATCGCCACAACAGATATCAAGACGAACGATATTCGTTTCAAGGTAACTGGCTCGGGCGACATCAAACTCAGGAAAGTGACTGCCGACTGGTTGATATTGACCATTTCCGGCTCAGGAGATATTGACCTGCAGCAAGCTAATGCGGAAAAAATCAACGCATCAGTGGCGGGCTCGGGCGACATCGACATCGACAATGTTGCTTCCGTATGCAAAAAGGCTGAACTTTCGGTGGCTGGTTCGGGTAATATTGACGCGACGTTCTCTGACTGCCACGAACTGAAATGCAGCGTAGCCGGGTCGGGTGAGATAGAACTAAAGGGTAAGGTGGTCAACTACAGTTCTTCGATTGCCGGCTCAGGTGAAATTAAGAAGAATGAACTTGTTATAACTGGCAACAGTAGCGAGAGCAACACCAACGGTCGTTCGATTTTACGAAAGAAGCCAAGGACAGTGAACAACATTAATGCAAGACCATAAAATCTCTATATAAAAGGATGACACAAAGCGAGTTTGAGGCAATTGCCATTCAGTTAAGAACTGTGGCACATGGCGTGGCAAGGCAGATACTCTCGTCGGCTGACGATGCAGAAGATGCCGCAGGCGACGTTATGCTGCGCCTATGGACGCTACATGCCCAGCTCAAGGACGACGACCATGCCCTCAAACTCGCCACTGTCATCTCACAACGTCTTTCAATCGACATCATCAGAAAACAAAAGAAACGCATTTCCATATTTGCCGATGCCGGGGAAGGCTTGGCGCAGAAGGCAGGGCAGGAGTCGAGTCCTTCGGAGCGAATGGAGCTGGAGGAAGACGAGCGGTGGCTTGTCAGGCAGATGGAGAAGCTGCCGCCAAGAGAACTGCAAGTGCTCAAAATGCGCCAGATGGAACATCGCTCCAACAAAGAGATAGCACGACTGTTAGGCATAGGCGAGGCATCAGTAAAAGTGATGCTGTCCAATGCACGAAAGAAATTGTTTAACGACATAAAAATGAGGAACAGACAATGAAAGATATTGAAAAACTGCTCAAGAGGTTTATGGACGGAGAGACATCAGTGGAGGAGGAAACAGCTCTCACAGATTTTTTCCGCAGTGCCACTGACGAAGACAGACCTGCTAACATCTCGGGGGAAGACTGGGAAACATACAGGACAATGTTCCGCCAGTTTGAGGAGTGGGAAACAGGAGAGCAGGAGTCTCAAATGCACATCGCTGAGACAGTCAACGGGCAAGTCGCCCACGCTCACGGTAACAAGGTGGCATGGCTTTCTGCGGCAGCGGCTGTGGCAGCAATCTTTGTCTTGGCCTTTTTGCTTAATGTCGGCAGAAACAATAGGCAAGTCGTTGCCGAGGCGACACCTCCTGACACAGCAAAAGCCATCATTCTGCCTGTTGACACTTTCAGGGAAGGTAGCGGCAATAATGTCCCATCCTCTCATTCCCCGCAAAAGGCAAAACCACAAAAGCAACGCAAATTACCATACGCCCCTCCCGTTCCAAGGAGACTTATTGCACAGGCTACACAAACCAACGGGATTGGCGAGGACAGCATGCGAGTGGCTCTTGAAGAAGCTGAACGTCTGATTAATGCGATGACTGTGTATCAAGAAGTCAGAATAAGTGAGATTTGTAATATTGAATATGAAGAAGAATATTAAAAAAATATTATTATGAAACGATATAGTATATTATTTATTGCCATGACAATTAGCGTTGTGGCATCGGCCCAAGAGAGTATCGAGAAATTGTTTAGTAGCCTCGACGCAAGAGGCGACAAGACGTTGTTGTCTAAGAATCATTATGAAGACAACAACGACAATCCGACCACCTTTTGCAACTACGAGGAGATCGTGATGACAAAGTCAGCCTTCGGCAAACTCGGTGCGACATTTGTCACGACATTCACGAACGAGAAGGATGCATATAAACTATATAGCAAGACACTTAACGCTCCAAGCTCATTCAAGTCGGAGTTCAGTGTGCCTTACGGTACACAAAACGAATATTCCGTAACCTTTGGTTCACATGCCACCCACAACTATCTCGTCGCCCTTTTCCGCGACAAGAAAAATTCCGATAAACGCCATGCCTATGCCATCGTGTGGTATGAGAGAGGCAGCGATATAATAATCTTGCATTATCATATCTACGGCAACGACCCAGCCCGAGTCCCACAACAGCGCGTCATCACATACGATGGCAAACAGATAATCGACAACAAAGGATACGTAGTGACAGGATTGGAAAACCTGGAGCCTACCATCAACGACGATCTCGACTTCATGAAGCGTTTCGGCACACTGCGCGCGTCGTTCGTCTCCACCGAAGGTGACAAAACATTGGTACTCTATGGACTCGTGGTAAAGATTGCCGAACTATGCAAGAAGCACGGCAGGCTGCTCACCGACAACGAGCGCGCCACATGCGACAAGAGCCTTTCTGAACTAATAAAAAACTACTCCTTAGGCGACGTATATCTCACAGGCATGCTTGAGGAGGCAAGGATTGCGCTGAAGAAATAGCTAAATACAGTAATCGGTAATTTTCACCCTTCATTATCATGAACAAGAATCATCACTAACAAATCAGTTTGTACCCTATCCCCCTTACGTTAATTATCCTGAGCCGAGGGTCGCGGGAGAGCTTGCGGCGCAGTTTGGTGATGAAGACATGGAGGCTGCGGGTGTTGAAATAACTGTCGTCGCCCCATAGTTCGAGCAGTATGTCACGATTGTTGACCACCTCGCCCTTGCTGCTGCAAAGCAGGCGAAGGATTTCCGACTCCCGATGCGATAATGGGATAATCTCAGCGTCTGCATTATCGGTTGCGTTAAATATGTCCCTAATTATTGTTAAATAGCAAATAAATATTCATGACGCAATTGAAATACTTTTGTGTTTTCGATAATAATAGCTACCTTTGCATTATCTTGTAAAATAGACAAATAAGATTGGTTACTTATGAAGAAAGTGTTTTATGTGTTTGGACTTGCCTTGATGGTGATACTCGCTTTCTCGTCGTGCAGCGACAACGAGAGTGTGGAAACGGGTAAGTTCAAGTGGGTGTTTGATGCGCTGGATTGGGGCAAGGGAACGACGACATACGTCATAGGTCATAAAAGTCCCGATACAGACGCAGCTTGCTCTGCCATAACTTACGCATACCTTATGAATGCCTTGGGCTATAAGTGCGAGGCGAGGGTTGCGGGTAAGTTGAACAACGAGACGAAGATGGTGCTGCAGCGATTTGGTATTGAAGTGCCAAAGGTGATGGACAACGCCGATGGCGAACGAATGATAATGACAGACCACAGCGAACTGCAACACGCCATTGAGGGAATGGACAGGGCGAAGATATTGCAGATAATAGACCACCACGCTTTGGGAAGTGCTGTAACATCGGCTCCGCTCTACTGCCGTATAATGCCCGTCGGATCGACTTGCAGCGTGGTATATACGAGCTTCAAGGATTACGGAGTGACCATAGGCAAGGACATGGCTGGACTGATGCTGTCTGCCCTGCTAAGTGATACGAACAACATGACTTCGACAACGACAAGTGCCTTGGACAGAGTGATGTACCGTGAGCTGTTGCCACTTTCGGGCATAACCGACGCGGAGAGCTACTATAGGGAAATGGCAGACTCGTTGGCGTCATACTCGGGAATGACCGACGAGGAGATTTTCTTCTCTGACTATAAGGACTACGCCGCTAAGTCGGTGGGCAAGGAGATAGGTGTTGCCGTGGTAAACTCGCTCGACGAGGCGGCACAAGTAAGCCTGCGCAACCGGATGGCGACATTCATGCCCACTGCCTTGGAGAAGAAAAAGAGGGAAATGGTGTTTGCCATGATAATAAACAAGAGAGACAACTACACGGACATAAAATATTATGGCGACGGTGCGAAGGAAACCGTCGAGAAGGCTTTTGGCAAATCGGACAAAGACTACATAAGATGCGAGGGACAGTTGTCGCGCAAAAACGATTTCATTCCTGCCATAAACAAGGCTTTGGCAGGAATGACAAACACATTGGACAATTAAGAAAACTTGGAAAAGTGTATCTGATGTATAGAAAAATACAATATGAAGAAACTGCCGATACTTATATTTATAGTGCTTTGCTTCACTGCCATGGCAACAAGCTATGGTAGCTATCGCAAGGCACAGAGAAACATCGAGAGCGACTTGCAACAGGCTCTCGCCAAGACCATCAACGAGAAGGGCGTGGAAACAATGCGCCAAGACTCTATACGCGCCTACCGAAGCATCGCCCGCACAGAGGGCGAGATGATGACTATAGCTGTGGGCGACGAGACCCTGCGCAGACATCTCCGTAATCAGCAGTTGGGCGAGATGGCATTTATCACCTATACAGTAGGACGCGAAAGAGGACGATGGAAGGTGACGTTCGATACTGAGGCAAAGTGTTCGGCTGCAATGATATGGAGCCTATCAGACCAAAGGCTATCTGCATGGCTCACCGTCATGGCATTGCTTTCGCTCGCCTTGTCGTTCAGGGACAAAAGGCAAAGTCAACCGACGACAAACCGAGAGCCATCAAGTTCGCTTGAATGGCCGAGGTGCGAAGGAGGAAGGCAAAGTCAACCGACGACAAACCGAGAGCCATCAAGCTCGCTTGAATGGCCGAGGTGCGAAGGAGGAAGACAAAGTCAACCGATAACGATGGATTGTTTCAGTGCTACCCATCTCACTCCTATGCAGCGCCAGCTCATGGAGATGTTTGTTGCCTCCGACTCTCACCGTCTGTCAAAGCATGAAATATGTGATGTACTATGGCCAAAGAAGGATGATGCTAACGAGACATTATATGCCTTGATAAGCAGATTGAAACGCGAATTGGACAAGACAAGCAATTACGACATCATATCTGACCGGGGCAGGGCTTATGTTCTAAAGCAAAGAAAATCAGGAAGTTGACTTTCTGACAGAATAATTGTCAGACAAATGTCAGTATAAAAAAACGGTTTATCTCAGAGTTACTTATTACTTTTGCATTCCGAAAGCGTGGAAGGTTTCTCGCTAATGTAAAAAAGGAATGCAAAAGATGAAAAGTACATTAATCTTCGTATTATTGACAATGTGGACATCGCCTGAGCTAAAAGCGCAGACAGATGCCCCTAACGATAGTGTGCAACTTGAGGAAGTGGTAGTGAGAGGTGCAAGGGTCGTCAACCGCACCGACGGTAAACTGATTTTCCCATCCGAGGAAATGACCAAGTCAGCATCATCCAGTTACACTCTTTTAAAGATGTTACCACTGCCTAACGTGAAAGTTGACGACATCAACGAGACCATATCTGCCGCCAACTCTCTTATGGGCAATGTGCAAGTGAGAATCAACGACGTGGAAGCGACGACTGCCGATATACAGTCGATGCAACCGAAAGAGGTTGAGAAGGTGGAACTCATCGATAGGCCTGGAGTTAGGTATGGGGAGAATGTAGGCATTGTCTTAAATATCATAACACGAAAGGTCACAAGTGGATATGTAGTAGGGGCAAGCGGCACGCTCGTGCCCAAGGCTGATATGGTTAAGGGTAATGCCTATACCAAGTTAAACAGCGGAAACAACGAGTTATCGATAAACTATTCCGGATATTACAGCCACTCCAACGGCATGAGCACAGTGGAAAATGCCGATTATCTCATGTCGGACAATACATATAATAAGGTGGAAAGAAATACCAATGACATCATCAACAGAAACACAATGCATGATATACAGGCAAGATACAGCATGATAAATGCCGATGGTACAGCGTTCCTCACGACTCTATCTACATCAATAGATAACAATCCACGATACTTCAACAAGACTGATGTCGCATACTCTGACGGGAGAAACACGACTGAGATAATTGACAACAGCGAGAAGACCTTAAGCCCTCTGCTCGACCTGTATTTTTCAACAAAAATTGGCAATAGCCAAAGCCTCATCGCCAATGCGACAGGCTCATACACACATACCGATTATGCATATCAGTTTACATCCGACGATACTTCTTTTGGCTACAACACACTAGGAAAGGCTTGGTCGCTCAAGTCGGAGGCGATATACGAAAACCGCATGAAGCCCTTCACCCTCTCTGCAGGACTTTGCTATGTCCAGAAATATATCGACAACGACTATTCGGGAGATGCCAATCTCGTGTCGCAAATACATTCAAGCAACATCTATGCCTTCTCACAAATACAAGGCTCATTGGGGAAAATCGGATATATGGTTGGACTCGGGCTTAGTCGTGAATATTATCGCCAAGGAGAGACCAAGTACGACAGAGTGTGGCTTCGTCCGAAACTGAACCTTTCACTGCCCCTCTCACAATGTATTAGGCTCAACTACACCCTCACCTCCGCTCCTGCATCTTCAAAACTGCAGAACATGAGCGGAATGTCAATCATGACAAACGGGATGGAATATTCGGAGGGCAATCCTGAACTGATTATGGAAAGACGCGACGACCACACGCTAACCCTCAGCTATCAGTCGCCACGCCTATACACCCAACTGATGACATTCTATCGCCACAACGACCATCCCGCCATGCAACATGTACGTCGCACGGAGGACGGACGCTTCGCCAAGACCTTCCTCGAAGGCAGACGCATTGACATGCTCATGCTGCAGAGCTACACCAACTGCGACATCATTCCCCAGCATCTCAATGCCTATCTGTCGGCAGAAATGCTGAACATCTGGAACGACGGACAGGACTATAGCCACCGCCTCACGTCGTTCAACTTCAACATAGGTCTCACTGCCTGGCTTGGCAATTGGACGATAATGGCAACTATGGACAACGGGTATCATTTCATGGAAAACGAATACGAGAGCCGCAACATCTTCTCCGACTTTGTAAGTGTTTCTTATAAATATAAGAATATCACGGCAGGTCTCTTCTGCCAAAACCTGTTCAAGCGTAATGCCAAGATTGAAGAAGTGGAAAACCACAACCACCTCGCCCACAAGCTCCTTGTAGCCCGCAACCGCGACACGTCAAATGCCATCGGCATAAAACTGACGTGGATATTGTCGAAAGGCCGCAACTTCAAAGGCATCGACCGCGACACAAACTCCTTGAAGGACAAGGAGACAGGAGTGGCAAAGTAAAGGAAAGTAGTGACGGAAATATATGCGGAAAATAACCTACATAACAATGTTTGTCGTGATTGTGTCGGCTGCTGTAGTCCTTAATCTTAAAAAGAAGGACTTCATGCTGCTGCCCGAAAAAATAGAGCAATTGATGAACTCTACTCCTATGAAATGCTATAAAAATAGTTTTTATGGATATACCGTACACTATCCCTCTTTTTTTGAACAAACTCCTGATTCACTTATTATTGACGTTGGCAGCTGCCAGTTCCGCTTTTGGAATATGGTGCAGATAGAACAGACCGTTTTCGTGACATATTGTCCAGGCGGTATTTCCGTGGAGAATATTATGGACAGCCTTGCCACAGTCTGTCATGCCACGGAACAACGATGGGAAAACGATTCTATATTCCTGTCAGGTCCACTTTACATTGATGACAGTAAAATCAGCGGTCATCAGTATCATGCAAAATATGTAAGACGTGGAAAACTTTTGTTCGTACAAATGCTGACTTATCCAGATGATTGCAAGAAATCCGTTTCGCGACTTGTCAAGCAGATTGACGATTGGAAGGTATGGTAATGATGTAATGAAGTATTCCGTGTCCTCGCCTATATTTGTGGATGGCAACGGAACAATATACAATTCTGAGGGAAATGAAAGACCATCTTACAAGAACTGCCGCATATATCTGAATAATACTTTAGACCCAACAGACACTGATTTGGTGAGGTTCAATAGTACAACGTATATGGCCCGCTATGCATACGTTATCTCTCCTATTTCTGACAAGATACGTCTTGTGTTGGCATCTGGCGGCGGTCCCATGCTGAAATATATCGTTACGGAAGATGATTTCCGCTACGTGACTACCACAATGAATAAAGGAGAGCAACTTACATACGTACTTATTCTTGCCAATGCGAATAAGAGGGGCATCCAAAAATTAGAATTGGCATTTGAACGTAAGTAATGTGTCCAACTTTTTGGGTTCACTTCAGTTCATCGACCCTAAAGAGTGAACCAACGTACCTCTCCCCATGACCCTTGGTGTGTAGATGCCCAACTTTGGTTTGCAGATGCCGCATTTAGCATCTCGAAACACCCAACATCTGTTAAAAACAACCTCCATTTCCGCACTTTTTGTATAAAAATGGCTGCGGCTCGGCAATAAAAACAAGTAAATTTGCTTTTTTTGCACTCACCTTGCACATTTTTTCCTCAAATTCCTTGCACAATCCAAATAAATGTTTTACTTTTGCAGCAACAGTTCCTGCCACGCCTCTTCCTTGAATGCGTACCACGGCAGGACTTCGTGTTTTTATAGAGTATATGTAACATCAAACAATGGCAGTATGCAGTACACCAAACAGGCTATTGACTTTTCAGACCAACTTAGTCTGTTAAAACAACGAGGGCTGATAATTGATGATGAAGACAAGGCTTTACGCTGTCTTCGCTCCATAAGTTATTTTAGATTGACAAGTTATCTTGTTCCAATGGAGTCAGACTCTGACACACACGCCTTCAGACCAAACAGTCATCTGCATACGGCAATCGCTTTATACAACTTTGACCGAAAGTTGCGCTCGTTGGTTTTTACTTCAATTCAAGATATAGAGGTGGCTCTTCGTACTCGGATTATTCATTATTTCTCATTAGCTCATGGACCTTTCTGGTTTATGAGAAATGATCTCTTCATTAACGAAAGTATTCATCAGACGTGCATCAACAACATTGCCTCCGAGGTGAACCGTTCCAAGGAAGTGTTTATTTCGGAGTATCGACGTAACTATACATCACCTGAGTTCCCTCCTGCTTGGAAGACCTTGGAGGTGGTATCGTTCGGAACATTATCGAAGCTCTTCTGCAACTTCAAGAATGTAAAGGTGAAGAAGCAAGTGGCAAGAGATTTCAATTTGCCCCAATATACGTATTTGGAGAGCTGGATAAAATGCGCTGTTGTGCTACGAAATGCATGCGCACATCATGCAAGAATATGGAACAAACGTTTTCCGACTATGCCTACTATGCCACAGAGATTGCCTGAGTCATGGGTGTCAACAAATAGTTTTCGTCCAAACAAGCTGTATCATCAGTTGTGTTATCTCGCATATATGGAGCAAAGCATCGTGCCCAATTCTGATTTTACAGAAGCATTGGTTAAACTGGTAAAAGATAACCCCGATATACAAACTCGTTCGATGGGCTTCCCATTAGGCAACTGGCAGGACGAACCACTGTGGAGCACTCAAAGCTAAAGTCAATTTATCAAGACGGGATTTCCCATCTACCGTCTCGCTTTCCTCCAACACGTCGCAGGATTTCTTTTTCCTGTAGTGAGACAGTGATGCTTTTAACAGTCCGTTCCGACTTTCCTATCGTGGCAGCCATCTGATTCTGTGTGGCTGTTGGATTTGTTTGCACAACTCGGAGCACAGCAATCTCTTCCAAAGTGCAGGATTTGCACTTTAGGGGAAGGTTAAGTGCAAAATTTGCACTTTGAACTGCACCTTTTGCACTTTGGACGTCATCATTAGTCTCACCTTCCTTCCAATCTAGGAATCATCGGGGACAGGTTTACAGTTATTAACCCGTCCAACTTTTTGGGTTCACTTCAGTCATTGTCTCGCAGGAAAAGACAAAAATATAACCTCAAAAGCGGGACACTGACTGAAATGAACCCAAAAAGTTGGACACAACCCTTACTGTTCATATGCGAAGAAGAACATTAGAAGAAAAGTTAGAAGCTATTAGATTAGTAGAGGCGGGGAACTCTCCTCGTTCAGTGTCTGACCGTTTACACATTGGACACCATCAAATTTATGAGTGGTTATACATTTATAGAGAAAAAGGTGTCTCCGGGCTTGAAAACAAGCGTATATGTAAGAAAAATCAGTATTCATTTGAAAAAAAATGCGAAATAATTCGTGAATATCAAGAATCTGAGCTAACTTTGCCTGAGATTAGTTCAAAGCATGGTATCGCGTCTAGTACCTTAGTCGGCTGGCTGTCCAAGTTCAACAAGGGTGGAAAGGATGCGCTTGCAAGTAAGCAACCATCGCCAAGAGAACAATCCAAGAGCATTATGAGACGATTACCAAAGGAAGAGTGTGAGAAGGAAAACGAGAGGCTCCGCAAGGAGATCGAACGCCTCAGGGCGGAGAACCTGCTGCTAAAAAAAGTGAAAGCCTTAGTCGAGGAAAGAGAGTCCCGAAACAGAAGGATTGGGCGCGGGCCATTGACGAACTAAGGCGCGAGGAGCATGTGGATCTCAATCTCCTGCTGGAGTTGAAGAAGATGGCACGCAGCACTTTTTACTATCACATGAAAAATATTGGCAATGATGACAAATACAAGGATGTGAAGGACAAAATAGCAACAATATTCCACAAGCACAAAGGCCGGTACGGGTATCGGAGAGTGACTGAGGAGTTGCGAAAAGATGTCCATGGCATCAACCATAAGACAGTCAAAAGGCTTATGGATGAGTTGGGGCTTAAATGTGAGGTGCGTAAAGTGAGATACAGGTCATACAAGGGTGATGTCGGCAAGACTGTGTCCAATGTGATTAACAGGGATTTCACGGCAGACAGGCCTTTGCAAAAGGTAGCTACCGACGTAACCCAAATAAGCATAGGCGGTTCCAAAATTTATCTCTCACCAGTGCTTGACATGTTTAATGGTGAGATTCTATCATATGTAATCTCAGAGTCTCCAAACCTCAAGATGGTGATGGACATGCTTAACCAACTTTATGACGAAGTTGGCTCTACAGAAGGCATGCTGATGCACTCTGACCAGGGATGGCACTATCAGCATGCCGCATACCAGAGGAGTCTGAAAAACCACCATATTATTCAGAGTATGTCGAGAAAGGGAAATTGTCTTGACAATTCCGTAATGGAGAACTTCTTTGGAATAATGAAGTCTGAGCTGCTGTATGCAAAGAAATACACATCGATGGATTGTTTTATAACTGATTTAAAAGAGTATATGGAATACTATAATAATGAAAGAATAAAATTGAGACTCAACGGTATGTCACCTGTTTTATACAGAAAGGCATTCGAACAGGCTCACAGTTATTAACCCGTCCAACTTTTTGGGTTCACTTCATGACCTGTCCCCTGTCCCGACGATGAGGTCGCCAATGACTGCCACGAGCTGGCCGGTGTTCATGAGCGCCTTCACCAGCTGACTGTTCAGTTTAGTAGCTGTATTGAAGTCGTAGACCTTTGCCACAATGACCCTGACAGCCGGGACAGACATCTATACGACGAGCAAACTTCTTGGGCATACCAGCGTCCACACCACAGAGATTTATGCCGACGTGGTGATGGAGAAGAAAGCGGATGCCGTAAACTTAACTAATGGACTTTTCGGATAGGATTTCCATTGAGTATTTCGGCATATTCCAACAATAAACCTATAAGGATTTCGGCTCTGAACTAATAGATGCTATTTTCGGGAAAAAAGCAACGGAAATGTGAATCTCGTCAGGAAAAAGGCATAAAAATACATAAAAGTCGCTGGAAAAATGACATCAACTATTGCGAAAGTCGTTAAACGTATCTTTGCAAACAAAAATTAATGTATCATGTTTAAAAGAAAAATATCTGAGACGCTAAAGAAGTGGAGGGAGCAACCGAACCATTTCCCACTTGTTATCATGGGCATTCGTCAATGCGGAAAGACATATATCTCCCAGTTATTCGCAGAGGAGAACTACAAGCATGTGGTATATATCAATTTCATCAAGCAAAAAAGAAGGAAAGAAGCTTTCTATGATTCAAAGGATGTACCCAGAGAAATATGGCGTAAAGCATTTCATCAAGTTTGGTGACTACAACATTGGGCGTGATGGTGACCTGTTGACACTCCCAACCTATATGCAGTTCCTTCTTGATTTGGAACCAGAAGAAGTGATTTTGGAGCCGATAGATACCGATGAACTTACACGAATGGCAAGAGAGTTTCTCAATCAGAAGTAACAATCGTTATTTCCCAAGCCACAGGCACTCTTCGACTTCGAGTTGAGGAACTGTTAATTATTATAGGGTATAAACCTTCGGAATGCCCCCTTTTTATAGTGAATTTATGTGAAAATCACAGATTTTGACGTTAAAAAGCCTTTCTTCTATCACTACTATCACTCTTCTATCACGCCTTCTATCACTATATAACCTCCTGTATATATGATAGTTAACATTATTAGTGATAGAAGTGATAGAAGAAATTGAAAAAACATAGGATGCGCGCGTGTACGCGCGTGAGAGTGACATTACCTCCCTGCCTGTTATTAATGTATGAAGACAGTTATCTATAAATAATCACGAAAGCTATTGTAATTGTATAACGAAAGCTATTTGTAATTGTATCAGGAAAGGGCTTTTGTTTTATATTCCGCAGTGCGGAATGTACGTTCCCCACTGCGGTATGTACATTCCCCATTGCGGAATATACGTTCCGCACTGCGGAACGTAAAACAAACATGTGTTCGTATAACATCTAAACACTCATTATGATGAAATAATTATAGCCTTATATAATAAATTACAGCAGTCTGTTATACAGCTTAATGATTACTTGATTCACTCTTCAACTATCTTTCCGTCGAAGAGTTTGATCACTCGCTGTGCCATTGAGGCATCGCGGTCGCTGTGGGTTACCATAACGATGGTGGTGCCTTCACGATGTAGTTCGGTAAGGAGTTTCATCACCTCTATACCGTTCTTTGAATCGAGGTTACCCGTGGGCTCGTCGGCAAGTATCATCTTGGGGCCGAACACCACGGCACGGGCAATAGCCACACGCTGCTGCTGACCGCCCGAGAGCTGATGGGGGAAGTGCTTGGCGCGGTGACTTATAGCCATGCGCTTCATAATCTCCTGCACCCTCTGCTTTCGCTCCTTGGCGGGGATGTTGAGATAGGTGAGCGGCAGCTCGATGTTCTCCTCCACGTTCAGCTCGTCGATGAGGTTGAACGACTGGAACACGAAGCCTATCTGTCCCTTGCGCACGTCGGTGCGGTCTTTCTCCTTCAGTGCAGACACTTCATTCCCGTCGAGCCAATACTTTCCACTCGTGGGATTGTCGAGCAATCCGAGGATGTTGAGCAACGTTGACTTGCCACATCCCGAGGGACCCATAATAGCCACAAACTCGCCGTCCTTCACTTCGAACGACACTCCATTCAATGCAATCGTCTCCACCTCTTCCGTGCGGAACGACTTTGATAAATTTTCTACTTTAATCATAGTTTTTTTATTTGGGGAGTTATGATGGGGAGTTATAACTCCATTAATTATCTTTAATATGTTTTATCGGATTCTCATTCGCCGCCACCCAACTCTGTATTATTGTCGATAGCAACGAGATGAGGAAGCATACGGCACCGGCAGCGAGGAATATCAACGGCGAGAGCGTGATACGATAACTGAACTGAGAGAGCCAGTCGCTCATGAGATACCATATCACTGGTATGGCTATGATAAAGGCTATTGCCACATAAGCGAGGAACGTGCGGATGAGCTTGCGGCACACCTGCGAACTCGACGAACCAAACACCTTGCGGATGGCAATCTCCTTCTGACGCTGCTGAATGAAATAGGTGGACATGGCGACGAGCCCCAACAACGACACAAGCAATGCCATTGTTGCAAAGAGAGAGACGATATGCGACAAACGGATTGACTCCGTATAATATGCCGATATTTGCTGGTCGATAAATGGGTACTCGTCGGGCATGTCATAGTTGTAAATCTTCTTATAGGTGTCCTTTATCTGGTCGAGCGCCTCTACAGGATTGCCCGTGATGAGCACGGAGAACTGCCACGGATCGATGATTCTATCCTTTATGAAGATAATCATTGGATGCGTCTCCTGCTCTATATTATGTATATGGAAGTCGTTGAGCACTCCGCAGGCATGCGAGTTGATGTTCGCGCTCTTGTCGCCCAAGATAGAGGTCCAACGGAGTTCGTGTAACTCATTACCCATCTCGCGTAGCGTCTGTTCCGTCACGTACAGCTTTATGTTGCTGCCGTCGGTGTTCTCTTTCTTCGGTTTCAAGCCATACATCTTCATGAAGTTCCGGTCGCCAAACAGCATTTGCAGGCTGACGGTTTTCTTCGAGTCCAAAGTCATGGTATTGTTGTTGCCGCCGTCGCTTGGCGTACCCATCGACGCACTCACGAGTTTCACGCAGGCCGGTTTCTCCACCTCCTTGGTAAAGGTAGAAGCCTGAATACTGTCGCCTCGATTTCTTATTACCACTACGTTATCCTTGTTGAAACCCATCGGCGCGCTGATAATGTGGTGCATCTGCAGCGACATGGTCAGTGCCACGGCTATCATCACGATGGTTATCAGGTTTTGCAGGACGATGAACACACGACTGAAGACCATCCGCGTGTGGTGGGCAAATGTACCGCGGACAACCTCTATCGGCTCCGCCCTCGATAACACCACAGCAGGAACGACTCCAGCCACAGCACCAAGCAGCAGGGCAAAGAGCAACACACCACCGATGCTGAGCGGAGTGAGCGCCTCGGCGAGCAGCAACTTGGTTTCGAGCAACTGCGAGAAGAACGGCGCAAAGGCTGCTGCCAACAACACACTCAGCACCAACGACAAGAGACAGAGCATGATGCTCTCGGACATCAGCCTACTGACGATGCCACTGCGATGGCTGCCAAGGAGCCTTCGCATAGCCATCTCGCGCGACCGTCGGCCTGCCTGTGCCACCGTGAGGTTGATATAGTTGAACACGGCAAACAGCAGCACCACAAGACAAGAGGCAAACAACATCCTGACTAGTTTCAGACTGCCTCGCGAGGTATGCCGACTGCCGTCGCTTATCTCGCTGAAATACTGCTCGGAGAAAGGCATGACAATAGCTTTCGCCTCCATGTCCTCCAACTGGTATATCCAAAAGAACTCCTTGAAATACTGTGTTATGTCGGCAGTCTTCGCCCGAAGGTCGGTATTCGGCTTGGTAAGCAGATAGAGTTCCGAACCACAGGCATTAGACAGGCCCTTAACAAGACTTTCGTTCGATACATGCTCGAAGCGGCAAACGAAATCCGCCTTCTGCAACGAACTGTTTTCCATCTCCTTCATAACTCCCGTCACCTTTAGCACCTTGTTATAATAACCCAACTTCAAGTGCTTGCCTATCGGGTCGCTGTCGCCAAAGAGCTGACGGGCAAGGTCCTCAGTAACCACGCAGTCATCCTTCCCTCGCAGCACACTCCGGCAATCGCCTCTGACAAGCGGGAAGTCGAATATCTGGAAGAATGTGGAATCCACATACAACCCATATTTCTTCACCAACTGGTAGTCGTTGATATAAATCAATGTCTCGTCACTTGCCACACCGCAAGTCATCTCAATCTCCGGGTAGCGACTCTTAAGGTATGGTGCCACCTGTCGCGACACACCAATCACCCGGTCGTCGCCGCCCATGTCGATGCCCAACGTGTAGATCCTCTCCGCCTTGGAGTGCTGCCTGTCCACGCTATATTCCTGCCACACATACACGCCAATCAACATGACGAACATCAGCGAGACTGAGAGTCCGAAGACGTTGATGGCGGTATATACCTTGTTTCTCGAAAGAAACGTAATATAAGACTTAATGTTCATATCTTAACTCCATAATTAATTCACTCATCCTTCAAGTATTTCACTGGATTTCCACTTGCTATCTTATAACTGTTTGCTATAATGATTGCAATCACCAAAATCAGCAGGATTATCATACAGCCGATAAAGACCATTGGCGACAGTGTTATCTTCTCGCTGAACGCCATGAGCCATTGGCGCGAGAGCTGCCAGGCAATTATGCAGCCCGCAATGAGCGACGGCACGGCTATCCACATTATCGAACGTACGAAGATGACGAGAATGTCTTTGGTCTTTGCACCGTTCACCTTCCTTATGGCTATCTCCTTGCGACGGCGGTTCACCTCGTCGATGGTGTAGCCCACAAGACCTATCAAGGCAATGAGGAATGTCACTACACCAGCAGCCATAACCACCTTGCGCAACGAATCAACGTCCTGATAGCTGTCGGCTACCAACGAAGGATAGGTAACCACCTGGACCTCTCGCCCGGGGCAAAGTCTTTCCACCGTACGGCGAACGGCTTTCATCGATGCCTCGTCCAAATGGTGCAGGCGCACCAAGATGTATGGATTGTTCTTGCGGTTGTAGAACATCACGCTGGGGCGGGTGTCGGGATCGGTGATGTTGCCGATATGTATGTTCTCATACACTCCGCAGATGGTAAAGAGGTCGTTCAATTCTTGACTGTGCTCACTGATAAAGACCTTCTTGCCCACGGCCCTGCCATTCCAATGCAGCAGCGAGTCCATCTTTTCCACAAAGTAGCGGCTCACCATCACCTCACGCATCGTGCTGTCGGAGTTTTCGGTGAATCCCTTGCCGTCGATGATTTTCATATTCATCAGTTTGATGTAGCCATTGCCAACATAATAAAGGTCAGCAATGTTGAACAGGTTGCGAGGGTCGCCCGGCACCATCACGTTATTTCCACTGGCATAGTCGAGAGGCAGACAAGTGCAACTAGACACCATCTCCACCTCCGGCTGTCGTGCCAGTTCTTCCTCACACTTTGAATAGTTCTCGTCCTGCTGACCTCCGTTGACCTCCACTATAGCCAGACGGTCGTAGTCGTAACCCATATAGCGGTCCATCATCATTGTGTATTGACGATGTATCACAACAAGCATTGCCACGAGAGTTGCCGAAGCCACAAACTGGAACGCAAGCAAACCTAACTTCCAGCGGCGGCGCGATGTATGGTAGCCACGGAAAGCCGATGTGACGGGAACGTGGGAATAGAGCCATGCCGGCACCATGCCGCCCACAACTATAATAGCCAAGAGGATAGCGGAAAGAAGCCATGTCCCGCGATTAAACACCACGACCTCTACGGGAGCACCAAGAAGCTGCTCGATGCTTCCCTTGCATACATATATTAATAACGTGGCAAGCACAGAGGCTATGATAAGGTGGACGAGCGTCTCGGAGAACGTTATCGATAGTATGTTTCCATTGCCCGCCCCAAAGCATTTCCTGACTGCCATCTCGCGGCTTCGCGTAAGCACGTTGCCTATGATAATCAGCAAATAGTTCATCACCATGGAGAACAGCAACACGGCTGCTAACACCGAAAGCAGCATCACCATAGTCTTTGCGAAGTCGCTATCCATGTGTACCTCGTTGGCTTTCACCAGATAGTAATCTAACTCAATTCCCGCTTCCTTCAGCATATTCTGGTCGATGTTCTCCTCTATCATCTTCTTCACACCAATCTTTATGTCATCGGGCTTCGCGCCCTCGCGCAATCTTACATAAGCATGATAGCACTCATTGCCCACCCAGTTGTTGGGTGAGTCCCAATCGCTTACCTTGTTCCAAGTCGCCATCGAGCAAAACAAATGCTCGTTGCGCAAGTCGGAACTCAGTGGGAAGTCCTCATACACAGCCCCGATTGTAAGCGACACTTTGGGGAAGTCGCGCGATGTGATTCTCGTGCCCAGGGCCTCCTCCACTCCTCCAAGCCGCTCAGCCAAATCGCGGCTAACCGCGCAATAGAACGGTTGAGATAGAGTCTTCTTGACATCGCCCGCAATAATTGTCTGGGGAAAGACATCAAACAGACAACTGTCGGCTACCCTGCACCGCTCCATTATCCTCTTGTCACCGGCAGCAATAAACTGTCCCTTGCCCAGCAGTTCGCACCAGCGAGTAGCCGCCTCCACCTGCGGACAATATTTCCGCAGTCCCATTGCCGTGGCACCTGATGTAAATCGACTCTCGCCTTCCTGTCCGTTCATCGAGAAAGACAGATAAACCCTGTAAGTCCGTTCATGCCCCGAAAACCAAGTGTCGTAGTTCTTCTCATACCACACCTCGGCTATCATCACCGATCCAAGCGCCAAGCCCACGGCGAGGCATAATATCTTCACAACGTTATGTTGTCCCCGCCGTCCAAGATTCCGTATAGCATTAATAATATCTCTCATAATCATTTCTATAAAATAATCAATCCACTACCAACACCTCATTGTCCTTATATGCCTCATATCCGCTTACGATCACCTGCTCCCCAGGCTCCAGACCCTCAAGCACCTCGTAGTATTGCGGGTTCTGACGCCCGATGCGGATATTGCGGCGATAAGCCTTGGAACCATCCTTGTCGAGCACGAAGATCCAGTTGCCGCCTGTCACCGAATAGAACGTGCCTTTGGGAATAAGAACTGCCTGCTTCGACTCGCCAAGTTGGAGGTCAACATAGTAGGTCTGACCAGTGCGGATGTTCTTCGGACGCTCACCGGCGAAGACAAAGTCAATCTTGAAGCGTCCCTCTTTCACCTCAGGATAAACCTTCCTCACGCGGAGCAAATAGCTCTTACCGCCCTGTGAGAAAGTGGCGGTGAGTCCTTGATGAACACGGTCGATATAATGTTCATCCACCTGTGCACGCACCTTATAGTCTGACAGGTCGTTGATTACTCCTATCTTCTGTCCAGCAGAGATACTCTGTCCGAGTTCCACGTCGAGGAGTCCCACCTCGCCATCGGTTTGAGCCTTCACCTCCAGTCGTTCCTTGCGTTGGCGTACGAGCAGGACATTCTTTTGCATTGCCGCGAGGTTGTCTCCCATTTGGTCAACCTGCGACTGGCGCAACTGTGCGTCCTTCTTCAGTTTCTGCTTCACGAGCGACAGTTTCTTCGACGAGAGTTCATAATCTTCCTTCGCCTTCAGATATTCCTCACGGCTCACGAGACGCTCCTTATAGAGTTTCTCCTGATGCTCCCATGCACGACGCTTGGTGATGACATCCTGGGCAAGTTGTGCCTCCTCACTCTCGTTGGCAAGTTTGTCTTGTTCCATGGTGATATGCGTATTGCGCAGCATATTCTGCTTTTCGGCAAGTTCGCTTTCCGCCTGAAGTATCTCGAGGTCGAGATTGGTGTTGGAGAGGCGCACAAGCACATCGCCCTTCTTCACCGTTGTACCCTCCTCCACTACACGTTCGCGCACTATGCCTCCCTCTTCGGGCGACACCTGCACCACCTGAATGGGCACCACCTGTCCATCCACCGACACATAGTCGTTAAACTCCTTTCGCTCCACCTTGCCAATGCTCAGTCCACGACGCTCCACCTTCAATGTAGATGCAAAATTACCAGTGGCGAGCCACACGAGCACAGCCACAATAACGGCACCACCGCCCAACCAGGGCCAGTATTTCTTCGGTACCAAATACTTCTTCTTTTCAATCTTTATGTCCATTGTTTTTTATTTTGAAGTTAAGGAAGTTAAAGAAGTTAAAGACATTAGTCTTTGCGATTCAGTAAAGGAAGTGCAGAGGCTTGAACATTCGTCCTTTTTTCGCTTTGCTCAAGGAAACTCCTTCTTTAACTTCCCAAATATTCTTAGTCACAATAATATTCCACCAACCTCTTCTTTATCTCCACCATCAGCCTTGTCTGCAACAGTCTCACGCGCGAGTTGTGCAGAGTCTGCGCCGAGGTATGGAGGTCGAAGGTGGAGAGCATGCCCTCCTCATATTTGCGGGTGTTGAGGTGATGGGCTATGGAGTCGCTTGTTACCTTTCGCTCCATCAGTGCCACCTCTTTCATATATCCGTCGCGGTCGATGAGAGCCTGACGGTAGTCGCTGCTGACATTCAGTCGTGTTTCCTCGCGCTCAATCTCGGCAAGACGGATATTATTGCGCGCCTTTTTCACGTTCTTGATTGCCGAGAAATTAAATAGAGGAATAGTCAGCGATGCATATACATACTCACCAAGGTTGTCCTTCATCTGACGAGAGAAACTCGTACCAAGAGCATCCGACGACAGATTCTTGTAATATCCCGTGGATATACCGCCGCCAATGGAGATGGAAGGCCACAGCCTACCGCAAGCAATCTTATGGTCGAGGCGAGCGGAAGCCAGATTGTATTCTGAAGCCAAAAGGAGCCACGACCCCAGCCCCCCAGCCTCTTGGAGTGGGGTATAGGTCGGGTCATCTATGCCTTCTATTCCAGCAAGGCTCACCCCGCACCGGGGGGAAGAGGAACTCTGGGAGCCTGGGGGGATTCCCATCGTTTTTTCCAGTTCCACCATAGCCTTCTCAGCCGCCGTCCTTAGATGCTCCACGTTGTATTCATCTTCAGCCACTTGTGCCTCAATCTGCGCCACATCAGGATAACCCTTCTCGCCAAGCTCCTCCATGCGTCGTGTCTTCTCAAGCAGCGCCCGACTGTCATTGAGCTTATCTTCGGCTATCCTAAGCGAAGCCTCGTTATACACTACATCCACATATTTCTCCATCACCTCAATGGCTTTCTCGTCGCGTGCTATGGCAAGTGCATTGTCGCTTCTTCTTACGTTTAGACGAGCTTTGCGGAATGCGTTCCACGTCTGTGCTCCGTCGAAGAGCGTGAGCGACCCCCCGACGGAATAGCTGTTGTTGAACGTGGTGATGGTGTTGTAGGTATTGGTCTCGGGATCCACATTACGTCCCCACGAGAACTGAGCCCCTACACTTGCCGACACCGACGGCATGAATCCGCCCATTGCCGCTCCTCTGTCTTGTCTGGCATTGTCTGCCTCCACTCTTTTCTTCCTGATATCGGTGGCATGGGTCATGGCATACTCGATACATCTGTCGAGAGTCCAAACAGCAGAAATAGTGTCGGCTGCATCCTGCCTTGGCGTCTGTGCCGTCAAGCAGAGCGACTGCATGAGCAACATTGCGAAAATTGTTGTTTTCATATTGTTAATACAAATTATTTACATCTATTTTCTATTATCTCAACATTCTCCATGCCAAAACCGTGCCAAAATTGTAAAGTGCTGATTATTAAGGCTAAGTTATTATAAACAAAAAACTGTGTGTCCATTATTTGGACACACAGTGTATATAAATTAGACACAAAGTCTATTATATTTCAAAACTCCAAGATCAATGTCTGACGAGACTTAAGGCTAAGGGTATTGTCGAGTTTCACCTTTCGTCCGGTCATTACGTCTGTGGCCAGTGTCGTGTCGCCTATCACCTCGCGATAGCGGTCGAGCTGCATCTCTGTCTGCTTATGATTGCCGTTAAGGATGGTAAGAACTGTCTTACCCTGATATTGACGGGCGATGACGTAAATGCCCTTGAAGGGAATGAACTGCGTCTGCTTGCCTTTGATGATGACATCGTTGCCCTGACGCCAGTGGAGCAGACGGCTGAGCCAGTCGAACATGGCATTCTCAGCCTTGGTACGACCCTCACGGGTAAAGCAGTTCTTGGTGTCGCCGGGGAAGCCTCCGGGGAAGTCCTTACGCACGTTGCCGTCGGTCACTTCCTTTGTGCCGTTCATCAGCACCTCAGTGCCGTAGTAGAGCTGTGGTGTGCGGTTGACGGTAAGCAGCAGGGCGAGAGCTTGCTTGAGAGCCACGGTGTCCTTGCCGTTGCCAAGGAATCGGTCGGTGTCGTGGTTTTCGAGGAATGCCATCACATTAGACGGGTCGGCATAGAGGTAGTCATACACGAAGCTGTTGTATATGCGGTTGAAGCCCTTCCACCAGTCGTCGGTCTCCTCGTTCTTTGCCTGGTTGATCTTGTCGTAGAAGCTGAAGTCCATGACGGTGGGCAGATAGCTGTTGCGGTCGGTGAGCCGAGAGTCTTTCTGCCATGCGGCAGTGTAGGCAGGCTCAGTGACCCATGTCTCGCCCACGGTGTTGAAGTTAGGATATTCCTCAGAGATGACCTTCATCCAGTGTGCCATGGCGTCGCGGTCGGCGTATGGATAGGTGTCCATACGTATGCCGTCGATACCTACAGTCTCTATCCACCAGATACTATTCTGAATGAGATACTTTATCACATGAGGGTTGCGCTGGTTGAGGTCGGGCATGGTGGGTACAAACCAACCGTCAACGGTCTCGTGCATGTCAATCTTTGAGGCGTAGGGATCCATCACAGGAGTGAGCTTATAGCTGGTCTGAAGATACTTGTCGTTCACCTTGGCGGCTCCGTCCATGGTGTTCATCTCCACGGCTTTTGCCTGATTCTCAGGTGACAGCCATTCGGGAGTGTTGAGCCAGTCTTTGGAAGGCATGTCGAGAGTCCAGGGATGTTCGAATCCACTGTGGTTGAAAATCATATCCATCACAATTTTCAGACCTTTGGCATGAGCCTCGTCGCAAAGGCGGCGATACTCTTCGTTGCTGCCGAATCGCGGGTCAACGCGGTAGTAGTTCGTTGTGGCATAACCATGATATGTGCTCTGTGTTCCGTGGTCGGGCGAGTCATTCTCGAGCACAGGAGTAAACCACAGGGCGGTGACACCGAGTTCCTTGAAGTAGTCGAGGTGCTGGCGAATGCCTTCGAGGTCGCCTCCGTGGCGCAAGGATGGCTGGGTGCGGTCGTTCTTGTATGCGCGCATTCCCTTTATTTGGTCGTTGTCTGTACGGCCTGAGGTAAAGCGGTCGGGCATGAGCATATATAGCACGTCGGCATTAGAGAATCCTTTGCGCTCGCAACCTTTCATCTCACGTGCCTTGAGGGTATAGTCCACCTTTTTCTTCTGCTTGCCCTGTTGGAAGAGCAGGGTCATAGTTCCGGGCTGTGCATCCTTCACGTTCATATAGACGAGGAGGTAGTTGGGCGAGTCGAGACGCACGAGCGAGTCTATCTTCACTCCCGGATAGTCAGTCGATACATCAGCAGTCTTTATGTCTTTGCCATAAACCATGAGCTGGAGACTTGCGTCGTTCAGTCCCACATACCAGTCGGTAGGTTCTATTCGGTCTATCTTCACTGCTGCATTCATAGTCAATGTTGTGCCTAATAACAAGGCGGTAAGTATTTTTTTCATTTTTTTGTTTTTTATTTCTAGAATCTCTGGAATTTCCAGTAATTATAGTAATCACCTGAAAAGTATCAGAGCCTCCTGTGGAGCCACTTCCACTTCGTTGCCCTTATACTCTGATATTCCGGCGAGGTTGATTTGTCCTCCCTCGCATACAGAGGTCCATGTGCCTTCGGGGATGGCGATTCGTTGGGCGGTCTTGTTGGAGTTGAGTATCACCACAATGTCGCGCCATGAGTCGCCGTTGGCATTATCCTTCAAGCGGAAAGCCACCACACAGTCAGGAGCATTGAGAAATTCCAACTTGCGATATACCATGTTGGCATCGGTCATGCGGAAGGCGGGATGGTTGCGACGCAGTTCGGTGAGACCACGGTAGTAGTCGAACACCTGCGGATATTTCTCAAGATTCTCCCATGGCAACTGGTTGATGTAGTCGGGCGACTTGAAACTGTTGTGTACTCCCTTCTTGTCGCGCAGCATCTCCTCGCCGGCAAGAATGAATGGCACGCCCTGAGCAGTGAACACTGCAGTCTGAGCGAGAAGGTCGAGACGGATGAGTTCGCCTTGGGTGATGCCAGGGATGCTCGCCTTCAGACGGTCAACAAGACACATGTCGTCATGGCAACTCACGTAGGCTATCATCTGAGCAGGAGAGTTGGTCCATGGTGCCTTGCTGTAGTTCACCTTCTTAATATCCACCTGCGGATGGGCGATACCTCCAGTAATACCAAACTTTATGCTCTCCTCATTACCGGGGATAGCACCGAGGAATGCCGACTTATGGTCGTCGCTGAACGGACCGCGGAGAGCGTCGCGCATGTCGTCGCAGAATGCTCCAATGCCGTTGAGTTGACGGGTATTGGCCTTCATGGCAAGTTTGTCTGTCGGATAAGCACAAGCGCCTGCACTCCAACCCTCGCCATACATATATATCGACGGGTCTATCTCGTCAAGAGACTTGCGTATCATGTTCATGGTCTCTATGTCGTGGATACCCATGAGGTCGAAGCGGAAACCGTCGATATGGTATTCCTTTGCCCAGTAGAGCACCGACTCAATCATAAATTGGCGCATGAGAGGCTTTTCGCTGGCTGTCTCGTTGCCGCAACCTGATCCGTCGGAGACCTTGCCGTCAGCGGTAGTACGGTAGTAATAGCCGGGATAGGTGAGGTTGAAGTTGCTGTTGTCAACGTCGAATGTGTGGTTATACACCACGTCGAGTATGACGCGAATGCCTGCCTTGTGGAGCGCCTGTACCATCTGCTTAAACTCCTTTATACGGGCTATTGGACATTCGGCATTAGTGGAATAAGAACCTTCGGGCACGTTATAGTTCAGAGGGTCGTAGCCCCAGTTGTATTGAGGCACGTCGGGCTTCGACTCATCCACCGAGGCATAGTCGTATGATGGCAGTATATGGATGGCATTCACACCGAGGTTTTTCAGATGATATACGGCCTTTGGCTCTGTCAGTGCCAAGAACTTGCCCTTGTGGGTGAGTCCTGAGTGAGGCGACACAGAGAAGTCGCGGTGGTGCATCTCGTAGATGACGAGGTCGGTGGGTTGCTTGGTCATTGGACGCTTGTCGCAGCACCATCCCTCAGGATTGGTTTCCTGCATGTCGATGATAGCGGCGCGACGTCCGTTCACTCCCACTGCCTTGGCAAAGACACCCGGAGTCTCGTTCATCTTCTGTTTCTTGGTTTCTACTTGGAATGTGTAGAACATTCCCTTGAGGTCGCCCTTGATGTCGGCAGTCCAGAGGTCGTTGCCCGTGCGTTTCATTTTCACGGTCTTGACCACCTCGCCTCCTACACCTTCTTTATATATATTCACCTTCACGCTCTTCGCCTTCGACGGGGCGTTGAGCTTGAACGTAGATACATCCTTGGTGTAAGTCATCTCGTTAAATGTTTGCTGGGCGCTTATTGCTCCTCCTGCTAACATCAAAGAGACCACTGTCGTTGTTATTTTTTTATTTATTCTCATAATACT
Source organism: Prevotella sp. P5-92 (assembly GCF_002251245.1). Taxonomy (GTDB): domain Bacteria; phylum Bacteroidota; class Bacteroidia; order Bacteroidales; family Bacteroidaceae; genus Prevotella. The sequence goes on from NZ_NPJG01000001.1 coordinate 62,812, forward strand.
AATGTTTTTTAACCACAGAGATAAAGAGGTAAAGAGATTTATTGTCGCACAATCTCTGTGAACTCTCGTTGCGCAAGCAACTATCTCAATATAAGAAGAACTCTTTATCTCTTTTTCTCTGTGGTTTTAAAATAATTACAGGGCTTTTAGTGAAATGGCGAAGCCACCGCCGCGAGCCTGCTGTATCTTGAGCTTCTGGCCATGCTTGATGATTTTCTTGGTGATGGTATAAGCTTTTGGGTTCTTCTCGTAGTCGGCATCCTTGGCATCTGCATAGATGGTAGCCTCATACTTTCGACCCTTGTCGAGGAAGTCGAAGGTGAGGGTAGTGAGATGACCATCCTCATTGCACTTGCCGCCTACAAACCAGTTGTCGCTCTTCTTGTCCTTGCGGGCTACTGTGATGTAGCGGGCAGGCTCTGCCTCGAGATAACGGGAGTCGCTCCAGTCGCATGGTACGTCGCGGATAAACTGGAAGGCATCGTCAAACTTCTTGTAGTTCTCGGGCAGATCGGCTGCCATCTGAAGTGGAGAATACATTGTCATATAAAGGGCAAGCTGGCCGACGAGAGTGGTGTGGACATAGTTGGGATTGTCGCTCCATGTCTTTAGCTGAGTCTCGAGAATACCTGGGGTATAGTCCATCGGACCACCCTGCAGACGTGTGAATGGCAGGATGACGGTGTGGTCGGGACGACTGCCTCCGAATGCCTCATACTCGGTGCCTCGGGCCGATTCGTTGCCCACAAGGTTAGGATATGTGCGGCAAAGGCCGGTGGGGCGCACTGCCTCATGTCCGTTCACCATGATATGATGCTTGGCAGCCTCTTTGAGGACATACATATAGTGGTTGTTCATCGACTGCGAGTAGTGGTGGTCGCCGCGTGGGATAATGTCGCCCACATAACCGGTCTTCACTGCGTCGTAGCCATATTTGTTCATGAGGTTGAAGGCATCGTTGAGATGACGCTCATAGTTCTGTGTGCTTGAAGAAGTCTCGTGGTGCATCATCAGCTTAACACCCTTGGAATGAGCATACTCGTTGAGATACTTGATGTCGAAGTCGGGATAAGGAGTGACGAAGTCGAAGACGTCGCGCTTCCACATGTTTGCCCAGTCTTCCCATCCGATGTTCCATCCCTCAACCAACACCTGGTCGAGTCCGTTGGCAGCGGCGAAGTCGATATACTCCTTCACGTGTGCAGTGTTGGCTCCATGACGGCCGTTGGGAGTGAGCTTTGTATAGTCGGTCTCGCCAAGCTTCACCGATGGCAGACCAGAGGTGTATTCCCATGTGCTCTTGCCTACAATCATCTCCCACCATACGCCACAGTATTTTGTTGGGTGAATCCAAGAGGTGTCCTCAATCTTGCAAGGTTCGTTGAGGTTGAGGGTGAGGGATGTGGAGAGCATGTCGCGTGCGTCGTCGCTCACCTTCACCGTACGCCAAGGAGTGTGGCAAGGAGTCTGCATACATCCCTTCAGTCCTGTTGCATCGGGGGTGAGCCATGACTCAAACACAAAATTCTTGTCGTCGAGGTTGAGGTGCATGGTGGCATAGTCCTCGCAGGCAGCCTCGTGGATGTTGATATAGAGTCCGTCGTCGGTCTTCATCTGCAATGCAGTCTGCACACCCGTCTCGGAGAACACCGACACAGAAGAGTTGTCCCAGTTGACAGCCTTCTTGAACTGTGCACGTATGCCGGAGAGTTTTGTTTCCTGTGTCTCCTGCTCCTGTGTGTCATAGTCGCCGGGAAGCCACCATGCAGTGTGGTCGCCCGCCATGGCGAACTGAGTGTGCTCTTCCTTGATGAGGAAGTAGTTGAGCGACTTCTGCTGCGGGAACTCATAGCGCAGACCGAATCCCTCGTTATACACGCGGAATCGGATGATGATGTTTCGGTCGGCAGAAGGCTGGTTGAGGTCAACCTCGAGTTCGTTGTAGTTGTTGCGTATCTGCGACCATTCGCCCCAGACGGGAGTCCATGTCTCGTCGAAGGATGAAGTCTTGGTGTTGGTCACCTTGAATCCATCCATGAGGTCGGTTTCCTGCTTACCCTTCGAGGCATGCTTGTCCTTGGCGAGTTCGAGTCCCAGTCGGCTGGTCTTCACCACAGGTTTGTTCTTATAAGTCATTTCGTAGGTGGGCACACCACCTTCAGCGAGAGAAAACTTTACAGTTACGTTTCCGTCAGGCGAGCTGACGCTCTGAGCCATTGCCATCAGCGGCAACAGCAAGGCAGAAAGGATAACACTAATCTTTTTCATATCTATTTATTACAAAATTACAAATTGCTGATTTATTTTCTTCCACTTTGTGCCACCAATTCCTTGATGGTATCGTTGAGATTGTCGGCAGCCATGAGCTGTTCGATGGTCATGTGCATGCGATAACGCCAATAGTGACGTGGGTTTGCGGGGATGTTGATGCGCTCGGCGTCGGCATCCGGCAGGCGGAGCTTCTCGTCGATGGACAGCCAGTCTTGAAGCGACAGGAGGCAGAGCATCGAGGGGCTCGTGAGATGGCGCGACACTATCTCCTTGGCAAGCCATCCCGGCAGCGGATGAGGAGCGGCGCCACCGCGGTGTAGCATCGAGTTATAATAGTCCTGAGTCTGTGCGTAGTCCTCGTCCCACCACTGACGCAGCGTTGACATGTCGTGTGTGGAGATGGTGCATACCGAGCGGTAAGGATTGCGTGAGAGATGACCGAATCGTACCTTGTCGTCCTTCGGCATCGACTGAATCTCCAAGCTGAGGATGCGCAACTGGTTCATCACCCATGGCACACAGTCGGGCACCATACCGAGGTCTTCGGCACAAACGAGCATTCGTGTTGCCTCTGTCAGTCGAGGCAGTTTCTTCATTGCCTCATAGTACCAGAACTGGTTGTTGCGACGATAGAAATAGTCGTTGTACAGTCGGTTGAAGAGATACTTGTCTGAGTCGTGTAGCGACTCGTATATGAAGTCGTGCTGAACACCAATGCGCGGATGGAACTTCTTCTCGTCCTTACGGTCTCGTAAGAATAGTACGTCGCTTATCATTGCATACAGCGAGTCGCGAAGCCATATTTCTTTCTCTTCGCTCACACCCTTAAATGCTTGTTCCACCTTGCGCTGGGTGTCGTATTCTGGCTTCATCTGATAGCGCTCGCCATCGAGACGGTCGAGATACTTTTCCTTCACCTCGCCGGCACGTTCGCCGAACATACGATCGAGAGTCCAGTCGGTGATGAATGGACGTGTATAGAGGTCTTCGTTGAAGTGAAGTCCGTAGCTTTCTATCTCCTGGGCGGTCATGCCAAGCGATGGGGAGAACTGGCCGAGCAGTCCGTGCACGGCGTTGATGGGAATCTCCCAGATGCGGAAGAATCCAAGCACATGGTCGATGCGGTAAGCGTCGAAATACTCTGCCATCTTGGTAAAGCGTCTTACCCACCACGAACATCCGTCGTTGATCATCTCGTCCCAGTTGTAAGTGGGGAATCCCCAGTTCTGTCCGTTCACGGAGAAAGCATCTGGCGGAGCACCGGCCTGTCCGTTAAGGTTGAAATATCGCGGTTCTACCCAAGCCTCCACTCCGTCGCGGCTGATGCCGATAGGAATGTCGCCCTTTAATATTACGCGGTTCTTGCGTGCATGGTCGTGAGCGGCACGCATCTGCTTGTCGAGCACATACTGCACGAAATACCAGAACGCCACTTTTTTGTATAATGCAGTGGAAGGCTTCGACATTGCCTCACGTTCCTTGTCGGGCAGTGTGTGATGGTCGGGCCACTCACTGAATGTGGCTGTGCCGTAAAGGTCGCGGTAGTAGCAGAACGCAGCGTATGGCACAAGCCACTCCTTGTTGTTGGCGAAGAAGCTCTTGAAGTCGGCCTTCTTTGTGAGCGCGGCCTCTTCCTGTGCGAATATCTCACGCAGGTATTCCATCTTTGCGTTGTTCACCCGCTCGTAGTCAATCTGCGGCAGTGCGTTAAGTTCCTTCTGCAGTGCGGCATAATGTTCGCGCCGAGCCTTGTCCTTCAGTTCCGGGAGCTGTCGCAGGTCGGCATACTGTGGGTGAAGGGCATAGATGCTTATGCTGTTGTAAGGATATGAGTCGGTCCAGGTGTGGGTGATGTTGGTGTCGTTGATGGGCAAAATCTGCAACACTCTCTGTCCTGTCTTTGCCACCCAGTCAATCATCATCTTAAGGTCGCCGAAGTCGCCAACGCCGAAGCTGCCCTCTGAGCGGAGTGAGAATACTGGAATGACACATCCGGCAGCCTTCCAAGGATATATGGAAAAGAGCGCTATGCCCATCTCTATTGCAACCACATCGCCGTTTTTCATCTTCGGCATCACGATGCGTCGGTTGTTGTTGTTTTCCCACATAGGCGTGTAGTCCTTTTTCTCGTCGAGAACCACGAACTTCAGGTCGAAAGCTTCGGCGGTGATGTTTGTGGCGTCGATGTCGGCAACCCACTCGTTAGGCTGCTGCTCGGTCATGGGATAAGCCTTCAGGGCCTCCCACTTGCCAAGTTCGGCTATCTCGCCCATGACGGCAAGTCTCTCGTTGGATCGGAGCTGCGGAGCGCGCACCTTTATCTTCAGGGTCTTCGAGTAGTCAACGGGCTTCAGCGTGCCTTTCTTTCTTGCCGCCACGCAGTCGGTAACGGCGGAGCTGTAGAGGTATGAGTCTTCGGGAATGTCAATCCAGTTGTCGTGGACATTATAGTTGATGCCCTTCACAGATGTCATGACGAGTTGGTGTGGCTCAACGAGCCATTCACGGCGCGTCTCAATTCCATTCTTCACCACACTATAGTAGTAGTTCAGCGTGGCTCCCGGCTTGGCAAGGCTGTTCACTGTGCATGTCCAAGTGTTGCCGTCGCGTGTTGCCATCTTAAACTTTTCTACTGTCGAGGCATCGTCGCCCGATATGATATTAAGCATTATTTCTTCGCCGTAAACCGTGTTGTACGACAGATTGAATAGTATAGTCATAATCAAATGTTTAAGTTTTTAATGCCCAAAAGTACTAATTATTTCGTGCTTGAGGGATAATAATTCAAAAAAAGGCTCAAAGAGTCTGCGCAAACGTTTGCATAGACTACATTTTCTGCAATGTCTTGTCTTTCACAAAGAAGACGCAGATGGCTCCTATTATGAGCGACACTCCAGCCACCACCATCATGTTATACTGGAAACTGCCCACAGCAGAAAGTATTGCACCTCCACAAGCGGCAGCCACTATCTGTGGAATACAGATGGTTCCGTTGAACAGTCCGAGATACACTCCCATGTGTCCGTAGCCCTCAAGGGCATTGGTGACAATGGCGAAAGGCATGGCAAGCATGGCAGCCCAGGCGCAACCTATCATGACGTATGGAATGAAGAGCATATATTGGTCGCTGACAAAAGGAATCATGCAGAATCCCACTGCTCCAATAGAAAGGCTTATGGAGTATGCCAGCTTGCGGTCGGTAATGTTTGGAAGCACTATTGCCCATATCACACTTCCCACTGCCTGCACGGCAAAGAGCACTCCAACCCAATTGCCTGCTGCCTGATAGCCTGCCGTGGTAGGGTCGGTGGTCTGCCAGCAAGTCTCGGCAATGGCTCCGTTGGTGTATGTCCACATATACATGAACGCCGCCCAGCAGAAGAACTGAACCAGTCCGACAGTCCAGAAAGCCCTTGGAGCGTTTTTCAGCAGTTTAATCACGTTCACCTTTTCCTCGTCGAGGTTGGTTTTCAGTCCGTGATACTGCGCATATTCTGCAGGAGGCATCTCCTTAACCTTCAGTGTGGTGTAGATGACGCAGAGGATGAGTATCGCTGCACCTATGTAGAACGAGTAGATTACAGTGTCTGGCACCACGCCCTTGGCAGCTATGTTGCTGATGCCAAGCAAGGTGAATAGGAACGGGAACACATAGCCCACGAGCGAACCTGCATTGCAGAGGAAGCTCTGAATGGAATAGGCAAGGGCCTTCTGCTTCTCGTTCACCATGTCGCCCACCAGCATCTTAAACGGCTGCATGGCCATATTGATGCTTGTGTCGAGAAACATCAGGGCACAGAGACCGAACACCATGGCTGTGCTGACTGCCATGCCAAACGAGCCCGAGTTGGGCAGCAGGCACATGACGAGAACAGCAATAGCCGCGCCTATAAATAAATAAGGTATTCTTCTACCAAAACGACACCATGTCTTGTCGCTCAAGGTGCCGATGATAGGCTGTACGATGATGCCCATCAGTGGCGGAAGAATCCAGAAATAGCTAAGCTGGTGAGGGTCGGCTCCCAATGTGGCGAATATGCGGGAGATGTTCGCGCTTTGGAGTGCGTAAGCTATCTGCACTCCAAAAAAACCGAAGCTAATGTTCCAAAGCTTCATGAAAGGTAAATCGGGTCGTTTTTTCATATTATCTTATTTTTATTTTACTTCTTTTGTTGTTCCTCTTATCACCAATCTTGTCTTCACAATACGTCTTTCCACTTTCCCATTGGGAGTGTGCCCCTCCACCTGGTTGATGAGAATGTCTGCCGCCTCTTCGCCTACTTTGTGTCCGCGCTGTTCTACGGTGGTGAGCATGGGGTCGCAGGCGATGGCCCGTTGTCCGTTAGTAAATCCACAGATGCTGATGTCGGCGGGAATCTTATATCCAAGCCGTTTCACGGCATACATGATGCCGATGGCGGTATCGTCGTTTACGGCAAAGAAAGCATCAGGATGGTCGCCTTTCTTCATTATCTCAGGAGTGATTACCTCAGCATCGGCACGGTTGTCGCAGAATCTTGTCAACGTCTGTTCGATCGTTAACCCGTGCTTAAGCAAGGCATCCTTATATCCGTTAAACCGGTTTTTCGATATCTCGAGCGTCATGGGCGAACCGAAGAACGCTATGCGCTTGCATCCGGTGGATATCATGTGCTCAACAGCGGTGAATGCACCTTTATAGTCGTCAACCACCACACGGCTGGCTTCCACGCCCGTACATATTCTATCATAGAACACCAGTGGGACACCGCTTTCGATTAGTCTGATGAAGTGGTCGTAGTTTGTCGTGTCCTTAGCCTGAGAGACAATGATGCCGCAAACCTTGTTTTCAAAGAACGACTGGCAGATCTTCACTTCGTTTTCGTAGCTTTCGCCGCTTTGTGCCACCATGATGCGGTAGCCGTGTTCGCGTGCCTTCTCTTCTATTCCCGCCAGTACGGTAGAGAAGAAGTAGTGTGCAAACTCAGGAATGATGACACCGATAATCTTTGGTTGCATCACCTTGCTGTTGCGCAATGATTCTGCTATCATGTTCGGGCAGAAGTTGTGCTCGCGGGCAAATTCCTGTATCGCCTTCCGTCGTTCGACACTTATGCGCGGTGAGTCTTTTAATGCTCTCGACACCGTTGCCACCGATGTGCCAAAGTGGGCCGCGATGTCTTTCATTGTCATCTGTGTAAACTCCTTCATTTTTGGTTGTGATTATTTGACGCTGCAAAGATATTCATTTATTCGCAACGTTGTTATGATACAATAATTAATTATTATGTTTTCGTTGTGCAATCGTTTGCGCATGCAAATATACTGATTTATATCAAAAAAAGAACAACGAGAGGAAATTATTTCTAATTTTGCACCCGAAAACTTCAACAGCAATCGCTATAGAGGCCAAAATAACAAAAAAACATTAGATAACATAGAAATAACAAATTTTTAAAACATGTATGATGAAGCAGGTAAAATTTAGAATTCCTCTTAGAATGATGGCCGTTCTTTTCGGTCTCGTTCTTTCAATCGGAGCCTTTGCGCAGATTACAGTCAACGGACATGTAAAGGATGCCACAGGCGAACCGATCATCGGTGCAACCGTTCGCGTTGCAGGTCAAGATGGAGGTACTGTCTCAGATTTTGACGGTAACTTCCAGATTAAGGCTCCTCAGGGAGCAACTCTCAATGTCACTTACGTAGGTTATCAGCCAGCCAACGTGAAGGCAGCTCCAAACGTTGTCATTACTCTTCAGGACGACGCCAAGGTGCTCGAAAACGTCGTTGTCATCGGTTACGGCCGTGCAAAGAAGAACGACCTTACTGGTTCGGTGACTGCTATTAAGCCAGACGACATGAATAAGGGTGTACAGGTAAGTGCACAAGACATGATTACCGGTAAGATAGCTGGTGTTAACGTTCAAAACAACGGAGGTGAGCCTGGTGGTGGTGCGAGCATTCGAATTCGTGGTGGTTCGTCACTCAGCGCATCAAACGACCCACTTATCGTGATTGACGGTTTGGCTATGGACAACTATGGCATGCAGGGTTCGTCAAACGCCCTCAACCTTGTAAACCCTAACGATATCGAGAGCTTCACAGTTTTGAAGGACGCTTCTGCCACCGCTATCTATGGTAGCCGTGCTTCTAACGGTGTGATTATTATCACTACAAAGAAGGGACGCAAGAACATGAAGCCAACCATTTCTTATAATGGCAACGTTTCTGTCAGTGCTGTTGCCAAGAAGGTTGACGTAATGAACGCCGCTGAATTCATGGACTATATCAAGACAAACAGTGGCATGACTGATGAAGAGTGGCAGGCAAGCGACTATTACAAGAACATGGGTTATTGGTCAAAGTACAATGCCGACGGAACTCCAGCAGATGGAGCCCAGCATCTTTTTGCCGACACCGACTGGCAGGACCAGATTTATCGTACAGCAGTATCTACTGACCAGAACGTGACACTTACCGGTGCCTATAAGAATCTTCCCTATCGTGTATCTCTCGGCTATACCAAGCAACAGGGTGTACTCAAGACATCAGATTATGAGCGTTATACAGCAAGCGTAAGTTTGAATCCTACATTCTTCGACGATCACCTTACAGTTAATTTCAACGCCAAGGGTATGTATTCAAAGACTTCTTACGCAAGCACAAGTGCCATTGGTTCTGCTGTGTCAATGGATCCCACAAAGCCTGTTTATATGAACGATGACTTCTATAAGCAGAACTTCGGTGGCTACTTCCAGTATCATAGTGTTGTTGACCGTGGAGACACAGCTTGGGGATTCTCTCAGAACTCTCTTTCTACACACAACCCAGTGCATTACCTTAACGAAGCTTCCGACAAGGGTAAGGGTAAAGAGTTGACAGGAAATATCGAGCTTGACTATAAGATTCATGGCTTTGAAGACCTCCACATTCACATGAATGCCGGAATGGACCTCAAGTCTGGTAAGAGCAACAAGGAATATAGCCGTTATTACTATGACAACTATTATTATGGAAGCCAGGGTTGGAACACTCAGGATACTTACAACCTTTCGCTCAACCTCTATGCACAGTATCTGAAGGATTTTGCTGAGATTCATCATATCGACGTGATGGGTGGCTATGAGTGGCAGCACTTCAACAAGGAGACCGACTACTACTACTATGGTACATATCCTTCAACAAGTATCGAACATCCCAATGAGATTTATCAGCCTTCAGAGAACACTCTCTACAAGACCGAGAACTATCTTGTTTCATTCTTTGGTCGTCTGAACTATTCACTCCTCGACCGCTACCTCTTTACATTCACTATCCGTGACGATGGTTCTTCACGTTTCCATAAGGATCAGCGCTGGGGCGTATTCCCATCTGCAGCTTTGGCATGGAAAATCAAGGAGGAGCCTATCCTTCGCGATGTAAAGGCAATCAGCGACATGAAACTCCGTCTTGGCTGGGGTAAGACAGGTCAGCAGGAAGGTATTGGCGACTATTCTTACTTTGCCTCTTATACAACCAACAGTATCGGAGCATATTATCCAATCGTTGGCGATGGTTTGACATATCGTCCTGATGCCTTTAACACTGCCCTTACATGGGAAAAGACAACTACATACAACGCAGGTCTTGATCTCGGTTTTGCTAACGACAGATTCACAGCAAGCATTGACTACTATTATCGTAAGACAACTGACCTTATCAACACTGTAACCGTTGCAGCTGGTTCTAACTTCCGCAACAAGGTTACAAGCAACGTCGGTGAGCTCCACAACCAGGGTCTTGAGTTCTCGCTCACTTATCGTCCTATCGTAACAAAGGATTGGCGTTGGGAGGTTGGTTACAACTTGACCTACAACGACAACAAGATAGACAAACTTGTAGCAAGCGACGATCCTAACTATAAGATTCTGCACGGCGGACTTGCTGTAGGTGACTCAGGTTCTGACGGTATCCAAGCATGGGCTGTAGGCCATCCAGTTTCTGCTTACTATACATATCAGCAGGTTTACGACCAAAACGGTTTGCCAATAGAGGGAGAATTCGTTGACCGCAATGGTGATGGTATCATCAACTCCAACGACCGTTACTTCTACAAGAAGGCAGATGCAGACGTGCTTATGGGCTTCACCTCAAAACTTATTTATAAGAATTGGGACTTCAGCTTCTCACTACGCGCAAGTCTTGGCAACTATGCTTACAATGCCGTAGATGCAGGCAACTCAAATGTAGAAGTAGAGCGCCTCTATAATGGTAGTTCATGGCACAATGTTCCAACAATGGTTTTGGAGAAGAAATGGAATTATGTGTCAACAGAGGATGGTCTTTCAGACTATTTCATCCAGAACGCATCATTCTTGAAGTGTGACAACATCACTGTTGGATATAGCTTTGAGAAACTCTTCAAGTTGCCTATCAGCGGACGTATCTATGCAACAGCACAGAATGTGTTCACCATTACAAAATATAAGGGAATTGACCCGGAAATAAACGGAGGTTACGATGGCAACATCTATCCACGTCCATTCACAGGTGTTCTTGGTCTTAACCTTAATTTCTAAATCTTTAAACAATGAGTATTATGAAAATAAGAATGTTTAAATCAATTATACCTGCTGCGGCACTGGCATTGACAGTCGGCCTGACATCTTGCGTTGGTGATTTGGATGTTGATCCAATCAACCCGCAGCAAACTATGGAATTCGACAACGATGCCGTTTTCAATAAAATATATGCCAGCTTCAGCTTGACTGGACAGACAGGACCAAGCGGAAATGGCGACTTGGACGATGTTGACGAGGGACGTTCCGACTTGTTCCGCATGGCGTTCTATCTGAACGAGTTTACAGCTGATGAAGCACACTGGGTTTGGGCCACTGACGCCGGACTTCCTGAACTTCTCCACAACTCATGGGGTGAGAGCTGTATTTTCTCTGCTGCCCTCTATTATCGCTTCTATTTCACAATAACCCTGTGTAATTTCTATCTGTCGCAGGAAGGAAATGCTGCCGATCAGGCTCAAAGAAATGCTGAGGTAAGGTTCATCCGTGCCTACAACTACGCTCAGATTATGGACCTTTATGGCAATGCGGCATTTACAGAGAGTGTATCGGCAGATTATGCTGTCAGATACACCCGTCCGGAGTTCTTTGAATATATAGAGAAGGAACTGCTCGAGTGTTCTGAAGAGATGGCTCAGCCTGGTCAGGCTACATACGGTCGTGCCGATCGCGTGGCTGCATGGAACTTGTTGTCAAGAATCTATCTAAATGCTGAAGTATATACCGGTAAGGCACGTTGGGATGACGCAATGGCTTATGCAGACAAGGTAATTAATAATGGTTACTATAAGCTGAACGATAAGAGTGCTGTTAATCAAACTACAGGTGAAGTATATACTCCTTACCAGATGCTCTTCCTCGCCGACAACGACAGAAATGGAGCTCAGTATGAGAACATTCTTGTTGGATTGTCAGATGGTGTCAAGACGCAGAGTTACGGAGGTATGAACTTCCTTATTCAAGCTTCTTATTCCAATAAGACAGACTATCTTACCGATACCTACGCACCATCTGGAGCAAACAACAGTTGGGGAAAGTGCTTGCGCATACGTAAGAACCTTGTCGAGAAGTTCTTCAAAGAAACACCAGCCGAGTATAACACTTTGGCAGAATTCATAGCTGCAGCCGGTGACGATCGTGCCCTGTTCTACAACAAGGGTATTAAACCTGCAATTAGCGATGAGGGTACTGATGAGGCCATAGGCTATAACTGTGTGAAGTTCCGTAATGTAAATTCAGACGGCTCAAACAACGATGTGATTGAGTTTGTTAATTCAGATCTTCCTATAATGCGTGTCGCTGAGGCTTATCTGACATACGCCGAGGCTTCAATCCGCAAAAATGGCGTTGCAGGCAACTCCGATGCCAAGGCAAAACTCGACCTACTCCGTAGTCGTGCTCATGCTACTCCAAAGAGCACATACACTCTCGACGATGTCTGCGATGAGTGGAGCCGTGAGTTCTGGTTCGAAGGCCGCCGCCGCATGGATTTGGTTCGCTTCGGTAAGTTTGGAGGCCAGTCTGACTACAAATGGGAATGGATGGGAGGCGTCTATGAAGGAAGCCAGTTCCCAGCATACATGAACATCTTCCCTCTGCCTGTTAATGAGATTTCAAACAATCCTAACATCAAACAGAACGAAGGTTATAACTAATTTAATAAAGGACAATAAACATGAAAAAATATATTTTAGCTTCATTGTTTGCCGGTGTCGCTTTCTTCGGACTGACATCGTGTGAGGATGACAGGGATTCAAATCCAACATTGAACACTCCCGAAAGTTTCGTCCTCAATGCGCCAGCCCTTGCCGGCAACATTTACGACCTTGAGAACTCAGATTCTCTCGTGTTCACATGCAAGCAGCCTGACTACGGCTATACTGCAGCTGTCACATATTATATGCAGATTTCGCTCACTGACGTTTGGGAGAACGAACTTGATGAAGAAGGCAAGGTCGTAGGAAACCCGAAGATGATGGAGTTGGAGAACTATTCCACTTCCGCAAAGTTGAAGGCTAATGCCAAGGATATCAACAAAGCCATCATGCAGATGGGAGGATATGCCAACGAGGAGGAAATGCCAGAGACCACACCTCTGTATATTAGGCTCAGGGCTAAGTTGGCTTCAGGCTTGACATGCTATTCCAACACCATTCAGACAACAGTAAAGCCTTTCTTTGCAGTGCTTGTTGCTGCTGATCCTGAATTGTGGTATCTTATTGGAGCTTGTGTCGGAGATGGCTCTTGGGGCTCTGCAATTGGTACTGCCGTTTATCCAATGTCTCCTGTTGAAGGCGGTGACTTTAACGACGAGACAGGCCGTGGACCTCTTACCTTCACAGGCTACTTCACACCAGACCTTGGCTTCAAGATTGTTCGTGTTCCTGGCGAATGGGCTGATCAGTGGGGTGGTGTCGATGGAAGCATCGACAATCCTAAGAGAAAGGACGACTCTGGTGAAGGTGGCGACTTTAAGGTTCCTGTAGCCGGTTACTATCGCATCGACCTCAACACCAACACCAACGAGCTGAAGTTTACTGCTCTTGAGGAAGATCCGAAGGAATATTCACAGATGTTGGTTTCCGGTGGTTTCAACGGTTGGGCATCAGACGTTCAAATGACTCCATGCGACACCTATGCAGGAGCTCGTCCACACGTTTGGATGTACGACATCAGTACAACAGACGGTACAGAACTCAAGTTCCTCGTTGACAGTTCATGGAATCCTAACTGGGGTAACAGCACATTCCCATACGGTTGGGGTGTTGGCAATGGACCAAACATTCCGGTTGGTGCAGGTGACTACAGAGTAATCTTCAACGATATCACTGGTTACTATCACTTCTTTAACAAGTAATAATTTTCAAAAATTAGAATTATATGAAAAAGTCATTAATATACGGTATGGTTCTTGCGACTGCTCTCATGAGCAGTTGCAAGGGCGACTACGACGACTGGGCAGCTCCGCAGGGCTATGATGCAGAGGAGGCACAAAACGTGTCCCTCACAGCTTCCGATGGTGCGACAATCGACATGAATAATGTAACTGGAGAAACAATCAACCTGTTCTCTACAACTTTTGAAGCACCTGAAGGATTCACTGTTACAGGCTATGAACTGGAAGTGGGAGCTACAGAGGAGGAGGTTGACGTATTGCCTTCTGATGCCAACGGTTCAATAGCTACCGCAGATCTTGTATCTTTGGTAGAGTCAATCTATGGAAAGGCTCCGGTAGAGAGGACTCTTAAGGCTGCTTCCACCATTTATTTGTCAAAAGACGGCGAATCATTCTATGCACACTCAAACTTTGTTGATGTAAAGGTTACTCTCATCACACCCGACATTTCACAGAACTATTATCTCGTAGGTGACTTCTGTGGATGGGACGAGGCAAGCATGTTGAAGTTTAGTCATAGCGATGTGAATATCTATGACGATCCTGTATTCACAATCAAATTCACTACAACTGAAGCCAATCAATATTGGAAGATTATTCCTCAAAAGAATATTGATAATGGTGAGTTTTGGGCAAATCCAGGAGTTGTTGGTGTTGCTGTTGACGGTGATGCTTCAATGTCTGGCTTCTTAGTAACTGAAAACGCTCAGGCAGGAAAGATTGAGGAGCCAGGAAAATATATCATGACGATAGATATGATGGCTGGTACCTATAGCATAACAAAGCAGCCATTGGAACTCTATATGACCGGCAGTAACTACGGCTGGGGTGCTACATGGTTGCCAATGACTCCTTGCTATGGTTCTGACGAGGACTTCTGGACTATCATCTATCTCCATGAGGGAGAGCAGTTCAAGTTCGCTCCTCAGGCTGGATGGGGTGATGACTTCGGTGGTCAGGCTACTGTAAATGATGTTGCAGGAGCAAATATCACTGTTGACGGAACAAACCTCGTTGCAGGTAAGGCAGGATGGTATCTCCTTTATATCCACAATGGTTCTGAACGTACATTCACCGTTCTACAGCCTAATGTTTATCTCATAGGCGATACGGCTGGCGAATGGAACGTGGCTGACTCACATAAGTTCACTATTCCTACAACAGAGGATGGCGTGTTCGAATCTCCTGCTTTCGCTAACGACGCAGAGCTTCGTATGTGCGTAAGCATTGAAGGCTTTGACTGGTGGAAGACAGAATTTATCATCTTAGGTGGAGATATCGCTTATCGCGGACGTGGTGGCGATCAGGAACGCGTTGCTGTCAAGGTAGGGCAGAAAGCTTATCTGAACTTTGCCAAGGGCACAGGTGAAATCAAGTGATGATGTTTTCCCTTCATCAATAAATTATAATCTATTCCCCGAGAGGTGGCGGCAGCAATGTCGTCACCTCTCACTTTTTTCCGTCAAATGTTTGGAGGTTTAGATATTTCTTCGTATATTTGCGGCGTGAAATATAAAATTGTGAATATGACATTGCTTTCAAACCATAGTTTATCAGGCAATGTAGTGGATGCAATATATGACACTGCAAAGACTATCATGCCCCAAAACTCAAACGTGATCTTGTTTGGGTCAAGAGCCCGTGGAGACAATAAAGAAGATTCTGATTGGGATCTGCTTATCTTATTGGATAAGGAAAAAGCAGATATTTTAGACCATGACAAATATACTTATCCATTTTGGGAACTTGGTTGGAAAACCAATTCAATGATTCATCCTATCTTATATACAAAACGAGATTGGGAGAAAAGAAAGGGAGATAACTTTTATGAGAATATTCAAAATGAGGGCATTGTAATATGCTAAAGTCAGAAGATAATTTTTTGCTTTCTCTTGGTGTCTTTAAAGTTGAAACATACGAGTCTAATACAAGAAAGAAAACTTTGAAAGCTATAAAAGATGCCAAGGAAAAACGTAATGTTACAGTATGCGATACATTTGAGGATTATCTTAAAGCTGTTTCAGAATGAGAACAATTTTTCAGGTACTAAACACAAAATCCTTAACTCCTAAGAGTTGAATATAAGCGAGAATGAAGTTGAATTTGATGTATTACTTCATGAAACCTGATAAACTATATATGGACAAAAGAGAACTGATGAGAAGGGCTATCGCGCTTTCGATAGAGAGTGTGAAAGCGGGCGGAGGACCATTCGGGGCAGTCGTGGCACGCGACGGCGAGATAATAGCAGAGGCCTCAAATAGTGTTACTATAGACAACGACCCTACGGCACATGCCGAAGTGAACGCCATACGTAAGGCTACACGCCGGTTGGGCACATTCGACTTGAGCGGATGTGAGATATACTCTTCGTGCGAACCATGCCCAATGTGCCTTGGCGCAATATATTGGGCACATATAGATAAGATATATTTCGCCAACGACCGTAAGGATGCGGCTGCCATTGGCTTTGACGATGATTTCATTTATCAGGAACTCGAACTGCCAGTGGGTCAGCGCCGTAAGGCCGTTGAGGTGTTTATGGCAGACGAGGCTATAGAAGCCTTCGAACTTTGGAAACAGAAGGCGGATAAAAACGAATATTAATCGGGAGAAAATGCATTGTGTGCGCAAACATATATTGATTTACGTCAAGAATTATATAAAAAATGAAAGTAATAACACTTTTCTATTGACACGGAGAGAAAATAGTTGTAACTTTGCACCGTCAAAAGGTTAATAGATTGTTTTAGGTTAGTAGTAATATTTATAGTTTTAGGTTTTTAGTTATTGGTAGAAAGAAAGTTTTTTAATGTGGATAGCAGAGGCCGCCGCGAGGCTCCCTTTTAAAACTTTCAATTAGTATTAGGTTTTAGTTATGACGCCCCGAGCTATACTAATAGCTTCGGGACTCAGACTAAACACCGAGACTAAGCCAACAATTATGATTGTAATAAAAGGATTTTTTAGTTAAACATAGGCTTTTAACGTCACTGCTCGTTGATGAGTAGTGACGTTTTTTATTTTGTATATGACTGGCGCCATGTCGTGCAATCGTTTGCACATTATAAATAGTATAAAAGACTTCCTTTCTTGTCACTCATTAAATAAAAGGTGTTAACTTTGCAGCATAAATGATTAAAGACCGCAAGAGATGAAAAAGATTCATTCAACAGTTTTGGCACTACTTTTTGTGGTGCTTAATGTCTCGGCCCAGGGATGGCCGGAGAGATACAAAGGAGTGATGTTGCAGGGTTTTGCATGGGATTCGTATTCCGAGTCGAGTTGGAGCATGCTCGAGAGTCAGGCACATGAGATATCAGAGTTCTTCGACCTGATATGGGTGCCAAACTCAGCTTATGCCGGTTCGATGACGATGAACATGGGCTATCATCCTGTCTATTGGTTTAAACAAGACTGTGCTTTCGGTACTGAGACAGAGCTGCGCTCGATGATAAATACCTACAAGGAGCTGGGTGTGGGATTTGTTGCCGACATTGTCATCAACCATCGCAATGGTGTAGGAGTGGGAGGCTCGTGGGTAGATTTCCCTGCCGAGACGTATAAGGGAAAGACATATCAGCTCGGACTTTCTGACATCTGCAGCAACGACGAGTGTGCCAACAAGGGATATAAGCCTACGGGTGCACGCGACACCGGTGAGGGATGGGATGGCGCACGCGACCTCGACCATACGAGTGCCAACGTACAAGAGAATGTCAACGCTTATCTCGACTTCCTCAGAAACGATATCGGCTATGAGGGATTCCGTTATGACTTTGTCAAGGGATATTCGGCGAAATATACCGGCCAGTATAATGCCAAGGTAGGAGTAAAATACTCTGTCGGCGAATACTGGGACGGAAATGTCAACGCTTTGAAAAACTGGATAAACGGTACTAAGGTGGATGGTGTGATACAAAGTGCGGCTTTCGACTTTGCACTAAAGTATTATATCAACGATGCCATCGGCAAGGGACAGTGGAGCCGTCTTGACGGCAGCAGCCTCGCTTCTGACGCCACCTACAACCGCTACTCGGTGACTTTTGTTGACAATCACGACACTTATAGAGACAACAACAAATGTGTGGCAAACCTTGAGACAGCCAATGCCTATATCCTCATGATGCCAGGCACACCATGCGTGTTCCTTGAACACTGGAGTAGATACAAGAGAGCCATCAAGAAGATGATCTACATTAGAAATATAGTAGGAATAAGTAACCAAAGCCTCATCTCTGATAAGAAAGCATACTCCGCGGGCTATAGTGTGAAGGTGAAAGGCGACAACGGTTCGGCGCTACTACTCTTAGGCAATACTACCGGAGCAGACACCGAAGGCATGAAACTGGCTCTCGAAGGCGAGAAATACAAGATCTATGTGGATAATGCTCTCGACATATCAGCCCTCGACGGACTGAACGACCAGGAGGCACCGGAGTTTAAGATGCCGGAATTCTGTACGCCTGAGGAAGGAAAGATGTATGCTTTCTTTGAAGTGCCAAATAATTGGAACACGACTAATGGCATATATTGCTGGTGTTGGGACAATGAAAAGAACTATACGGGCGGCTCCTGGCCTGGCGTCCAGTGTACGAAGGTTGGCGTTAGTGAGAGAGGACTTGAGGTATGGAAATGGGTAGGACCGGCCAATACCGAGGGACAGCCCACGGGAATCATCTTCTCTGTCAAAGGCTCGCCCCAGACGGGCGACTTGGATTATGTGGAAGGCGGATTCTATGACAGGTTCGGACTGCTTGGCGACATGACGACGTCGGGCGTAGAAGGCATCGAGGCCGATGTGCCAGTAGGCAACAAGATGGTGAAGGTGTATAGCCTGTCTGGCGTTCTCCTTAGAAAGTATGATGCTGACACAGATAGCCGTAGGGCTGTAAGAGGACTGCCTGCCGGCATGTATATTGTTAATGGTCAGAAGATTGTGGTGAATGAAGAATAATGTGCTATGTGCAAACGTTTGCACATATGATGATGCAGAAAAATGTATAAAAAGATTGCAGGTATAGGAAAATCGTCGTACCTTTGCACCGTCATAAGAAATAATGTAGGTTTACATCTAAAAGGAGAAAATCATTCATAATAAAATAGGTTGTTAGTACTTTTATTTGAGGTAATTTAGATATGTAGGATAATGTAGTGAGTTAGTTTTTTAAGATTTGAAAGAGGGGCTGTTGAGAAACAGCCCCTCTTTTCATATAACTATGATGATGGCTCAGCTTTTGGAAGTTAACTTCCTTAACTTCTTTGACTTCCTGAACTTCCCAAGATTACCTTACTTCTTTATTATCTGCCTGACTACAAACCATAAGTGCATGACGATGGTGACCACGATGCCATAGTGAGACCTCATCACGTCGAAACGTTCGCGTAGCGACTCCTTGTGATGCAGTGTCGTTTGGCCTTCCATAGTGTAGTTTGCCACCACATCTTCCACATACCGCAGCTGTAGTTCTCGTCGCTTAGCCTCTTTCATCACCCTTATACACCAGTCAACGTCGGCTGAAAAACGGTAGCGGGTGTCGTAGGGAGTATGTCGGGCAATGTCTGTCCTCGCGTAGAATGCCTGATGACAAACAAGCATGCCTTTGCGGAACGAACGCCATGAGAGCTTCTTTGGCGGAGTCAGCCGGCGGTGGCGAAGGAAGTGGCCATGAGAGTCAACGATGTCGGTATTGCCGTATATCACGGCAGGCCATTGTGTAGATGCTACGCTCTCGAGACAGCTTTTCTCCACGATGGTGTCAAGGGTGTGTGGAGTGGGGAAGAAGTCGCCGGCGTTGAGAAAGCAGATGTAGTCGCCTGTTGCCATCCTGAGTCCTTTGTTCATTGCGTCGTATATGCCCTTGTCGGGTTCGCTCATTATTCGGATATCGTGTCCGAGGTGCGCATTGTCTGAAAGGCTCTTGTAGTCGTTGGCTATCTGTAGGGTGCTATCGGTCGAAGCCCCGTCGATTATCAGGTGCTCCACGTGAGGGAAGTGTTGCGCGAGGACACTGTCGAGAGTGCGCTTCAGCACTCCTTCAGCATTGAATGTGATGGTGACGATCGTAAACTTTATCATATCTTGTACCGTTTGAAGGCAATGGCTTGGTTATACACCTCTATATATTTCATTGCCACGCTATGTTGCGAATAGCATTGGCTCACCTTGCGCAGACACTCTTCCTTGGTCTGCTGTGAGTCAGCCTCGTCGAGCACCCAGTGTATGCCGGCTGCAAGGTCGGTGGAGTCGCAGTAGTTGGCTACATAGCCGTTGCGCTTGTGGTCGATCATCTCTGGTATTCCTCCCACCTTAAACCCTACTGACGGCACTCCGCATGCCATGGCTTCCATGATAGTGTTCGGGAGGTTTTCTGACAGCGAAGGCAAGACGAAGACATCCGCGGCACGATAAATATCGACGATACGTCGCGGGTCGTTGACATATCCCAGTGGGAAAGACTTGAAGGGCAGTTTCTCCACCACGTCCTCAGAGTGTCCTCCAAGTACGGCCACGATGGTGTTCTCCCTCATCTCAGGATATTGGCTTGCCAACTTGTCGCAAGCCTCGACGAGATAGTCCATGCCCTTGTATGGGTTGGTGGTGCGTTGAGATACAAAGAGTATGATGCGCTTGTCGGCAGGCAGCGATGAGGCCCTTGCAGCCAGCTGGCGGTCGCCGGGACAGAACACGTGTGTGTCTATCGGATTGGGTATGGCAGCCACGGGATGTCCGGTGAGGAGCGCACTCTTTTTTGCCTCAGATGCAAGCCATTTGCTGCAAGCTACAAACGAGATGTCGTGCGTGTCATAGATTTCCTTTTTGCGCTGCCATATCTTCGACGCCAAGTCGTTGTCGCCGCCGTTGTCTGGCAGGAGCCTGCATCCTTGGCATCGGCTGACGAAGCGTCTGCAGTTCATCGTGAGATGGCAGATGGCGGTGGCAGGCCACACGTCGTGCATGGTCCATACTACTGGTTTGCCGCTGTCGAGTATCTTTCTTATTGACCGTAGGGAGAGGAATCCCTGGTTTATCCAGTGAATGTGAATGAGGTCTGCCTCTTTGAATTCCCTTGTCGTGGTGATGTCGGCTCCGGTGTTGGCGATGTCGATATCGAAAAGATGTTTTCTTGAGAAATGCAGGTGGCAGAACACAACAAAGCGTTCCCACAGGAAGCGCCACTGCTGGAGCATGTGGTTGCCTATGCTTGCCACGGTGATCTGTTCGGTCTCCTTGTCGCGTACGAGCATCTTGGCCTTTACTCCATTGTTGTTTAGAGCCTCCATGATTCTGTTGGCCGCAACAGCCGCTCCTCCTGTTCTTTCGCTTGTATTTACAATAAGTACCCTCATTAGAATGTCTTTTTACACGTTCTACGCGGCAAAATTACAATAATATTGCCGAAAGACAAAACTTTCTGCTATGTTTTTTGTCATTTTAATGTATATTTTGTAACTTTGCAGCAATTTAGGTGGAAATCCATAACCCCTCACCACCAGATATAATATGACAACAGACGAGAGATACATGAGACGCTGCCTGCAACTGGCGGCAAACGGATTGCAGAACGCACGCCCGAACCCAATGGTCGGAGCTGTCATCGTCGCCGAAGGACGCATCATCGGCGAGGGCTATCATGTGAGGTGTGGTGAGGGTCATGCCGAGGTGAATGCTTTCGCTTCGGTGAAAGACGCTGACAGCTATCTGCTGAAAGACGCCACCATCTATGTCAGCCTTGAGCCTTGCGCTCACTATGGCAAGACTCCGCCTTGTGCCGAACTGATTGTGAGGAAAGGTGTCAGACGGTGTGTCGTGGGATGTGTTGACCCGTTTGCCAAGGTCAGCGGACGGGGAATAGCCATACTGCGCGAGGCTGGCATTGAGGTCACTGTGGGGGTGCTGGAAGAAGAGTGCAAGCATCTTAATCGCCGTTTTATAACTTTTAACCAGCTCCGTCGGCCTTATGTCACGCTGAAGTGGGCACAGTCGGCTGACGGCTTTATCGACCACGACGGGAAAGCCTATGCCTTCTCCACACCGTTTACCCGTATGCTTGTCCACAAGCTAAGGTCAGAGACCGACGCCATCCTCGTGGGGCGTGTCACCGACGAGCGTGAGCATCCCCTTCTCGATGTGCGTCATTGGTCGGGCCGGTCTCCGATGCGTATCGTGTTGGACAGTAGCCGCCCATGTCTTGGCATCGACTTCTCTCTTCCGGTATTGCAGCAACTCATGGATGCATTATACGAAAGGAAGATACAGTCGCTGCTGGTGGAAGGTGGAGCGACGACGCTCCGACACTTCATCGACAGTGGCCTATGGGACGAAATGCGCATAGAGATCTCGCCAGTGCTCCTCGGCAAAGGAACACCGGCTCCTGCTCTCCCGAAAGCGGCAGAGGTCATGAAAAGAGACCAAATTGATGGGAATATTGTGTTATATGTCAAAAAGAAAGAATAACCATGCCATAGAATTGGCAATCGCCATTATTCTGCTCTTCTTGCCATTAGTGTCTGCAGCCCAGAACAACCAGTACAAGATAGCGGATAATCTCTTTGATTATTATCAGAGAGCACAACGCCTGCGAGCCACGCCAAAATGTCTGGCAGTGGCAGACTCCATGTATCATAAGGCGATGACCCAAGGCGACCATAAGGCTGTCTGCCTTTCCTTTATTCCTAAGATTACCTATTATCTCTATGCCAAGAATGAAGAGGAACACGCCAAGGAGTGTGCCAAGATGGAACACTATGCAAGACAGTGTGGACTTTTGCAGTATGCCTATTACGCATTGTCGTCGCGATGCACCATAGCACTCAACAAATACCAGTATCTCATTGCCTTGCAACGAGTGGAAGACATGTATCGCAAGGCTACAGCCGACAACTTCCCCTATGGCATTGTCCTTGCGCTGCGCGGCAGGGCAAATCTGTTTTATATACAATGCGACTACAAGGAGGCTGAGGTGCGATTGAGGGAGGCACTTGAATATATGAAGGAACACGTGAAAGACCAAGACCTTGCCCCCTTGTATTCACGACTGTCGATGACGCTGCTGCAAAACAACAAAGTGGAAGAGTCGATAAGATACAGTAAAGAGGCGTTAGGATGTATAATGAATCCCGAGAACACCTTCACTGTGGTCTATGGTCTTCTCATAGCCTATTACGAAAAACAGGAACTCTATCGGCAGGAGTTTCTCGATACGTATAAGAAATACGAGCAAGTCATACTCAACACACCAAGACATAATGCCATTTCAAAAGAATATGTCATGGTGCTGAAAGCATTGTTGGAAGACGATGTGGCTACGGCAGAGAAGATTGTTGAGGGAGCGACAGGCGAGACCTTGTCAAACGCCAAGATACTGTTGGCAAAACATAAGGGTGACTATAAGAAGGCATACGAGCTATATTGGAAATTCAACCAGAAGAGCATCTACACCGACCGCAATGAGTCGCCCGTATATCAGGTGGCTGAATTCAACGCCTCGTTTGCTCAAAGCAAGCTACAACGCGACAATGCCTTGCTCGAATTTCAGATGGCTGAACAGCAACTGCTGAAGGTAAAGGCTGAGGCGGAACTGGAAAACAAACTTCACGAGAATATGATGATGCAGCTCGCCAACGACTCGCTCGCCATAGAGAAGATGAAAGCAGACAGCATGAAACTCGCCGTGGAGAAGGAATCGGAGCTCTCGGAGATG
Source organism: Prevotella sp. P5-92 (assembly GCF_002251245.1). Classification (GTDB taxonomy): domain Bacteria; phylum Bacteroidota; class Bacteroidia; order Bacteroidales; family Bacteroidaceae; genus Prevotella. Next base: position 86,223 of record NZ_NPJG01000001.1, read on the forward strand.
GCAATAGTCAATTCGAGACGCGAGCAAAAGATAATGCTCGCCTACGGATTGGGAGCAGCTGTGCTGTTGCTGTTTAGCTTCGCCCTGCTCGCCCTGTGGCTCAACCGAAGATATATCAAGAGACTGAAGAGCAACCAGACGACCCTTGCCGAGGCTCTCGACCATGCCAAGGAAGCCGAGAGATTGAAGTCGGGATTCGTAAAAAATATCAGTTACGACATCCGCACGCCGCTGAATGCGGTGGTGGGCTTTTCCGACATCTTGCTTACTCCAGGCAATGAGCTATCTGAGGATGATAAGGACGTGATAAAGCGCAAGATAGAACAGAGCTCCACCACACTGACGACACTCTTGGGCGATATACTGAACCTCTCGTATATCGAAAGCGGCAGACAGAAGGTAGAGAAAGCCGAGGAAAACCTTCCACAGCTATTGCTCGCTGCCACAAGCAGCACCCAAGGCGACTATAAGCCGGGAGTGACTGTCCGATATGCCGAGAAAGGGAATGAGACGTTGACGATAAACACCGACAAGCATATCTTCAATACGGCGATGAACCGATTGCTCACCTTTGCCACACACCATACCGACGACCGCCTCGTCAACGTGGAACACGAACTGGCCGACGGACACTCTGCCGGCGTCAGCATCACATACAAGACAACAGAATGGGCAGTATGTGGCGAGACGATGTTCAATGCAACGCAATATTGTAACGAAGACATGGAGCCATACAAGCGTACTCTCTCTGTGGCACGCGCCGCCATCTCCCGTCTCGGAGGTAGCGTGAGGTTTGTAAAGGCTGCAGAGGGATTCGCGAAGTTGTTGGTGACACATCCGCTGCGTCTTGTGACGGCACTTGTCGTCGTGCTCCTCTCGTCGGGCATGCCACAGACAGCAAGGGCGCAGTTTACCAAAGACCGCCTCGATCCCGAGACATACAAGATATACATCGAGGCACAGAACAAACGCGACCTGAAAGAAGGACTTGACAAGGCACGCGCGCTATACCGCCTCGGCGAGAGCCGCGGAAACAAGTATGTGCAGTGTGTCGGTCTGGGCGTGGAACTGCAGCACCACGTCATGAATGGCAACGACACAGAGGCTTTCTCCACGATAGCAAGGTTGCAAGACCTGGCCTCACAGATACACGACACCATATATTATTATATGGCTTTCAGCAACGAGATAGCCATCCATCTTAACAATCACAAGACTCTCACCGCACTGAAACGCTGTACGCAAGAGCGCGACCACGCCCAGCGGAAAGGCGATAAATATGGTGAATATACATGCAACCGCTCGCTTGGCGATATTTATCGAGTGAGAAAAAACTATCACATGTCGCGCGTTTGTTACGACAAGGCGATAGGTCTTTTCAGGATCAACCACATCACTCATGACCCCACGATGACCTTCCTCCGCCTCTGTGACATGTGTCTCTGCGACCGCGACTACGACGCTTGCCGCGATTATCTCAACGAGGCACGTAAGCACATACGCGTCAACCGCTATGTATATCTCGCCGACATTGAAGAGGCGTTTATCGCATTCCATGTCAACGACACATCGACATTCAACCGCATGTACGACAAGGTGGCTGACATGAAAGAGAAACATGGATACCGATATCCCGACAAGGAACAGAAAATGGAGATCTACCGTATGCTGATAGACGGCGAACGCGACAAAGCCATAAGCATAGCAAAAGAGGCATTCAGTCCTTATCAGTTTGCCCACTTGCTCGTCACCATGCACATCAATAGGCATGAGTGGAAAGAGGCTTGCGAAACAGCAAAGGCGGAGAAAGGCTATAGGATGCTCGAAGAAGTGCGTACCTTCGAGCGCGACAGGGCAGAGATGAACGACATCATCGGCATCAACAGCCTTGAGGCAGATAACCTTCGACTGCGTCTTGAGGCTGCCAGGTTAGATATAGTAGAAAACAAGGCACGGGCGGAGCTGGAAAAGTCGCTGACTGAAAAACAGGAACTGCTCAACGCCAACAACAGGCTTACGCTATCTCGACTGATGGCGGAGGGAAGTCTCGACAGTGCCAGCTACAAGAAGTCGAGGATGACACTCGAACAGCGGAAGGTGCAGGAACTGCAGACGTCGGTCTTCGTCGTTGTCGTCGTGGCGCTCGTCATGTTGCTGCTTTTGTTTGTGGTCATATATCTCGTGCTGTCGCTGCGCTATGCCCATCATCTTGAGAAGAAAAACAAAGAGATAAAAGAGGCAAAGGTTCATGCCGAACATTCCGACCGCATGAAGACGATGTTTATACAGAACATGAGTCACGAGATACGCACTCCGCTCAACGCTATCGTGGGCTTCTCGCAGCTCATGCTCTCGCCAGACATCGAACTTGACGACGACGAGCGTCAGGAGTTTGCCAGGACTATACGGCATAACTCGGAGCTTCTTACCACACTCGTGGGCGACATCATCTCGCTCTCTGAACTCGAAAGCGGACGATACGAGATTCAGCTCAGCGACACCAATGTCAACGGCCTCTGTCTCCTGGCTCTGAAGACCGTGGAACACAAGCGCCGTAGGGATGTGGATTTGCGGTTTGAGACGAATGTGGACAATTCGTTTGTAATAAAGACCGATACGCGTCGAGTGGAACAGGTGCTTATAAACTATCTCACCAATGCCATCAAATATACGCAGAAGGGCAGTATCACACTCGGTTGCGATTACGACAGAGACAAAAAAACGGTAACATTCTCTGTTACCGATACAGGTCAGGGCATACCTCTTGAGAAGCAGAAAGAGATATTCGAGCGCTTCTCCAAGCTCGACAATTTCCACCAAGGCACCGGTCTCGGACTGAACATCTGTAACCTTATTGCAGAGAAGCTCGGCGGTACGGTGGGTGTTGACTCTACATACACTGGAGGTGCAAGATTCCTGTTTACGTTGAATGTTGAGTAATCATTTTTTTCTTCCGAAGTCGGCAGGCACCTCTCCCCAACTCTTAGTGTCCCATTTTATTATGGGGTTCTGGTATCTGTGAGTCTGTAGCCATCGCTCTGCACGAGCCACTATCTGGTATAACTGTTCGGTCTGTGGCGTTCGTTCCAGTTTGGTCTTGCATTGCCTCTTGCTTACCCAGAGCATGGCGTTGTAACTGTCAGAGTAAATGGTCTTTGTAGTGTTGCCCATCTTGTCGAGCAAGGCGAGGGCATGCACTATGGCAAGAAACTCACCTATGTTGTTTGTGCCATGCAACGGTCCGAAATGAAATACCTGTGCGCCCGTAGCGAGATCAATGCACTGGTATTCCATCGGTCCGGGATTGCCCGAACATGCGGCGTCCACTGCCCATGCGTCGGCAGTAACCTCCATGGGCAGTGGCAACACCGTGTCGTGTCTATAGTCAGGTGGGTTTATCATTCTAATAAGGTGGTGACGTCTTTGTTTTCGAACCTTTTACATTCTCTCAGGCACTTCTATGCCCAGCAGAGCCATTCCGTTCTTTATCACCTTTGCCACGTTCTGAGCCAACACAAGACGTAGGGTTCGCTTGTCGTTGTCCTCCTCTTTGAGTATCGAGAAGTCGTGGTAGAACTGGTTAAACTCCTTTGTCAGTTCGTAGCAGTAGTTGGCAATGCCGCTTGGGCTGTAGTCCTTTCCGGCTTGTTCTACTGCAGCTCCGTATGCGTTGAGCTTCTGTATGAGGTCGATTTCCTTCTGAGACAGCAGGTCGTTGCTCAGCTCCTTGGAGATAAGGCTGCTGCCAGTTGCCGTCTCGCCAGCCTTGCGCATGATAGAGCGTATGCGGGCGTAGGTGTATTGAATAAACGGACCTGTGTTGCCGTTGAAGTCGATAGACTCCTCGGGGTTGAAGAGCATGTTCTTGCGTGCGTCAACCTTGAGTATGAAGTATTTCAATGCGCCGAGACCTACCACGCGGGCTATCTCGTTGCGTTCCTCTTCAGTCATGTCGTCAAACTTGCCTAACTCCTCGCTTGTCTGTTTGGCGTCGGCAATCATTGTGGCTATCAGGTCGTCGGCATCCACCACGGTGCCTTCGCGGCTCTTCATCTTTCCGTTAGGCAGTTCTACCATGCCATACGAGAAGTGAACAAGTTCCTTACCCCATTTGAAGCCAAGACGGTCGAGAAGTATGGAGAGCACCTGGAAGTGGTAGTTCTGCTCGTTGCCCACCACGTAAATCATCTTGTCGATAGGGAAGTCCTTGAAGCGCATCTCTGCCGTGCCGATGTCTTGTGTCATATATACCGATGTACCGTCTGAACGCAGCAGCAGCTTCTGGTCGAGACCCTCGGCGGTGAGGTCGGCCCAGACAGAGTTGTCGGCGTGACGCTCAAAGAGTCCCTTCGCCAGTCCTTCTTCTACCTTTGCCTTGCCCTTGAGGTAAGTCTGCGACTCGTAGTATATCTTGTCGAATGCCACGCCGAGAGCCTTGTAGGTCTCGTCAAAGCCGGCATACACCCATGAGTTCATCTTCTCCCACAGGGCGCGTACCTCGGGGTCGTTCTGCTCCCATTTCACGAGCATCTCGTGAGCCTCTTTTATCAGTGGAGCCTCTTCCTTTGCCTTCTTCTCGGCTTCCTCCTCGCCCATGCCGTTGCTGACATATTCGGCAGTGAGCTGCTTTACCTCTTCGCGATAGTGCTTGTCGAAAGCTACGTAGTAGTCGCCGATGAGGTGGTCGCCTTTCTTTCCGCTGGTCTCAGGAGTCTCGCCGTTGCCGTATTTCAGCCATGCCAACATCGACTTGCAGATGTGTATTCCGCGGTCGTTCACGATGTTTGTCTTCACCACGCGGTTGCCGTTAGCCTCCATAATCTGTGCCAACGACCATCCGAGGAGATTGTTGCGCACGTGTCCGAGATGCAGTGGCTTGTTGGTGTTGGGCGAAGAGTACTCTATCATTACGAGAGGAGAGGTGTCGTCAGTTTTCTTCTCGCCGAACTTCTCATCGCTGTCGATGGCGTCGAGCAACTTGAGCCATGCCTCCTGTGCTATCACGAGGTTGAGGAATCCCTTCACCACGTTGAATGCGGCAACAGCCTCACAGTTGTCTGCCAGATACTGTCCTATCTCTTGTGCCGTGTCTTCGGGTTTCTTCTTTGAAATCTTAAGGAACGGGAACACCACGAGCGTCAGGTTGCCCTCAAACTCCCGCTTTGTAGTCTGTAGTTGTACCATCGTCTCCGCTATCTCCTGGCCGTAGAGAGCCTTCACAGCGTCGATGACAGCATTGCTGATAATGCTTTCAATCTTCATTCTATTGATATTACTATAGTGTCTATTACAAATTTCGAAATCGGCGGCAAAGGTACTGCTTTTTGCTGAGACTACAAAGAAAACGGCTTATTTTCTTCGTAGTCACAGTGAGATTGACGTCGTTTATTTCCCTTCAGCGGCTTTCAGCGGCACGTTGATGAGCGATTCTTTCACCATCTTTCCCCATGGCTTGATGAGGTCTTTTGTCCATCCACCAGTAGCCTTTGCCCTTGGCAGCAGCATGGAGCAGGTCTCGTTCTTGTCGCTCACCGACCAGCACACCCAGCTAATCTTCTTGGCTTCCATAAAGTCTATCCAGCTCTGCCATTCTGTCTTGTCTATCTTGCCGTCGCCCGAGGCATCCATCGAGGCACATTCGGACACGAACACAGGTATGCCTTTCTGCATAGCGTCGGCAATGCGGTCGCGCAGCCACTGCTTGTGTGTGGCGGCATAGAAGTGTACGGTGTACATGATATTGTCGTAGCCTTCGAGGGGACTTTCTGCCACGAGGTGTATGTCCTGATCCCAGTGTGGGCATCCCACGAGGACGATGTTGTCTGGGTCGTACTTCCTTATCTCGTCTATCACGGCCTTGGCATATTCCTTCAGGTCGGTCCATGAGTCTTCTACCGGTTCGTTGTATATCTCGTAGATGACGTTAGGATGATGTCCGTATTTCTTCGCCATCTTTCCGAAGAACTTCACGGCATCGCGGGTCAGCAGCTTGTGTGAGTGCCAGTCGATGATGACGTATGTACCTTGCTTAATGGCTTGCTTGATAACGGGTTCCATACAGTCGAGGGCGAAGCTCGGATTTTCGAGGTAGTTGTCTTCTATCATTATTCCCATGGCAGCGCGAACCACCTTGGCATTCCAGTCGTCGGCAAGCCACTTTACGGCTTTGGCGTTGTAGAATCGGGGCCAGAGGTTGTGCCATCCTAAGCTTGCACCGCGCAGCGTCATGGGGTTGCCGTTCTTGTCACATAACTGTGTTCCCACCACTTTCAGTTGTCCCCACTGTTCTACTGGCGAGGTCTCTTTCTTGGCGAATGATGCTATCGTCATCATTGCCATCACGATTGCGATAATAGTTTTTTTCATCTTACGTTTTTCTTGAGGTTAATCATTCGGCTGCAAATGTACAAAAAAAATGTCTAACTGCAAAGTTTTTTTTACTTCATTTCTGTCTTTTGTTCCATATTTTCCGTAAAGTTGCTGAAAATAAACGAAATATACAGGCTGAAAAAAGCATGGCGTCGCATAAAAATAACGCAACGTCACGCTTCCATAAACGCAACGTTACGCTTCGGGAAACGCAACGTTACGCTTCAGGAAACGCAACGTTACGCTAAAAAGCACTATTTTTGCAAGTAAGATTATTTTGCCTTTAACTCCATTTCCAATCGTCCCACGAAAGCACCGTGCTTGCCGTTTTGATTCACTGCCACAGGCTTGCCGTCGGCGTCGTTGACGTATTCAAGTTGTTTGAAGTAAGTGTGGGAATGGCCGCCGAGGACGATGTCGATGTCGGTGATGGAAGGGATGAGCTGGTTGTCGTCCATGTCGGGAGCGAGCTTCCATCCCAGATGGGAAAGACAGACTACGAGGTCGCATTTCTCCTTTTGCTTCAGCATCTTAGCCGTGGTGCGAGCAGACTCTATCGGGTCGAGATAAGTCACACCCTCGTGGTTCTCACGCATGATGAGGCCGTCGATCTTCGGGCAGAGACCTATCACTCCTATCTTCATGCCGTGACGACGCACTATGGCGTAAGGCTTAATAAGTCCCTCGGCGGGAGTGCCAGAGAAGTCGCAGTTGGTGCAGACTATGGGGAACGTGGCGAGACGGGCGAGACGGGCGAGATTGTCGAGACCGAAGTCAAACTCATGGTTGCCTAATGTGGCGGCATCGTATCGCATTATGTTCATCAGTCCCACCTCCACGTCGCCCTTAAACAAGGTGTAGTAGGTCGAGCCTTGTGAGAAGTCGCCGCTGTCGAAGAGAAGAAGGTCGGGCGACAGGGAGCGTTGCTCTTCGACCACAGCAGCCCGGCGTACGAAGCCGCCCCGGTCAGCCACTCGCTTGTCTTTCGTGAATTTGCTTACCGGCTCTATGGTGCTGTGGGTGTCGTTAGTATGAAGAATGACTAACGTGTTATTTGCGTGGGTGATGTCAGCAAGAAGCGGAGAGGGACGGGAGGTGGCACTGTCTCCACTATTGGTCTCAGCGACACTAATCATTCCCAGAATATCTATTCTCCCTTCCACGTCAGAGTCAACGATGATGCCTTGCTGTTCTTTCTCGCGGAAATAGCTGCTGATAATGTTGCGCATGTCGTTTTCGCTGCCCTTAGGTGAATTCAAGTCGGTATGGTGCTTGAACGAGGGCATGTGGTCGTTGCCCTCAGCGAGATAGTCGATAGAAGCCACACGGTAAGTCTTCGACTCGTCAACGGGAATGTCGTTGATGGATGCTGACAGGAGCTTGCCTTCTGCACTGACCTTCAGCTTCACGCTGTGGCTCACGCCCTCGCCTTTCAGGGCGGCAATCTCGCGAAACAGTCCCATCACGTCCGAGCCTTGCATGGTGAAGAAGCAAATCTTGTTTTCAAAGGGAGCCACCTCAAGAATATGACCAAAGGTGACCTCGCCCTGTGGCAGCGAGGCACGCATGCCACCTATATTATATATGCCAAAGTCAGGCCGTTCGCCGTATTTGTTTCCCGCCCATACGAGGATGTCGCTGAGAAGGTTTGATAGCGGGCTCTCTGGACGCTCGGCTATCATCACCTTTGCGCTATGTCCCACCACCGGACTCATAATACTGTCAACCTTTGCCTTATATGACGAGAGGAACTTGACTGCATCGACATTCGGGATGGAGTCGTAGTGAGAATCGACGACGATGACGCTCCGCGATACAGAGCTTACCGAGTGTTGGCTCTTGCAAGCCGTCAGCGACAAGGTGAGGGCAAGAAGGAGCAAAAAAGATGATATATGCTTCATAAAACGTATGATTTTGCGTGCAAAATTACAAAAAATGACGTTATTAAGCAAAAAAATCTTGAGAAAAGTGCTGTAATTCAAGAAAATGTAGTACCTTTGCACCCGCTTTTCGGCGTAATCGCTGGCAGGAAGTCACGTGTTGCCTGTTATGTTGCGTTGGAACGATAAAACAAATTTAATTTAATACACACAATGGATTTAATTAAAGTTGCTGAGGAAGCATTTGCAACCGGCAAGAAGTTCCCAGAGTTCAAGTCTGGTGACACTGTAACAGTCGCTTACAAAATTATCGAGGGTTCTAAGGAGCGTATTCAGCTCTACCGCGGTGTAGTAATCAAGATCGCTGGTCATGGCGACAAGAAGCGTTTCACCGTTCGTAAGATGTCAGGAACAGTAGGTGTAGAGCGTATCTTCCCTATCGAGTCTCCAAACATTGACAGCATCGAGGTGAACAAGATTGGTAAGGTACGTCGCGCTAAGCTGTACTACCTGCGCAAGCTCACCGGTAAGAAGGCCCGCATCAAGGAGAAGCGAGTTAACACTGCTAAGGCTTAAGCATAAAAAAGCATCATCCACAACGGGTGATGCTTTTTTATTTTATCTAAACTATCATAATTTACGGCAAAAAAAGTCTGGGGAGCATCCCGATGAGAGAGTGCGCCCCAGACGTAAAGTTAGTTTGCTTCGGCTTCCCAAATCACTTTGGCGTCCGAAACAGCGGAATTCTTTCAGACTTCCCAGTCTCATTATCCGTGATTTGAACCAAATTATTATAAAAAAATGATGTTGTATGCCAATCTTATTGGGTGCAAAGGTACTACATTTTTTTGAATTAGCTATAATTTTTATTCAAAAAATATATTAAGTGATGATAAATTTATATCTTGATATGCTTTTTGAAGCGTATTATTGGATAGTTTCCGAAAAAAACGGGAGCCAAACTCTCGTTCAGCTCCCGTCATCGTTAGGTCATTAGTTAGCAGGCGCTATTGACAGCGCCGAATTGTCTATCTCAAACCACGAGCCGTCGCATACGAGGAAGGCGCGTACAGGCTGTGTGCCATCTCCGCAATTAGGCATTGAGAATGATTCCGTATATACATTATTGGCTGTAGTTGTTGTCACGGCATCCACACTGATGGTAGAACCTTTTCTGGATACAGTCAACTCAACTGTCGCTCCATCCATATCATTCATAAAGGTTTCCCAATTGTAATTGCTTGTCAATGAGAAGCCGGCATCTGGATTGGCCATCGTATTGCCCGTAGGCCACCAAGCATAGTTGTCGGCACGCAGAACAAAGTACTCAAGATAACCTGTTCCCTGACGCTCCACGTCATTAGTCAATGCAATCACCCAGTTGTTCCAGTTATTACCCTTGGAAGAATGGTTGACAAACTTCAGTTTCAGCTCATTGCCAGCGGGAATAGTGTATGAGTCAGAGAAAGCAGACCAGAAACCGGAAGAAAAGTCCTGTGCACCAACAATCTGAACATTATTCTCCTCTTCGTCTTCATCGGCCTCATCTTCGTCGAGCGGTCCTACCCACTTGCCCCAATATGTCCTTTGGTTACTTGTAGTGTTATATTTACCGTAACCGGCATACACTATAGTTGTCTTGCGTGGAGTAGCTTCCCAGTCAACCTCGCGTGCGAGATACAACTTTGTATTATTAATAGTCAATACATTCTCTACAGGGTCAAAACTCCATGCATAGCCTTTGTTCCAACCATCAAGAACTTTATGATCAGCACCAAGAGTCATTGACACAGAATTCTGAGCCACACCATATTTATATTGAATAGATATATGCTCCCATTTGCCTATGAGTTCTTCCTCTGTGATTGGAGCCTGTGGCACTGCACCATATCGCTCGGGCATCACGATAGGCCAGCCAGTGTCAGTCCAACGTATGGCACGCACACCACCCAACATAACTGCGTTGCTATAGGCATTGCCGTTATAATCGGCAGGGAAACGCTGCTGAGAAGCATAATACCAGTTGCCATTGCCATCCTCAAATACGGCACAGTGACTGATACCCACCCAACTATGGTTACCTCCAAGCTGATAAGGATGAGTGACTATGGGGAGTGCATCACCACCCTTATTTGTTACATCTACCCCATTCATGCTCTTATATGGACCATCGATATTCTCTGAACGCACTACACGTGTGTTATATGGAATATCCAAACCATCGTATGCCATAAAGAGATAGTAGTATCCATCATGATAGATAACCTCGGGAGCCTCAGAGCCTTGCCAGCGGCTGCTCATTTTTCGTGTATATACTCGCTTGCCGTATGCTGCCTCATTCTCTGGTCCCCATGGGTTGCCTTGTTCAGCCTTGGTCTTACCAGTCTCGGGATTGATTTCCACGGCAGCAAAACCGCTATGCCATGAACCGTAGATAAGCCAGTGCTCTCCTTCTGGAGTGATGATATATGATGGGTCAATGGCGTTGTACTTATAATAGCAACTCTCCCAAGCAGTTGGAGAAACATAAATCTTAGAGAGGTCACGGTCGGAATAGTTGGTGATTACATATCCCTTGTCTTCCCATTTAGAGAGGTCGGAAGGATCGGTTGTTTCCATTACACCGATGAATGCTCTCTCGCCCCATGATGTCTTGGTTGGATCAATATATCCTGGACAAGTTATACAATAGTACATGCGATAGAGTCCGTCCTTCACCTTGCGTGCACATGGTGCCCAATATCCAAACTGCAGGTCATCGCTGAAATTGGCTGTACTGTTTTTAAGTCCCATAGCCTTGCGTATCTCGTTGAGCTTGGGCTGCACCCATGATGGCAAGCCATACATTGTGGCACCCATATACTCCCAGTTGACGAGGTCCTTGGAGCGGCGGCACTGGAAATGTCCGTGTTTGTTGCCCTGAACGTCCTCATGATGTGGATTTCCATATCCTGCATCAGTGCAATACATATAGTAATATCCATCCTCGGCAAGCATCACCGACGGGTCATGAATATTTGCGAGATTCCACTTGGCGCGATCTGACCACGAACTACCTGCTGAGATATAATAGTCGATATATGATGGCGACTGATATTTCACGAGTTCGAGGTCGATCCCGTCAAGGATGGATGCACTCTTAATATTCGAGATGTCATTGTCTGAAGAATATTCACCATTGGCATCAGTAGTGGCTGACCACTTGTCGGCATCGCCTTTCTGCTTGAAATACAATTTTCCACCTACAGTCTGCGCCGAGCCGTCCTTTTTCTTAATCACGAGTTCTTGTGCCGAAATGGAAGCAATTCCCATCGTGCACATCAATATCAAAGAGAGGATTTTCTTGTTCATAATCACTTCAGTGATAAATTGTTATTTCTTTATGAATTTCACAGTGGTCTTACCCACGTTAAGCATATATACACCAGAGGCAAGACGAGAAACATCAACGTTTGTATGGTCGCCGCTTGTCACTGTCTTTACCTTAACAGCACCATCCGTAGAGACAACTGTAATGGCCTGACCTTCCTTACATCCTGTAATAGTAAGGTTAGCTTCAACTACGTTCGAGAGCAGAGAGATTCCGTTTTTTACCACGGCACTTGAAATACTCGTAGCGTCGAGTTTTGCAAAACTCACCTTGGTTACATCCTCAATAGTGCTATTGTCGGTCTTGACAATGCTCATCGTAGAGCTGCCGTCAGTATAGAGGATATATGCCAATTGGTTCATAAACACAGATTTACCATCCTGCGTAGTCATTGCCCATTTCAAGTCGGCGGCATTTGCTGCAGTAGTGCATAGCAGGACAAAAGCCATTAAATAGTTTCTCATAAATACTATCTGTTTGTTGTTTATATTATACAATGAATATGAAATTGAGAGAGAGGCCCGCGGGGTTAACCGCGAGCCTAAAACCTCTCAAAAAAGTCATATCATATTCTGTAATGAATGATTATTCAAATACAAGGTGACAACTGTCAACTGTGAATGAAACAAACAAGTCGCTTGGTTCCACGTAACGGATACCGAGATAGTACTGGATATAGTCGATACCGTCAGTTCCGTGCATAATGCACTGAATATCTGCTGTTCCGTTATTACAGTTGGTAACCCATACAGTACACTTGGCACCATTCATTGCTGCGAGCCATGTAGCCCAGTCTGCCTGACCACCAGAAGTCTGGAGATAAGGATTGCCATCATATCCGGCACCCCATCCGTAATTGTCGGCACGAACTACGGCATATTCAGAAAGGTCTGCCCTGCGCAGGATAGGCACAAAGTTGTTCCAGTTTCCACCGAGAGTACTATAGTTAGTGAAATTAAATTCGCGAGTCTCGCCTGCAGGAACGTTGATGTCCTCAGCATGAGCACCCCACCATCCAGTTGAGTTATCCTCTGCACCTACAATAGTTGTAGATGGTGTAACCTTTTTGCTGGCAGAAACCTCAATATTCACATTTGTCTCGAAAGTCTTGCCGTTGGCAGAAGAAACAATCACCTTGGCAGATCCCGGAACAGCAGGAATTGTAGAGAACGACAGCTTGGAGTTGTCGATAACAGCAGTTGTTCCATCGGAGTAAGTTGCAACCACTTCCATACCTGTCGGGTCGAATGTCAGATAGCGACCTTCCATTCCGTCTGTAGCGTCAGAGTTGTAGAAGTAATAAGTGTTGCGAACAGGAGCCTGAGTCATAGCAATAGATGCAATCTCATTAACCACCTTGAACTTGGCGTATGCCACGATAGGCGCACTGCAATTCTCACCCTTAAAGGTCTTGTTGTAGATAACGATGAGAGTTTTCTCACCTGGCTCGTCCATATCAGGAATAGCTGAGAAAAGGAGTTCAGCAGCAGGAATAACCTTTGTTACGCCTTCCTCAAACTGTACAGTAGCAGAAATACCAGCAACGGCATCCTCAAGTGATGTACCCTTAACAACTTCGTCAGGAACATTCTCAAGTGTCATCGACAATGGGTTCTTGTCGAGTGCAGAAGTGAAGCCGCCGATTGGTTCAATGTTTGCAGCGAGAACGTTGATATACGAACCCTCTGGCACGAGGAATATACGAATATTGGTGTTCGACTGGTCCTCGTTGAGGTTTGCGAGCGGGGTTTTCTGCTTGTAGGTCTTCACTACAGTACCGTTCGACATTGTTATATTAAACGCTGAAGGGTCAGTACGGTCGATAGTGATTGTTACCTTGCCGCCAAGCTTGTCAACACCAGCATCAGTGTCGGTGTTGAAGGTGAGTGTACTCTCAACGCAGCTGCGGTCGATATAATCACCCCACTCAGAGTTGCCTGAAGGCTGGTTGTCGTAACGGATGGCACCATACTCAATATAACCTGCACCGCCACGGTCAACATCGTTGGTGAGGATCATGGCGAAGTTCTTGTATGTGTTTGAGGCACTTGGATTGATGTTCAGGTTGAACTGAAGGTGGAACTTCTTTCCGTCAGGTATTACATAGTATTTTGAAAATTCAGACCACCAGCCTGAGGAGAAATCTGTGGCACCGACGGTGTAAACATCTTCTTCCATGCCTTCGAGCACTTCCTCTTGCTGATTTTGGTTCTTGGCGTTCTCGATGGAGTCAATCTTCTCGGAGATCCAGTCGGGCGAGTTGACGCTGTAAAGGTCGCCGCCCTCACATCCCGTGAGCACAAGCAGCCCAAGGGCCGCTGTGCAGAATACGGATGATAATTTATTTAGATATTTCATAATGTTTTATTTTTTTGTTGACAAGTTAACGAGTTGACAACTACATAAGTTGTTTGTTGTCAGGTTAACGTGTCTATAAGTTATTTACCTTATATTGTTATTTGCTCAAGTCAACCACCGGACGTACTTTCCAGCCGCGGCCGAAGAAGTCGGTTGAGTTGTCGATACCATCGTTGGCAGAGTTGCCCTTGAGGTTTGGATTGGCGTTGAGTGTACCCTGATAGATTGGCAAGTACTCGTGACCTGGGAGCCAGCTGTCGTATGAAGACTTAACCATTGGGTCGGTGCCTACCTCAGAGTAGCTTACAGGAGCCTTCGGGTCGTCAAGTGTCTTGCGGAATGTTCCGTGTTCCTTCAGCTGCTGCAGACGGTCTGCAGAATAGAAGAATCCCCAGCGGAGGAGGTCGAAGCCACGACCGGTTTCACAGCCGAACTCTTTTGGACGCTCCACGTTTGCAATCTGCTCAAACAGTTTGTCGGCAGAAGAGAAGTCGGCGAGCTTCAGGTCGTTAAGGTTTGCACGACGGCGCACCTCGTTAATCCAGTCAATAGCCTGCTGTGTAGGTCCGTTCACCTCGTTCTCGCATTCAGCGGCACGTAGCAGCACGTCAGAGTAGCGCATCAGTCGGAGGTTGATACCGCAGTGAAGACCTGTCACCACCTTGTCAACGAGGTTAGTACGCAAGTTTGTCCACTTTGCGATAGGCAGACCGCCATTGAGGTTGTTTGTCACAACGATGTCGTTAGCCGACATTGGCTGCGAATAAGCCACGTTTCCATTCTCAAAGCCTTCCCAGTCGGCTTCGTATGTACCGATGGTCCAGTAAAGACGTGGGTCGAGGGTACCGGTCTTTGTGCGCTCAGCCTTGAACAGGTTGTAGAGCCATGGAGAGGCAGAGAGGTCAGCCCAGCCGCCGTATGCTCCGGGACAGAAGTTTGACTCTATGGCGTGTCCCTGTGTAGCGTTAGGAGAAGTGTTCACCGGTGTCCACTCGTCGTCAACACCCTGTGAGTCCTTGTCGAGGAACTGAACCTCGAAGAGGCTCTCGTCGTTGTTCTCGTATGCAGAGCCTTCACGGAAGTTGTCGCCGTAGTTAGCCATGAGCTTGTATGTACCATACTTCTTGTTGATGATGTCTTTCAGCACGGCAAGAGCCTCGCTGAACTTATGACGCTGCATGAGGGTGCGTGCATAGTAGCCAGCGGCAGCACCGCAGGTGGCACGTCCCTTGGCCCATTCGCCTCCGGCATCGCGTGAAGGCAGCAGGGTCATGGCCTCTGAGAAGTCTTTCTCTATCTGGTCAACAACCTCGTCGTAGGTTGCGTTTGTTCCATACAGACCGTCGAGCGACGAGTAGTCGGCATAGTTTGTGATGAGCGACGGGGTCTGGTAGTAGTTCACGAGGTTGTAGTATGCCAGTCCGCGGATGAAGAGGGCCTGTCCCTTGATGCGCTTCATCCTGTCTGAGAGGGCGGCATTGTCGTCGCCGGTGCGTGAGAGGATGAAGTTGGTCACGTTGATGGTGTAGTACCAGTCACGCCATGACCACTGTCCGATTTCGTCGGTCACAGGCTCGTTGAGGTCGTCGAACGGCATGTACCATACCTGTGAAGAGTTCCACACTTCGTCGCCGCGGCACACGTCGATGTTGTAACCTACACGTGCGTATGTACCCTCCATACGGATATGGTTGTAGGCAGCTATTACGCTCTCCTCCAAGTCGTCGGCAGTTTCGCCGAACGTACTTGATGTCTGCTGGTTAGGGTTTGTAATGTCCAGCTTGTCTCCACACGAAGAGAAGGTGCAGAGGCCCATCATGAGGGCAAGTGAATATTTATATAGTTTCATATTACTATTCCTTATATTATATAATGTGTAAGATTAGAATGTGAAGTGCAGACCTGCCATGAAGCTACGTGCGCTTGGGAAAGAGCAGAAGTTGTAGCCAGGAGTGAATGTACCGCCTGCATAGTCAACATTGTAGCCCTTGTAACCGGTGAAGGTATGGAGGTTCTGGGCAGATACATATACGCGAACTCCTGAAACATAGTTGCCGAACCACTTGTCGGGCAAGTTGTAGCCAAGCTCTACATTGGCAATCTTCCAGTAGGCTGCGTTCTGAATCTTGCGTTCGCTGAAGAGGTCGTTCCATGCCAGTGTGGCGTTGTTTGCTGCGTAAGTGCGTGGAACGCTTGACAGGTATGTGGTACCATCCTCCGACCAACGGTTTGCATCGCCCATTGCTACGTCCTTGTTTCCCCAACCATAGCAAGAGTTAAGGCTGTTGTAGATGTCGTCGCTAACGTGATAGTTAAGAGCACCGAAGGTAGCCACGCTCAAGTCGAAGTTCTTGTACTCGAAGCGTACGTTAAGACCGAAGTTGATCTTTGGCAGACCGCTGCCAAGCACTGTCCGGTCGTATGCGTCGATCACGCCGTCGGGTTCTCCCTCTGGACCTGAGATATCTTTGTAGAGGCAGTCGCCAACATTGGCTCCTGACTGAGTGGCGTGGTTGTCGAGGTCAGCTTGTGTGCGTGCAATACCTTCATAAACCCATCCGTAGAACTTACCGATTTCCTGTCCTACCTCAGTCTTGTAAGCACCTTCGATATATGAATCAGTACCGAATCCAAGTGAAGTGACCTTGTTGTTCAGTGTACTGAGGTTTGCTCCAATCTGATACTTGAAATCGTGGTCGTTGTTGCGATATGTAGCAGAGAACTCGAAACCGCTGTTTTCCATTGAGGCGGCGTTCATTGTCACTGTGGTGTTGCTTACACCAGCCTGTGCAGGAACTGGAACAGCATAGAGGAGGTCCTCAGACACGTTCTTGTACCACTCGAAGGTGAACTCCAAACGGTTGCGGAACATTGCCACGTCGATACCCACGTTGGTGGTCTTCTTCTTCTCCCATGCAAGGTTGTTGTCGGTGAAGGTAGAAACAGCAGAACCTGTTACAGGTATATTGCCGAAGCTATATGTCATGTTGTTGCGGTTCATGGTGGTCTGGAACATAAATTCACCGATGTTCTCGTTTCCGAGCACACCATAGCTACCACGAATCTTAAACATGTTCATCACGTCTGGTGTGAATGGGAAGAACTTTTCCTTATCTACACGCCAACCTACAGATACTGAAGGGAATGTACCCCAACGGATGTTTTTTGAGAGGCGTGAGCTACCGTCGCGACGTACTACAGCAGAAAGCAGGTACTTCTCGTCGTAGTTGTAATTGATACGTCCGATGTAAGAAGCGATGGCGTGCTTATACTCATAAGAAGAAGAGTAGGTGCTTGCGCCATTCTGGAGCTGGAGGAAGTATGGCTCTGGGAAGTTCACTGCCCAGCCAGTCAGCTCGTCGGTGTATTCCTCCTCGTATGTCTGACCTACAACGACGTTCACATGGTGTTTGCCGATGGTGCCGTCGTAAGTAAGTGTGTTTTCAATCAGGGCGTCGGTATAGTCGCGCGAACCCTTTGTCAACTTTTCGTTGGACTTGTCGAGATATACACGGTTGCTCTGTGCCCATGCTGCAATCCAGGTGAAGTCCTTGCAGTGTGTCTTGCTGTAAGAGAGGTTGATGTTGTAATGGAGCGAGTGATTCTTTAACTTCAGTCCAACCATGTCAAACAGGTCAACATCAGCAGAAGCTGTACCTACGAAACGGTCAACCCTAGTGTTTCGCTGGAGCATGTTGTTGACGAGCAGCGGGTTTGACGCCGAGATATCGCCGTGGATGTTGTCGTAGTAAACACCATATCCATAAGCGTCGTACTTGTAGCCGTTGGCGAGACCCACCTTGTCGTCGAGAACCCAGGTGGATTCGTCGTACGCCTTGATGGTTGGCTGCATGAGCAGTGTACCGCGGAGCACGTTGGTAACGTCTCCATAGAGACCCTGTACATACTCAGAGGCATTCGAAAGACCCATGTTGTCCTGGTCGGAGTGTGAATAAACGAGGCTTGTGCGGAACTTGATGAACTTAGCATCCATGGTATTGTTCACACGTGCAGTGTAACGCTCGTAGTTTGGTCCTGCTCCCTCGAGTGTTCCCTTCTGGTTGAAGTAGTCGAGAGAGATGTTATATGTACTATGGGCACTACCGCCGCTGAGGTTCACGTTATGGTTCTGACGAGTGCCAGTCTTGAACACTTCCTTGAACCAGTCGGTATTGGTGTTGTCCATAAATTTGTACTTGCCTGTGGTTGGGTCAAGAGAGTATCCACCGGGGAGAGTTGTGCCAGAGTTGGCACAAGCCTGACCGATATAGTTGCTGTACTGGTCGGCGTTCATCACGTCGTAAACACCGTCAGAAATCTGGTCGATACCGAAGTAACCAGAGTAGTTCACCTTCAGAGGCTGGTCTTTCTTACCGTTCTTGGTGGTGATGATGATCACACCATTGGCGGCACGCGAACCGTAGATAGCACCTGCAGCAGCATCCTTGAGCACCTGAATGGTCTCGATATCGTTAGGAGAGAAATCGCGGATGGTTGTACCCATTGGCACACCGTCGATTACATAGAGAGGAGCGGTGGAGCCGAAAGAACCGATACCACGGATGCGAACCGATGGGTCGGCGCCAGGCTGTCCGTCAGATGTGATCTGCACGCCAGGCACCTTACCTTCGAGCATTGTAGAGATGTTGGAGTTAGAAACTTTCTTGAGTTCATCCGCATTCACGATAGATACAGAACCCGTAAGGTCTGCTTTCTTCTGCACACCATAACCTACTACAACCACCTGATCGAGCACGTTAGTGTCAGAAGTTAATTCAATAGGTTCGAGCGCTGCGCGCCCACGTACTGCAATCTCACGGGTTTTGTAACCCATGTAACTCACGATAAGAGTAGCATTGCTCTTACAATCGATAGAGAAGTTTCCGTCGAAATCGGTGATGACACCAGTGGCGGCATCTTTCAACCTTACGGTAGCACCGATGAGCGGTTCACCATTCTCATCAACAACTTGTCCCTTGACCTTGATGGTCTGGTTCTGTGCTACGGCGGCAAAAGTAGGCAGCGGGCAAATAGCAGCTCCGCCGACAGCACCTAAGCATAGCAACATGGAGAATAATTGTTTCTTCATTTTAATTCATTTAGGTTTGTTTAATTAGGGTTAATTTTCACTTTTTGGGTGCAAATTTAGCGGTTATTAGGTCTAACGAGGTGGAAAAACATGCAATTTAGGTGGACAAAAGCGTCTATTCGCTATTTTTTCACTCTATTTTGTCATAGAGTCAACGTAAGAAGACGGACTGATTCCGTACTTCTTCGTAAAGCAGCGTGTGAAGTATTTAGGATCGTTAAAGCCCACGCGGTAGGCAATCTCGGTGATATTGCGTATTCCCTCGTTATGTGACAGCATCTCGCGGGCAATGTTTAGTCGGTAGTCTTTGATAAACTGAGACGTGGTCTGGCCGGTCTCGCTCTTCATTTTCTTTACAAGCAGACTGCGACTCATACCTAACGCGTCGGCAAGGTGGTCGCCGTCCAGCTCTGAATTCATATATTGCTCTTTCATAACCATCATGAGGCGATCCAAGAACGAGCGGCGTTTTGAGGCTTCTTGTTGCTGGTCCTCCTCAGCTATGCGTACATAGTTTTCGTGATAGCGTTTCTGATTGTCGAGAATCTTGCGTATGCGCTCTTGTGTCACTTCGGGGTTGTCGGAGTTTTCGAGCGCCTCACGTATAGGAGTGAGCAGACGTAAAGTCTCCCGCTCGCGTATCACTGCCATGCGCCTCTTATATAACAAGGTGGCGACTATCGTGATGCATATCATCACAAGAAGCAAGAACCACCACGACTTCCAGAAGTAAGGCAACACTCTTACCTCTATACTTGCTGTTGCCACCTCGCTGCCAGAGATGGCCGACTGATACTTCACCTCAAAGGTGTATGTGCCAGAGGGTAGGGCGGAGTAGCGGACAGAGTGCTCGCCGGGGCGCATGCGAGTCCATTCGCGGTCGAGTCCTTTCAGACGGTAACAATATACACCCTTGGCGTCATTGCCATAGCTTAGGGCCGAGAATGAGATGCTGAACGCCTTGTCAGACTCATGCAGGTTGATTCTTTTTGCTACAGAGATATCGGTGTCGAGATAGTCGCTTTCTGCAGACACTATCTGGTTATCGACGACAAGGGTTGTAAATACAAGACGGTTGTCGGTGTCAGACATCTGAGTGGAACCATAGATGACAGACAGACCCTTGTCTGACCCGAGATAGATTTTCGCACCAGCCACAAGACAGGAATTCCAATAGAAGCATGACGACAACAACCCGTCAGACTGGTCGAAGTTAGTGAAGGTCTCTTCCTGCGTGTCGAATACCGACAGGCCGTTGTTGGTAGTGATCCATAGTTTGCCGTTTTGGTCTTCGCCAATGCCTTTTACTCCATTATTGGCAAGGCCGTTTTCCATAGAGTAAGCCTTGAAATGCCATTCGCCGTCGTCGCCGCGTGATGCCTTATATATACCATATCCGTTGCTGCCTACCCAGATATAACCGTCCTTGGCTTGACAGAAGCACGTTATCTTGTCAACGATCTTGGCATCGGGTTGGTCGAGCTTAAACATATAGCTACGATGTGTGAATTGGAATTTTGCCTTATGATTGCGTTGGGTCAGATCAATAATTCTCATTCCAGTCTGGCTGCCTATCCATAGCAAGCCATTGCTGTCAATGAGTGAGCCAATGCATCCCCGTACCTCAAGACATCCCTTGAAAGGCAACAACAGCGTTCTCGTCTGGAAATCGTAGAAGAATAGTCCGTCGTTGGTTCCTATCCACATGCCGTCGTTATATTTGTCGTAGGCAAGAGCACCAACATGGTAAAGTAGTCGTTTGTAATTCTCCGCTACGTCAAGATGATAAATCTCATCAGGATTGTCGAGCATGAGAATATCGACACCGCCGCCCCAGGTACCAATCCACAGTCGTCGCCTATTGTCGGCTGCGAGAGTGGAGACGGCGTTGTGAACAAGGTTGCTGTTCTGTGTAGTGAAGTGCTGAAACTCCGATGAAATGGGCTCTTTTTGATTTAGACCGCCATCCACTGTTCCCACCCAGAGCGTACCGTCAGGTTCCACGTACATGGCGTTAACGCAATTGGGCGACAATGTCGAGGGATTGTCGGTGTGGACATAGTTGTTTATCTTCAGTTGTTGCTGAGAGAACCGATAGATGCCAACCGTCTCTGTTCCTATCCATACCACGCCAGGACGCACAAGAATACAATGTACGAAATCGCCTGTATGTCTTCCTACGACCGATGTGTCCCAAGGTGTAAACGTGCCGGCAGTGACATCAATAGTGAACATGCCGCCCAGTGTGCCAGCCAACAGAAGGTCGTCGTTAGACACAGCTAACGAAGTGACATAGGCTATGCCATTTAGTCCGAAACTGCTGCTGTCGTATGTCCGTACCGTCTTGGTGGAAGGATTATAGCGGAAAAGTCCGATGTTTGTTGAAATCCAAACCTCGCCGCGATATTTTATCATGTCGGTGACATAAGTGTTGTTGATAATATCAAGACTGCTTGATATCTTGCTTGCAACAATATTTCCTTTCTTGGCTGTGAATAGCATTAACCGTCCGCCAGAGGAAAGCCATACAGACCCGTCGGAGTTAATGTCGCGTAGGTGTACCTCAGGAGTGTTGCTGGTGTATTTTCCCGTGTTAATATCGCAAATATTGCCCGTTTCATCGAATGAGAATCGATAGATATGGCTATTGGTGAGCAGCCAGATATTGTCTTTCGTGTCGCGATAGACGGCGACTGACGGTTGCGAAAGAATCTTGTTGATGTCGCCTACCTTTGATGTTATTTCAGCCTTCTGATAGCTGTTGAGGTCGATCACGTCGGTGCCTTCGTCAAACGACACCCAGAGGCGTCCGAACCTGTCCTCCACCACATTTCTGCAAGAGTTGCTCCGGAGGCTGAGACGGCGGTTGCCAAAAGTAAATGAGAGGAACGAATATCCGTCGTAGCGCGTCAGTCCGCCGCCGTATGTGGATATCCATATAAACCCACGGGTGTCTTCATAAATGTCGTTGACAAAGTTGTGTGGCAAACCGGCATGCATGTCGAGTACGGCGAGGTTGCTCCTCGCGTCGAGCGATTGTCCTTCCACCTTATTTATATAGGCAAGAAACATACATAGAAAGAACGTAAATAGATGTCTCATTCTCGTTGTCTTTGGTTACACGATGGGTTTGTCGCTTGCAAATTTATATACTTTTCTGCAAACGACAAAATATTTTGCCATTTTTTTTATTAGGAATAAAACTGTCACCAACAGATTTTACAATCCTCGAGGGTAATTTTCCCTTAAACAACAGAAAAGCGTAGAAAAATTTGGTGCTTACAAAAAGAATGTTTATCTTTGCATTATCTCTGAAGACGAATAAAGAGTAATTACGAACTAACTTGAAATAACGAATGAAAAAAACATTTTTATTCATTGTCATGACAGCCATTGCCATTGGCGGCTGGAGCCAGAGCATACTCTCTGAAGTGTTTAACCTGCCCGACGTAAGGGAAAGGCTCTTGGGTGGCGACGCGTCGTTGTTGCCTTCTTACGAACAGAAGGGCACCGTGTATCGCGATGCCGAAGGGAATGCTGTGGGTGCGCTCGACTTTTTCAAGCAAAACGGATGGGACTGCATCCGTGTGCGCCTGTTTGTCGATCCAAGCAAGGCTCCAGGCATTAATAAGGGCGAGGGCGTGTGTCAGGACATCGACTATGTGGCAAGATTCGGCAAGCAGATAAAGCAGAAAGGCATGAAGTTGATGCTCGACTTCCACTATTCTGACACTTGGGCTGACCCAGGCAAGCAGTTTATTCCTCACCAGTGGGCTACTCATACCGAGGAGGCTCTTTGCGACAGCGTGTATGCGCACACTAAGGCGTCGCTGATGAGGATGAAGGCAGCGGGAGCCGAACCTGAACTGATACAGGTGGGCAACGAGATAACCAATGGTATGCTTTGGCCAGTGGGAAAGATAAACCACAACGAAAGCGACAATTGGGACATCCTGTGCCGCATGATTGAAAGCGGTACTAAGGCTTGCCGTGAGGTGTGTCCGAGGTCTAAAATCATTATCCACACCGAGAAGGCTGGCAGCTGGGCAATAACGAAACGATTCTACGAGGAGCTACGCCGTCACCGCAACGACTACGACATCATTGGTCTGAGCTACTATCCGATGTGGCACCGCAATATGGGTGTGTTGTCGGCAACGCTCGATTCCTTAGAGCGTTACTTCCCCTTCAAGGACGTGATGATCGTGGAGACCGCCGCATATTATTCGCACGACAACGACCCGTGGTCGAAGCCCGACACATACTCTGAGTTCTATCCCATCTCTGTTGACGGACAGACGATGTTCACGAAAGAGCTTGTGGCAGAACTCCGCCGTCATAAGAACGTGACAGGCCTGTTTTGGTGGTTCCCCGAGGAGAACGCGTCAGGGAAGGAAGTGACCAAGGGCAACCTCAACCGCGGACTGTTTGACAACAAGACTGGCTGTGCGCTGCCGTCATTGCGGGAGTTACAGAAGTTTAAGACACGTTAGTCAGACTGGCTTTTTTCAATAAGCACGGTTGCATAAGCACTTATTCCCTCTTCACGACCGGTGAAACCGAGTTTCTCTGTTGTCGTGGCCTTGATGGAGATGTCGTCCTCGTCGCATCCGATCACGTCGGCGAGACACTTCTTCATCGCGGGAATATGCGGGTTCATCTTTGGCCGTTCGGCACATATGGTGGCGTCGATATTTCCCAATTTATATCCTTTGGTGGCTATTAGTCCGATGGTTTTCTTCAGCAGTATCTTGCTGTCGATGTCGAGAGTGGCGGCCGAGGTGTCGGGGAAGTGATAGCCAATGTCGCGCATGTTGGCAGCGCCGAGAAGAGCGTCGCAGATGGCGTGAATAAGCACGTCGGCATCGCTATGTCCCAAAAGTCCGAGCGAGTGGTCGATTTTTATTCCTCCCATCCACAAGTCGCGTCCTTCTACCAATTTATGGACGTCATATCCGAATCCTACACGTATCTTCATCTTTTTTTGTTTTTTAGTTGTTGCTTTCGAGAGCCGATTTGGTATGTCTTGTTGAAAATCACACGAATACCGTGGTTTTATGGCAGCGTTGGAGCAATTAATCGGGCTGCGGTCTTACATGAAGTAAGATCCCACATCGGCGGGTATTGGAGTAATTAACTTGTCAACTTGTTTACTTGTCATCTCGTCAACCTCCTTATCTTCTGAACAAGTCTTTTATTCCATCCATGTCAAACGCCAGTGTGAAGCGTAAAGTCTGGTCGAGCGGGTTGCTCTGCGCGGTGGAGATGACATAACCCACGTCGAGCGAGAACACGTTCATCCTGAAGCCGCCGCCGACGGTGAAATACTTTCTGTTGCCCTTGTTCTGGCTCTCGTGGTGATAACCAGCACGCAGTGAGAACTGGTCGTGATACACATACTCAGCACCCACACTCCACTGTATCTCTTGCAGTTCTTCCTTGAATCCGCCAGGCGCATCGCCAAAGCTCTTGAAGATGCCAGAGATAGCGCTCACGTCGCTGTATTCGCGGATGACGCGTTCCTGATAGTCGGCAGAGCTCTCGCCCTCTTCCTGTCTTGGCACTGTGGGTACGAGGAGCTTGTTGGCGTCGGCATTGATAGAGAAGCGGTTATACTCGTCAACAGGCACGAGGAGCGACAGACCGAGTCGCATGTTGGCTGGAAGAAACTGGCTGCGGTCGTCGCCGTAATAAGAAATCTTACTACCTACATTGCTGATATTGAGACCGATGCCGAGCTGACATTCACGGCTGCCCATGTTGAAATAGTTGTTGTAATACATGGCAAGGTCGGCGGCAAAGGCAGATGCTGGAGCCGAATCCTCAGAATAGTCATAGCGCAAGTCGGAGTAGATCCATCTCAAGGCGGCTGCCATGGAGAAGTGTTCGCTCAACATGAGCGAATATGCCACGTCGAGCGACATCTCATACGGATTGACCGTCATCGACTCGTCCAAGGTGATAACCTCACCCAGCGAGAAGTAGCGGAGCGAACCCGACACGGCGCTATAGTCGCCTATGCGATAGTAACCAGCGAGATAAGCGAGGTCGATATCGTTGACGAGCTGACGGAGCCATGGCGTGTAGTTAAGCGCGAGTCCTGCCCTGCTGATGCAGAAAGGATATTTTGCGGGATTCCAAAACTGCGAGTTGACGTCGGGGTCGGTGGCCGCGCCCACGTCGCCCATACCGGCCGCACGTGCGTCAGGAGCGATGGTCTGTGATATCACCGCATGTTCCACTTGGTTGAACTCTTGGAGTTTGTCTTCCTGAGCCGAGGTTGTCTCGAAGGCTGCAAAGAGCAGCACCATATATATAATTATCCGTTTCATTCTCTGTTTGTTTATATTGTTATAAACGTAATCTCATGCTTATTTATTGCTTAGGATGATGAGTTTTTTTGCCTTTGTCTTCAGTTCTCCGCCCTTTGTTATCATTCTGACCCTGTAGAGATACACGCCGTTGCCTAATCTGCCGCCACCCGACATGGTGAGATCCCAGTCGAGTGAGATCACGTTTGACGATGGCGTTTCCTGCAGTCGTCTTGTCCATAGCTTGCGTCCCGACATGTCGTATATCTCTACCGTCATGTCAACGTCGCTTCCTATGCAGTCGTGAGTGATGCGGAACGTGGTGGAAGTGGAAGCTGGATTGTTCGTACAGTCGATGTCAAACACCTTTGGCGCAGCGTTTTTGTCAACCCTGAACTGCAGCATCGACACGGTCGAGTTGTTGTAGATGTCCCATACGCGGAACGTCAGCTTATGCTCGCCGTCGGCCAGTGATGGTATCTGGAAACCTACGGTGCCGCTCTTATAGCTGCCGAAGTCGAAGTAGAAATAGTCGTTGAGTGTATAGCTTTCGCTGTCGTCTATGGTAAGGGTCATGTCGTGTCCAATGCCTGCTGCCGAGGTGTTGATGCCGCTCTCGTCGTTGATCTCGGCAATGAAATAGGGCGATGGCGACACTATGTCGCCGTTGGTGAATGCCGCAGAGTTAAGATAGCAGAACACCGCGGGGCCTATGTTGTCGTTGGCGTCGAGCGCCGTGCCCGTAAACGCCACGTCGGTGGTCTGTCCGTTTGCCTGGCGTCCGTCGGTGGAGGCTGCATAAAGGAGTATCTGTCCTGGTTCGTCGCTATATACGATGTCTTTTGGCACGATGAATTCGAAGTTGAAACGTCCGGCGCTGACGCTGTTTGTGCCGCGGAAGAAGACGTTTGTGCGGTCAACATACGAGAATGCCGTCTCAGCACCGTCGGAACTGGTGTTGTTCAGTCGGCAGACGATGGTCTCTTCCGCTCCCTTCACGGTAGCAGTCATCGTGCCGTTGAAGTCGTTGAGCTGTCTGTTGCCGTCAGAAATGTGTCCTGCCACCTTCACCGTCTGTCCCGCCTTCAGCGTGATGAGGTTGTCGCCGGCTGTCGGTACTCCGTTGATGGTGTCTGCCACGACGGTCAGTTCGGGAGTGTGAAGACGTATGGCTGGATCGCCGAGCAGCACGTACTGAAGTTTGTTGATCGAGAGGTCTTGCAGTTTGCCTTCAGACGTTGTGCCTGGCGGCGATACGGTACCCAGTTCCACCTTTGCCTTTCTCACCGCCTCGCCTATGGTAGGCATCTTATTGTCCGTGCCCTTGGTGAAGAGATTTTTTATCGTGGCGCGGTTGATGGTGCTGTTGCGGTCGGCATAGACGGTGCGTGTGGTGCCGAGGAAAGCTATCGACCCTCCGTCGGCATAGCTCATGGCCGTCTCGCCGATGTTGTCCTCTTGCGAGTCGAAAGGCATGATATCGCACGAGGCAGTAAACCACATAGGCAGTCGCGAAGTCTTTATGGAACTGAAGTCACTGAGTTTAAGCACCATCTCGTGCGATATGCAGTCGGCGCGTCCGTGTCCGCTGTAATTCATGAGAAGAGCTCCGTTCTGCATGTATTGTCTCAGCAGCTTTGTCACCTCAGGATATCCGTCGCCCGTAGAAGTGGTGACCATAGGATAAGCGTCCCACATCACTTTCTTCACGTCGATAGACGGTTGCAGGCTGACGAACAGTTGTGCCGCCTTTTCGGCGTCGTTCATGTGCAGGTTGCCGTTGCCGTCGTCGCCCATAAATACCGCGGTGTTCCTCCACGTACCTGTCTCTGAGTCGTTCACGTAGTGCAGGATCTTGTCCACAAGGATTTTCGCCTCTGTAGCCGAGCGTGCCGAGAGTCGTCCTACGGCCACGTCGGGCAGACCCGTATATTGTGTCCCGGTTTTCAGCGCCTCGTTGTCGTCGAGCAAGGCATAGTAGTCGTCGGTGACGAAGCTCTCAACGTGGCTCACCGAGTTTTCGCTTTCAAAACAGAGGATGAAGTTCTTCGGGTCAGCATTCTTCCACATCGATGTCTTCATGCGGTTGTCGAATGCCCCGTCGCCGAAGAGAAGCAAATACTTAGGCATTTCGGCCTCGGTTGAGGCGCGGTCGTAAAGCATCTTCATATATCGTCTGAGGGCAGTGGCGTCAGGCGTGCCGCTGGAGAACTCGTTCCATATCTCGTTCTGCGCCACTATCTTCACTCTCAGTGCGTCGTGCTCCTCGTGGAAGGCTTTCAGCCGTTGTGCCTCGCTGAGCCATTTCAGTCCTTCGGGCATGACGATGACCATGTCGATGCCGTGGTCGGCGTGCAGGTCTTGGTTGGCTATCGGTCCCACATATTCCGCTACCTTCCAGTCAGACGAGGTGAGCTGAGGTCGTTCGGCGTCGTTGTAGGGCATCAGGGCAAGATAGTCGAGGCGTACGTTTCCGTCGGCGTTCTGTTTTATGGTCAAAGTGTCTTTTCCCGTAAGGTCAACGAGAAATGTCTTTCCGCTTATCTTTGCCTCTTCATATTCGCCAGGTTTTGAGAACGAAATGGAGCCAATCATCTTGCCGTTGAGTGATACGTCGAGCGACACAGCCCTGTCGGCCGACAAGTTCAATACCACCGTTCCTGACTCTTTGGCGCAGGAGTTAAGCAAGAACTGCCGCGTGTTTCCACTGCCTATCGTGGCTTCCTCATACAGGTTACGGCCGCCCTGATACCAGGCGTAGTCGTCCACCTCGTAAAGCACATTCTTCTCTTCGGGAGCGGGGTGGAAAGTGTCTATAAACTCATCCTCGGCGAGCGTGGCCACAGCCGTGTCACGCTCGGTGATGAAGTAATAACCGTAGTCAGAGTAAGGGTTACGTATGCGTCCAGCCTCGTTCCAGCTGACTGGTCCGCGGGCAAAGAACAGACGTTTGCCTCCTGCCACACACGATGGCACCTCCTTCAAGTCGTCGTTCTCCCTCAGATAACTGTCTGTAAGCACCTCAGGCTGAAGGTTGCCGCCATAGCCGTAGATAGCCACACGCGAGAGGTCTTTGAATCCCGCCTTTCGGATCACGGTCTCCGTCAGTTCGTGAACGCCCGTTTCCGCCACCCTTATCTTCGCCCACTTGCCGCTACTGAGCAGCGAATGTGAGGCGTAGCGCAACGACTCCTCGCCAGCGCGGGTCTTGGCGCGCATCGACGGCCGTCTGTGGAGCGTCAGTTGGTAGCTGACTATCTTCTTCCATTGTCCGTCGCGATAGACCACAGGGATGAACGACGCTCTCAACTTTGCTTTTTTCTTTTCCACGCCCTTGCTGATGATGATCTCGGGTGAGGCAGGAAAGGTGTCGGAGGTTATCCTCTTTAGCCTTCTGATGTCTGACGATGTCATGTTGAAAAATGTGGGATAGTCTATCGTCACATAGTAGTCGCCATCAACATCGTCTATGTCAAACACTTGGCTCACCATGGGCAATGCGTCATCTATCCTTACCTCTTGCGCGGTAAGATTTCTGATCGTCTGACTGAAAGAAAACATGCAGACGAGCGAGAGGATGATGACGGAAACAAATCTTCGAGTCATGTTATTTGCAGTTGAATTCCAGCACCTTGCGTTCTTCTATATATCCCTCAAGATGGTCGTCGATATGCACAGGACCTATTCCTGCCGGTGTGCCGGTATAGATGATGTCGCCCGTCTTGAGAGTGAAGAAGCGGCTTATGTAGCTCACTATTTCGTCGATCTTAAACACCATGTCGCTCGTCATGCCCTGCTGCACGGTGTGTCCGTTGATGTCGAGATGGAAATGCAGCGCCTGGAGGTTGAGAAATTTCTCCTTTGGTATCCATTCGCCTATGGCAGCCGAACCGTCGAAGCCCTTAAACAAGTCCCACGGCATGCCTTTTGCCCTCATCTCTTTCTGTATGTCGCGTGCGGTGAAGTCGATGCCGAGGGTCACGGCATCGTAATATCTGTGGGCGAAACGTTCGGGAATACCTTTGCCGAGACGGCAGATGCGTATCACGATCTCAGTCTCGTAGTCCACTTGTTTCGACCAGTCGGGAATGAAAAATGGCTTGTGGTCTTTAAGTAGCGCCGAGTCAGCCTTGGTGAATATCACTGGCGCTTCGGGCTTATATGCCGAACCGTCGAGTTCGGCTGTATGTTGCAGGTAGTTCATACCTATGGCGAATATCTTCATAATATATATATAATGTGTAAATCCGTGTGCAAAATTACAAATAATAATCTATTCCTCCAAACTTTTCCTTTTAAATATTAGTGTGATGGCGTCCTATTGTGCATATTCTCAGTACTTGTTTATGGAAAATTAGTTAATATTTTGGCAAAAAACACATTCTTTCAGATAATAGTTGTAATTTTGCATCCTCGAAGTTTATATCATTTTCCCCATCTTTAAAAGTTATGAAAGTAAAAGCTGACGACATCATTTCCACTCTGCTCTCCATGGGCGACGAGATGCAGAGAGCCAACCTCATGCGATTTTTCAAGACCGGAAAAGGCGAATATGGCGAGGGTGACCAGTTTATTGGCATCAAGGTGCCCGACACTCGCCTCGTGGTGAAGGAAGCCAGGCTGAAGGTGCCACTCGAAGAGATTGAAGTCCTTTTAGCGTCAGAGTGGCACGAGGTGAGACTCTGTGGTCTTCTGCTCCTTGTGGAGGAGATGAAGGCCGCCCTGCCCAAGGCACGTCAGGTGCCTACGGTGAATGCCGAAAGGCGTGGGGAGATAGCACGTTTCTATCTTAACCATGCCCGCAGCGCCAACAACTGGGACCTCGTGGATATGTCGTGTCCGAAGATTCTCGGACCGTGGCTGCTCTATCCGCAAGCCGACGGCACCATGCCCGACCGCGAGGTGCTCTACCGTCTTGCTGCAAGTCCCTGCCTATGGGAACAGCGCATAGCCATGGTGACTTGCTGGATGCTGATTCGTGCCGACCAATACGACGACTGCCTGCATCTCGCCACAATACTTATGCATCATCCCCACGACCTGATACACAAGGCCGTGGGGTGGATGCTGCGCGAGGTGGGCAAACGCGACATGACCACTCTTGAAGGCTATCTCGACGACCATGCCCATGAGATGCACCGCACCTCGCTGCGCTATGCCATAGAGAAAATGGCAGATGAGAAGAGACATTATTATTTGTTTAAGTCTCGCGAGTGAAATTCAGAAAAAATCAATCGATTTTTACCTGATGTATCGCCACACCATGATTGTCTATCATATAGAGCGAGAGGCTCTCTTTGGTGGCGCTGATCACCGAGAAACCCGTTGAAGGCGAGCAGAACACAGTGCCGTCGGTGGGCTTTACCTTGCGCGAGAGAGAGCCGGCAGAGTTGACCACGTAGTCGATGGTATCGCCATTTTTGCGTATGTGCTGGAAGTTGTGGATGTGGCCGCAGACATACATCGAGACGTTGTTGTATTTATGTAGAATTGGTAGAAGTCGGCGTTGCATGTCTTTTTGTTCCACTATGTCTTTCTTTGTCTCGGCATAGATGGGATGATGTCCTACGACCACTATCCAGTCTTCCTTAGCTTCTTTCAGTGTAGTGTCAAGCCATTGCAGCTGCTCGTCCACGACTTGTTTTCCCACATCGGGATAACGCTTCGACTGTCGGTAGCCGTCGATGAGCGGAGTGGTGTCGAGAAACACTATGCGGAGTGTAGCCCCCGTTTTGTCGTCGGCAAATGTCTTAGAGTAATATCTGTTTTCAATCTGCCAACGGCGGCTCACCTTCGAATAGTCGAGCACGGCTTGCGTGTTGCCGCGATATTCATGATTGCCGAGCACCGGAAACCAGCTGATCATCAGTTCGGGGTGTGAGTAGATGAGTTCGTAGTTGGTCATCCACAGCGGGTCGTTGACCGATGCCACTCCGTCGAAGTGATGAATGTCGCCAATGGCAACGACAGCCTCCGGACCAATCTCGTCTGCCATCTTGCCCATTAGTTCGGCTATGGGCTTCTGGTCGTAATAGCCGTTACGACCAAGGTCGTTGGCTACGAAGAGATTGATGTCGCCCTTTAGAGTCTTCCATTCGCATGGCGTCTGTGCGCCTGCTGACGCGGCGAAGAGTAGCGAGAGGGCAATGGCGGCAAGTATAGCCCAGAAGTTTCTCTCGGCACGTCTTATTTCTATCATTACTGTATCCATGACTTATGTTTTTTTTGTTCAACTGTTATAAGTTTATCTTTACTCCTGCATTGACCTTCACCCCGTAGTATTCCACCTGCATGGTGCGGTCTTTCTGTCCCTGATAGTAACGCAGAGGCTGGTTGAGCAGGTTGTTGGCCTCGGCGAAAACGGTAAACTTAGTCTTCTTGCCCCAGGTGTAAGAAGCGTTGATGTCGAGATAGTTAACATTGTCGTAGTAGCGGTCGAGCTCGCGGCTTCCGGTGTTCATCTGGTCGATAAACGACGAGGCGAAGTTGTATGACAGACGTATGTTCCATCCCTTGTCCTCGAAGTAGAGCGAGGCATTGGCGGTGTGCTCTGGCGAACCGGCCATCTTCACGTCGTCGCCGTCGGTGATGCCCAAACGTGAGTTGTAATTGCGTGTGGTGGAATGTGTGTATGTGTAGTTGCCGTAGAATCCGAGGCATCTCAGAGCCGGAGTGATGAATCCGAAGTCGCGTTGTAAGGCTGCTTCCACTCCATATACGCGTGCATCGTATGCATTCATGTTCTGTGTTACTTCGAATACCTCTTTGTTACCTGCAAGACCCAGCTCTTCGCCATTGTAATATCCGAGAGTTTCAATATTCACGTTTTTCACGTCTTTATAGAAGAGTCCGAGACTCACCATTCCGATGCTCTTGAAGTAATGGTCGAACGAGAGGTCGATGTTCCACGATGTGGTAGGCTTAATGTTCGGGTCGCCGATGGTGGCTTCTTGGTCGGCGAGGTTGAAGCTCTTGTTAGCCACGAGAGCAGAGTATTTCGGACGTGAGAGTGTCTTGGTCAGCGATGCCCTAATGCTTCCGTCGTCGCTGGTCTTGTATTTCAGCAGCAGGCTTGGCAAGAGATTGGTGTAGTCGTTCTTATACACGCCTGTAGGCTTCAGGCTTTCCTTCTCGTCCTCGTCCATGATATAGTTCACGCCGCTGGTCTTGAGTCTGGTGTTTTCGATGCGCAGTCCGACGGTAGCGTCGAGTCTCTCGCCGAGCTTTTGGTCGAATCTGAGGTAGCCAGCGTGGATCTGTTCCGTCGCCTTATAGTTTCCCGCTTCCTCCTCGTAGAGTTCAGCGCCGTCAGCCTTGTTAAAGTCTATGCGTCCCATGTAGTCCTTGCTCACAAACTGTGTTCCGATAGGATATTGGCTTCCAGGCATGAATCCCTCGCGCACCTCGTTGACGAGATTGTCTTTCCAGTCGGGAATGTATTTGTCTGCAGCGTCTGAATAGTCATAATATTCGGTGTTACGCTCTTTCTCCTTGCGTGTATATTTATAACCGAACTTCACGGTGTTGCCATAAAGGCCTTTAGACAGCGGCAAGGTGAAGTTGATGCGTTCCTTAAGTTCGTTTTCCTTTATGGCCTGGTCTGAGTTGGTAAACTCGTCTATCTTCCATTTCGCCTCGCTGAAAGAGGGGATGGCGAGAGTGGAATAAGGCTGGCGCATGCCCACATCGACAAACGACTTGCCGAAGTCAAGGTCGGAGCTGCCTTTGAGCTTCAGACCTATATAACGCTCGTTGGGGCGGTCCTCGGTGGCACGCGAGTAGCTCGACGCCCAGTCAATCTTCAGACGGCCGAAGTTGTGCTCTCCGTCGAGGGTGAAGTCCATGGTCTGCTGGCGTTCCAGTCGTGCGCTCTTGTTGTCGTCATCTCCCGCCTTCGTCTGCAGCACCACGCTCTGGTCCTTGGCCTCAGAGTTGAGTTTCTTATAGCTGATGCGGTATCGGTTCTCCCAGTCGTTGCGTCGGTTGTAGATGCCTTTGAACGAAATCTTGTGCATGGGGTTGAACTGATAGTCGAGGGCAAGCGAGTAGCTCTGTCGCTCGCGTGTGACGTAATACTGTCTTACCTGTGCCTCCTTGAGCTGTACCTCGCCTTTCTTCTCCACATATTCAAACTCGGTGTTGTCTGATCCGCCTGGGGCATACTGGTACGATGCACTTGCCATGACGCCAAACTTATCGTCGAAGAAGCGATCGCCCCATGTGGCGCCGATATTCCACTGTGGCTTGCCCGAGATCCACGTGTAGCCTGTAGAGCCCGTGAAGTTCAGCACGCGACGGAAGGGCGTGTTTTTCGTGACGAGGTTGATAGCTCCGCCGATGGCATCGCCGTCCATGTCAGACGTCACCACCTTCGACACCTCGATGGTCTGCACCATGTCGGCAGGTATGAGGTCGAGTTGTACGTTGCGTGTGTCGCCCTCAGCAGAAGGCAGACGGTTGCCGTTGACAGTCACTGAGGTGAGGTCGGCGCTCGTTCCACGCACCTGTCCGAAGCGTGCCTCGCCCTGGTCGTACTGGACGTTGATGCCGTTGATGCGTTTCAGCGCGTCGCCGATGTTTGAGTCGGGGAATTTGCCTACCTGGTCGGCACTGACCACGTTGGTCACGCCCATAGCCTCTTTTTGCATCTGCAGGGCTCGTCGTTGTCCTGTGAAGGCACCTTTTACGTTCACTTCCGAGAGTTCGACGCCTTCGCTCATCACTATATCTTCCACGATCACCTTCTTCGTGTCGGTGATGTTCACCTTTTTATATATTGGATTATATCCCACGTAAGTCACTTTCAGCGTGTAGGCTCCGGGTTTGAGATTCGGCAGTTTGTAGAATCCGTTGATGTCAGCTGTCACGCCCGTGTGCAGGCTTTCAATCTGGATGGTGGCACCCGGCAGGGTGTGTCGTTCGGCGTCGGTCACCTGACCGCTGATGATTCCGAAACTCGATTCCTCTGTAGCCTCAATGGCCCATGCGGCAGAGGCTGTAGCGATGGCCACAACTGTTGTGGCGAAAAGTCTTTTTACTGTCTTCATTCGTTTTCAAAAAATGTTGTTTTGTTTTCGGGTGCAAAGGTACAGACAGTAGATTACACCGCCGCTACAATCATTTTAAGCCTTCGCTACTATTTCGTTACAAAGCTGTTACGGCCTCGCGGATCCCTTTTCTTTACCATAGCTTCGGGGAATTTCCTTCTTACAATATAGATTTCCCTCCCGGCCTTTAGGGTAAATCTTTTGCGACGTAAGGAGAAAAGCCGTAACTTTGCAGCAGAAAAATTTATTGTTTAACGTTTTAATACTTTACGATTATGAAGAAGATTATTTTGACTTTGGTTATGATGCTCACAGTAGTGGTAACAGTCAGTGGAAAGAACAATGTGAATCCGCGTCACGACAAGGGTGTAGATGTAGTGGTGGTGACTCACCGCGATGGCCCACATAAGCCATGTCACTGCAAGAAGTGCATGAAGCATGTCAAGCAGCATCTCCGCATGAAGCACAACAAGCACATGAAGCACGACAAGCACATGACGGTCCACTCGCCTCACGGATGGCGTCGTTGACAATGAGCTTGTGATGGCCTCTGGTCTGCCGCCATCTGCAGTAATCCCGTGCCTGCCTTTAGTCCGCCGCCGACGCAGATTGGAGGTGGGCATGCTGCGTGAGCCGCTGAAATATTAATGGTTGCAATAAGTGAAAGAACTCTTTCTGCCAGGATTCCTCGGGCGCGCTTCCGATTTTCTTTTACGTTTGCAAAGGTACAACATTTTTCTCGATTTTGCAAGTGTTTACTTAACTTCCTTCTTTTCTTTAACATTTTTTATAATACACAGAGTGTATTATACTATTTCTAACTACCCCGAAATATTTCTCCAACCACGTAAATATTTTTCCTTAGTTAGAGAGATTTTGTGGGTTTAAAATCAAACTGTAATACTGTAATACTGTATGTTAACAAACCTAAAAATACAGCAACACAGCAACAGTATTACAGTATTACAGTTTTATTTTAAGGCATCCCTTTTTTTTGAAAAAAAACTTTATATTATATATATAAATATATATATAATATAAGATAAAATTAGGGGAAAAGCATACCCTTTAAAATAAAACTGTAATACTGTAATACTGTTGCAAATTTTGTCTTTTTGACTCAATTCCCTTAATGCTACTATCGAGCCCCTTTCACCTGCATTTTCTTGGTTTTGAAAAAAAAATCATCATATTCCCACTTTTTCCCGCCTTTTTCTTGGAACGTAACAATAAAATTACTAACTTTGCATAAGAAAAGCTGCATCTCGGCAAGTAAAATATTCAAGGCATGAATGGGATTGAGGGGGAAGAAATAGCGGGGATAGCTAAGTTCACGCCCGTCGAGCTGAAGGGAAAGAGGACAGCCTCAAGACTTACCGCACCCTAAAGAACTCGCTTGATACGGCGAGGAAAAGGGGCGTGAGATGACAGGCTTGGCAGAAGACGAGATAAAGGGTTGTGACAACTGTCATAAAACATTTTGAAGTAAAAAGAAGATATAATATGAAAAATTACAATTTAGGTTTCATTTCCGACGCAGACATATATGAGCACGTTGAATCGACAATGATGCAATACCGCCGCAGTATTGACCTGAAGTCGTTCAACAAGAATCTCATCGACCCAATAAAACTTACGTTCGACTCAAAAATATACGGACAGGACTTGCAGCAAACCATTGAGTCAGAATGTCTTCGTCAGGTTGACAAGACCAACAACAACTGCATCGGATATTTTCACCAAACCATTTTCAAGAAGGGTCATGGGGACAGGTACATTGGTTCACTCTTTAGGGTCGATGAACCTGTCCCCGATGATTCTTTTCAAATCTACTCCCACTCAATTCCAAACCATAATCTTTGCCACCTCCGACACACAGAATGTCGGAGACTCTGACGGAGATATGTCGGAGACGAAACTCACTGAGCGTCAGCGGAAAATTCTTAATCTCATCAAAGAGTCTCCAACAATCACTGGCAAACAAATGTCGGAGACTTTGTCGGTGAGCCAACGCACCATCGAGCGCGACCTTTCTACTTTGCAGAAGTTTGGTGCTTTGAAACATGAAGGCAAGGATAATGATGGTAAGTGGGTTATAATTTCTGTTAGTCACTGATTTGATTTAGCTCAATTCTATTAGCATGACTTTATTTGAAGGAGAACAGAATGGCAGATATGAGACAGACCATCTACATATGGTTCTGAATGAACATATTGATTTTACTGAAGAGGGGTTAAGTGACGATAGGAAATATAGCATTTTTGTGCATGAGTATGTGCACTACTATCTAATGTGGCTATATACAGGTGATATAAAAGACAGAAGACAATTCATGACACTAGTAAATGCATACGGCTTGCCATATATAGA
This sequence comes from Prevotella sp. P5-92, assembly GCF_002251245.1. GTDB lineage: Bacteria > Bacteroidota > Bacteroidia > Bacteroidales > Bacteroidaceae > Prevotella. The sequence goes on from NZ_NPJG01000001.1 coordinate 123,018, forward strand.
GACACCAGAAATGACATATTTGCCAAATAATAATGAAACCGGGCATCCGTATCTTGAGACTGCTACTCTTGCAGGATTCGAACTAATCTTTCGCAGATTACAAAAAATCGATGGAGATATATGTCCAATGTACAGAGTATGTAAGGACGGACGTTTTTCTGAAGAATCAAATGTTGATGAATTATGTGGTAAAGAACAATGGAAAAAGGATTGTGAGTGTTTGATGGTTCGTGCGTTGAAGTATTATAAACTCAAAGACAAGGAATTTGTATTATGATTTGCAAAATGCCGTATTTATCCATTTTTTTGTAGTTTACAAAAGTTAAATGTGTTAAATCTTCGTCTTTTTCAATCTATTCAGAATTCACGTCACCACTTTTCTACCGTTTAACTTGCAAATCACTGATATAAAGTAATTTGCAAATACGATGTATGAAGGGATTTGCAAAGTTTTTGGAAAAACAACGTAAAACGTTGCGTTTCCAAAAACTTTGCCTATATCAATGATGCCATATACAATGGGAGGTAGTGTCTTTCGCCGAACACCAGTGGGGCTTTGTAATATCCTGACTGATACCACTTTTCGAGCCTGTCTATTATCTTTCTTTTAAGCATATCTGCAACTTTTTTCCATTGTTTCGGCTGCAAAGTTACAACTTTTTTCCCCTAAAATCCGCAACTAATATTGATGCCGACTAATTTTGCAGTTCGCTTCTCCATCTGACGATATTCTTGCCACTACAGACGTGATTATGCATGGGTCATGCCCAGCTTCCCCTTACCCCGTCAAGCATTACAGGGACTTTATGCTGCCGTTTACCCGCGAATTCGGTTTCTTAGCCATCAGTGAATGCAAAAGGGTTCTGATATAATTTGTTGTCCGTGTAGATGTTCAGCTGATAGTGCCTTGCCGTCCTTATCCACTTGGCTGGCACGCTGATGAACTTGAATACGAAGGCTTTGATGCGGCTGGTTTTCTTTAGTCCGAACCTCTTCACGTCAAGCCTCGCCATGATGAATTTATAGAAGTTGCGTATGAGTGCTGTCAGCAGCAGGAACACAGTGTTTTCTGCCATGAAGGACTTTGGCAGCCTTGCCCATCCGAAGCCATTGTTCATGTCATCGAAGATGTGTTCTTTGCCGCCTCTGAGGTTATAGAACTCCACAACCTCGCGCTTTGATAGCCGAACGACGTGCACCGAAGTCCCAGGACTTTGTCGATTACCGGACCCACAAAACGGGAAAAATGCTCCCTCACGTGAAATATTCCTCCAAAAGGAGTGATTTTCTCAGATTTAATTTGTACCTTTGCCACGTCATTGATGATTTTTGCTTGTCTTGATTTGCAGCGCTAAGGTAAGTGAAAAATCTGACATGGCAAAATCCTGAACTGCTCGGCTTTGCCGCTTGCCGCATGCAAGAACTTTTTGTTGTTCAGGCACTTATAAAAAAGTTAAACTGAAGTGCTGCGGAATTTAGGTATTAAATTATTATTGAAATTATGAAAAAAAGATTTACTGCATGTTTGACAACGCTCATTCTTAGCGTGTTCTTCTCAATTTCAGCATCTGCAGATGTTGTTAAGGTGGATGGGATTTACTATGACATTTCTGGAACAACCGCCACAGTAACGCAAGTCGGAGATTATTCAGGTGACATAGTGATTCCCGAATCTATTACTTTTGAGAATTCAAAATATTCTGTGACAAGTATTGGAGATGCGGCTTTCTTTGAATGCATTGACCTCACCTCCGTCACGATACCTAATTCTGTGACAAGTATTGGAAGTGATGCTTTCTGGGGTTGCCGCAGCCTCACCTCCGTCACGATTCCTAATTCTGTGACAAGTATTGGAGATTGGGCTTTCTGGGGTTGCCGCAGCCTCACCTCAGTAACGATTCCTAATTCTGTGACAAGTATTGGAGATTTGGCTTTCTATGAATGCAGCAGCCTCACCTCCGTCACGATACCTAATTCTGTGACAAGTATTGGAGATGGTACTTTATGGGGTTGCAGCGGCCTCACACATCCAATTATTGTTAATGATATGTTTGTCTTTTTACCAACGGGATATGAAGGTCATTATTCTATACCTGAAAATATATCAACAATAATTGGAGGAGCTTTCTATGAATGCCGCAGCCTCACCTCCGTCACGATACCTAATTCTGTGAAAAGTATTGGAAATGATGCTTTCTGGGGTTGCAGCAGCCTCACCTCCGTCACTATACCTAATTCTGTGACAAGTATTCGAGATGAAGCTTTCGCTAGTTGCAGCAGCCTCACCTCCGTCACGATACCTAATTCTGTGACAAGTATTGGAGATAATGCTTTCGAGGAATGCACCAGCCTCACCTCCGTCACGATTCCTAATTCTGTGACAAGTATTGGAGATTATGCTTTCTTGGGTTGCAGCAGCCTCACCTCCGTCACGATTCCTAATTCCGTGACAAGTATTGGAGATGAGGCTTTCGCTTCTTGCAGCAGCCTCACCTCCGTCACGATTCCTAATTCTGTGACAAGTATTGGAGATTGGGCTTTCGCTTCTTGCAGCGGCCTCACTTCCGTCACGATTCCTAATTCCGTGACAAGTATTGGAGATGGGGCTTTCAGGGAATGCAGTGGCCTCACCTCAGTCACTATACCTAATTCTGTGACAAGTATTGGAGATGGTGCTTTCGAGTATTGCAGCGGCCTCACCTCCGTCACGATTCCTAATTCCGTGACAAGTATTGGAGGTTGGGCTTTCTTTAGTTGCAGCAGCCTCACCTCCGTCACAATACCTAATTCTGTGAAAAGTATTGGAAATGATGTTTTCAGCTATTGCAGCAGCCTCACACATCCAATTATTGTAAATGATATGTTTGTCTTTTTACCAACGGGATATGAAGGTCATTATTCTATACCTGAAAATATATCAACAATAATTGGAGGAGCTTTCTATGGATGCAGCAGCCTCACCTCCGTCACGATTCCTAATTCAGTGACAAGTATTGGAGCTTTGGCTTTCTATCGATGCAGCAGCCTCACCTCCGTCACGATTCCTAATTCGGTGACAAGTATTGGAGATTATGCTTTCTATGAATGCAGCGGCCTCATCTCCGTCACTATTCCTAATTCCGTGACAAGTATTGGAGATAGGGCTTTCGCTGAATGTAAATATATAGAAAACGTCTATTGTTACGCAGAGGAAGTTCCATCAACCGATTTTGATGCTTTCGATGATTCAAATATCGAAAATGCTACTCTTTACGTCCCTGCATCTGCAATCGAGGCTTATAAAACAACAGAGCCTTGGAGCGACTTTGGAACTATTAAAGCTATCGAAGTCGCCGATGGTGTTGAATCAGTGAAAGAGCGTGGCATCGCCATCCAGTCGGCAGGAGGCTTCATCAACATCTCCGGTCTCGACACCAACGATACAGTCAGCTTCTATGCTCTTGACGGAAAGGCTCTCGGCACTGCAAAATCAATAGATGGCAACGTTTCGTTCTCTGCCAAGCAAGGCACCATCGTAGTAGCCAGGATTGGTAAGGAGAGTGTAAAAATAGCAGTGAAATAACATATCTGACAAGAATCAATTACATACAGAGAAGACCACCATCCGCACCTCTTAAAAGGAATTCGGATGGTGGTCTAACTATATGGGTATATGTCTGTTATGCACTGTGCTTACCGATGCTTATCATACAGACGGCCATCGTGCAAAAGACACTCTTTTTTATTCCCACTCGATTGTCGAAGGTGGTTTTGAGGAGATGTCGTAGCAGACGCGGTTGACGCCTTTTACTTTGTTGATAATCTCGTTAGACACCTTTGCCATGAAGTCGTAAGGGAGATGGGCCCAGTCGGCAGTCATGGCGTCGGTAGAGGTGACGGCACGCAGGGCAACGGGATGCTCGTAGGTACGCTCGTCGCCCATGACTCCAACGCTACGCACTGTAGAAAGCAGCACGGTGCCAGCCTGCCATATCTGGTCGTAGAGGCTTACCTCAATCTCTCCGTCGGTCATTGTCGCCGGCACTCCTGCAGCCAATACCTTACGCGCTTCCTCTCCGCTGAGACGCACCTTATAGTCGCGTAGGCCGCGGATGTAGATGTCGTCGGCATCTTGGAGAATGCGTACCTTCTCAGGAGTGATGTCGCCAAGGATGCGGACAGCGAGACCAGGACCGGGGAAGGGATGGCGAGTGATGAGATGTTCGGGCATGCCGAGCTGACGTCCCACACGACGCACCTCGTCCTTAAAGAGCCACTTCAGCGGTTCGCAGAGCTGCAGATGCATCTCCTTTGGCAGTCCGCCCACGTTATGATGGCTCTTGATAACCTTTCCGGTGATGTTAAGACTCTCTATGCGGTCGGGATAGATGGTGCCCTGTGCGAGCCATTTTGCACCTGTTATTTTCTTTGCCTCGGCGTTAAACACCTCCACGAAGTCGCGGCCGATGATCTTTCGTTTCTGCTCAGGGTCGGTCACACCGGCAAGGTCGGCGAAGAACTTCTCGCTGGCATCCACACCGATGACGTTAAGTCCGAGACACTCATAGTCGTGCATCACGTCGCGGAACTCGTTTTTTCGGAGCATTCCGTGATCGACAAAGATGCAGGTGAGGTTTTTGCCAATGGCACGATTGAGGAGCACGGCAGCCACCGACGAGTCAACGCCTCCTGACAGTCCGAGGATGACGCGGTCGTCACCCACTTGCTCTTTCAGTTCAGCCACAGTGGTATCGACAAACGATGCCGCGCTCCACGCCTGTTTTGATCCGCAGATGTCCACCACGAAGTTTTTCAGCAGCAGTGATCCCTGCACGCTGTGGAACACCTCAGGATGGAACTGCACAGCCCAGACGTCCTTGCCGTTGGTATATCCGGCATATTTCACGTCTCGCGTAGAAGCGATACACTCAAATCCGTCAGGTATGGCGGTGATGGTGTCGCCATGGCTCATCCACACCTGCGAGTTCTGTTCGAAGCCCTTAAAGAGTGGATTGGCGGTATCAACTGTCTCAAGATGCGCACGTCCGTACTCTCTCGAATCAGCCTTCTCCACCTTTCCTCCCAGTGTGTGCGACATGAACTGCGCTCCGTAGCATATGCCCAATACCGGCAGTCGGCCCATGAAGTCGCCAAGGTCAACCTTAAACGCCTCTGGGTCGTGCACCGAATACGGCGAGCCGCTGAGGATGACTCCGATGACAGAGGGGTCGTCCTTCGGGAACTTGTTGTAGGGAAGAATCTCGCAGAAGGTGTCGAGCTCACGGACGCGTCGTCCTATAAGTTGGGTCGTCTGCGACCCGAAGTCGAGGATGATAATCTTCTGTTCCATTTTTCTTTCTTAATTATTTGTTGTTAATGAATTTTTCTGCTTTGTCAAGACTGTCGAGTTTTCCCACGTCGAGCAGTCTGAGGTCGGTTTTTACGATGCCTCTCACCTTGGCATTGCTGCAAGCTGACAGATAGAAGTCGATGATGCCAAACGTCTCCTGCCATCCTTCCATGGCTGCAAACAGCCGTGGCGAGAAGACGTGGATGCCTGAGAAGGCGAATCGTTTGAGGGTGGACGTGAGGGGGTTGAAATTGTCGGGAAGCGGTCCTTTTGTTTCTCCCGTCTTGATATTCACCCATCCAGTGAGCTGCATAGCATCGTCGAACACGAGGTATCTTGACGTGTCTCGTTGGCTTACGAGCAGTGTGGCATCGTCATCTTTTGCCTTTTCATATAGGAGTGCGAGATCCACATTGCTCAGGATATCCACGTTATGTATGAGGATTGGCTCATCGGGAGAGAACAGCTGTTGTGCTTTTTTTATTCCTCCACCTGTGTCGAGCAGCGTCCGTGTCTCGTCGCTTATCCTTATGTCGAGTCCGAAATTATGATTTCTGTTGAGATAGTCGGTTATCTGCTGTGCAAAATGATGGACGTTGACCACCACCCGTTCGAATCCCGCTTCCTTGAGTTTCTGGATCACATGCCAGAGGAGCGGTTTTCCGTCCACCTCCACCAGCGCTTTAGGCATGGTGTCGGTGAGTGGACGTAGTCTTGTGCCGAGTCCAGCGGCAAATATCATAGCTTGTCTCATTTCATCGTCTGTGTAATGTTTTGTTCCCTGTGTACCACTCTCACCTCAATGCCATATTTCCGGTGCAAGTGTTCTGCAAGATGCTGCGCGCTATATACGCTTCGGTGTTGTCCTCCCGTGCATCCGAAGCAGAACATGAGCGAAGTGAACCCTCGTTGCATGTATCTCTCTACATGAGCGTCGGCGAGCTTATATACGCTGTCGAGGAAGGTGAGTATCTCGCCGTCGTCCTCAAGGAATCGTATCACGGGTTCGTCGAGTCCCGTGAGCTGTTTGTACGGCTCATATCGTCCGGGGTTGTGTGTGCTTCTGCAATCGAAAACATATCCACCACCGTTTTCTGTCTCGTCCTCAGGTATTCCCTTTCTGTAGGAAAAGCTATAGACGCGAACCACGAGCGGCCCCTTGCCGTCGTATTTGGAGAATGTGGCAGGTCCGTCTTGCGGATGAGCCTTATACACATTATTCTCAGTTACCTTATATCCGTCGGCGCGGTTGGCGGCAGGCTGTTCGATGCGTGCAAACTGCGGCATCTCGACGAGCTGACCGAGCACGTCTATGAGGTAAGGATATGGGAAGTTGTTCTGTCTGATGAGTTCCCTGAGGTTTTGTATTGCTGGTGGAATAGAGTCGATGAAGTGTTTTTTCTTCTCGTAATATCCTCTGAATCCATAAGCTCCGAGCACCTGTAGCGTGCGGAAGAGCACGAAGAGGCTCAGTCGCTCGACAAAATGTCGTGCCGAGGGCACCTCGGTATAGTTTTTCAGGGAGTTATAGTATTCATATACCAGTTCGCGTCTCAGTTTGTTTGGGTATTTAGCCGATGCTTGCCACAAGAATGAAGCGAGGTCGTAGTAGAATGGTCCCTTACGTCCTCCCTGAAAGTCGATGAAGAGCGGATTCCCGTCGTTGTCGAGCATCACGTTTCTGGCCTGGAAGTCGCGGTACATGAAGCTCTCTGATTTCTCTGAGGTGAGGTCTTTGGCGAGGAGATGGAAGTTTGCCTCCAGTTTCAGTTCGTGGAAGTCGAGCCCTGTAGGTTTCAGGAAGCAGTATTTGAAATAGTTCAGGTCGAAGAGCACGCTATTGGTGTCAAACTCTGGTTGCGGGTAGCAGTTGTCGAAGTCGAGTCCCCGTGCTCCCCTTATCTGTATGTTTGGCAATTCGCGAATGGTTCTGACGAGCAGTTGCTTCTCGCTTAAAGTGTATCTTCCTCCAGCGTCGCGTCCTCCTGCGATGGCGTCGAAGAGCGAAGTCTCTCCGAGGTCGGTCTGCAGGTAGCACATCTCGTCGTCGGTTACTGCTAACACCTTTGGCACTGGCAGTTTTCGTGCTGAGAAATGGTTGCTGAGATATATGAAGGCATGGTTTTCGTCGCGACTGGTTCCCACGACACCCACCACGGTCGTCCCGTCGTCAGCCGTGATACGATAGTATTCACGGTTGCTTCCGGCTCCCTGCATCCTTGTCACGTTTTTGGGTCCTTTTCCGGCCCATTTTCTATATATTTCTATAAGTCTTTCCATCAGTGAGAATCTTTCAGGCGGCGAAGTTACACAATATTTTCGTAATTACCAAACATTTCCTCCACTTTTCACACTTTCCTTATAAAACAAAGAAAATCGGCTGCCTCCCGACAGCCGATTCCCAAAAAACAAACTACTTAAAAACTAATCTACTAAAACAAATCAAAAATTTTTATCAATGTGTTGAATCATTTTTATGAATGATAACGTATTCTGAATGTCTTTAGGCTGCAAAGTTAGGCATTTCTGTCCTATTTGCCAATACGATAGCACGTATTTTGTCTCTTTTTTAACAAAATTATAACAAATTAGCACAGAAACGCCCCTTTTGCAATGTCTGAATTACATCATGCCACCCATGCCCGGTGCACCGCCCATAGGCATAGCAGCCTTATCGTCTGGTTTATCGACGATGAGACACTCGGTGGTGAGGAACATACCTGCGATGGATGCAGCATTCTCCAGAGCCACGCGTGCCACCTTTGCAGGGTCGATGACACCAGCCTTGCGGAGGTCCTCATATTCGCCTGTGCGAGCGTTGTAACCGAAGTCACCTTCACCCTCGCGTACCTTCTGTACGACTACAGCGCCCTCGCCGCCTGCGTTGGCAACGATCTGACGGAGAGGTTCCTCGATGGCACGCTCCACGATGTTGATACCGGTCTGTTCGTCGGCATTGGCACCCTTGAGACCTTTGAGAGATTCGAGAGCGCGGATGTATGTTGTACCGCCACCGGCAACCACGCCTTCCTCTACAGCAGCGCGTGTTGCGCAGAGAGCGTCGTCAACGCGGTCTTTCTTCTCCTTCATCTCCACCTCGCTGTTAGCGCCCACGTAGAGTACAGCCACACCGCCTGCAAGCTTGGCCAGACGCTCCTGGAGCTTCTCCTTGTCGTAAGAGCTTGTGGTGTTAGCCATCTCGTTCTTTATCATAGCCACACGGTCGGCAATGAGCTGCTTGTCGCCTGCACCATTGACGATGGTGGTGTTGTCCTTGCTGACGGTCACCTTGTCGCAAGTGCCGAGCATGTCGAGTGTAGCCTGTTCGAGCTTCAGTCCCTTCTCCTCGCTGATCACGAGACCACCTGTCAGCACAGCGATATCCTCGAGCATAGCCTTTCTGCGGTCGCCAAATCCAGGAGCCTTCACTGCACATATCTTGAGTCCGCCACGCAGACGGTTTACGACGAGTGTTGTGAGTGCCTCAGAGTCAACGTCCTCAGCGATTACGAGCATTGGTCGTCCGCTCTCGGCCGCTGGCTGGAGAATAGGCAGGAAGTCCTTGATGTTAGAGATCTTCTTGTCGTAGATGAGGATGTATGGGTTGTCCATCACACACTCCATCTTCTCTGCGTCTGTAACGAAGTATCCGCTGAGGTATCCGCGGTCGAACTGCATACCCTCAACGACGTTGGTGTAAGTGTCGCGGCTCTTGCTCTCCTCGATGGTGATGACTCCGTCCTTGCTCACCTTGCGCATGGCATCAGCGATGAGCTTACCTATCTCTGGGTCGTTGTTAGCCGACACTGTTGCCACCTGTTCGATCTTGTCGTAGTTGTCGTCCACCTGCTCGGCGCTGTTCTTGATATGCTCTACGACAGCAGCCACGGCCTTGTCGATACCGCGCTTGAGGTCCATAGGGTTGGCACCTGCTGTCACGTTCTTGAGTCCCACGTTGACGATGCTCTGTGTGAGTATGGTAGCTGTGGTTGTACCGTCGCCGGCATCGTCGCCAGTCTTGCTTGCCACGCTCTTCACGAGCTGTGCTCCGGTGTTCTCAAAGCGGTCTTCGAGTTCCACTTCCTTAGCCACTGTCACACCGTCCTTGGTTATCTGCGGTGCGCCAAACTTCTTCTCGATGATCACGTTGCGTCCCTTAGGACCGAGTGTCACCTTTACTGCATTTGCCAACTGGTCAACGCCCTTTTTCAACATTTCGCGGGCATCTACGTCAAACTTTATTTCTTTAGCCATAATGATTCTGTTGTTTTTTGTTTTGTTAAACTATGTCTTTCCTCCTATCCAATCACAGCGAGCACGTCGCTCTGACGCATCATCAGATATTTCGTGCCTTCATATTCGAGTTCGGTGCCTGAGTATTTTCCATAGAGCACCTCGTCGCCTTCTTTCAGGAACATCTCCTCGTCCTTGGTTCCGTTGCCTGTAGCAACGACTTTGCCGTGCAATGGTTTCTCTTTTGCAGTGTCTGGAATGATGATGCTACCTACCTTTTCTTCTGCTGGTGCAGGGAGTACCAGTACTCTGTCTCCTAATGGTTTGATGTTCATAATGCTTTTTTATTTTTAATATGTTATACAATCGTGTTTCTCGCCGGCCCCGTGGCGTGTCGCGTGGCAGCCGGTCTTCGTCAAGGCACACTGCCAAAACCGTGCCAAAATCGCCATTATGACAAAATGTCAGTGCCCGTTTTAGTGTTTTTTCTCTTTTTCTGCCATTTTATCCCTCTTTTTCATTGCAATAAGAAAAAAAAACCTTACCTTTGCCACATTATTTAATTTAAGAAGCCAGATTATTCAATGCGTGGTGCCACATTATATAATATATGGAGCCACTATTTGAACTGCGACGCGCCATTTTCCTCAGATGCGTGAAGCAATAACGACGACATACAACAAAAAAGAATAAGAGATGAAAGATTTTCTAAAGTACACCTTTGCGACAGTCACCGGAATGGTGCTCTTCGCTATCCTTATCGGCATCATCTCGGTGATATCCGTGATGGGCATGATAGCCTCGCAGGAGGCGACAACAGTGGTAAAAGACAACTCAGTCATGGTTCTCAATCTCTCCGGCTCGCTTGAAGAGAGGGCTGACGACAACCCCTTCGCGCAGATGGTTGGTTCGGTGGCGGAGACTAACGGTCTCGACGAAATCCTCTATGCCATAAAGCGCGCCAAAGAGGAGAAAGAGGTTAAGGGAATATATATCGAAGCGGGACTCTTCGACGCCGACGCGCCCGCATCGTGCCAGGCCATTCGCAAGGCACTCGCCGACTTCAAGAAGAGCGGCAAATGGATAGTAGCTTACGGCGAACAGTACACGCAGCAGGCTTACTACATCTGCTCGGTGGCCGACGAGATTGCCATCAACCCCTCTGGACTCATCGACTGGCACGGCCTCGCCGCACAGCCCATGTTCCTCAAGGATCTCCTGGCAAAAGTGGGCGTGAAGATGCAGATAGTGAAGGTGGGGAAGTTCAAGAGTGCCACCGAGGCATATAGCGAGGACCACATGAGCGACGCCAACCGCGAACAGGTCACCGCCTATATCACCGGTGTGTGGAACACCATGGTGGGCGACGTGGCTGCAAGCAGAAAGCTGCCCGTGGCACAGCTCAACGCCTATGCCGACAGCCTCATCACCTTCGCAAAGGCAGAGGACTACGTGCGCCATCATCTCGTTGACAAGATCGCTTATACCGACGAGGTAAAGGCTTCGGTAAAGCAACGCCTTGGCATCGGCGATGACGACGTCATCAACCAGATGTCGGTGACCGACATGAACAACCTGCCCGAAAAGATCAACCGCTCTGACAACGAGATAGCCATCTACTACGCATACGGCGAGATCGTCAACACCGCCGACGGACAGACCTCGGCAGCCATCTGTGGCGACGTGGTGACGAAAGACCTCGAAGAGCTGATGAAAGACGACGACGTAAAGGCTGTCGTGCTGCGCGTCAACTCGCCCGGTGGCAGCGCCTATGCCTCCGAACAGATATGGAACGCCGTGAAGAAGATGCGCACCAAGAAGCCCGTAGTGGTGTCGATGGGCGGATATGCAGCTTCTGGCGGATACTACATCAGCTGCGGTGCCGACTATATCTTCGCCGAGCCCACCACGCTAACGGGCAGCATTGGCATCTTCGGCATGTTCCCTGACTTCAGCCAACTCGCAACAGAGAAACTCGGCGTGAAGTTCGACGTGGTGAAGACCAACCGCTTCAGCGACTTCGGCTCCGTGGCACGTCCGTTCAATGCCGAGGAGCTTGCCCACCTGCAGAAATATATCGGCAACGGCTACGACCTCTTCCTCAGCAGAGTGGCAGAAGGACGTAAGATGAAGACCGCCGACGTAAACGAGATAGCACAGGGACGCGTATGGCTTGGCAAGGACGCGCTGAAGATAAAGCTGATTGACGACCTTGGAGGTCTCGACAAAGCAGTGGCAAAGGCAGCCGAACTGGCTAAGGTGAAAGACGACTATGACACCGCCACCTATCCCGCTGCACCCAACTTCATCGACCAGATGCTCTCAAGCCTTGAAGGCGACAACGGCAACTTCCTCGACGAACAGTTGAAAGCATCGCTCGGCGATTATTACACACCCTTGATGATGCTGAAACGTGTAGAACAGCAATATCCAGTACAGGCACGCATGCCTTACCACCTTGTAATACGCTAAGACGACGATGGAAGGCGATTTCATAAAGGTCAACGATTGGCTCTTGCCCCTTAGCTGGATCTACGGTTTCGGGGTAAGAGTACGCAACTTCTTGTTCGACGTGGGACTGCTCAAGTCGCACAGCTTCGACGTGCCTGTCATCGCCGTCGGCAACATCACCGTTGGGGGAACGGGCAAGACGCCACATGTGGAGTATCTCATACGACTGCTAAAGGAGAAAGTGTCGGTAGCGGTGCTCAGCAGGGGTTATAAGCGCAAGTCACGCGGATTCATCATCGCCGACAGCAAGAGCACCACACGCGACATCGGCGACGAACCAATGCAGATGAAGACCAAGTTTGGCGACATCACCGTAGCTGTGGACCGCAACCGCGTCAACGGCATACGCCGTCTCACAGACAGTTCCACCGTAGCCGACATAGACGTCATCCTTCTCGACGACGCCTTCCAACACCGCTACGTGAAGCCTGGCATAAATATCCTCCTCGTGGATTATCACCGTCTCATCATCTACGACAAGCTGCTGCCAGCAGGACGCCTCCGCGAACCGCTCAAAGGCAAGAACCGCGCCGATATCGTGATCGTCACCAAGTGTCCGCGCGACCTCAAGCCCATGGAGTTTCGTGTCATCACCAAGGCAATGAACCTCTTTCCTTACCAGCAGCTCTTCTTCACCACGCTGGTCTATGACGACCTCCGCCCGGTGTTCTGTGGCGAGGAGCGTTCCTTGGACAGCATCACGCCTTCCACTCATGTGCTTCTGCTCACCGGCATAGCGTCGCCCAAGCAGATGATAGTCGATCTCGAACCTCACACGAAGAATATCCTCAGTCTGCCCTTTGCCGACCATCACACGTTCAAGCGTTCAGACATCGACCTCATCAACACCACCTTCGCCACCATGCCTCATCCGAAGCTTATCGTCACCACCGAGAAAGACTGCACTCGTCTGCTCGAGACGGAAGGCCTTAGCGACGATGTGCGCCACAATCTCTACGCCCTACCCCTTCGCATAAAATTCATGGAGAAGCAGGAGAAGTTTGACGAGCACATCATCGGCTACGTGCGCAAAAACTCGCGCAACAGCATCCTGACGAAGGTAAAGGACGAACGCCAGCGTCACGGCAACCAGAAGTCGCATACCATAAAATTCCATTAACTCCGCCACAATCTGGCGTAGTCTGAAGAGAAACAAATAGAAGTGAAAAAGTTAACCGTTAACCGTTAACAAGTTAACAAGTGGACAAGTTGACGAGTTGTTTCAGTTGACAAGTGGACAAGTTAATTGCGCCAATGCCCGACATGTATGCGGGCATTGGCGTTTTCGTTATCGTTCACCTGTTTTCGTTATCGTTTTCGTTATCGTTTTCGTTATCGTTTTCGTTATCTTAATCTTTCAAGGGATTCCATCCCTGTGCTTTAAGCTCAAACTCCTGGTCGTCGCGTGTCACGAGCACACGTCCCAGAGCCTCTTTTGTGATGTGTCCTATCAGTTTCACGTCGTCCATGGCCTGTATCTTCTCGTGGTCGCCGATGGGCACGGTGAAGAGCAGTTCGTAGTCCTCACCTCCGTTCAGTGCACAGGTGGTGACGTTCATGTTCAGTTCCTCAGCCATCACGGCTGTCTGGTAGTCGATGGGCAGGTTTTTCTCGAAGATGCGGCATCCCACATGACTCTGAGTGCAGATATGGAGCAGTTCGCTGCTCAGTCCGTCGCTGATGTCCATCATCGCCGTCGGCTTGACATTGGCATCCCTGAGACGCTTGACGATGTCGCCACGGGCCTCAGCCCTGAGCTGTCGCTGCAGCAGATATTCCTTTCCTGCAAAGTCGGGTTCGAAATGCTCCAGCTGGTCGAGCAGTGCCTTGTTTCCCTTGCGCTTTGCCTCCTCCACCTGCTGGTAATAGACGCTCTTCTCTCGCTCCAGCAGTTGCAGTCCCATATATGCCGCGCCGAGGTCGCCCGACACACACACGAGGTCGGTCTCCTTTGCACCGTTGCGATACACGATCTCGTCTTTTGCCGCCTCACCTATGCATGTGATGCTGATGGCGAGTCCGGTATATGATGAGGTGGTGTCGCCGCCGACGATGTCCACGCCCCATTTCTCGCACGCCATACGCAGTCCGGAGTAGAAGTTCTCCACGTCCTCCACCGCAAAGCGTTTGCTCAGTGCCATCGACACGGTCATCTGTCGCGGAGTGCCGTTCATGGCAAAGATATCGCTTATGTTCACCATCGCCGACTTGTATCCTAACGTCTGCATGTCGATATAAGTAAGGTCGAAATGCACGCCTTCCATCAGCATGTCGGTAGTCACGAGCACCTCTTTGTCGGGATAGTGCAGCACTGCGCAGTCGTCGCCCACGCCATAGAGTGTAGAACTGTTTTTCGGATTGTGACCGTCTGTAAGTCGGCTTATCAGTCCAAACTCACCAAGTTTTGATATGTCTGTCATTGCGTAATATGTTTTTTTTCTTTAACTCACCGCCGCTCCTATGGCAGTGCAGAATTCCGAATGGTTTGGTATGTGGAAGTTGACGCCATACAGTTTTGCCATGGCAGGGAACACGTCCCTACACTGGTCGAGGAGCGTCAGGTTGCCAATGAGGATAAAGTCGTCGATGCCAGTGCCAAGGGCGGCGAGGATGGCTGCACTGCCTATCGACTGCAGCGTCATGCACACCAGTCCGGCAGCAATGTCCTCCTTTGTGGCGTTGCTCTGTGCCTTGCCAAACAGCGATGCCGTGGCGTCCATGGGTAGTCCGGGCAGCGGATTGGCGCTGATGTCGCCTATCTGAAGGTTGATGTTGGCAAGGTTCCCCTTCTGTGCCAGTTCCGACACATAGCGAATATCGCCTGTGTTGAGCAGCAGCCTCGACAGGCCTTGCAGCGTACCGCCACCTATGCCCACTCCGCCGATATGAGTCATCTTGTCGCCTTCACATTTCACGAACGACGTTCCCGTGCCCATGCTCACCACGATGGCGTTGTCGATGCCCGACTCGTGACGTGCTCCGAGACCGTCAGCCACAAACTCGTCGCATTTCTTCGTCTGCAGGCCATAGACGGGTTGCTGGATATAGGCGCTGCCAACGCCCGTCAACACCACCTGCTCCACGTCGCCGAACCCGAGGTCGTTGTCGTGAAGATACTTTCCAAAAGCGCCATAGAGCGATGTCACCGGATCTACGGCAGAGATACGTATGGGCGAAAACACCTTGCCTTCTTTTATTCCCACAATCTTTGTGGTACTGATACCCACATCTATTCCTATTTGCATATACTATCAGATAACAGAAAAACCCCTGCCGCCGAAGCTAAACAGGGGTCTAATGAAAGGAGGAGTGGTGCCACCAGGAATCGAACCGGGGACACAAGGATTTTCAGTCCTTTGCTCTACCAACTGAGCTATGGCACCTCATCTCTTGTTTGCGGGTGCAAAGGTACAAACATTTTTTCTTACCCGCAAATATTTTGCTAAAAAAGTTTATATATTTAACACTTATTTAGGTTTCTGCTCTTTTCTCCTTATTTTCCCTATTTTACACCTTATTTATATAAGTAGAACTACTGGAAGGCAAAATCTACATGACCCGACACCGTTAATGTCTGACGTAGGCAGCAGGCCGAGGTCTGATATACGCCATGCGGGTCAGAACACCAGTCTTGCCACCAAGCCCTTTGCATTTCCGTTTATCACGGCTGGTGCGATAGTGATGTCTGTATCTTTTGTAAACTCGTGAGTGAATATCAGCGCTGCGCCTGCGCCAAGTGCAGCTCCTCCCAGCACGTCCCACCAGTCGTGTTTGTCGGCATGTGTCCTTCCCCATGCCACATAAGCCGAGATGGCATAGGCTGGCACACCCCATTTCCATCCGTATCTTTTCATCAGGAAACTCGATCCGTTGAAGGCGAGTGCGGTGTGTGTGCTTGGGAAGGCGTGTCGTCCTGTGCCGTCGGGTCGGTCTTTCGTTATCGCCGCTTCGAGGGCATAGTTTGCCACGAGTGCAGTGGCTGTGCTTAGTCCCAGTTCCACCGCTCCCTTCTTGTCTTCGTTCACTATGGCCGCGCAAAGGCCGGTCAGTGTCGGCACCACGCAGAGCACATCTGTCGATCGTTCCACGAATTTGTCTTGTGCCATGGCGTTGACGGCCACCAGCCATCCCGCCATTATCATCAATATCGTTCTCATCATTTTCTTTTGATAAATCTTTGGCAAAGATTTTGCCAACGAGCGCAATGAGAGTTGTACTCTCAAATTGCCGAGTGCAGCTAAATTTTATGCAAAGATTTTGCCAACGAGCGCAATGAGAGTTGTACTCTCAAATTGCCGAGTGCAGCTAAATCTTATGCAAAGTTACATTATTATTTCGACTTCAGCAAATTTTTCCCCGAAAAAAGTATAAGCATAATATAAGATTATGAAAAGGTCAGCTTGTCGCAGGCTATCTTTCATTTCATCTTCACGTCTCCCCTTTCACGACCATTTTTTTGCTACCACGCGAGGAATATTTTTTTTCCTCGCGTGGTAGCAAAAAAATGCCCTTTTACTGTCTTTCACACCTTCTCGAAAAAAATCCCGAAAAATGTTTGGTCGTTTCAGATTTAATTCGTAACTTTGCACATAACAGAGACCAAAGACATTCCTTTTGAGACATGACACGAAAGAATCAACCTAAAAGAAGGGAAAAAAATCAGCGTATCTGACGGCGACCGGGGCGACGACAATGCCGACATGCCTCTCTACAACCTGCAAGGACAGCAGGTGAAGAACGCCGGCAAGGGCATATTTGTAAGGAAAAACAAAAAAATCATCATCCAATATAACATTTACAGTTATGAAGAAAACATATATTAAACCAGAAATAACGGTTCACAAAACAGAGTTCAACCAGCATATCTTAGCTGGATCGGAAATTCAGTTCTACGACGATTCTATTCAACTTTCAGACTTCGACAACAACGAAGTTCTGCTATAAGAATAGGATCCGCCAACCCCGCCTCTGTAGGGTCTTACTTCATGTAAGACCGCCCGCCAAGAATCCGCCACAAATCGGGTTGCGGTCTTACATAAAGTAAGACCCTACATCGGCGGACAACGGTAGCGGACAACGGTAGCCAAATACTATACGAAAAAAAGGTTGCGCATGTTGCGCAACCTTTTTTTGTTTGACCTGTAACCTGATGTTAAAAAGTTAACTTGTTACCGGTTAACAGATAACTATTTCCCAGTTACTATCCTTATACCAAAACAGCCAATTTTCTAACTGTTACTATCCTTATACCACAATCATCAAATCTTAGTGATGACGTCGAGTTTGGTGTTCTCGAGGAAGTTGATGAGGATACGTATCTCCTTGCTCTCAGGCACCTGCTCCTTGATCTGACGGATAGCGTCGTGGGTGGCAGTCTTGCCATGGAACAGCAGACGATAGGCATTGGCGATATGTGCGATGACCTTCTCGTCGGTGCCCGACGCCTTGAGGAGATTGATGTTCAGTCCGCCATAGGTGACGGGATTGTGTGTGGCCACGATAAACGGGGGCACATCCTTCGAGATACGCACACCGCTGGTGATCATCGTACCTCCGCCGATACGCACCTCTGGATTGATGATCACACCCGAGGAGAACATCACGCCATTGGCAATCTCGCAGTCACCCGCCACCTTGGTACCATAGCCGAAGGTGCAGTAGTTGAGGATCTTCGTATCGTGCGACACGTGGACGCCTTCCATAAAGAAGTTGCGGTTGCCTACGCGTGTCTCGCCGTCCTTGTAGGTGGCGCGGTTGATGACCACATTCTCGCGGAAGATATTGCCATCGCCGATGACGAGACGCGTAGAGTCGCCACGGTGGTTGAAGTCCTGTGGCTCTGCTCCGAGAACCGTGTTCTGATAGACTTTGTTGTCGCAGCCCATACGCACTCCGTTCATGACGGAGGCGTAGGGATAGATGACGCAGTTGTCGCCTATTTCGACGTCGCCCTCGATATATGCGAAGGGATAGACGGTGACGTTCTTTCCGAGCTTCGCCTTGGGGTCGATATATGCTTTGTCGCTAATCATAAGTACTTTAATTCTTTAATTTTTAAATTTAATATTCGCATGTACTCTACTTACAGAAGTTGAGGAAGTTAAGGAAGTTAAAGAAGTTAAGGAAGTTAAAGAAGTTAAAGACAATAGTCTTTTAGCGTCCGTCAAGGAGTTTATGAGGCCAGAACATACGTCCTTAACTTCTTTAACTTCCTTAACTTCTTTAACTTCCCCCTACCTGCAAAAGTTGAGTTCTTTATTTCTCATCTCCGACGCGACTCACTCTCTTCCTCCTCCAAGTGCCGAATACAGACTTACCACGGCCTGCATCTTGTAGAAGTCGTCGGTGACCTTCGAGATCTCGGCGTTGAGGAGGTTGGCCTGTGCGCTGATCACCTCGAGATATGACGAGCCGCTGCTCATGTAGAGCTGGCGTGTGTCTTCCACATTCTTGCGATAGAGCTCTGTCTGCTTGCTGTCGAGCTGGCTGCGCTCGGCGTAGGTGTTGTAGCTGACGAGGGCGTTGCTCACCTCATTGCCTGCCTTGAACACGAGGTTCTGCCAGTCGTTGAAAGCCTGCTCCTGCTGTGCTTTCGCCACCTTGAGTCCAGCTATAAGCTGACCATTGGCGAAGATTGGCTGAGTGAGACTTCCCACTGCCGAGAGGAGCCACTTGCCGGGATTGATCACGGCTGCACCCGCGCTATTGGTGAACGCTCCAGTGCCGCTGATGCGTATGCTTGGATAGAAACGGCTGCGCGCTGTCTGAACGTTGTGGAAACAGCTGGCGAGTTTCATCTCGGCTGCATGCACGTCAGGACGATTGCTGAGCAGCTGTAGCGACACGCCGGTGCTGAACTCCGTGGGCAGCATCTGGTCGTAGAGCTTGCCACGTGGAATCTGCTGGCCGGGTTGTCCGATGAGCAGCGAGAGTGAGTTTTCCATCTCGCGTATCTGACGTTTCATGTCGGCCGACTGCGCGAGCACTGAGTAGTAACTTGCCTCGGCGCTCTGCACGCTGGTCGAGCGAGCGCGTCCGAACTTCATCTGCAGTGCCATCATGTCCCATGTCTCCTTGGTGAGCGAGGCCATCTCGTCGAGTATCTCCTGCTGACGGTCGAGCATGAGGAGCGTGTAGTAGAGATTGGCGATGCCTGAGATGACATTTGTCTTCACGGCTGTCTGATAGTCCTTTGAGGCAAGCAGCTGCATCTGCGCATTACGCTTCACGGAGAGGAGATTGCCGAAGAGATCCACGCTCCAGCTCGCTGTCACGGGCAGCTGATAGGTCTTCGAGGTCTTCGAACCGTCGAACGACGACAGTGTGCCTTGTGGCGAGAGGGTGATGTTAGGCAGGAAGGCGAGCTTGGCCACCGCGAGCTGGGCTTGCAGCATCTTCACGTTGAGCGCGGCATTGAGCAGGTCGGCGTTCTTGTCGAGTCCCTGCTGGATGAGGGTCTGCAGCTGCGGGTCGGTGAAGACGGTGCGCCAAGGCAGATTACCAAACGACGTGGTGTCGGCGACGGCAAGGGTGTCGGTGAGCGACACGGGGTCGCGGACGAGCCCCTGGGTGTTGACCTCAGGGCGCTCGTACTTATTGTAGAGTCCGCAGCTGGCGAGGCTGATGCCTGCGGCGGCGAACAGTAATACTTTCTTTATTTGCATACCTTATTACTTTGTTCTTCTTTAATTATTTGTGTTCTTTTCCTTGTCTCTCATCTCGATGAGCTTCTGGAGTGCCTCGGCGGCATAGGGGTTGGCATACTGACGTATCTCAGAGTCAACATGCGCCTCGTCGTTGGCAAACTTCAACGGCGAGATCTTCTCCTGCAGCCACTGGAACACGGCAAACAAGGCGGGAACGATAAACACCTGGAGCAAAGTACCGATAAGCATACCGCCAACGGCAGCGGCACCAAGCGTCTGGTTTCCGTTCTTGCCCACACCCGAAGCGAACATCAGCGGCAGAAGACCGATAATCATCGCCAACGAGGTCATAAGGATAGGACGCAGACGGGCGGCGGCACCGAGGATGGCCGAATACTTGATGGCCATACCCATCTGACGGCGCTCAAGGGCAAACTGCACGATAAGGATGGCGTTCTTTGCCAACAGACCGATAAGCATGATGAGCGCGATCTGCATGTAGATGTCGTTAGAGTGGCCGAAGATCTGTGTGAAGATAAACGCTCCGGCAAGACCGAACGGTATCGAGAGGATCACAGCCAACGGCAGGATATAGCTCTCATACTGTGCGGAGAGGATGAGATAGACGAAGACGATACACATGACGAAGATGATGGCCGTGGAATCGCTCGACTCGCGCTCCGAACGGGTAAGACCCGAATAGTCGATGCCGTAACCCTGTGGCAGCACCTGGGCTGCAACCTCCTCGATGGCGCGGATGGCATCACCCGACGAGTAGCCTGTGGCTGCCGAGGCGTTGACATTGATAGCGGTGAAGAGGTTGAAACGGTTGACGTTTGACGGGCCATAGACACGACGCAGAGAACAGAACTCCTTGACTGGCGACATGCCTGCCGGTGTGCGGACGAAGATGTTGTTCAGTCCGTCAGGACGCTCGCGGCTCGCTACGTCGCCCTTGATCATGACACGATAGAGCTTACCATAGGCGTTCATGTTTGACGCATAGAGTCCTCCATAATATCCCTGAAGGGTGGTGAGCACTGTAGAAGGCGCAATGCCTGCCTGCTTACATTTTGCGACATCCACATCCACCATATACTGCGGATAGTTAGGATTGTATGATGTCATGGCCTGTGCTATCTCGGGACGCTTGTTGAGCTCGGCGAGATAATCCTTGGTTATCTCAAAGAACTTGTTGAGGTCGCCACCGGTCTTGTCCTGCATGGTAAAGGTAACACCGTTGGTCATACCGAAGCCGTTGATCATTGGCGGAGCGAAGGCGAGGATCTGTGCGTCTTTTATCTCGGCGGTCTGCTTGTAGATCATGCCGAGCACCGCGGTATTTGACATTGGGTTGAGGAAGAAACGCTTGATGCCGTCGCCTTCCCACAGTCCAGAGAGATTGTAGAAGAATCCGGCCGGACGCTCTTCGAAGGGCTTGAGCTTGATGATGAACGTACCCATGTCTGAACCCTGACCGGCGATGAAGTTGTAGCCCACAAGACGCTCGCGGGTCTTGATGGCCGGGTTAGTGGCCAAGATATGGTCTATCTGCTCCATCACCTCGCGGGTGCGTGCCTCGCCTGTACCTGGTGCCATAGACACTGTACAGAAGAGTACGCCGTTGTCTTCGTCGGGCACAAGTCCGGTCTTGGTGGTGGCCATGGTGACCACGAGCGCCACGATGCCGAGCGCCACGGTGACACCGGCAGCGATGCGATGCTTGAGCACCTTCTCTACTCCGTTCCTATACTTGCCCTGTATCTTGTTGTACTGAGTGTTAAAAGCAGCATGGAAACGGTCGATGACCGACATCTTCTTGTGTTCCTCGTCGCCTGCATGTGGCTTGAGGAGGATGGCACAGAGGGCTGGCGAAAGTGTCAGCGCGTTCAAGGCGGAGATAAGGATAGACACCGCCATGGTGACACCAAACACACGATAGAACATACCGCTCGTACCGCCCATGAACGACACTGGCACAAACACGGCAGCCATTACAAGCGTGATGGAGATGATGGCTCCGGTAATCTCGTTCATGGCGTCGATAGAGGCCTCAAGGGCCGACTTATAACCCTGGTCGAGCTTCGCGTGTACCGCCTCTACCACCACGATGGCGTCATCGACCACGATGGCGATGGCGAGCAGGAGGGCAGAGAGTACAAGCAGGTTGATGGAGAAGCCAAACAGCCAGAGGAAGAGGAACGTACCTATAAGAGCCACCGGCACGGCGATCATTGGGATGAGCGTAGAGCGGAAGTCCTGCAGGAACACATACACCACGAGGAAGACGAGCAAAAGGGTTATGACAAGGGTGAACACCACCTCTTCGATAGAGGCGAAGAGGAACTCGGTGACGTCCATGTTGATCTTATACTCCATGCCTGGAGGGAACGACTGTGACTGCTTCTCAAGCTCTGCCTTCACATCGGCGGCAATCTGTGTGGCGTTGGAGCCAGCTATCTGCTGCACCATACCCATGACAGAAGGATTGCCGTTGTTTTTCATCGACACGCTATAGTCGAGTCCGCCAAGCTCTATCTTTGCCACGTCCTTCAGGCGAAGGGTCTGGCCATTGACGTCGCTGCGGATGATGATGTCGCCATATTCCTCGGGAGTCTTCAGACGGCCCTTGTAGCGCATGACGTACTGGAACGACACGTTCGACTGCTCGCCGAACTTACCCGGAGCGGCCTCGATGTTCTGCTCGGCAAGGGCTGCCGACACGTCAGACGGCATCATGTTATACTGCTTCATCTTGTCGGGCTGGAGCCATATACGCATAGAATAGGTCTTCATACCCGGCGACATCACGCCGCCCACACCGTTGATACGCTTGATGGCCGGGATGACGTTGATCTCGTTGTAGTTGGTGAGGAACTCATCGTCGTAGCGTCCGTCCTCAGAGGTGAGGGTGAACATGATGACGTTTGAGGTCTGCTGCTTCGTCACGGTGACTCCCACACGTGTAACCTCAGCTGGCAGAAGAGCTTGTGCCTGCGCCACGCGGTTCTGAACGTTGACGGCAGCCATGTCGGCGTCGGCTCCCTGCTTGAAATAAACGGTGATCGAGGCCGAACCGTCGTTGGTGGCCTGCGAGGTCATGTAAGTCATGTTCTCCACACCGTTGATGCTCTCTTCAAGAGGGACGATAACGGAGTTGAGCACTGTCTGCGCGTCAGCTCCAGTATAGGAAGTGCGCACCGAGATGGTTGGTGGTGCCACATCGGGGAACTGCTCGATAGGCAGCGAGATGAGTCCGATGAGACCCAGTATGACGAAGAATATAGATATCACCGTCGAGAGTACCGGGCGCTTTATGAAATTTGTAAATGTCATTGCTTAAAAAAGAAAAAATCCTAAATCTTGTTTCTTATTTCTTTGAGGTCATGGCGTCGATGACCTTAGAGGCTGAGTTCTGACCCTCGCCGAGCTTAGCAGCGTCGTCGATCTTCTTCTGATACTGCTCCTCGGTGATAGGCTTTATCTCCATGCCGTCAGAGAGCGACGAGATGCCCTTAGACACAAACTTGTCGCCTGGCTTCAGACCGCCGGTGACGATATAGTTGACGCCGTCGTTCTGTGGATTAACCTGTATCTCGGTGAATTTAACCTTGTTGTCCTTGCCAAGGAGATAGACAAACTTCTTGTTCTGCACCTCCGAGGTGGCTGTCTGTGGAATAATGATAGCCGACGAGGTTGACTGAGGGATGATGATCTGGCCCGAACCGCCCGAACGGAGCTCGTGCTTGGCATTGTCGAAACGGGCTATGAGCGACACCGAACCGGTGGCGGCATCGATGACACCGCTGGCCTTGACAACCTTGCCGGGCTGGTCGTAGATAGTTCCGTCGGCAAGCTGGAGCTTAACGGGAGGATAGGCTGCTATGGCTCCTGCCACTCCGTCGGCGCCCTTGGTCATGGCGAGCATGTCTTTCTCAGTCACTGAGAAATAAACTTCAACGGTGTTGACATCCGACACGGTGGTCAGTGGCTCCTGGCTCGAAGCGCTGACAAGGGCTCCTACCTTGTAAGGCAGCGAACCAACGACACCGGCTGCCGGGCTCTTCACGTAGCAGAAACTCAGCGCTTCCTCTGCTGAGGCAAGGGCTGCCTGGGCCTGAGCCAACTGTGCTTCGGCTGTGGCGTATGTGTTTTCGGCTGTAGAGAGCTCAAACTGACCAATCACCTTGTTGGCAAACAGTTCCTTAGAGTTCTCGTAAGAGAGTTTTGATGTGGCAAGCTGAGCCTTGCATGTGTTGACTGCTGCCTTGGCTTGACGCACTTGTGCCTGATATGTCTCGTTGTCGATGACAAAGAGCAACTGGCCGGCACTCACGTTCTGACCTTCATGGACGCAGATCTTGGTGATAAAACCAGATACCTTTGGGCGTATCTGCACATCCTGAATACCTTTGATGGTTGCGGGAAAGGTTGTCTGCAATTCTGTTCCCTGTGTTTCTACGGTTCTTACAGCATACTCGTTGTCTGCGAAATTTGGCTTGCCACCAGACTTTCCTCCACAAGAGGCGAGTGTGACTCCGAGAGCCGCAATCATTAGCATTTTTGTTGTTTTCATACCTATTAATTTAAAACGTTTTATTATTATTCTCTTATTACTTTTTCAAAAAAGAAACATAGATCGTACTCAGAACTTTAAAAAGAAACTAAGAACATCCTTTTAGTTTTCGGACTGCAAAGTTACACATATTATATTATATATGGATAATATCAGGGCAACATTTAACGTCTTTTCTCCGTTATTTAGTGTTTTTTTAGCAAAAAGGGGCAGACTAACACTAATTAGTCAACCCCATCTCCTTAGCTTTCTCCATTAGGAGCGCCATAAGCGGTTCGCGTTCGTTTTCTACCCTATTGTCGAGTACAGCGTCTTTCATATGCTGTTTCAAGACGCCCACTTCGCGACTTGGCGGTAGATGGAAGAGCTGCATGATCTCGTCACCGTCGATCACGGGCTGAAGCACCCGTCGGTAGTCTTTTACCTTCAGGTCGGCGAGTTTCTCGCGCACCATGCGGAAGTTTTTGAGAAACATTTTTTTCCTCGCCTCGTTCTTGCTGGTGATGTCTGCCTCGCAGAGTAGCATGAGGTCGTCTATGTCGTCGCCAGCATCGTTCATGAGACGGCGGACGGCACTGTCGGTGACTATCTCGTCGGCAATGACTATGGGGCGCATGTGCAGATCGACGAGTTTCTTCACGTATTTCATCTTCATGTCGAGGGGTAACGACATACGGCGGAATATCTGCGGCACCATCTTGGCGCCAATGAAGTTGTGGTTGTGGAACGTCCAGCCTGCCGAGGCATCCCATCGCTTGCTGCGGGGCTTGCCCACATCGTGCAGGAGGGCTGCCCAACGTAGCCACAGATTGTCTGATTTTTTGCTCACATTGTCGAGCACTTCGAGGGTGTGGTAGAAGTTGTTCTTGTGTGCACGTCCTTCGCGCGTCTCCACCACGTCGAGTGCCGTCAGCTCGGGCAAGATGAGCTGAAGCAATCCGCATCGGTAGAGATCCACTATTCCACGACTGGGCTGAGGACACATCATGATCTTGTTCAACTCGTCCTTGATGCGCTCGCCGCTGACTATCTTTATCCGCTCGGCATTGCGCACCAGGGCATCGAAGGTCTCTTCTTCTATCATAAAGCGTAGCTGGGTGGCAAACCTCACGCAACGCATCATGCGCAGCGGGTCGTCAGAGAAGGTGATGTCGGGGTCGAGAGGCGTGCGGATGATGCCGTCCTCAAGGTCTTCGATACCATAGAACGGATCGACAAGCTCACCGAAATACTCCTTGTTGAGACATATCGCCATGGCATTGATGGTGAAGTCGCGACGATTCTGGTCGTCTTCCAGCGTTCCGTTTTCTACTATGGGTTTGCGCGAGTCGTGGCTGTAGCTCTCCTTGCGCGCTCCCACAAACTCCACCTCAGTGTCACGATATTTCACTTGCGCCGTGCCGAAATTGCGGAACACGGATAGATGGGCCTTGCGACCAAGACGCTGTTTAAGCGCCGACGCGACTTCGATGCCACTTCCCACCACTACCACGTCGATGTCGTTAGAAGGACGCTCGAGAAAAATGTCTCTCACATATCCTCCCACCACATAACATTCAAGGCCGAGGTCGTCAGCCACACTGGAGATAAGGTGGAAAATGTCTTTGTCAAGCAGCTTTGCAAGCTCTTCATCGCTATATATTTTCATCTTTTTCTACTTTTAGGGGTGCAAAATTACTCAAAAAGAGAGAAATGACAAAGAGTTATACTGCTCTCATACCGTTAATTCTTCTTAAAAGGAAAATGAAACGGCATAAAGAACCGATTATTTTAAGTAATTTTGCATGCCGATTCATATATAATAAGGTATAGATGAATATGTTTGATACTGACGGAAGATACAGCAGACACCTGAAACTCGACGAAATCGGGCAGAAGGGACAACAACGGATAGCTGACGGACGAGTGCTGATAGTGGGAGCTGGAGGACTCGGTTCGCCAGTGGCATTGTATCTCGCTGCTGCCGGTGTGGGAACCATCGGCATTGCCGACGGAGACACTGTCGATATCTCCAACCTGCAACGACAGGTCATTCATACCACCGACGACATCGGATCGCCCAAAGTGGCTTCGGCTGCAAGAAAGATGAGAAGGATAAACCCCGACGTCAATGTGGTGGAGATAAACGAATATCTTGACACCGACAGACTTGCAGGCATTGCCGCCGACTACGACATCGTGGTGGACGCTACCGACAGCTTTCGCTCGAAATACATGATTAACGACGCTTGCGTCAAGGCAGGGAAACCATTCGTGCATGGAGGAGTGCTGAGATTTGAAGGGAACGTCTTCACCCACCTGCCCGGCTCGGCCGACTACCGCGACATCTTCGGCAGCGAACCATCCGAAAACCATGTGCCTACGGCATCGGAAGTGGGCGTGCTCGGAACCATTGTCGGCGTGATAGGCACCATACAGGCTACAGAGGTGATAAAATACCTCGTCAAGACCGGCGACCTGCTCACCGACTCGTTGCTCACCTTCGACGCATTGACATGGACGACATATAAGATAAAAATAAAGAAACAACAATAAAGAATCATGAACAAAAACATCATAATACCACTCATGGTAGGACTGCTCACGCTCTCGGCTTGCGACAATAGCGTACAACAGGCTGCCGAGACCCTGCTCAACGAGGCCGGACAACACTTCACCGACGGAGACTACGACGTGGCACTGGCAAAAATTGACTCGCTGAGAAAACTTTACCCCAACGCCGTGGAGACAAGAAGAAAGGCGCTGGCACTGTATCAGAGCATATCACTCAAACAGGCACAGGACGACCTCGCGCACACCGACAGCATACTGCAGGTGGTGACACACGACTACAACTACCAGAAGACAAAGGTAGAGAAAGACAGGGCCGAACTGCGTGCCACAGCCGAGGAACTGCTCATGCTTAACACCACAAAGGCGAAACTCGACTCGCTCAAAGTGCGCTTCGACATGCAGTGCGCAAAGATAAAATATATCCACAAGAAGCAAAAGGAGAACATAAAATAAAACATAATACTCCTTTTCCTTGGCAGTTTCAAGAATATTGAGTAATTTTGCAGCGAATTTGAAAGAACAAGATGAATACAAAACAGGAGTTTGAAACAGCTATGGACACGTGCAGGACACTATTCGAGAAAAAACTGCACGACTACGGGGCGTCGTGGAGAATACTACGACCATCGTCGCTCACCGACCAGCTGTTTATAAAGGCTAAAAGAATAAGAAGCCTCGAAATAAAGAAAATATCACTCGTCGATGAAGGCATACTGCCAGAATTCATCGCCCTGATAAACTATGGCATCGTCGGACTCATACAGCTCGAAAAGGGATTCGCTGACTCTGTTGACATCGACGTCAACGAGGCGATGGCTCTCTACGACAGACACGCGAAAGAGGCTCTCGAACTGATGCTGAGAAAAAACCATGACTATGACGAGGCATGGAGAAACATGAGGGTGAGCAGCTACACCGACTTCATCCTCACAAAAATACAACGAGTGAAAGAAATCGAAGACCTCGACGGAGACACGCTCGTCAGCGAGGGTATCGACGCCAACTATATGGATATCATCAATTATGCAGTCTTTGGAGTCATCAAAATCAACGAACAGCAACAAAAGACAGCATAAGCTCGCCATAGCGGCTGTCAACACGGCAAGAGCACTGCTGGCCCTGACGTTCGTCTTCTCAGGCTTCGTCAAGGCCGTTGACCCCATAGGCACACAATACAAGATACACGACTACCTCGTGGCTTGGGGACTGGCCGACTGGAGCGCCGACTGGCTGACTCTCGCGGGCTCGATAGTGCTCTCGACATCTGAGTTCCTCATAGGCATGATGTTGCTCTTCGCCATAAGACGACGACTGGTGAGCAAGGTGACTGTGGCGGTGATGACGGTCATGACGGCCATCTCTGCATGGCTTTACATAGCCAACCCCGTGAGCGACTGCGGATGCTTCGGCGACGCCATAAGACTCACTAACGGGGAGACACTGACAAAAAACATCGTCCTGCTTGCCGCCGCGCTCATAGTGGCGCGATGGCCTCTCTCCATGGCAAGACTGCTGAGCCGAAACACGCAGTGGATAGTGGTCAACTATACGGTCATCTTCATACTCGCCGTTTCGGGATACAGCCTCTACTATCTGCCACAGTTCGACTTCCGCCCATACCACGTCGGAGCCGACATAAGGGCGGGAATGGAAATACCAGAAGGAGCCGAACAACCAGAATTCGAGACCACGTTCATACTCGAGAAAAACGGGACAAGAAAGGAATTCAAACTCGACGACTACCCCGATTCCACATGGACGTTCATCGACAGCAAGACCGTAATGACCAAAGAGGGATATGTGCCTCCCATCCACGACTTCTCGATCACAACGGCAGAAGACGATGCAGACGTCACGGAGGACATCGTCGGTGACAAGGGATACACAATGATGCTCATAGCACCATTCCTCGAACAGGCTGACGACATACACTTCGACGAGATAAACCGACTGTATGACTACGCCAAACGACACGGCTACCGCTTCCTGTGCATCACGGCAAGCTCAGACAAAGCCATCGGCAAATGGAGAGACCGCACCGGAGCGGAATACCTGTTTGCCAACGCCGACGAGACCACACTGAAGACAATGATACGCAGCAACCCAGGACTGATACTGATGCACGACGGACGCATAGAGGGCAAATGGAGCCATAACGCCCTGCCAGCAGTAGAAGACAACACCCCGTCAATACAGCGGGGAGGACTCGACACCAGCAACAAGAGCGATGCCAACACGGCACTCGAAATGATTCTTTGGTTTATCATTCCGCTCACATTGCTCACCATAGCCGACAGAACATGGGCATGGACAAGAAAATTTCAAAACAAGAATATTAACATCTTAATTAAACACATTAACAAAAATGAGAAAGAAAATTGTAGCAGGTAACTGGAAGATGAACAAGAACCTGCAGGAGGGCGTTGCTCTCGCAAAGGAACTGACAGAGGTAGTAAAGAACCCTAACTGCGGTGTCATCATCTGCACACCATTCATACACCTCGCAAGCGTTGCCGAAATCGTTAAGGACAGCGCCATCGAACTCGGTGCCGAAAACTGCGCCGACAAGGAAAAGGGTGCTTACACTGGAGAAGTGTCTGCCGAAATGGTAAAGAGCACTGGTGCACAGTGGGTCATCCTCGGCCACTCTGAGCGTCGCGAGTACTATAACGAGACTCCAGAAATCCTCAAGGAGAAGGTACAGCTCGCACTCGCTAACGGACTGAAGGTGCTCTTCTGCATCGGCGAGACTCTCGAAGAGCGCGAGGCTAACAAGCAGAACGAAGTGGTTAAGGCTGAACTCGCTGGCAGCGTATTCAACCTCTCTGCTGAGGAGTGGAAGAATATCGTCATCGCCTACGAACCAATCTGGGCCATCGGTACCGGCAAGACCGCTACCGCAGAACAGGCTGAGGAAATCCACGCTTACATCCGCTCGTGCGTAGCTGAGGTCTATGGACAGGAAGTGGCTGACGACACTACCATCCTCTATGGCGGTAGCTGCAAGGCAAGCAACGCTCCTGAACTCTTCGCTAAGCCTGACATCGACGGCGGACTCATCGGTGGCGCTTCGCTCAAGGCTGCTGACTTCAAGGGCATCATCGACGCTTGGAACTAATTCATAACAATAATGTCAACAAGGAGGTGACAGGTGAGTGACATGTCTCCATGGCCTCACCTGACTCCTCTCCTTACTGAGAAAACAATTTTATTTATGAAACTTTTTGCCGCACTCACACTTCTCTGCATAAACATCAACGCTACAGCACAGACGTTCACACAACGACTGCAGAGACCTGTTGCCGGAAAGGGAACCGTCACCGTGGTTCACAGCGCGGCAATAGACAAACTCGTGAATGGCAACCAGCCAGACATCAAGCCAACAAAGCCAACAGATAATAACGGCTCGGCTGACAATGTAACAAAACTCTCCCCAAAAAACACTTCTGAAAACTCCAAACCGTCTCCCGACAAAAAGGAGACAACAAAAAAAAACGCTGTCCCGCAAGAGGACTCCACCAAAAAACAAACCGACAACGAATTCGATATCCCAACCGTGGATATGCGAAAAAAAGTAATGGGACGGAGCTATAAGGTCAACGGATATCGAGTTCAGGCTTTCGCCGGCGGTAACACCCGAGCCGACAGACAAAAAGCACAGAACATAGGAGAGGCGATAAAACTCAAATTCCCAGAACAACCCATTTACGTTCATTTCTATTCACCACGATGGATATGCCGAATAGGCAACTTCCGTACTTACGAGGAGGCTCACGCCATGCTGCTCGAAATAAAAAAGATGGGATATAAACAGGCTTCTATCGTGAAAGGAAAAATTAGCGTACAATATTAAATGAATCCAGAAACAGAATACCGTGACGGACTTGACAGTCTCGCTTCACACTACAAAGACATACTCCAACTGCTTGGAGAAGACACAGAAAGAGAGGGCCTCCAGAAGACTCCTATGAGGGTGGCTAAAGCTATGCAAGTGCTCACCCGGGGATACTCTATGGACGCACACAAAGTGCTCACCGACGCACTGTTCAAAGAGGACTACAGCCAGATGGTGATCGTCAAGGACATCGACTTCTTCTCGCTCTGCGAACACCACATGCTTCCTTTCTACGGCAAGGTACACGTGGCTTATATCCCTAACGGATGTATCACCGGACTGAGCAAAATAGCACGCGTGGTGGATATATACTCTCACCGTCTGCAAGTGCAAGAGAGAATGACACTGCAGATCAAAGAGTGTATCGAACAGACCCTTAAACCTCTCGGCGTCATGGTGGTCGTCGAGGCAAGACACATGTGCATGCAGATGAGGGGAGTGGAAAAACAAAACTCCATCACTACCACCAGCGAATTCTGCGGGGCCTTCAACCAGGCCAAGACTCGCGAGGAATTTATGAACCTAATTCATCATCAATAATATATTTACTTACCTTTTAAAACGAAATAATATGCAACAGACCGATAGTAAACAATTTCAGAAACACTCGTTTGCCGACCTCTTCCTTAACAGCTGCCTCGGAAAGATAGCCATCATCATCGGCATCACGGCCATCATCCTCGTCGTAGCTAAAGTCACGGTGCCATCAAAGGCAAAGATGGAAATGGAAATCGAGGACGACATCAGAGAATGTATCGAACAATGCCAAGCCAAAGATGCTGACAAGTCTGACGACCTGGTGAGAAACACCATGTCGGTGTTTACTCATGCCGATAAAAATTCTGAGGACGAAGAGACGATGGACATGTTTTGGGAACATAACTCCATCGAAATCTACCGCCACATGTTCTTCTCTACTGCTTATCTGCGCAACAATGCCATTCCTAACGGTAAACGTGTGGGATTAGGCGTGTTCGGACTGGTTATTCCTATGCTCGACTACAGCGACTTCATCATGCGCACAGGTCCCATCAGAAAGGAATATAACCAACGTATCATCCAAAACGAATTTTCAGTGGATGTCGAACCGGGAATGGATCCCGACGACGACTCTTACGAACAATATTAAGTGACTTCACTCGCACAAGGAAGTCACTTTCCTCACACAAGGAAGTCACTTTCCTCACACAAGGAAGTGACTTTCACTGCACAAAAAAAGAACAAGAGGCGGGATTCAGGATCCTCACCTCTTGCTCTTGAAAAAATCTTTCATCAGCTCGGAACATTCCGACTCTAACACCCCACCGATAATCTCGGCCTTCGGGTGCATGGCCTTTGGCGCATACTTCAAGAAACCGCGTTTCTCGTCGTATGCGCCAAATACTATACGGGGAATCTGCGCCCATCCTATCGCTCCGGCACACATCACACAGGGCTCTACTGTCACATACAGGGTACAGTCGGTGAGATACTTACCGCCAAGCGTGTTGGCGGCAGCCGTTATAGCCTGCATCTCTGCATGGGCCGTGACGTCACACAACGTCTCTGTAAGGTTGTGGGCACGCGATATCACCCTACCCTTACACACCACTACAGCCCCTATAGGTATCTCTCCCACCCTGGCTGACTCTTCTGCCTCTTGAAGGGCTTTCTTCATGTATTCCTCGTCCTTGCTCATGTCTTGCTCCGAAAAAATGGCGGTTCGTTATTTCTTCGACGAAATCTTCAACGTCCGGGTCGTGGTCTTACTGCCTGAAGAGGACTTATAAGAAGTGGAGGTCGTTGACGATGAAGAGGATTTTGTCTTCGACGATGTCGAGGACTTTGTCGTTGTCGTCGGCTTGTAATATTGCTTCGCCTCAGGCAGCCACCCCTGGATATTCTTTATGCGACTCTCGTCACTCGGGTGGTCGCTCAGTATCGTGTATGTACTGCCCGTGGCCGATGCCATACGCTGCCAAAACGATACCGCCACCTCGGGATTATATCCCGCCATGGCAGCAAAGATAAGGCCAAGACGGTCGGCCTCGTTCTCCTGCTTGCGCGAATATGCCGCTCCTCCGAGCGTGGTGCCTATGCCAAAAACAGCAGAGCTGATATTCTGGAGGTTTGCACTGGCTCCCGCTCCTTGAAGTACACCGCCAATAATCTGTGCTCCATATTGCTTGCGCACCTCGTTGCTCAGTCGCTCGGCAGAATGCTTAGCAACGGCATGAGCTATCTCATGACCAAGTACTATGGCCAACGACGACTCGTCCTTTGTCACTGGCAACAGTCCTTCATACACCACAATCTTTCCACCAGGCATACAGAATGCGTTCACGCTCTTGTCCTGCACGAGATTAAACTCCCACTTGTACTGCGACACCTCTACTGCCAGACCATTCTGCTGCAGATAGCTGACCACGGCACTTGCCAAACGCTCGCCACAACGCTTCACCATGGCTGTGCTTGTAGCGTCTTGCGATGCCTTTGCCTGCTTCATATACTCCTGATACTGCTGATTGCTGAGACTCAACACCTGCTCGTCGCTCACCAGTATGTTTTGCTTTCGGCCGGTGATGGGCACTGTAGATGATGTCCCACAACTGGCGGTAAGCATCGCTACCGTCAATACTGCAAAAAAATGTCTTACCTTTTTCATACCTTTATTGTTGTTCTTCTATTTCCTTTTTTTAAACTATGCAAAGTTACAACACTTTTCGCAATCCTCCAAACTTTTCGTGAATAAACTTATCATTTTCTCTTCACTATATATAATAAGGTGTAGTGAAGGCTCAATGACATTATATAAAGACAACCGCCTTTCGCCACGTTAATTTTTAATAAAATCTCTTTTGCTTTCTTGGAATATTATCAAGAAAATTGTAAATTCGCATTAATTCAAAATCTCTAACAAAACACAATCATCAAATAAAACACATCATGTATATTGCTCATAGAATAAAGATATTGCTTGTCTTAGCATTCATAATCACGGCACTCTGTGGATGTGAAAAAATCGACTTGGATGCTCTAAACGAGGGTAACTCTGCGCTTGGCTCCACGGACAACACGGAAGTGAAGGTGGCCACTCGTTCAACAAGCCCACTGTCATTCCCACTTTATCTCTATGCGTTCAAAGACGATGGCACGCTCCTCACAAAACAAACATTTGAAAGCGAAGAGGAGGACATGGTGATCATGGTGCCTAAAAATACGGAATGTCGCATCGTGGCACTTTCTGCCAACAGGACTTCCTATCAGTGGGATGAGTCCCCAAAGTTGTCATCGACCATCTCGTTCGGCTCTCCACAACTGCCTGACGACGTTCCTGACGACGCCGTGGCCATAGCACAGGGATTCACCACAGGGCTCGCCATGCAGATGGGTAGCGCCAATCTATTGACAAAGACCGACAACGCCAACGTCACCATACAACAAAACTACCAGGTGGCTTCGATCAACATCACACTGCAAAACCTGCCTGAAGACTGCCCGTCGGCCTTCGTGTCTATAGCCAATAGCGCCAAGGGCATTACGTTCGGCGGACAGACCATCGACACTCAGACCGCTCGCATACCTCTGAATAAGAAAGAAGGGAAATGGCAGTCGGGGGTTGTCTATATCATGCCCACAGTAGGATCGCAAACCACCTTTACCATCGCTTACGACAACACCGACGGCGAACAGTATGCCTCCGTCAACTATCTTGCGCCACTGAAGCAGGGAACTCCCTACTCCCTTAATGGCATACTCAGCAACGGCAACATCTCTGTCTCTGGCAGCGTCAGCCCTGCTGCGTGGGGCAATCCCGTCAATCTCGACTTCTCTTTCTCTCCCGATATCACTACCACCATCACCGCCGACGGCGACTCGCCTGACAGCAGCAACGACGTGTTCGAAGTGGAACAGATTCCTGAAGCCCTGAGCGTGTGGGACGGACATATCGTCATCTCTTCTACCGAAAAAGATAATAACACGGCTGAACTCATGCTGATGTCGCTCACCGACTATAGCGGACTCACTTCCGCATTCAACACCACTACTCCTAACGCTGCCTCCGACTGTGCACAGAACTATACCGAATACAATATCGGATCATGGCGTATTCCTACCTCCGACGAGGCGATGATTCTACGCGAGACTTATCTCACTTACACCGACAGCTTCGACAGTCTTATCGAGAGCACAGATGCTGACGCCATCGTCTTAACCGACGATAAAGGCACCAACCTTAGGTATCTCTGCGACAACGCCGAAAAGACTTTCAGCTTTAAGGCCGGCAGCAGCTATAACTCCATAAAACAAGGTGGGGCCACGGTGAAAAACTATCGGCTGAGACTGGTAAAAACCATTACAGTAAAGAAGCAATAACTCATATACTATTTCACATCAAAACATTATTAATAATGAAAATTTTTACGACACTCTTCCTAACGTTATCTTTGCTCACTGCATGCGAGACAGTAAGCCTTGAGAATGAAGAAAAACACGACGAGACCATGGCTAACGTCAATGTCAACTACAAATTTGTTATCGACGAGACGTCATGGCAGACACGTGCCACAACCACCGGGACCAGCGACGTCACCCGTATAGCACTGAAAGTGTTTGACAGTGAAAACAATCTGGTAACTGAGGTCAAACAAAGAAAGGACGACACCTCCTTCGGCACCATCACCGGACTGAAGCTCAACCCCGGCAACTACACCTTTGTAGCCGTCGCCCACATGGCATCGAGCACCACCGCCGAGGACGCAAACATCGTTTCACCAGAGAAGGTTGACATCAACGAGGCCTATATCCCCTTCCTCTACGCTTGCTCTGTGGAAAAGACGATAGAGAGTAGCTCCACCTCATCCCCACAGACGGTCACCCTCCCCATCAACCTTTGCGTGTCAAGACTAAGGGTTTATTTCACAAATGCAATGCCCGATTATGTCAAAAAGGTCATTTTGTCGCTAAACACAGGTGGCGAACAGCAGACGTCATACTCCTTCAATCCAAAAACAGGATGCAATCTCAAAAACTCCTCCTTCTCACATACAATAACCATTCCAACAAATTATATTGGAAAAACCAATAACAACGTGTCTATCTTCGGACAGTTTGACGTATTTCCCAAGACTGTCGATGCCAACATCCAGGTCATCGACACAAACGACGAGGTAATAATCGAACGTAACTACAAAGACGTCGTTATGAAACGTGGATACATCCACAGCGTCAAGACCACATTCGACCTCATGGACATTGAGACATCCTTCACCTTTGAAGACTGGACGGAAGAGGATGTACCACAATAGCCTCATCCCCCGTTCTACTGACAAAACAAAAAAAGTGCTACTCTTTTTCCTCTGACGTTATCACACGTCTAAAGAAAAGAGTAGCACCACCCAAAACAATTATTATTACTTTCTCTTTAAGTTTTTCTTCACCTTGTTATAATAGCGCTGAGTGCGTTTCACACTGTAACGCATACCACCATTCCACGAACGGATAGCCTTCTCTACATTGTTCGAAGGATTGTGATGAGATTGAATGAGAAGAAACATCTCTTTCGACTTCTCTACACTGAAACGATCGTTTAGAGTATATCTCTTCTTCATGTTGCGCTTCTTCAGGATATTGTTGCATTCCTTCACTAATATCGGAGTTATCTGCATAGCTCCACAAGAATTTCCACTTACAGCCTTTGGGTCTCCTTCGCTCTCAACTTGAATGATGGCCTCCATCACCGGCTCCCAATCAAATCCTGATCTTGTTTTCTTTACCGTGTCAGCAGCTGCATATTGCAACGAGACTGACGTTAAAATAAGACTTAGACATACAATTCTTAATATTCTATTCATAACATAACTTTTTTGGAGCATAGTCTTCACAAGAAGACCGTGAAACAGACATGACACGCACGCCATATTTCTACTCCAGTTTGACTTAAGTATGACCGTCCCAACACGGGACATCTATGTCACCTATTAATTATCGGCTGCAAAGTTAGGAAGAAAAACTGAACCAACCAAATATATTTAGGTATTTTAAATCTTTTTATGCCGTTGACAGTCAATAATATACGACTTTCTTGATATATATTAAGTATTTTTTGTGTTCGCACACAGCAAAACAACATATAATAACGCTGCATATACAAGATTTCCTTGCGAATCTCAGAAATAATGTATATCCTTGCCACGAAAAAGTTTGTATCTATTACAACATATATCATAGTGATTGTTTTCTTGACATTGTGATTGCTTGTGATAAATCGTTTAAATTCAGTGATTTGCAACTTCTGCAACTTAACAAGTCACGGATAAGTCACAAATATTTCCAACAAGCTACACTTTTAAGTAACTTTAACTGCGACTGCGAGCTCAGTAACTACTCAGCACCCCTCGACATGTTACGTTCACCATTTTGACTGCAAAATTATATATTAAAGTTTCCCACACCTAAAAGAAGTGGTTGAAATTGCTACTAAGCCTTTATCCCATTTATTGGGAACAGACTTCTCGTTCTTTGAAAATATTGAAAAAAATCTGAGGATAAATAACAGATTGTCAATTATTTGTTGTATCTTTGTAAGGGTCAAAAACAAGATATTAAACAAAAAATCAACAATCTGTTATGAATGCAAAATTAAGTCATTTTTCTGAATTATCCAACTTTTTGAGTGAAAAATCTTCTATCTGCAATGATTTTCTGTCATTATTGGACAGATTCAAGCTTGGACAGTCACTT
>NZ_NPJG01000010.1 GCF_002251245.1 Prevotella sp. P5-92
TTGAGAGGGCTATGGCAGATGAAGAAACAAGGCAAGACTTGGAACGCATTCTCAGATGTGATCAAGATTTCAAAAAGAAACCTATGGATTAACGCTTTTTAAGCAGAAAGAGCGAAATACCTAAAGGATAATTGTTTAATATCTATTGTTAAAAGAGTCAATCCCCACTACAGCTGCTTCTGTGGGTGTGGGAAACTCTTATTATATAAATCATTCCAGGCAGCAGATAAATCTCCCTGACACTTGTCTGACATTTGCAGTTATGGATGGGGAGCGTCGGCACAAGGCCGACGGCTGCCCATCGAAACGAGAGAGATTTTATAGTCAGCCTAATATCCCATGCGCGAGGTGTTGACAGTCTTTGTCTTTTTTTCCTTGAAACCGCCGATACGATAAATAGCAGTCAGTGAGACATTGGGGTATTCCATCCACACGCGCATCGTATAGTCTTGATTTGCTAAACGAGAATGAGTAATGACACGGCTATTGGTTATATTCTGCCCCGCTACTATGACGCTCCATTTTTTATCGTCTGATGTCCATCGGAGGGATGCGTGGAGACGGAACATCGGGTCGATGTCATAGACTCCCTGGATGGCTTTTGATTGGAAATGCGGATTAAGGATGAGGCGTATGTCGTGACGCTGAGAGAACCGAATGGCCGTAGTAGAACTGAGTATGACCGTCAACTGTTTGCGGTTAAAAGGCAAGTCGAAGAAACGGTCGCTTTTGTCGTGGCGGTAGTTGCCTGTGGCCATCACTGTGCCATTCAGCCATTTGCCTGCCGAGAAACGTGCTGATGCTTGCAAACCGTACACATTCATATAGTTGAAATTGGTCTCTTTCATTATTACAGCCATACGGTCAGAGGGCTGATAGGCAAGTTGTACAGAGTAATCGGGTATAAATTTGGCGTATGCCGTGAATGTGTAACGCTGGCGAAGTTGCCAGATGAGATCGATGTCATACTGTGAATTAGGCTTCAAGTCGGGGTTTCCCCATATCTCGCTGTATGCCGAAGAGTAGAATATGCTGCTCATGGTGCTCCAATATGTGGGGAACACATTTTGAGAACTGAACGAGAGATTGAGCATATTGTTCTTGTCTGCCGTCCACAAGGCATTCAGCGTAGGATACCATCGCCATTCGTTCCACTTAGGAGTATGATATTGCTCGGCACCAAGCGAAGTCTCGACGCTGAAAGACGGTGTTATCTGCTTGCTGAAGCCTGCATATATGTCAAGGATACGTTCGTCATAGTCAACATGACTTGTGGCATCAGCAAGTGGCTGACCATTGGTGTCGCGTGTGGTCTGAAAACTCGTATTGTTGGTCAGTTGGGCTTCTACCCCATAGTTTAATTCCCAGCCTTTGCCCAAATCGTGTGTCTGGTCGGCGGCAAAGAGCCATTTGCTGATTCGTTGGCGACTGTCCACATAAAGATTTCTTTCGGTATCATACAGATGCCCGTCCAAATGTTGTGTGCGGGGGTTCTGGTAGTTGGTGTAAGATGTACTTAGTTGCAGGCCGAATGATGATGTGTAACTGGCATCCACATTGTGCAGGTAGGTGTGCGTTTCCGACTTTTGAACAGAAGTTTCCAGACCTGTGCTGGTATTGGTGGCATCGTTGGATGTCCATTTGCCCGTATATGCCACATTCAGACGGCTATCCTTAGAGAAAGCGTAATCCAAGCCTATCCTATAGTTATGGTTTAAGGTTTGATTCTTTCGTTCCGTCTTGTCGGAATAGTCCACCCGCTGGTCGCCTAAAGGATGGTGCGCCTCATGCTCCACTTGTCCGTAGGCTGTGCCATAGCCACAGGAGTACGATGCATCCAGGCCGAAGTTCCCACGCTGGTAAATCATGCTGCCCTTGGCCTGACTATAGCCATATTTGCTCTGCCGATAGAAGCCTTGTAGCTGACCTGCAAACTGATTGGTGCCAGAATAATCCTTTGTAACCACATTGATAGCCATGCCGTGTACATGATACTTGGCAGGTGCGGATGCCATCACTTCGGCTTTGGCCAACATAGAAACTGGCATTTGTTTCAGCCGTTCAATCAGCTGCTCTGTACTCAAAGTCGTTGGTTTGCCATTAATGATTAGCGTCACAGAATGACCAGCAAAAGATAGGCCGCCATTACCATCTATAATACCAGGAATGCGTGTCAATGCTTCATAGGCATTGTCGGCAGGCAGGATTTCTAACAGTTGTGGCATGTTGTACGTCAAATGTCCATTTTCTGCCTTAACTATCTGGCGCTCGCCTTTTACCTGTACACCGTTGAGCGTATAAACTTCAGGTTGTAAGCGTATCGTACCGATGTTCTCCGTGATACATTCTTTATATATAGTCTTGTAACCGACGTATGAAATACGGACAAGAACCGTTTGTTGTTCGTATGGAATAGCGAAGTAGCCACTCTCGTTAGACACACCACCTCCGAGTAGCGTGGAGTCTGCGGGATTGAGAACAGCAATGTTGGCGTAGGCCACAGGCTGGCCCTGTTCATCAATGATGGTGCCCGTCAGGTGGCGATCTGTCTTGTGTGTACACTCCACATAGATTTCTCGGTCGTCGGGCTTCACGGTCATGCGGACGGGGTAGAAGCCTATCATCTGCTGGATGGCATCGGGCAGACGCTTGTTCTTGATGGTGGCTGTGATGCGGAAGTCCTCCAGTTCGTTGTAGAGGAAGTTGACGACGTATTCCTTCTGCTCGTTGTTCAACTGGAGCAGGGCCTCGCTGAGTGACACATTATTATATGTATGCGTGACACGCTGGGCGAAGGTGCCAAGTGGCATGCAGAGGATGCAGGCCACGAGCGTCAGAGTATATAGCGTACGTCTCATTTTACTACCAATGTTTTGTCTTCCATGCCGATGTTCACGGCCTCGAAGGTGTTCAACTTTTCTACGACACGCGAGAGACTGTCTTCACGCTTCCATACAAAGTGGAAACGAAGGTGGCGGACCGCTTCATTCTCAAACTCCACGCCAACGCCGTAGGCTGTAGCAATGGCTGTGAGCATGGAGTCGAGCGGCACATTGTTGAAAATGTATGGCTCAACGGGAATTGTGTCGGCCTGAACCGTATCTGCGGGCAGGGAAGTGACTGGATCAATGTCTGTCGTTTGCTCTGTTGTGGGCTGTTGCGGTTTGGGCGTGCTGATGTTTCGCACAACTTGGATAGCGGCAAAGGCAATGCCCGAAGCCAGGAGTACACCGATGAAGGATGCAGCTATCTTGCGAGGTGCGAGGTAAGCGCGAAAACGGGGCTTATATTCTCCTTCGTCGAGGATTTCCAACTGACTTTCGTCTTCTTCCTCCTTGCAAGGCATAGTGCAAGCAAGCTTGCCCTCTGCCCTTGCTGCGTTCGTCAGTTCTTCTGAATGGCTGGCTGCAAACTTCTCCCATTCGGCATCCACGTCTGGGGTGTCGTTGTTAAGTTCATCGTGTTTGAAGGCACGCTTAGCGAAGCCAAGTTGCTTTACAAGTTGGCGCATCTCGTCATCGGCGAGTATCTGCTGCAACTGCTCGTCAGTAAGTTGCTCAGGGTGGTCTTGCAATTCCAGAAGCCACTCTATACGCTCTTCTTCGGTCATCATATTGCTTTTGAGTTTGAATTAAAATACTTTCTTATTTTCTCCACAGTCTGCTTCAGATGGGTGTGGACGGTCTGGCGGCTGACGTTCAGTGCTCCGGCCACTTCCTGGCAGGTCATCTCCTTTAGGTAGCGCAATCGGAAGACATTATGCTCCATCAGTGACAGATTGTCCCGCACGTAGGACATCAGTTCTTCCATCTGCATTTGCTCTTCCACCAGATTGTCGCTAATAAGTGTATCAGCATCCTCGGTAAGCAGGCATGCAAAGCGTTCTTTCACCTGTTTGTGCTGCAACACATTCAAACAACGATGATGCACACTCGCCAAGAGGAATGCTTTTGCGTTGTCTGCTCTCACGATGGTGCTACCGCTAAGCAGACTGGCGAAAACATCGCTCACCACGTCCTTGCTCTCCGCTTCATCGAAGAGTAATGTAGGGATTGTCGTTTAATTCTTTCAGTCGTGGACGCATAGAGGTCAGCTTGGTATCTTGATGCTCCGTGCGACCAGTTTTAATTGCTTTTGCTGGTATAACGGCACTCCAAAGTCGTGTATTTGCTACCTTTGCCGATAACAGATTAGGAGTCCTCTTCGGAGGACTCCATCTTAATTCCGTTTCAGATGTCTCTTATGCCGCCTTGGTCTCTTGCAGCCCAGCCAGACGCCCCGCCAGGTGGACTGCGTTCGCTGTGTGGATGCCAAAGAAGATGTACAGTATCTCTGTTTTCTTCTTCCTGGCCTTGATCCTGCGCATGGCGTAATGCTCTTTCTGTGTTCCGAACGAGCCTTCCATCTGAGTGGCCCTGACTCTTGCCAGTTCCTTGCGGACATAGTCTTCCTCCC
>NZ_NPJG01000100.1 GCF_002251245.1 Prevotella sp. P5-92
TTTCCTTCAGGATCTTCCCCAGCAGGTTTAACAGCCGGCGGATAATCCTGCGCTGTTGTGACTTCTTGTGTTTGCGCTGCTTCACATACTCCATGTTCGCCTTCTCCACGTCAAGGTACTTCGTCCTCGGGCGGTGGATGCCAAGACGCAGACAGGCATCACACATCATACGATATGACTTCCCAACGCATTCCCACAGCAGCTTCTGGTCCGTCGGATACCGCATCTCGCTCTCATAACATGTCGCATCTGTGTGGAATGTATCAAGCTCTTTCATGTA
The DNA here is from genome assembly GCF_002251245.1 of Prevotella sp. P5-92. GTDB lineage: Bacteria > Bacteroidota > Bacteroidia > Bacteroidales > Bacteroidaceae > Prevotella. The sequence goes on from NZ_NPJG01000100.1 coordinate 281, forward strand.
CGGTTTCCATGCATCCGCGAGTATGTTCTGCTGTTGCTGGATCTTCAGCTTGTCGGAAAGCTCGGAGATGATGTCATCTATCAGCTTGTAGTTCGTCAGGGGGCACAGAGGATTGACGTACACGTCGCAGAATATCTGATAGTGGACGTTGCCGTTCAACTGCTCCAGCAGTTTCGGGGCACTCAGCTGGGTGTACATCTTCAGGAACATCAGAGCAACTTTGCCCTCCGGGGAGAAGAAGGACTTCCGGCCACGCTTCCGTACAGGATGGTTGCTCACCAAACCAAAGTTCACTGCCATCTCATGAAGAGGGAGAAGCCGTTTCATACGTCCAAGTTCGCTGTTTTCAAACGTAACTCGAAATAAATCATAAAAATCGAACCCTTCGAACGGAATTCGCTTGCTTATTCCAGAAAAATGTTGTACCTTTGCCATCGTATCACTTTTGTGATTCCCCCAATTTGTCACTTTCCTAGGGTGATTGGGGGATTTTTCTTATCATCTACAAAGGTACAAAATTTCTATCACATTGAGTAATAGATAGTTATAAATAATCTTAAAATTTAACGACACTCCCTAAATAACGTGAAATAAATAACGTGAAGTAAACGTTGAAGTAAAAAACGTGAAATAAAAAATGAGGGTGTGTTGACATCACGTCAATGCACCCTCAAAGTATGTATATGGAAAATATTCAATTTACCCATTTAATCTTAGACTTTCGCGCCATCATATGCCCACTTATAGTAAGAGGCTCCATGGACGAAACCAGCTCCAAAGGCTGTGAATATCAAGTTGTCGCCTTTCTTTAGCTTGTTCTCATGCTCCCAAAGGGCAAGAGGAATTGTAGCAGCACTGGTATTACCAAAATGCTCGATGTTTACCATCACATTGTCCATTGGCAAGTCAAGACGCTTAGCAACAGCCTCGATAATTCGCATGTTTGCCTGATGAGGCACAACATAGGCGATATTATCCTTGTTGAGATTGTTGCGCTCTGCTATCAAGGCGCAGTCGTCACTCATGCTCGTCACCGCGTAACGGAACACGGTACGACCCTCCTGATAAAGGTAGTGAAGACGATGATCCACGGTGAAATGAGAAGGAGGACAAACCGAACCTCCCGCCTTCAAATGCAAGAATGGCAATCCCTTGCCATCAGTACGGAAATATGAGTCTATACAACCGATATTCTCTTCCTCTGTTGCCTCTACAAGCACCGCTGCCGCTCCATCACCGAAGAGAGGACAGGTGGCGCGGTCCTTGTAATCAACGACCGACGACATCTTGTCTGCTCCTATCACGATGATTTTCTTGCAACGCCCGCTCTCAATCATTGTAGCAGCCACGTCAAGAGTATAGAGGAAACCACAGCACGCTGCCCACATGTCAAATGCAAAGGCATTCTTCAAACCTAACTTCCCTAAGACGATAGATGCCGTCGAAGGGAACTTGTAGTCTGCCGTGGATGTTGTCACGATGAGCGCATCAATGGTGTCGGGATCAACACCAGTCTTCTGCAAAAGCTGCTTGGCAGCCTTACGCGCCATATAGGAAGTGCCGAGTCCTTCTTCTGTGAGGATTCGGCGCTCTTTGATTCCTACACGCGTCATAATCCACTCGTCGTTGGTGTCAACCATCCTCGACAGCTCCTCGTTGTTGAGAACATAGTCGGGAACGTAACCTCCTACTCCAGTGATTATCGCGTTTATCTTATTCATTATTCAGCTGTTTCTTCCTTAACGATAGCCACCTTGCCTCTGTAATAACCGCAAGTCGGGCATACTGTGTGGTAGATGTAGTAAGCGCCACAGTTTGGACATACTGCCAGTGTAGGTGCTACAGCCTTGTCATGAGTTCTTCTTTTGAGTGTACGAGTCTTTGACTGTCTTCTTTTAGGATGTGCCATAATTCTTTAATTGTTTAATCTTTAATGTCTTTTAATTTCAATAATCCACTCCAACGCGGATCTATCGACTCCTCACTATCCTCAGCGCCACTTCGGTTGGCGGAATGCTCCTCAAGAGCCTTCACCATGTCACGATTGCATTTACCAGGTGCATGAACGTGCTTGATCGGGATGTCAAGGGCGATAAATTCGTATATGAACCATGAGACGTCGAGGATGCCTTCATCCTTACTTACCGTCACAAGGTCATCGTCTTCTGAGTATTCTTCTCCAAATCGGGCGACAAGCTTGTTCTCTGTCTCTATGGATTGATCCATGTCCTCCAAACAGATGTCGCAAGGTACTGTCACCGTTCCTTCCGTGACAAAAGTCAGTTCAAACAGCGAAGACTTACGCTCTATTGTCAATTCAACAGACAACTTGCCATGGCGAATCTCTGGCGCATCGATGGCCTCGAAGTATTCGTCATCCAGCACAAACCTCAACTCGGTTATCCCGTCCGTCAGGCTGTTCAAGTCTATCTTCAACTGCTCTAAACTATACATTATTTCACTTTGGGTTGCAAAGTTACTAATAATTTCTGATATAGTGAAACTTATACACTATTTTTTTTATTTTCTTAATGATATATTGATGAAAACAACGCCTAAAGCCTCCTTTTTACAAAGGAAGGCGCAGTTTTTGGATTATATCCGATTCGATATATCCTTAGGATTATCCTTACTAACGATTTCCAAATAGGATTGAGAATTGTCAGCCTGAAAAGAAGAACCCTTCGTATTTAACGTTTCAACTCTATTCTGAAGATTGTTCCTATGCCTATTTCGGACTCTTTAACGTAAATCTTTCCCTTATGATATTCCTCAACAATGCGCTTAGCAAGCGACAAGCCAAGTCCCCAACCACGTTTCTTTGTTGTGAAACCAGGCTTAAAGACATTCTTCAAATCCTTATGTTTGATTCCCTTTCCATTATCAGCCACCTCTATCGCAACATCATATCCATTCTCGAAAATCGAAATACATATCCTGCCCTTACCTTCCATCGCATCGACAGCATTCTTGCACAAATTTTCAATTACCCACTCAAATAGAGAGGCATTGATGCGGACTACAACATCGTGTTCAGGCATATTCACCGTCATAAGAACTGCAGAAGATGTGCGTCGGTCGATATAATCAACGACATTGGAAATGACATTATTAAGACTCGAAGGCTGCGGTTCAGGCAAAGAACCAATCTTGGAGAAACGCTCTGCTATTAGCTCAAGGCGTTTCACGTCCTTCTCCATTTCCGGTATCATATCGTCGTCAGGATAATTCTCATGAAGAATTTCTATCCATGCTATCAGACTGGAGATGGGAGTCCCTAACTGGTGGGCAGTCTCCTTGGAAAGTCCAACCCACACCTTGTTCTGTTCTGCGCGCTTTGAAGACAACAGCGCAATGATAGCAACAACGACAAAAATGAACACTATGCCTAACTGAACATATGGATAAGTAGCCAAACGCCGTAACATGAGCGACTCGTCGTAACAAACCATCTGGTAATCCTCACCACTTCCTGAAGGAGGAAGAAGAATTTTTATCGCCCTACCCGACCTTATCATTCGCCTTGCCTCGCGAGAAAGAACGGAAAGAGAATCAGAAAAGTCCTTTGCCGACAATTCAACATTACGGAAGTCCATAACGTTACCTGCAGAATCGACAACAATGACAGGAATGGAATTATTTGCCTTGATCACACTCAACACAAGCGAGACATCAGTATTCTCATTAGCACTGTTCAGGGTATGAAGAGCCTGAGCCCACACTTCCATCTTATGTCTCTCCTCCTTTGAAAGATCAGCAATAAGGAAATGGGAAACCACCAACGACGCCACCGCAATAACAATAGCGGTAACGACCAACGCTATCTTTACCTGTCTAATTTTATCTGTCCAATTCATTAGATAGAAAAAAGTCCCGGGGATAATGTTATCCTCGGGACTATTGAAAAAGAAGGCGGCCTCCTACTCTCCCACATTGCATTGCAGTACCATCGGCGCAAGCGGGCTTAACTTCTCTGTTCGGAATGGGAAGAGGTGGGACCCCGCCGCAATAACCACCTGATATAAGTTTTA
>NZ_NPJG01000101.1 GCF_002251245.1 Prevotella sp. P5-92
TGAGTACGAGATGCGCGAGCGCAAACTTAAGGAAGAGTTCTCCAGGCAGCTTGGCAATCTGACCTCTGAGTTCGAGGCCAGGCTCGCCGCCAAGGATAATGAGATTAATTCCCTTAGAGGAGATAAAGGAGGTGAAGGTGGCAATACGCCTTCCACCTCCCTTCCCGAAGGTTCCATGCCTGTCACTCCGGCGGAAATGGCCGCTCGCAACAAGCAGCTTGAGCAGCAGAAGGCGAACCTGCAGGTTACGTCTTATGGCCAGCACACGGAATCGGCAAAGTACCACCACGGCGAACAGCAGGTAGAGAATGCCGATGACCTTGACCTTAACGGCGAGGATGTCCCGGACGAAAGGGTTGTGGAAATCGCCCGTGAGGTGAAAGCCCGCAAGGACATGAAGGGTGTGGAAAAGCCAAGGCGCAACCAACCGCTCGTCGGTGCTGCGAAAGGTGGAGAATACGACATTGTCCTTCTCCCCGACAACCTGCCTGATGACGCTGTTGAGATAGGCGAGGATATAACGGTGCGCTATTCATATGTCAAAGGATACATACGCACCCATATCATACGACGCAAGAAATTCAAGGACTCGTCCGGCAAATACTACCATGTAAACCTCCCAGACAAATATAAGAACTGTATGGGACGGACGCAGGTCACAGAGTCCCTTATCGCCCAGATACTTACCATGCACTTCTATAATGGCATGACTCTCGGCGAAGTGGAAGAATGGCTAAAAGCCATGGGACTGAACTTTGCCCATTCCACCGTCATGAACTGGATAGAAAAGAGCGCTGACATACTTGAGCCTCTTGACAAGCCTCTGCAGAAGGAGATTACCACTAATAGCGATGTGCATGGCGACGAGACCACTGTCAAGGGCAAGGATAAAAGGTTAGCGGCCAAGGGAGAGAAGGAGGAGGACGTGGAGGATGATCTCCATTACTTCAAGCGGTGGATATTCTGTTACTACGCTCCTTTGGTTGGACTGACCCAGTTTGTGTTCCATGAACGTGGACGCCGAACTCAGGAAGCGGTCCAGAAATACTTTGAAGACGTGATAGAGAAACTTTATCTTCACAGTGATGGAGCTCCGATATACAAGTGTTACGACACGGGAGAACTGATAGTCCGAATCGCCTGCCTCGTCCATATGCGACGGCCTTTCTACAAGTTGAAGGATGTATCCATAGATGCGATGAAGATGCTTAAGATCTTCGAGGACATCTTCAAGGAAGACAGGAACATCAAGGTCAGTTTCACCAATCCTGATGAGATCACGAGGGAGCGCGTGCTTCGGATAGCCCCATTGCTGAACGACATGAAGTCATACCTTGACAAGTTGAAGGCAAGCCTCAGTGCAGAGGAAGAGCCTGAACTTCTCAAGGCGGTCAACTATGCCCTGACGGAATATCCCTGCATGCTCCGTTGTCTTGAGGATGGAAGTCTTGACTTGTCGAACAATATCTGCGAGCGACAGATACGCCGGATAGCGAAGTACCGCAACAACAGTTTCTTTGTCGGCAGCCCTGAGGCCGGTGTGCGCTTTGCAAGGCTCATGTCCGTCTTCGCAAATATCCGCAATCACAAATTGGATCCAGTAAAGTATCTTTGTGATGTCTTCCGCAGGATAAAGAATACTGCTGATGACAAACTTGTTGAACTACTTGCTCACAAGTGGCAGCCATCAACTGTGTCCGAATGGGTATAATCACACCCTATTTCTCTTAATAAAAAATAAAAATTTTATTTTATCTTGGCTTACGGGTCTTAAATGACCGCTTACGTCGATACGGACTGTCATTGCTGTCTGTGGCATAATCGTAGATGTTTAAATGAATAATATGTTATGTTTTTGGTTGCAAAGATATGGCATTTTGATGGTAAGCAGTCATTTAGGGCCGTCTTGTGTACCTTAATATATATTAGTACTTTTGTCCCGAATTTAAATTTTGGACAAGATGAACATAAACGAAGAAGGCAAGTACTATGCCTCAATGGTTCGCAAGT
>NZ_NPJG01000102.1 GCF_002251245.1 Prevotella sp. P5-92
CCCCCTGACGAACTACAAGCTGATAGATGACATCACGTCCGAGCTTTCTGACAAGCTGAAGATCCAGCAACAGCAGAACATACTCGCGGATGCATGGAAACCGTACATGAAAGAGCTTGATACATTCCACACAGATGCGACATGCTATGAGAGCGAGATGCGGTATCCGACGGACCAGAAGCTGCTGTGGGAATGCGTTGGGAAGTCATATCGTATGATGTGTGATGCCTGTCAGCGTCTTGGCATCCACCGCCCGAGGACGAAGTACCTTGACGTGGAGAAGGCGAACATGGAGTATGTGAAGCAGCGCAAACACAAGAAGTCACAACAGCGCAGGATTATCCGCCGGCTGTTAAACCTGCTGGGGAAGATCCTGAAGGAAG
>NZ_NPJG01000103.1 GCF_002251245.1 Prevotella sp. P5-92
ACCACGCCGTGGCCGCTTACCACGCCCATATCCTTCTTCACCCCGTCGGCCTCACCCTTGTCGATGGTGATGAGATTGTCTTTCTCTGAGATGGTGTTCGAGATTACCTTGGCCGGAATGAGTCTGTAGCCCTCCAGCGACTGAGCCTTGACCTGAGCCAACAGCGTACTGTCGGCCGAAGTCTGTTCCAGCCGGTCGGAGAGCACCTTGACCTGGCTCTCCAGATATACGTTGCGGGCAGTGAGCTGCTCATTGATATCCCCCAGGGAGAAATAAGCCGTCACCTTAGAGTCCCATTCATAGAGCTTTCCCGCCACCACATTGGCCGAGGAGAACCACACGCTCCCCTGGTAAGTGTGACCGCGGAAAAGCCATACCAGTCCGATAATCTCGAATAGGACGAAGAGAAACCAATGGTTATGCTTGCCGAGAAACTCTAACAGGTTTCGCATTGGCACTATCTCATCAGGAACGAGAACTTGTCAACATTCTTCAGCGCGATGCCAGCTCCGCGTGCCACACTGTGCAACGGGTCTTCGGCGATATGGAAAGGAATGTTGATTTTCTCCTGAAGACGACGGTCGAGACCACGCAGCAGGGCGCCGCCACCGCTCAGATAGATACCGTTCTTCACGATATCGGCATAGAGCTCGGGGGGAGTGTTCTCAAGAGCCGAGAGCACGGCGTTCTCAATCTTTGCCACGGTCTTGTCGAGACAGTGGGCAATCTCCTGATAGCATACAGGCACCTCCATAGGCAGTGCGGTGATGCGGTTAGGACCATGTACCACATAGTCTTCCGGAGCCTCGTCGCCCAGGTCGGTCAATG
>NZ_NPJG01000104.1 GCF_002251245.1 Prevotella sp. P5-92
TGGCGTGTATAGTCCGCCGTAGAATGGTCGTCGTCTTCGGCTTCCTGTGCTTAGCCACAAATCCGAAGCTGCCATCGTCGAGCATCGTCGCCGTTCCGGCACGGCGAAAGCTCTTTACAGAATTCATATTCTTTAGCTGTGGGTCGAATCTGAATTCTCCCTCGCCAATAGCGGTAGCTTCGCCAAAGAAGCTCACAGCTGTTTCAGTTTTTTTCGTCATAATAATTCAAATGCTTATACGTTTAAAGAAAAAAAAATAAAAGGGTTGTATTAGCGGCGGCAAAATCGTCGGTCAACTAAAACACCACCTCCTTTGCCGCCAACGAAATGATCTCATCCGCCACGATGTCCTGGTATGTGCGTCCCTCGTGTTTGTGTGTGAAGAAACGGAGTTTCGCCGCCACTGGCGTGCCCTTGGCGATGTTTTTCTTCGCCTCTTCCCCCCACACGGTGGCTACATACGTGTCGGCATAATCGCCGCCGATGTCCTTGATCACCACCTCGCACTTCGACATCGTGCCGTTCTTACCTTGCAACTGGGTCACCTGTCCCCACTTCTCAATTCTTCCTATTGTCTTCATAATCTTAAATGTTTAAAATGTTTGTAAATGTTTATTGTTTAAAAAAAATCGTAGCAAAACCGCTGCCTTCGTCGTCTTCGCCGTCTTCGTTCCCGTTTTCGTTCCCGTTTTCGTTCCCGTTTTCGTTTTCGTTTTCGTTTTCGTTCCCGTTTTCGTTTTCGTTTTCGTTTTCGTTCCCGTTTTCGTTTTCGTTTTCGTTCCCGTTTTCGTTTTCGTTTTCGTTTATATTGTTCCAATAAGTCAAAGATCACCGCCAACCAGATGTGTCATTTTCTGATTGACGGTGCAAAGTTAAGACAACGATTTATACCTGACAATAGGTAAATTGCCAGCGTGAACGATAGTGAACAATAGTGAACGTTTGAGTGAACGATTGAGTGAATTTTTGAAAAAGAATATGTTTTATAACATAAAATAAAGACAAAAAAGGCGTGAAACTAATCGCTGCTACTCTTTCTAGGCATGTGGCATCGCCTTGGATATATAACAACGACAGTTCACGCCCTGGAAGATTCTCCAAATTATCTATTTGAAAAGTTGTTATAATGGAAGATAAACCGCCCCACGACCAATATCCTTCTCTTGGTTTCCTTTGCACTCGAAGTGTCGGTGAACGTCCAGTGAAGTGAACCATCTATATACAATTGAGAAATGGCACGTACAGCAAGAACGCATTCAGATAGCGGAGTCTATCACGTTATATTGAGAGGGGTAAACAAACAACAGATTTTTGAGAGCACTGAAGACTATCAGCGCTTTCTAAATATCTTGCGTACTCTAACAGTTCGGGAGCAAGACGAATCTGGACATCGTTCCAAGTATGGACGAATAGGACATCTCTTTCAGGAGCGATTCAAGAGCCAGCCTGTTGGAGACTGGGGGTATTTCCGAGAATACAAATGGAGCAGCTGGCTTGAATATATTGGACAAGAAAAGAATGCTTTCTGTGCCATTGATTGAAATTTTATTTGTTCATCCGTCTTTAGCATCGAGTGCTCCAGAGTGGTTCGTCCTGCCAATTCTGTGGAAAACCCATGGCACGGGTGTCAATCATAGGGTATTCAGCAAGGAGAGCCTGTAGATGTTCAAGCATATCGTTGTTGGGCGATACAATGTCGATGAACCACCTGATAATACATATGTTATAGTATATACGTTTGGGCGATACATTGGAAACTATCCATCGGTCACTCAGTCTTCGTGGTATCATCGGACTGATGGCATTCTCTTTATTCCACACACGTGCGTGGTGGCAACAGGCGTTGCGGGTTAGGGTGACAACGGTTATCCATGATGTGAATACTGGCACAGTCAACCCGAAGCGTGCAGCAATCTTCTTTCTGAGAGTGTTATCAGCCAAGTTCTCAAACATGCGTGTGACAACACCGAGAGGAAGTATCTCAACGAGAATCCATGCAGGAGGATAAGGGTTGCTGTACTTTTCCTTGAAATGCAGTATGAATTCCTCTTTTGAGTTCCTCAGCTCCTTATCCACCAATTCCATGGTTCGTCTGAATTTGTCACTATTGGCAAACAAGGTCTCGTCTGTCATCCAGAATATATTGCCAGTTTCCTCTGCCACAAGGTTTGCAAGAGTACTGCGAAGAGCAATCTCCACCTTTTCTATCTCGTTAAAGAGGAAAAGGCGTAGTTTTTTGTCGAAACGATATAGATTGAGTGCATCCTGAAATTTGCTTCCCTGCTTAAAACAATGTTTCTCTTTAGGTTGGCACAGGAGTGGGAACATATATGCGCTCAACCTATAGTAACCGATGTTGCGTATATAATGGGAAACTCTCTGATGGTTCTCGATTTCCAACCCTCTATGTCGCAGCAGCTCTACCATATCATCAGGCTGCATAAAAGACTTGTCAAACAATAATCTCATAATGGTATAAAAATAAAACGACCCCCGATTTGAGCATTGTTAAGAGGCTTGGGGGTTCTAGCGCTGCAAAGGTAAGACATTTATTTGGATTGTGCAAGTATTTTGGAATAAAAGTGCGGAAATGGAGGTGATTTTTAACAGATGTTGGGTGTTTCGAGATGCAAAATGCGGCATCTGCAAACCAAAGTTGGGCATCTACAAACTATATTGGGCGGTTCGGAGGATTGGATGGAGGGTCATGGCGCTTACATCGGCAATGCTCTCTAGCTTCTTGAATCTACTTGATTCTCACATTCATCGGCCTCCTTATAGTTTGCGAAAATAGTGTTTTTTATTGAAATGGCAATAAAAAGAATGAAAATGTTACAAATAATTAACTGATAAGGGAACCAAACAGAGGTATGGGTCATAAGGGCAGGTACATTGGTTCGTTATTTGTCGCGAATCAGTGGTACCTGTCCCTATGAATCCCAGCCACTAAGTCCGGATGTGGGCATATTGGTTATTTATAAATTTCGTTATTTCAAAACGATAAAAGATATATAGGTAACGACCCGCAAAGTAAATGAATGCAACAAAACCTTAGAACCATAGTATATCTACAAAGCTGTGATTTCATCTTCCGACAAGCCCGTCATTTCTTCCCCCTCAATCCCATTCATGCCTTGAATATTTTACTTGCCGAGATGCAGCTTTTCTTATGCAAAGTTAGTAATTTTATTGTTACGTTCCAAGAAAAAGGCGGGAAAATGTTGGAATATGATGATTTTTTTTCAAAACCAAGAAAATGCAGGTGAAAGGGGCTCGATAGCAGCATTAAGGGAATTGAGTCAACCAGATCAGGAAAGACAGTCAATCTTTTTAGAGAACAAAGTCAACGATTTTAGTACGTAAACATATTTTAAGTTAAACCCTGCTCTGAGAGAGTCAACCTTTTAGGTTCTTCTGCAATTTAGTTGAAGAGCACACGTCTCAGCGTAAGTTACTGCCATAGCTTTTTTAAGCAGTCATCGCAATCAAAAGTTTTCAGGAAGTCCCCCTAAGTCAAGTTTAGTGAAACGATGC
>NZ_NPJG01000105.1 GCF_002251245.1 Prevotella sp. P5-92
ATTGCTTGAGAAAATTGCGAGTCTCTTTGATTCCACACTGGATGACCTGCTTGAGAGGGCTATGGCAGATGAAGAAACAAGGCAAGACTTGGAACGCATTCTCAGATGTGATCAAGATTTCAAAAAGAAACCTATGGATTAACGCTTTTTAAGCAGAAAGAGCGAAATACCTAAAGGATAATTGTTTAATATCTATTGTTAAAAGAGTCAATCCCCACTACAGCTGCTTCTGTGGGTGTGGGAAACTCTTATAGGGTATTCAGTTGACAAGTGAACGATGATGCTTTCTTATTCCTTCCATTGTGCGAATATGTTAATTTTGGCGCAATAGTAATAATAATCGACGTATCAATCTGTCGAAGAATAAACTCATACTGGAACATGTGCTCTTCAACTAAATTGCAGAAGAACCACTTTTAACAGGGATTAACACAGAACCTATACTAGGGATTGTCGTTTAATTCTTTCAGTCGTGGACGCATAGAGGTCAGCTTGGTATCTTGATGCTCCGTGCGACCAGTTTTAATTGCTTTTGCTGGTATAACGGCACTCCAAAGTCGTGTATTTGCTACCTTTGCCGATAACAGATTAGGAGTCCTCTTCGGAGGACTCCATCTTAATTCCGTTTCAGATGTCTCTTATGCCGCCTTGGTCTCTTGCAGCCCAGCCAGACGCCCCGCCAGGTGGACTGCGTTCGCTGTGTGGATGCCAAAGAAGATGTACAGTATCTCTGTTTTCTTCTTCCTGGCCTTGATCCTGCGCATGGCGTAATGCTCTTTCTGTGTTCCGAACGAGCCTTCCATCTGAGTGGCCCTGACTCTTGCCAGTTCCTTGCGGACATAGTCTTCCTCCC
>NZ_NPJG01000106.1 GCF_002251245.1 Prevotella sp. P5-92
CTAATATTCAACGTTTTACGAGCAATATTTTGTGTATTCGATTTGATTTTGTATTTTTGCACTCGTTAATAAATGACGTGTGCAATGAACAAAGGTAAAACCATATTCTCTCAGATAATGTCACTGATTCCAGAACGTGATTTCAAGGCATGTGTTGACCGCTATAAGGGAAACTATCGATCAAGGAACTTCTCTTGTAAAGATCAGTTCTTAGTCATGAGCTATGCCCAATTAACAGGCCGTGACAGTCTTCGGGATATAGAAAATTGCCTGTCTGCACTATCCAGTAAGCTATATCATTGCGGTATTAGTTATGCTGTACCTCGTAACACATTGGCTAAGGCAAACGAGAAACGAGACTGGTTACGTATGAAGATTATGCAACTAACAACGTGTATAGGTTTCTCACAAACAACATGGAATATGAAGCTCTAACCATATCTGAATTATATAGAGAAAGATGGAATGTTGAGCTTTTCTTCAAATGGATCAAGCAGCATCTTCACATAAAATCATTCTATGGTACTTCCGAGAATGCCATATACATGCAAATTTGGATTGCCATATGCACACGTGGCACACGGACCTGTCCCCTGACCCGACACCAGTAGAACACGAAGAGGAAATAAATAAGGTGCATAAAAAACCAAGTGAAAGATGAAACCCGTTTGAGTCTTTTTTCTTTCACTTGCTTTACTTTCTTTCATTTCGATTTTGAGACCCGAAGCAGAAGGGGTGCAAAGACAACGCTGATAATGGAGACAGTGTGGTATTATCCTATATTTCATTGGCATTTATGTGTTAAAATCGAGTGCAAAGATACGAATAATTTTCCATACTACAATGAAAATAATGCCACTTTAAATTATTTTGTTATTCATACTTATAGTAGTATGATTATTGTAAACTCCATAAAACATTAAACGAGGTTAAATAATCAAGAAAGGTTAATAATATTGCCTCAGTATGATTATTATTCTGAATATAATTTGTAACTTTGCATGCAAAATAGAATGATGCGTATGACCAAACCTCACTACCACAAACGGCTGGCTGTAAGGTTAGGTTGTATCTAACCATCATAATATCAGATAAATACCTTTTTATAATGGCAAAAATTGGCTACATCATGGCTATCTCCCAATACGACAGACTGGAGGAAGACCGAAAGTGGATGAACGACTATGGTTGCATCCGTATCGTTGAAGAAAGTGACGAGAACGAACGCAACAGACCGCTTTGGAAACAACTGATGGTTGCCCTGCAAAGGGGCGATGAACTTGTCATATCCAAGTTTTCCAATGCCTTGCGTGGTAGTCGGGAACTGGCAACGTTCCTGGAATTTTGCCGAGCAAGGCATCCCATTGATGAAGTATGGAGGGCCAGCGGTTTCAGAAGCCGAAGCTCTGTGTTCCGCATACTGAACAAGCATGGCATCAAGCTGAACCGCGGCAATCATTCTGGGCCAATCAAGAGAAAGGGCATATCCGACAATCCACAAGACAAAGAATAAATAGCATGAAAAAGATACTGTTTCTACATGGTTTCTTTGCTACTGGCAGCTGTCCGATGGCGAGAGCACTGAGGGAAGCCTTTGAGGGGCAAGCCGTCGTGCTGACTCCCGATCTGCCTCTCCATCCCAAGGAAGCATTGAAATACATACGCATGCTTATCGACAAGGAGAAGCCAGACCTGCTCATAGGCAACAGTTGCGGGGCTTTCCTTGCACAGATGCTTTCTCCAGTCGTGGGCATTCCTGCCTTGCTCGGTAATCCTCATTTCAAGATGACGGACTTCCTGATAGAACGCATTGGCGAACATAAGTACAAGGCTCCGCGCATGGACGGTAATCAGACAATAGTCATCAACGAATCACTCATCAATGAGTTTGAGCAGCTCGAAGCCACACAGTTTGATTATTGCAATCCCTATTACAAGGATCGTGTGTGGGGACTCTTTGGTGAACAAGACACACTGGCTCATTTTGAGCCGTTGTTCTTGCAGCATTATAACAACAGCTATCACTTCCCTGGCGGACACACGCCCACAGAGCAGGAAGTCAAGACTTGGTATGCCCCGTTGGCACAGAAGATGCTCATGGAGTATTCAGTTAAAGAAGAAAGGTTTTTCCGTCATTTGACGTAGTCTTCCTCCTTCGCACCTCAGCCATTCAAGTAAACTTGATGGCCTTCGGTTTGGCGTCGGTTCAAGGGAGGAATGTACAAGTATATCCATTCCGCATATGACAGCGAGACTCAGGAGCGCATGGTGGTATATCAAGCACTATATGGTGAGGAAGCATACTGGGTTCGTCCCGAGAAGATGTTTTTCGAGCAAATAACAAGAGACGGAAGGACATTTAACCGATTCACAGAAATAGACAGATAAAGATGGAAACATTCAAAGACGTTATATCAGGCGACCAACTGGTTTTGACTTCGTCTTCCTCCTTCTTGCAAGGCATAGTTCGAGCAAGCTCGACTCTGCTCTTAACCCCCTTCGTTTCCCCCGTTTCCCGGGGGACAGAAACGTGCGTCGGTTGACCCGTTTTTAAGATAAATATCATTATGGAACAAGAGATAACATTACGCGATGTGGCCAACTATCTGGACAATATCGGAATCCAGTTCTTGGCGACAATAGGATTGGACGGCAAGCCAAAGGTTCGTCCGATGCAGTATATGGTGTTGGAGGATGAGAAGCTGTGGTTCTGCACCAATTCAAAGAAGGAGGTCTTTGCAGAACTGCAAGCCAATCCCTTTGTGGAACTCTGCGGCTGCAAACTGGAAAAGGATGAGATGCAGACTCCTTGGATTCGTTTCTCGGCAGAGGCAGTTTTCGAGGAAAGGCAGGACATTGGGGATGCCATCATAGAAAAGAGTGCCATCGTGAATGCGTTATACAAGACCATGCGTGACAATCCCATCTTCAAGGTGTTCTATCTGAAGGACATCGACGGATGGATGACCAACCTCGGTCATGTCAAGGGACTGGAGCAGAGAGACGAGTTTGCAAAACCTATACATTTCAAATTCTGACATACAATGAACATCGTAATATTATCAGGCAGCCCACGAAAGGGAGGCAACACGGAAATATTGGCGGAATCGTTTGCCCAAGGAGCTTCATCCAAGCACAATGTTGACTTCATATCAGTAAGGGACTATCACATTAATCCTTGTATAGGATGTAATTCTTGTTTCAAGAGAGATGACCAATCCTGTATTCAAAAAGATGACATGCAGACCGTTTACGACAAGTTGGCAAAGGCAGACATGCTTGTTGTTGCTTCTCCTGTCTATTTCTACGGCATAAGTTCACAGCTTAAGGCTCTGATCGACAGGTGTCACAATCCACTCAGAGATTCTTTCAAAATAAAGAAAGTTGCCCTGTTGCTCGTCGGTGCCGCCACATTACCCGAACTGTTTGACAGCATTCTTGTCCAATATAGACTATGCATCAACTACTTCCACCTTGAAGACTGTGGGAAGATACTTGTAAGAGGAGTTAAAGAAAAGGGCGACATCAAAAGCACCAACGCCCTAAAAGAAGCATTTTCCCTCGGAGCTTCAATATAATAATAACAGATAAATATCTATACGTTGACTTCATCGAAGACAAGTTTATGGCAGAGCGTACAGACATCTATGAGAATTGGAATCCGTGGCACGGATGCACCAAGGTTAGTCCTGGGTGCAAGTACTGCTATGTATATCGGCAGGACGAAATGTACGGCAGCGAGGTGTCGAGCAGCGAATGCCGTAAGACTGGCAGTTTCTATCTCCCCATCAAGCGCAAGCGTGACAAGTCGTGGAAGATTGAGAGCGGCAAGGTGGTGTTCACATGTTTCACTTCCGACTTCCTGCTCTCTGATGCCGACGAGTGGCGTGAGGAGTGCTGGCTGATGATGAAGCGGAGGAGCGACCTCTGGTTTTATTTCTTCACCAAGCGCATCGACCGTTTCATGGAGTGCGTGCCCGATGATTGGGGTGACGGCTATGACAATGTGTTGGTAGGCTGCACGGTGGAGAATCAGATGATGGCCGATTACCGTCTGCCCATCTTCAAATCGCTGCCCATCAAGCACAAGAGCATCATCGTTGCGCCGTTGATTGGAGCCGTTGACCTATCTGCCTATCTTGACGGAAGCATTGAGGAAGTGAGCGTGGGAGGCGAATCGGGGCAAAATGCACGACCATGCGACTATGCGTGGATTCTCGCCATTCGGGAGCAGTGTGTCAAGGCGGATGTTCCATTCCATTTCCATCAGACGGGGGCGCGGCTCGTCAAGGACGGGAGGACATACCGCATACCACGCTGCCATCAGCACAGTCAGGCTCGCAAGGCAAACATCAATTATCGCATTGGCGAATTTGATGTGCCGGAGACGGCAAGTAATATGCAATAATGAAAATCAAAATATACGAAGACAATGAAGAAGATACTGTTTATCATCGGTTCCTTACGCAAGGAATCGTTCAACAAGAAGCTCGCTGAAGAGGTGGAGCAGATGCTTTCCGGGCGTGCGACGGTGGAATATCTCGACTATTCTGATGTGCCGCTGATGAATCAGGACATCGAGTTTCCTGCACCCGAAGCGGTCAAAAGAGTGAGGGAAAAAGTAGCAGAGGCGGATGCTCTCTGGATATTCTCTCCTGAATACAATTACAGTTATCCAGGTCATTTGAAGAATCTCATCGACTGGCTGTCACGTCCGCTCATAGCAGGAGATCGTCAGACTCCGCTTGCCATTAACGGCAAGAAGGTGGCGCTGAGCGGTGCTGGTGGTGCATCGGCAACAGCCAAATGCCGTGAGAAACTGACCGAACTGCTCACGCTGCCGTTTATCCGTGCAGAAGTGATGACAGAACCTCAGACGGGCATCCAACTGAATATGGAGGCTTGGACGGAAGGGCGCATGATGCTGACCGAAGCACAGAGGTCTAGCTTGAAACGGCAGGTGGATGCATTCATAGACTATATTAGCGATTTACACATTACAAAGAAAGAGACAACGAATATTTCTGACTTATTTCAAGTACTGGACTTACTCGATAACATGAAAATCCAGTATTGGTTAGATGGTGGGTGGGGTGTAGATGCTTTGTATGGCAAGCAGACCCGGACGCATCGGGATATTGACATTGATTTCGATGCCCAATATCATGATGAACTTTTAACACTTTTGCAAAAAAAAGGTTATTTGATTGAGACGGACTGCTATCCAAACAGAATAGAACTTCATAGTGAAAAATTGGGGTATATCGATATCCATCCATTTGTATTGAATAGCGATGGAACTTCCAAACAAGCTGACTTGAATGGGGGATGGTATGAATTCCAGCCTGATTTCTTTGGTACGGCTGTACTTGAGGGAAGAACTATTCCATGTATATCATTAAAAGCTCAGAAGGTCTTTCATACTGGATATGAGCTTCGTGATAAAGATATACATGACCTTGCTATACTTGAACGAATATAATGTGAACATGAATAAAAGAGAATACGTACAAGCCAACAAGGATTGGCTTACAGCAAAGGCGCAGGAGGAGGGAGTGAAGGCTCTCCCCAAGGGCATTTATTACAAGGTGTTGGCAGAGGGCAAGACTGATGGAAAGCATCCTACGCCCCGAAGCATTGTCACTGCCCATTACACAGGTCGTACCATCGACGGCAAGCAGTTTGACAGCAGCCGTGGCGGTACTCCATTGGCAATACGTCTCTGTGACCTCATTGAAGGTTGGATTATTGCCATGCAGCAAATGTGTGTGGGCGATAAATGGGAGGTCTATATCCCTGCCGAAATGGGTTATGGCAAGTTTTCGCAACCAGGCATACCATGAGGTTCCACTCTCATCTTTGAGATTGAGCTGCTTGGCATTGCGTAAGAGTAAGAAACTTTCTGAGCTGGAAATAACGACCGCACCGAATATAGACTCATCTACACGAGAAGAGCGTTTGGATTATGTCCTGAATGAATGGAAATGCTTACACAACTGTGAACCGATGGAGCAGCGAGAGCAGAAGCCAAACCTGTTTGGATTATGCCGAGTCGTGACATAGGAAGACGAAGTCAATTGTGCGGGAATGGATATAACATTGGAAATAAGAAGCAACAGATGAGTCTATGACAATAGATACAACCAACATGTGCACACACCTTCAGAAGAAGCTGTTTGAACCTGATGGTGTGTATTATCCGATATGGCAAGCCATGCAGGATGATGAGACCTTGACGGCTGTGGTACGGAGCAGGCAGCTGCACATCTACAGGAATGGGAAGAAGATTCTCGTTCTGGCAGGCAAAGCTCAACCGAAGGTAATACGCGAAGATAAATTGCATGAATTGATAACAATATAATGAATAGAACTATGAAATCATTTGGACAAAAATCGTGGATGCTTCCACAGCCGGTTTTGATTATCGGCACATACGACAAGAATGGCAAGCCCAATGCTATGAACGCAGCTTGGGGCGGTCAATGGGACGCAAAGGAGATTATGATTGCCATGGGCGCACATGCCACCACCGACAACCTGAACAACTGCCCTGATTTTACCGTGGCATTTGCTACAAAACAGACCATGGTAGCTGCTGATTTCGTCGGCATTGTCTCAGCAAAGAACGATGCAGACAAGATGGCTAAAGCAGGTCGGAAATGCGAGAAGTCAGAGAATGTAAATGCTCCCGTCTTCACCGACTTTCCCATGACCTTGGAGTGCCGCATCAAGGAAAAGATAGACGAGTCAGAAGAGGGCTATTACATCGTGGCAGAGATAGTCAACATCCTTGTGGATGAGAACTATCTGGCAGAGGACGGCAAGCCCGACACTGAGAGACCTTCTCTCATCTCATTGGCAGTTACGGCTACATTTATATGGAAGGTAGCCAACCCTTTATATATAGATGTGCGCCTCGTGGCACACGGACAGATTCATCAACCCGAAAAAGTGAACCAAGGTACCTGTCCCCTGTGACCAAAAGAGTGAAAATGGTAGGCGTTTTGTGATAAAAGCGGGGATCTGACGTGATGTCGAATCCCCGCTTTTATTATTGTTTTCAGAACAGTTCGGCGAGTTTCTTCGCCAGGTTCTCGCCACGGGCAGCCTCACCGCTGGCAATGATGTCCATGGTGGCGGTGTCGATGAGGAACATCGAGGGTACGGAGCGGACGCTGTAGGTCTTCGCCACGTTGCTCTTGTCGATGAAGTTAGGCCACAGGAGCTTCTCTTCCTCCACGGCTTTTTTCCATGCCGTCTCGTTCTTGTCGATAGAGATGCTGATGACCTCAAAGCCCTTGTCCTTGTAAAGCTCATACTGGCGCTTTACGTTGGGTATCTCACGGCGGCATGGTCCGCACCACGACGCCCAGAAGTCAACCAGCACATAGCGCTTGCCCTGACAGAGCTGAGCGAGAGTCTTTGCGGTTCCGTTGTCGTCAACAGAGAAATCCTTTGCCTTGCCCCCGTCGTCAGCTCCGGGGAACACCTCGCTCTTCACCTTCTTTCCATACCAGCTCTGCTTTGCCTCGTCGGAGAAGGAGTTGTAGAGCGACTGCTGTTCGGGAGTGAGATAAGAGTAGTAGTTGAGCGTGAGCAGCGGACCCCAGTAGGTGTCGAGATTCTCGTTGATGGCGTCGGTGAATGTCTTTTCCACCGTCTGGAAGAACAGCTTTTCGGCAGCGGCCATGGCCTTGCCTTCTTCGGAGTTGCTGAGGGAATCGACAAGGTTTTTGTTATTTGCCATGCGCGCCTTATGGATCTTGTCCATGATGTCGGCAAACCGTGTACTGTTGTCGTTATAAATTTTGTCGAGAGCATCACGCTTGGCAAGATAGGTGAAGAGGCGGTCGGAAAGCGGAGAACCTGTGACTTTCAGGTTTGAAAACGAATAGCGGTCGCTGCCGTCTCGTGTCTTTTCCTTCGATGCGCTGACAGAGAGCGTGATGTCGGCATTCTCGAGCATGAACTCAGCGGTGCCGTAAGCGTTCTTCACCATGAGAAAGACTGCACGCGGAAATTCCACTGAGCCTGAGATTGAGAACTTGCCGCCGCTGACTGTAGCTTCGGCGATAGGGTCTTCCTGGTCGTGGCTCATAGGTACGAGCACTACCTTTGTGCCGTCTGCAATGCCTTCGACACTTGCCTTGAGACTATAGCCCTGGGCATTTGCGCCCAAAGCCATGGCCAAAAGAGTAATTAAAGAGAGAATTGTTTTCTTCATAAAAATATTCTTTTTACTCGTCAACTTGTCAACTTATTCTGCATCAATACAAACCATATCCACTATCTTACCCCAGCCAGTGGTGACGATGGGATTGTCGGGAGCGCCGAACATCGGTCCCCACATAGAGTTGGGCAGGCCATAGTTGACATCCATCTCATACTGTATGAGCTTGCCTTCCTGAGTATTGGAGTTCCACACGCCTATCCAGAGGATACAGTCGCTTGTAGGCCAACCGCCTCCAGCGCTTCCCCAGGCATACATGGCAGTGATTTCCTCGCCCGCTTCGCAAGTATAGAGCACGTTAGAGGTGGTCTGTCCGCTTGATGCCGAGAACGAATAGGCGGCCTTGTCGGTGGCGTAGTAGAACGCCATGCCTGTGGTGTTAGAGCGGAAGAAGCGTGCGTTGCGAATGTCCTTGCAGCCGTTGAGGTTGAGGCGTGAGCGTGAACCTTCTGCAGAGAGGTTGCCGTTGTCGATGACGTTGTAGAAGTTATAGCGAAGGGCAAAGATGGTGTCGGCGATTTCGGTGATTACCGTGGTGTAGTTGCCTCCGCTTTGGAATACAGCCTTCACGTTGCCCTGTACATTGTTGGCATCAACCACAGCGTCAGAAGAGGTTGACTTGAAACTGCTCACCTGCGAAGCCTGGGAGAAGTAAGGACGGAATTTCCGGTTCTGCTTGTCGTAGATCACCTGCCATGCGTCGATAGCCCCTTCTACTGGTCGCCATGTGGTGCGTGTGTTCTTCATCAAGAAGTCGCTGGCTTTGTAGTCGCCGGCGATAGGAGCAGAGAACTTGCGGTCGTTGGCCTTGTCAGCATAGAGCACATGGAGCTTGCCGTCGTTGACGAGGAAGTCGCACGAGTTGGTGTAGAAGGCGTTCTGAGGGTTGAAGTTCTCTGGAGTCTGATAGAACATTGTGCTCCAGTCGTTCATCGTCTGCAGTCCGTCGGCAGCAATGCGGTAGAGATTCTTGTCGGTGCACACGAGATAGCCGTTCTTTGAGGTCTTGCCAGTGTGTGTGCCCCGAATGAACTTCGGCTTGCCGTCAAGATACTTTCCCATGGACTCGGAATAGTATTTGTAGTGACAGCTCTGCTCGCCGTAGATAAGCATCAGACCTGAGGTGAATACCTCGAGGTCGGTCTGTCCGTCGCGCTCTGTAAGAAGGTACAGGCCACTGAGTGTCCCGCCTGAAGCCACGGTTGTGTAGTTGCCAGCCTGATAGAATCCTTTCATGCCGGTGATGGTGTCCTCCGCCATGAGGAAGAAACGATATTGGCCAGGGTTGAGGTCAACGGTCCAGTCGAGCTTCTTTGTATGGCAGATAGTGTCGGCAGGCGGATAGACGAGCGAGTTGCCTTGCTGGACAGGCAGATACTGATAGTTGTTGAGCGTAAGGTAATACCAGCTGTAGCGCAGGCGCTCGGGGTATTTATAGCTCACGCGCGGTTCAAATTCCACGTGCTGTCCGGGTGTGAGCGAGTATGAAAGCACATACTTGTTTTCAATGCCCACGGTGTCGATAGTGATCACTCCGGCCTCCTCGTCGGAGAGGTAGCTGTAGTTGCCGTCGTCCTCGCTACATGCCGATGGCAGCAGGGCGAGCATGGCGGCTATTGTTGAAAGGAATATTGTCTTTTTCATATTTCTTACTGTCAATTAAAACTTACCAAATTGCCATTCTCGTCGGTCAACGGGTTGCCGGGATGAGCGGCGTTATACTCTGTAAGGGCATTCTGGAACATAATCTTGTAGCTCTGCAGCTCAGCCCATGTCATGGTGTCGGTGTTGAACTCGGTGATGCCACCAGAGTTCTCGAGCATGAAGCGGTATTTAGTGTCGCTATAAACGCCGAAGAACTCCTCGAGCTGTGACCAGTTCTTTGGTTTGCTGATCTGGTCGTTCCAGATGAAGGTGAGGTGGTCAGCCTCGTTCACTCCCTTCTGGAAGTCGGCAGAAGGCTCTACGGCGATGCGCAGTCTTACCGACTTGGTTTCCAACACGCTTGAGCGTTTGAGCACTACCTGGAACGAGGCTTTAGCCTGTCCTGCAGGAATGGTCACTGAGGAAGGCAACTGATAGATGTCGGCCGAAGCCGTTGTCTTGTCGTTTACTACAGTGATGTTTGCCGTGCGGTCGCGGTCGGCTACTGGTCCCATAATCTGAGCCTCCACGTCCATAGCCATTTCGGTTGTACCGGCTGGAGTGGTGACAAAAGAGAAGGTGAGCGAGTCGCTACCTGCTGTCCATATCTCGGGTCCCACGAGGCGTATGCGAGCCTCGTCGCGATAGAAGAAGTCTTCGTCGCTGCTGCATGATGCCAGAGTCATCAGTGCCGCTGTTGCTAAATATATTGCTTTTTTCATATAAATTCTTTTTTTTAGTTGACGAGTTGACTTAATTATCATATCCTCCAAATTCTGCATCGTTGCTCGGTATTGGCAGCACATAGACACTCTTTCCAGGAACTACCGATGCGCCCTTGATGCTTGAGGCGTTAAGACGTTTGTAGTAGAAGAAGAGCTGTCCGCCTTCGCCTACGAACTCCTTACGATACTCCTTGTAAATCTCATTCTGTATTTCTTCGGCCGAGAGTGTCTCTGGGAGAGGGAAGAGGCTGAGGTTGCGGTTCTCGCGCACCAGATTGAGCAGTTCGATGGCACGTGCGGGGTTGCTGTCCTTCAGACATTCGGCTGCAATGTAGTAGGCCTCGGTCATGCGCAGCAGCGGATAGATGTCGTTATAATACCCGCCGTCCATGTGCCAGAACTTACACATATAGCGTTTCTCGCCGTCCTGTTCGTAAGCCTTGAGGTAGCGGTAGTCGTTGCCGTAACCTGACGAGACTTCATAGATGTCCTGAGCTGTATCGTCTGATGGAGTGAGGGCGTTGCTGCCACCCTTCGACTTGAAGTAGTAGTTGGCAGTGTCTTCCCACTTGTTGATGGTAAGGTGGAACACATGCTCGCAAGAGAACGCCATGTCGAGTTCGTTGCGGTTGGTAGCTTGCATGTTGGTGTAATGAATCCACGAGAAAGGCTTGCTGTTTTTCTTAGCGCTCGTAGAGTCCTCCACGCAGTCGATGATCTCGTTGGCATACTTCAGTGCGTTCTGCTTGTCGCCATTCCAGAGATAGGCTCGGGCAAGAGCTAATGTAGCAGCATAGTAATTGAAATAAGGAATGCGCGAGGCACGTTGAGTGTATCGTGAATAGCCTTCCTTTAGAGAGTCGGTGGAGAGGTATTCGCGAGCCTTGGTGAGGTCGTCGATCACCATCTGCATGGTTTCCTTCACCGTCTTCTGTCCCACCACCTCGGTTGAATATTCCGTGACGTAAGGCACGCCTTTGGCATTGGAGTCCATCGATGGGGCGCAGGCGAAGAGGCGCATGAGGTCGAGATGGAGGAATCCGCGCAATCCGTAAGCCTCGCCTCGATAAGTGTCGTAGTGATTCTCCGTAAACAGCTGTGGGCTTGCCTCATTGATATTGCGGATGAGGATATTGACGTTGGCGATGGAGTTGTACGTCTGTTGCCAGATGGTGGCAATGGTCGATTCTACCGAAGAGTTCTTGTAGTCAAACTCGTTGGCATAACGCCAGCTGCCCGACGCGTCGATATCGTAACTGTGTGACAATACCTCAACGAAGCCTATGCCCATGTTGCGGCCATACATCGACTGCTGGCTCATGGCAGTATAGATGCCGGTGAGCTGGTCTTTGTAGCCACCTTCGCGGCTGAAGTGGTCTTCTTCTTTTATCTGCGACTTGGGGCTGACGTCGAGCCAGTCGTTGCACGAGGTGAGTGCGAAGGCAGCCAGCAGTGTCGCTAATGTTGTTTTTATCTTGTTCATATCTGTATTCAATTAAAACGTTACTTGTGCTGACAGAGAGAAGGAACGGGCGTAAGGATAGCTTGTTCCGCGCTCGGTCTTCACTGACGAGATGACGAAGAGGTCGTTGGTGTAGGCGCTGACTTTCAGACGCTCGAGGAAAGAGTCTTTCACCCATCGGCAGTTGCGGAAGTCGTAGTAGAACGTCAGCGACGAGAGGGTGAACGTATTGTAGTCCTGTACGAAACGTGAGGTGGGGTAGGTGATGCTCTGGTCGGTGATGGCCTTGTAGAGCGCCATGTCGCCGGGGCGCTGCCAGCGGTCGGTGAGCACGCGGCGGTCAACGTTGTACTGCAGCTGTGCGTTCTCCACCTTATCGACGAGTGTCTGGTTGTAGATCTGTCCGCCCCATCTGTAGTTCATGGTCACGTTCCATCCCCATCCGTTTATCTCGCCGTTGATGCCGAAGTTGCCGTTAAACTTCGGTTGTGTGTCGCCACACACCACCTGGTCGGCGATGTCGTAGTCGTATGTGACGGTTCCGTCTTTCTTCACGAATATCTCCTTTCCGTTCTGCGGGTCGATGCCGAGTGAAG
The DNA here is from genome assembly GCF_002251245.1 of Prevotella sp. P5-92. Classification (GTDB taxonomy): domain Bacteria; phylum Bacteroidota; class Bacteroidia; order Bacteroidales; family Bacteroidaceae; genus Prevotella. The sequence goes on from NZ_NPJG01000106.1 coordinate 12,658, forward strand.
GCACAGCCCAGATGGCCGACATTGAGCAGCCTTCGTAGTATTTCACGCTTGGCGAGGTTGTCTCGTTGGCAATCATGTCCTTGTCCTTGGCCTCGTTCCATGCACGGAGAGAGTTGGAGATTTTCTTCAGTGTGTTTTTGTTGTGGGCAACGCTTCCGAACACGTTGACGTAGTTGCGTCCGGCGTCAAACACCTTGTAGTTGAGGTAAGCCTCGAAACCCTTGTTCTCTGTCTCGCCGAGGTTATCGACATAGGTGGTGAAACCAGTGGTGTAAGGCACGGTGACGTTGGTTACCATCCCCTTTGTGGTGGCGATATAGTAGTCGAAGCGACCAGAGAGGCGGTTGTTGAAGAGGTTGAAGTCAACACCAATGTTGGTGTCGTATTTCTCCTGCCAGCGCAGGTATTCGTTGGCAAGACCCTTGATGTAGCTACCAATGTAGCCATTGTACGAGAGGTTGCTGTAGTAAACGAATGTGGGCAGGGCGTCGTAGGAACTGAAACCCTGGCTACCGGTATATCCGTAAGAGGCGCGGAGCTTCAGACGGTTGACCCACTTGGCTGCCTTCATAAACTTCTCGTTGTGGACGTTCCATCCGCCGCCGACAGACCAGAACGAGCCCCAGCGGTTTTTCGCGCCAGCCTCCGAACTGCCCATCAGGCGGTAGTTGGCGTCGAAGAGGTAACGCTCGTCGAACGAATAGTTGACTGAGAGCAGTCCGCCGCAGTTGCGCGACACGCCTTCGGTGCCTGTAGGCTTGCTGTCCTTGGCATACTGTACGGCGAAGGAGATGTCGTCCATGAAGTCGTTAGGAAAACCTTCTGCCATGATGCCTACAGTGTTGTAGGAATTGTCTGACATACTCAACTGTCCGTTGAGGAACACGAGGTGCTTGTCTATCTGCTTCGACCACTGCAGTCCGAGGTCGGCACTGATGTCGGTGTGTTTGCCGTTCGACTGCGAGTAAGAGCCACGGCGGAACTCGTCGGTGGTGTTGATGAAGTCGGTGTGGTTGGCAGGTTTGAAAATGTCGGCGGTGGTTGTCTTGCGTACTATGCCGAATCGTCCGGTCATCTTCAGGCTTTCCAGTATCTGCCACTCCATGTAGAAGTCGTTTGTGATATTTGTATAAGTGTTGTTGTTGATGGTGTTGAGAGTGGTGTTGTAGAGAGGATTAGAGTACTGTGCCGATGCTCCCTTGTTGTCAGTATAGTCGTATGAGCGGATATAGTTGCCGTTAGCGTCGTAAAGACGGCTATAAGGATTCATGCGGTAGTACTGGCTGAACGAGCCGTAGGGCGAGTCGTTGCTGCTGTTGTAGTCGATGGTGAGCTTGTCGCGGAAGATGAAGTTCTTGACACGATAGCTGAGGGTAATGCCACCCGAAAAGGTAGAGCGGTCAGAGCCCTTCATCGCACCTTCTATGTTATTATAAGAGAGGTTGACACCATACTGCATAGCCTTGTCGCCGCCTTCTATATAGAGGCTGTGCTTTGTGCCTACGCCGGTGCGCACGGGCTGCGCAAGCCAGTCGGTGTTGACACCCGAGATTACCTCGCGGAGTTTCTGCGAGTAGTTCTTCTCCAGTGTGATCTGGCTCATGGCATTGTCAGAGTAATATAGTCCGGCAAGGCGTTCCACCTCAAGCTTCTCGGCAGCGTTGGTAAGGTCGTAGCTGGTCAGGTCGGGCACTTCGAGGCTCACGTTTCCGGTGTAAGTCACTCTCAGTCTTCCACTTTCAGGCTTTTTTGTCTCTATGACGATCACTCCGTTGGCAGCCTTCGAACCGTAGATGGCCTTGGCCGTTGCGTCCTTCAGTGTGGTGACGCTCTCCACCTGGTTCATGTCGAGATCCATAATCTTGGTTAGCTCAGTCTCAAAGCCGTCGAGGATAAACAGTGGCTGGTTGGCGCTGGAGGCATACTCGCCCTGCACACCCGAGATGGTCGATGCACCGCGCATCTGGAAGTCGGGCAGTGAGTTAGGGTCGCTACCCATGCCGAGGTTCTCCACCTGCATAAACGAGGGGTCGATATTCTTCAGCGACTGCAGCACGTTGGCATTGCCCACACGTTTGAGGTCGTCGCCCTTGATGGTGGTGACAGCACCGGTGAAGGTGTTGGCCTTACGTGTGAAGACACCGGTTACCACCACTTCCTCGATGGCTTTGGAGTCGGGCTGCATCTGTATCTCATAGCTCGACGCGGAGGTCAGAGCGATGGTCTTGTTGGTGAATCCAATGTACGACACCTCCAACTTCGTCGCGTCGCCAGCGGCAGAGAGCTTGAAATGACCATTCATGTCGGTGACGACGGTTGACGACTCCCTGCCTCCGGAACCTCCCAAGCAGGTGACGGTGGCTCCGGGCAAGGGCTCGCCATTCTCGTCTTTTACCATACCCGTCACTTCGCGGCTCAGTCTGCGCATACCAGGCTTTCCCGCCTTGATATCCACAAACTTACCCCTGAACTCGTAGCTCAGAGGTTTTCCCTTGAGCAAGAAATCGAGCACAGCCTTGAAACTGCTGTTCTTTACTTGTCCGCTGACGCGGTATTTCTCCACGTCGTTGTAGGCGAACGAGATCTTGTAGTCTGACGCCTTCTCGAGTTTCCTCAGGGCAGAAGGCAGACTCTCGTCGTTGAAGCTGAGAGTGATGTTGCCGACTTGCGCCATGACAGGCAAGGCCGCAAGCAGCATCACGATCACTATCAGCAGATGTTTACATTGTTTCATATGGTCTCATTTTTTTTGTTTATTGTTTCAGTTTGAACGAATGAAGAGCAAAATAGGTTACGGTTTTTGCATAAAAAAAGATAAATACTTGTTTTTTTGCATAAAAATGCCGTTTTCTCGTGAATAATGTGTACCTTTGCGCCCGAAGAGAGAAAGAAAAGATGGACGAGAGATTTGAATTTGACGATATTTTCCGCCTATATTATTCGCAGTTGTTTTTCTTTGCCATGCAGTATATTGGTGATGAAAACGAGTGCGACGATATCGTGTCGTCGGCATACGAGGACGCATGGAGGTATTTCGCCGATATCGACAGAAAGGCAGCACAGTCTTGGCTCTTCGTCAATGTAAAGAGAAAATGCTTGGACTGGTTGCGCCGTCAGGAACATCACCGCGCGTATGCCAAACTGCATCTTCATATCGCACAACGCACCACCGACGACACAGACCCGTTAGAAACCAAGGAGCGCATGGACCGGGTGGCACGGCTGCTCGAACAACTGCCTGATAACACTCGCGACATTTTCACACGTTGCTATGTTGACGGGAAAAAATACCGTGAGGTGGCGGAAGAACTCTCGATAAGCACCGAAACAGTAAAGAAACACGTGGTAAGGGCTCTCAAGATGCTGCGTCAAGGACGGGAGAAATCCTAAAAATAACTAAAATCCATACCTTCTTTTATTAAAAGGACGTTTTTTTAATATGAGCAACGAAACTATAGAAGAAAAAATAACAGAACAAGATCAACTTCTGCTTGACATCATCGAAGCCGGCGACGAGTTGACCGATCAGCAAGAGGAGAAGCTGATGGCAGACCCTCAACTTGCTGACGACTACCGTATGTTGGTCAAAGCCAAGGCCGAAATGCTCAGCCGACGCAGGCAGGACAGCGTGGAAGAGAGGCTGACGGCATTCAAGGCCTCGCATCAGTCGCCGACACGACGGAAGGGACTCAGATTCACCCTATGGTCGGTTGTGGGAGCTGTGGCTGCCGCCGTGGCATGCCTGATTATTTGGCTGCCTACGACAAAGGTGACACAGCAGGAACATAACGTGCCAGATCATATCTTCACTGCCGACATGACTGACCACGACGTGACCTTGACCGCATCAGATGAAACAATAGCCACGGTAAAGAAGACTCCCACCGCTCCATATACAGAGATTGACGCCGACAGATTGTTGGCTGACAGCGAGCCTGACGAGAAGGTCACGTTGCTGGTACCGCTCGGCAAGAGCGCACATCTCACTTTGCCCGACGGCAGCCAGGTGTGGCTCTACCCCGACAGCCGACTGAAGTTCCCGCACAAGTTTATAGGAAATACACGTGAGGTGGTGCTCGAAGGACAGGCTTATTTCTCTGTGGTGAGAAATGAGGAACAGCCTTTCATCGTCATGGCCAACGGCATGCAGACAACAGTACTCGGTACCGAATTCGTTGTCTCGGCATACGAGGATATGGCACCTAATGTGGCTCTTGTCAGCGGAAAGGTGGAAGTGAAAAAAGATGATGAAAGAGCAGTGCTAATGCCAGGCAAACAGGCTAAGCTGAATGCCGACGGACACTTCTCGGTGAGGGACGTGGACACGGAACAATATGTACAGTGGCGCGACGGATATTTCTATTTCGACAACGTCACCGTACATGATATCCTGCTCGCCATAGGACGAAACTACAATGTCTGCGTCATCTGCCCTCATCCCGAGACTCTCGACATGAGAATGCGCTTTATAGCCGACCGCAACGAACCGCTTGCCAATGTCGTTCAGCGACTTAACGAGATCGGGGAAATGAAGGTAGTGATAAATGAAAACAGAATAGAGGTAAGGTCACTATCCTCCACGATGAGGCACTCGTGGAGATGCCGTCAATGCCTAACTTGCGACGAATCTGGGGAAGATGGGTGAGGCACACTAACTCAAAAGTCGTTCCCTGCCATGATGCCACAGAACGGGAATTGTAGTTATGAAGCCACCATTCCTCGTCCTTGGTATCTGAGGACTCGATGAATTTCAAGGAAAACAAGGTATAGAAGTCAACCAAACGATAGATAGTTCCCTTCGACTTATTGCCAAATTGGGAATAGGAGAGAACGAAATCACATCTTTCGAGATTGTTCAATATGGTTGTGAGACGCTTACGCTCATTCACCCACATAAACGGCTGTGCCGGCATATCCTAACGGCTTTATTCACTCTGCCAAAGTGATGACAGCCGACTGCCAAAGAGGTATCGTTGAACATCTCATAATTGAATATCTCGCTAATATTGTCGTATTCCATATTCAACCTTCAACTTTCAACCTTCCAGTCGCCTATTGTTCTTCGCTCGGGGTCGAAATTAATGCCTACTTTTACGATGGGCAGACCAGCGAGGGCAAACTTCGAGGAGTAGTCCTTGAGGTTTATCTGGTTGATGGCTGCCTGAGCCGACATGTTCAGTTTCAACTCAAACAGATAGAGAGCCTTGGCTGTCTTCATCACTATATCCACACGACCAGTCGGTGTGTGAACCTCCACCTCTACATATCTTCCGAAGAGGGAGAAGATGACATAGAGAAGCTGCTGGTAATGTCCCTCGGAATTGGCGTTGTCGCAATAGGGAACGGTAAGGAGATATGCCTGAAGCAGGCGGAACATCTCGTCGAGGTCTTCATTAAGCAATGCAAGATACATGTAACCTATTGTTGTGCCTCCTTCAACGCAATACTCGTGCACATAATTTGGCAAGAGGCTGTCCATCAGCCCTACACGGATTTCGGTGTTCGGTATGTCGAGGGTGTATAGTTTGGTCGTCTTATTGTAGTCCTTTATAGTGATATAGCCGCTCTGGTAGAGCAGCGGAGTAATGTCCTTCATGTTTTCGGTAGGAGCATCGAAGGCAGATGCCAATACACTACTGCCTCCTATTTTCGACGGCACGACATTAAACTTCCTCAGCATCTCGATGAGATACGTAGGAGTGCCCGAACCAAACCAGTAGTTGGTGTAGTCGTGGTCCTGGAACGCGTTGAGAAGGCTGAAGGGGTTGAACACGTCTGGCGACGGCCAAGTGAAATGATAGCCGTCGTATTGCTGCTTCAGTCCCCCTATCGCTTCTTCACGAGTGATCTCCTGGGCCTCGGCAAAATCATCGATATATTCGGACATCTGAGTAAGCATCTCCTCCTTGGTTATACCACACACACCGGCATAATCAGGGCGCATGGATATGTTCTTCAGGTTGTTAAGCTCGCTGAAGATGCTGAGTTGCGAGAACTTCGTGATGCCTGTAAGGAAGACAAATTGCAAGTATGGGTCGGAGGCCTTCAGTGGTGAGTAGAAGTTGCGCATCACATTGCGGAGCACAGGCAACGTCTTCTCCTCGTGTACCACATCAAGCAGTGGGGCATCATACTCGTCAATAAGGATAACCACCTTCTTGCCTGTCTTTTCGTATGCACTGGCAATCAAGTTTTTCAATCTAACATTAGGATCTTTGGAGTCAGAGGATATTCCAAAACGTCTCTCGTTTTCTCCTAAGATATAGAGAAGATAGCGTTCCAGTTGTTCCTTCTCCATGTGCTTGCCTAAAGACATATCGAATCTCAGCACAGGATATTCCGTCCACTCCTTCTCCACTGTTTCGATGAAAAGACCCTTGAACAAGTCCTTTCTTCCCTCGAAATAAGCCTGAAGCGTAGATACAAGCAGCGACTTGCCGAACCGCCTCGGACGGCTCAGGAAGATATACTTGCTGAGGTGTATCATGTTCCAGACGTACTCAGTCTTATCGATATAGAGCATGTTATCCTCAATGATGTTTGAGAATGTCTGTATGCCCACGGGCAGTCGTCTCAGTTGCTTCGTTTCCATATCCATAAAATATTAAGAGTCATAATATTCGCATTTCGGGGACAAAGTTAAGCATTTTACTTCATTTCACCAAACAAATCGGATATTTTTATATAAGTTGAAAAATTAAGTCTCGCGTATCTATTTAAACGCGAGACTTGATTTTTTTTTATTCGTTTAGCGAACTACGTGCTATTGGGAATGTGAAATAGGTGTCGGGGAAGGGTTCGTTGGCAAGGGTGAAATGCCACCACTCGCAGTCGTAGGGCTTGAAGCCGTGAGCCATCATCGCTTTCTGCAGTATCATGCGGTTGTCATACTGCTGCTGGTTGATGGGTTTGTAGGCACCAATCTCCTGTCCAGGAAGGACGTCGGGATGTGAGGCAACGCCAAAGTAGTCGTAGGTGCAACCCATGTCCACCTCTTTCTCTAATTGCATGTCGAAGATGGTGAGGTCGATGGTGCTTCCTCGGGTGTGTCCCGATTTCTCGGCAATATAGTCCTGTGGCACAAGCACAGCCTTGTCGAGTTCGGGATAGAAATACTGCTTCATGATGGTGTCGTTGACATCCTTTGCCCATGCCATGAAGTAATCCACTGCCTTCTGAGGGCGATAGCCGTCGAAGATCTTCAGTCGATAGCCTTGCTTGATGAGGTCGTCGCTCACCTTCTTGAGTGAGTCGGCAGCCTGGCGGGTGAGTATGGCTATCGGTTCGTCGTAACCGGGAATGCGGCGACCAATGAAGTTGTATGTACTGTAGTAGCGGATTTCGAGAATGGCATCCGGCACTACATCCGTGAGGACGACAAACTGCGAGGCATCCTCCTCGGGAGCCTTCGCCTTCTTGTCGTCGTTGTCAGAGCAACCCCAAAAGATTGCGCATAGCAGGCTGCAAAGAAGGGTTGCATGAAATTTAATAATTACGTCTTTCATATTATTCTATTAAAATTTTTAGTCAAAGAATCCCAACGACCTCACTGCGTTGATGGCATTGTGACTACTATGATGTCAGAAAAATTACTCTTTCACGACCTTACGCCCGTTGATGACATACACGCCCTTGGGAAGCGAGCGGAATGCCTCGCTCAGTGTGGTCTGCTTGCGTATCAGGCGACCGTCGATACTGTAAATGTCATGCGTTTCCTCATTAGGAATATTACTGAACACATCCTCCATGCCTGTGGGGACGAATTCACTAAGAAGCAATGCTGTGTACATTGCATAAAGAGTGCCGCTATCAGTATGACCTTCCGTAGATGAGCTATCTATGTCAAAGGAAGTATAGCCATTGTCGAGCAGATGTCTCTCCATATTTTCTTGATTGATGAACGGTACAACCTCGTCGTAAGGTGAATGATAGAATGATATTTTATCGGTTTTCTCCGGCTTCCATGAATCATATACAAGAGAGTTCTCCTTTAAGTGATATACGATATCCTTCATAGGCTCGCTCTTTTCGTCGAAGAATTCTGGCTTCACGATTGTTTCCAAAGGCAGACTCTTGTCGTCAGCATTTCCATACTGCTCATATATAAAGTTGTTTATATAGTCGGTGTCATGCTCCTTTGAGTCGAACAGTTCGGACAGATACTGCACAAAGTCGTCAGTGAACACATCCTTGTTCTTCACTTTATATCCTCCTGCGTCAATCATTCCGCTGAGGATAAGCGGCAGGGCTACAGGATATTGCGACACATTATCTTCTGCCAACTTGCGGTAGTGTGAATACATGTCGTAGGGACCGCCGCCGATGATGCAATAGTCAATCTTAGGCAGTTCATCGCTGCGATAGCCCTCAGCCACAAGTCGGTTGACCCACATACCCGAGTTTCCTCCCTGAGAGTAGCCTAAGTTGAGCACCACGTTCTCAAATTCATATCCCTCATCATTCAACAGTTTGCGTCCGGCAAGAAAGGCATCGATATTCACTCGCGCCGTAGCCCTGCCCTGAAGATACTTCTGGTTGCGCTTGGCGTCGATACCGAATCCAAATCCGTCGGACTCTATCATAATGTAATTGGAGTTGGAAAACACTCCTTCGAGAGAGAAAAAACTCGTCACGTTTGTAGGACGCTGTTTGTCGTCGGTGATGGTATAGTGGTTAAGCAATCCGCATCCCTTGGCTTTTATGTCTTTTTCGTGCACACTCTGACTCATAAAGATGGCTGCGGAGAGCACAATAGGTGTCTCGCCGTCGGCATCAACTGTCTCATAGTTGAAGTCATAACGCCAGAAACTGCCACAATCAGTGCGGCCTACTATTCCTATTACAGGTTCGTCGGTGGTTTCTGCCACCGCTAATGTCGATACTAACAATACTGACAGAACGACAAATGTTCTTCTTAATACTTTCATAATGTATGTTTTTTAAATCCAAAACTTTGTTTGTTTTAACCTTTAACGCTGCAAAAATACAAAAAATCATCCAAAAACAACTATTTTTTCACGAAAAGTAGTTTTCATATCGAAAAAAAAAATCCATATTGACAATTTTTTTATTTATTGACCAAAGTTTTGCTTTATTGACCTACGACTTCCAATGTATTTTCGTAACTTTGCAGCCGAAATTGTGATTGTCAAATTAAAAAATAAGAGTTATGAGAAAGTTCATTATAATTATTATGGCGTTGGTGGCGATGAATGTCACAGATGCCGAAGCTAAGAAGTTCTACCACTATGGTAATACACTTACATTCCTCTGCGACGACGAGACGATGACGGCAGAGGTTGCGGGAACTTATCATGTGGAGACAAGCGGTACGATAACCGTGCCGGAGACATTTGTGGCAAAGGACGGCAATACTTATACCGTGACAGCCATCGGCGATGATTTCCTGTATTTTCACGACTTTTCATATTCTCAGAATTGTAGTGAAGTGGTATTGCCCAAAACCATTAAGTCGATAGGCAAACGGGCTTTCGGTTATAGCAACATACAGCGCATAAACCTGCCCGAGGGCCTGGAGACCATAGACGACGAGGCTTTTAGCGGCTGCTCAAGTTTGGAGTTGGCGGAATTGCCGTCAACGGTCAAGCATCTGGGGAACAAGGCTTTTGACAAATGCGGCTCAATCACCATTTCAGCATTGCCTGAGTCTATAGAGACGTTAGGTAGCTCTGTTTTCGGAGGACTTCACTGGCCAAGGGAGATGGTGTCGTTCTCATTGCCGGACAACCTCACAGAGATTCCCGACAGCATGTTCCATGATCGTTGGGGGATGAAGGAACTTCATTTTCCGGCAAACCTGAAGAAGATAGGCAAGGCATGTGTGACGTGGTCAAATATCACAGAGCTGAACCTGCCTGACGGAGTCACGGAAATAGCTGAAGAGGCCTTTTACGGAAACAAGAAGCTGACAAAGGTGACGCTGCCAAAGTCAATAAAGTCTATTCCCTATTTTGCGTTCGCCTATACCGGACTCGACAACCTCGACTTCCTGCATGAGGGAATCACGGAGATAGGCATGGAGGCGTTCTATGGTTCAAAGATCAAGGAGGCCAATATTCCCGAGGGAGTGACAAAGGTTGGCTCAAATGCCTTCGGATATTGCGACAGTCTGAAGACTATACGTATTCCCTCCACTCTGACTGAAATGTACGACTCACCATGCATGGAACTGCGTTTTCTGGATAGTATCATCATCGCAGACGGCAACCCCGCGATTGAGATGACTGCCGACAAGGTACTTACCTGCAAGAACAAGGACGGAAGGTCGCTCCTGTTTGTCGGGCCGGATGCCATTGTTGACAGCACCTACATACTGCCCGCCGACATCACCGAAATTGGTGACTTCGCCCTCGAATATGCGGGCATCAACAGATTCGAGTTTCCCGAAGGGTTGAGACGCATCGGAAGTCTGAATTTCTGCGAGTCGAAAATCAAGAAAGTTATATTGCCGTCAACGTTAGAGGAATTGGGCGGTGGCTTGTTCATCTCCTCCGAATTGGAGGAAATCAAACTGCCAAGCGGACTGAGGTTCATACCGAATCAGACCTTTGCCTATTGTAGCAAGTTGAAGAAAGTGGAATGGCCTGAGGAGGTAGAGGCAATTGGCGCATACGCCTTTGCGAATACACCACTCATGACAGAGGTTGAGATACCCCAAACGGTAAAACTCATAGGTGCAGGTGCTTTTGCCAATCATTACTCTCCCTATGAGAGGGTTGTACTGCCCGAAGGACTTGAGACCATCGGCAAATGGGCTTTCAGCGAGAGTCCATTGCCTAACGGCATCGTCATACCGGGTAGTGTAAGATGGATAGGGGCGAAGGCATTTTTCAGTTGCGGCATAAAAGACATCGTAATACCTGAGGGCGTGGAATACGTTGGAGATAATTGTTTTGAAGGCAACTCTGCAATCAGTCTCAAACTGCCTTCTACACTAAAGTATATTGGTCAGCAGGCATTCAGGAATAATGACTTTGAGACGATGGAATTGCCTGACGTGGAGGTGGCAATAGAACCGGAAGCGTTCCGTGAATGTAATTCACTGAGGGAGGTGAGCATACCACGTTCCGCTAATATAAGTAGCTACACGTTCCATTTTTGCTCTGCCTTGGAGAAGGCGACATTCCCCAAGGACCTGCAGGTAATCCATCCGGGACAGTTTGCCGGATGTACCAGTCTGAAGAGCGTAACCCTGCCAGAGAACCTGATAGCTCTGGAAAACGAGATATTCGACGGCTGCTCTGCCTTGGAGGAGATTGATTTCCCCGAGACTTTGGAGTGCATTGGCAACTGGGTGTTCCGCGGCACAAGCCTGAAGAAAGCCGACCTCTCGCACACATCGCTGCGAAACATCATTTGGGAGGCATTTGCCGACAACGCGAGCCTCACCGAGGTGCGTCTGCCCGCCACATGCAACTTCGTAGGAGCCAAGGCGTTCGCCGGTTGTGACAACATCTGCGTGGTGGAAGTGCTCGCCACCGAGCCGCCGACGGCAGAGGCAGAGGCATTCCAGTCGCCTGTCACAGAGCAGGCAACGCTCATCGTGCCCGAAGGCTCGGAGCAGGCCTACCGCAATGCCGAGGTGTGGAAGGAATTCAAGAACATCGCCACACCAACTTCTCTGAGAACCACCATAGTTGACTCTCAAGAAGATGAGCGCATCTATGACCTTCGTGGCATTGAGAAGCAGTCAGAGAAAGGGCTTGTCATTAAGAATGGAATTAAAGTAATTAAGAATTAACTCAACTTTCGCAAGAAAGGGAAGTTAAAGAAGAAGTTTCCTTGAGCGAAGCGAAAAAAGGAAGTTAAAGAAGTTAAGGAAGTTAAAGAAGTTAAAGACGTATGTCAAAGCCCAGAGAACTCCCAAACGGAAGCGAAAAGACTATTGTCTTTAACTTCCTTAACTTCTTTAACTTCTTTAACTTCCTTAACTTCTTTAACTTCTTTAACTTCCTTAACTTCTTTAACTTCCTTAACTTCTTAGAGTTGAGCACATGAGAAACTTAAGGAATTAAGAATGATAAAAGTGACTTTTCAGCCGTGAAAAGTCACTTTTTTCCGTTTTGAACGGTGTTTTTCCGTTTTGACCGATTGTTTTCCCGTTTTGTCTTTTCTGTTTCCCCTTTTTTTATTAATTTTGCAGCAGAATTTTGTAAATAACTTAAAAGAATTATGAAGCATTTTAAATTGTTGCTGTTGGTTATTGGCATGCTGATGACCACAGGAGAAGTTAAGGCGCAGGCTGCCGGTGAAGAGCCGGGAAAGAATGTCGTAGTTGATGGTCTTGCTTACACTCTTGACAAGACCGCCAAGACTGCCGCCGTAATTCCAAATTCCTATTATGACGACAACATGGAGGAGCATCTTCTGTGTGCCCCCTATGTGGGTGACATCGCCGTACCAGAAACAATCACAGTGGAAGGCGTGGACTACACCGTGACCGAATTGTCAGAGAAAGCATTTGATGAGGCTGACATAACAAGCCTCGCCCTTCCGTCTTCAATCAAGAAACTTGGCTACAAGTCAATAAGCTTTTGTACGGAACTCAAAAAAGTCAACGTTCCGGCATCGGTGGAGGAAATAGCAGAAGGAACGTTCGGCTTTTGTGTGGGAATAACAGATTTCACTTTCGAAGAGGGCAACAACCATTTCATAATGGAGTCGGACATGCTGATGACTGCCGACAAGAAGAGGTTGATACACCTTTTCTACGCCGAGGATAAGGACGCGACCTTAAACGTCACCCTTCCCTCCACCATAACTTCCATAGACGAACGTGCATTGGCTGGCTGTCGTTCGGTAAAGGAAATTAAACTGCACGAGGGGGTGGAGAAAATAGGAAACGATGCATTCAGCTTTGCTTCACTCTCTTCGATTGAGATACCTGCCTCTGTGACCTTTTTAGGAGAGGCATTCGTTTCAAGTATACCGGGATTGAAGAAGATAACCGTAGCTGAGGGCAACACCTGCTGTAAGTTCGTTAACGACGCGCTGTACAATGCCGACATGACATTGTTCTATATGGTGCTTCCGGGAAACAACAAGATAGAGATAGCGGAGACGGTGACGAGAATAGGCAATCATGCAATAGAGTCAACGGAGTTGGAAACCCTTGTCATTCCGGACAATGTCAGGGAGATAGGCATACAGGCAATCATAGACAACCAAAAGCTCAAGACCGTGGTGATAGGCAGTGGGGTGGAAGAAACAGGGATAATGGCATTGGATGAAAACCAGAGCCTTGAAGCCATCTACCTGAGACGTGAGACACCGGCGGAAATTCAGGAAGACTTGTTTGAAGACGAGTATTACGACAAGGTGACGCTTTATGTGCCTACGGGAACAAAAGAAGCCTATGCCATTGCCCCATATTGGGGAAAGTTCAATACCATTAAGGAATTCACACCTACCGACCTGCGCCATGTGAACTTTAAGACCGAATGTGCCGGGGAACAGGTTTACGGTGTGGACGGTTCACGTCGCGCGACCTTGCGTCGTGGACTCAACATCCTGAGGAGCAAAGGAGAAACGAGAAAAGTTATATTCCCATATTGACACCACCGTTGTGGTTCTGCACCAAACTCGGTGAAGAAATGCTTATTTTGGGCAAATGTATAGGGTGTCCAATTTGATGTACCTTTATATATAGGAGGCACGGCGACTCGCCGTGCCCATGCAAGGATTGCATGCCGCGAGTCGCGGCATCTCCTATGTTCGTTAAATATGCTGGTAAGAAAAGATTTTGGTACAACAAACTGAACACCCTAATAAATTAATGAACTGTAATAAGAAAAATGCGCTTAATTAACAATTATTAGCACTTAATACTGAATCGTTGCCTCTGATGGGGGCTTCTCGCCCCCAAACCCCTCGGTGTTTTCAGGTATTAGATTATCTATCCTGATATACTTCGGGAATATACAGGAGTCATTTCTTTGAAGAAACATAACCATCGATATATGGTTTCTCCTGAGTGACAACGGCAAAAGCCTGTCGGATGAGCTTGTTTGCTACTGCAATGACGGCGACTTTCCCGGGCTTGCCTTTAGACCGCAAACGGTCATAACATGCTTTACATTCTGTGTTACTTCTTATAGATGCAAATGCAGCCACGTAGAGCTGACTTCTTAAATAAGAGTCTCCGTTGCGGTTGATGTGACCTTTGACTTTGACTGAAGTGCCGGACTGCTGATATGTTGGTGACAATCCCAGATAACGTGTGAGTTGCTTGGCATTGTCAAAGTATGTGAAGCCGCCAGTGGCCATGATGAGTGCAGCTGCAAGAGTGACGCCAATC
>NZ_NPJG01000107.1 GCF_002251245.1 Prevotella sp. P5-92
TGGAGTTGAAGAAGATGGCACGCAGCACTTTTTACTATCACATGAAAAATATTGGCAATGATGACAAATACAAGGATGTGAAGGACAAAATAGCAACAATATTCCACAAGCACAAAGGCCGGTACGGGTATCGGAGAGTGACTGAGGAGTTGCGAAAAGATGTCCATGGCATCAACCATAAGACAGTCAAAAGACTCATGGATGAGTTGGGGCTTAAATGTGAGGTGCGTAAAGTGAGATACAGGTCATACAAGGGTGATGTCGGCAAGACTGCGCCCAATGTGATTAACAGGGATTTCACGGCAGAAAGGCCTTTGCAAAAGGTAGCTACCGACGTAACCCAAATAAACATAGGCGGTTCCAAAATTTATCTCTCACCAGTGCTTGACATGTTTAATGGTGAGATTCTCTCCTATGTAATCTCAGAGTCTCCAAACCTCAAGATGGTGATGGACATGCTTAACCAACTTTATGACGAAGTTGGCTCTACAGATGGCATGCTGATGCACTCTGACCAGGGATGGCACTACCAGCATGCCGCATACCAGAGAAGCCTGAAGAACCACCATATTATTCAGAGCATGTCGAGAAAGGGAAATTGTCTTGACAATTCCGTGATGGAGAACTTCTTTGGAATAATGAAGTCGGAGCTGCTGTATGCAAAGGAATACACATCGATGGATTCATTTATAACTGATTTAAAAGAGTATATGGAATACTACAATAATGAAAGAATAAAATTGAGACTCAACGGTATGTCACCTGTTTTATACAGAAAGGCATTCGAACAGGCTCACAGTTATTAACCCGTCCAACTTTTTGGGTTCATTTCA
>NZ_NPJG01000108.1 GCF_002251245.1 Prevotella sp. P5-92
AGATTTTTTTTCAATAATTTCAAAGAACGAGAAGTCTGTTCCCAATAAATGGGATAAAGGCTTAGCAGCAATTTCAACCACTTCTTTTAGGTGTGGGAAACTTTAATTATTTAATTATAATATTATCTCTAAGGGCATCCAAATAGCCATGACCATATTTTTGATCAGGTTCTACATAATTACCTTCAGCCCATTCATTCCATGATTTTAAGAAAACGATTCGATGCTCAAAAGGTTTATCTTGAACAGAATCAATAATTTGTTTGATATGTCTCGAAAACAATTCTGGAGTATAATTGTAATATATGGTAGCTTTTACACCAGAACGAGCAGTACGATCATAACCAGACAAGATTGTTGGATAAACTATATCTTCCTTATCAATTTCTTTTGTTAAATAAGGAATAATATTCTTATAATCGAACTTCTTTATCGAGCCAAAATTACCCAATGTTACTCGATTATATAGTCCTCTGATCTTTTTGCGAAGTTTACTTCCCAACGCTCTATCTTCAGCATAAGTCAAGTATGCAGGATTTATGGCTTCTATACCAACATCGTGATATCTTTCAAAAGACTCTTTAGTAAACTCACTATCACTCCACCACAAGGCAACAAAATGAATACCTGGTAATCCGTTTTCTTTAGCCATTTTTTGCCAACAAGCAATGAACTCTTTCAAATCAGGCATTCTGAATGCTTGCCACAAATAGAATAAAGGTTTACCATCTACAGTTATATAACGCTTATCCTTAAATGCAGGAAGGCAATAATTGAAATGTGCTATCCAGTCCTTTTCTCCAGGATACTTCATATCAAAAATAACGGTATCTTTCTGAAAAGCCTTTCCTTTTGTCCAAGTTTTATTACTCCATTCATGATTAGCCCAGCCCAAGCAAAAAGGGAAATCTGGCTTACCACTTTTCAAAACATCTTCAAAAATATCTTGAAGTGTCATCACTCCATTACCAAACCAATAGTGCCAATACATAAATCCCTCAATGCCAGCATCACGTGCCATTTGAGCCTGCTGTTCGCGAATGACAGGCAGACGGAGATCATAAAAACCTAGGTCTGCAGGCAGCTTTGGCTGATAGTGACCGCGGAAAAGAGGCTTTGCTTTCGTCACATTAGTCCACTCCGTAAACCCTTTACCCCAAAATTTATCATTTTGTGGAGTAGGGTGATATTGAGGGAGATAAAATGCAATTACTCTTGCTTTTTTGTTGTTCATATCTCTTAATTAATTTCTAGTATAACATTCAATATATTTATCTGCTATTGGACCCCATCCCATGGAAGGCTTCCAATTCTTTTCAATATTATTCCGCATAGATTCAAGTAGTTCCGGATGCTCAATCAAATGATTCATTGCATTAGCTAATGCATCAACATCGCACGGTGGAACAACAAGACCTGTTTCGCCATCCTTCACAACTTCTGGTAATGCCCCGACATTAGTAACAACCATAGGCACATTTAGAGAAAAAGCCGTTTGAATTACTCCACTCTGTGTAGCATCTTTATATGGGCATACACTAAATAGACATCCTTTAAGCATGCCTGCCAATTCTGGAACATTAATATAATGGTTATGTATTTCTATATAATCTAACGCGTTGAAAGGTTTTGTATCAAAATAAAATTTTCCTCCACCTGCTACAACAAGTTTCACATTTGGATGCTGATTATGTATTTTCTGCATTGCTCTCATAAGAAACTCCACACCTTTATATTCCGCAATTAATCCAAAGAAAAGAATATATGGCCTTTTAGATATGAATGGGATTGGAGAAACGCGAGTAATGCTGTCATACATTCCTAACTTAGATACAAAAATATTATCTCTCGACACTTTATATGCATTCATAAATTCCTCGACTTGATTCTTGTTAAGAAGAATAAGCTTGTTAATGTGACGGAAAGCCCTAACTCTATCCCTTTCTCCTTGTTTGTCTTTCCTTCCTGAATGTGTGAATGGATCATGTAAAGTAAGAACAAGTTTGTCTTTTACAAGATATAGAAGATTCATCATCATAGAAGGCGGTAGCGTAATATGAATGATATCTGGTTTCTTTCGTATAAATTTCAGTGCGAGTTTTGCTTGAAGTAAAAGATTTATAGGATGCCACTTCTGTTTGTGAGTCTGATTAACCACGAAAACTTTCGAAAGATCTATTTCATCCTTATATATCTGAAATGCAGGATATACTGACGCCGAGAAAATCCCTGTTTTAGGATATAATTTCCCTAAATCTAATAAGGAACTTTTAAGCCTAAAAGACGCAACAGGCAAATAATATTCTAAATCATGCCCTCGCCGTTGCAACTCCCTAATTAAAGGAAAGTCACAATCAGCAAAGAACCCATGACTATAATAAATGATTTTCATCTAATTATACAAGTAAAATAACTATTTGTTTTGATACATATTTTCGTAATACTTCTGATAGTCACCGCTCGTCACATTGTCGAGCCACTCCTCATTCTCGAGATACCACTTCACGGTCTTCTCGATGCCCTCCTCAAACTGCAAGCTGGGCTCCCAACCGAGTTCTCTCTGCAACTTTGTTGAGTCGATGGCATAGCGAGCATCATGTCCGAGGCGGTCGGTGACGTAGGTGATAAGATCCATGTCAGGGAAGATGGCGGTGAGAGGTGAGCTTTGAGCTATGAGCTGGGAAATGTTCATGGCTCGTTGCTCATCGCTCAATACCGCTCTGCCAAGAAGTTTATCTACGGTCGCTATCACCACCTTGATGATGTCAATATTCTTCCACTCGTTGAATCCGCCGATATTGTATGTCTCAGCCACCTTGCCCTCATGGAAGATGATGTCGATGGCGTGGGCGTGATCCACTACATACAACCAGTCGCGCACGTTCTCGCCCTTGCCATATACCGGCAGTGGTTTGCGGTGGCGGATATTGTTGATAAACAACGGGATGAGCTTCTCGGGGAACTGATACGGACCATAGTTGTTCGAGCAGTTAGTGACGATGGTCGGCATACCGTAGGTGTCATGGAAGGCGCGAACGAAATGGTCTGAGCCAGCCTTCGATGCCGAGTATGGAGAATGAGGATTATACTTTGTTGTCTCTAAGAAGAAGTCCTCGCCGTAAGCCTCATGATGCTGTGACGACGATGCCTTGGTGGTGAAGGGCGGTTCGATACCCTCTGGATGAGTCATCGACAGGGCTCCATACACCTCGTCAGTGGAGATATGATAGAAGCGCTTGCCCTCATATTTCTCGGGCAGCGACTCCCAATAGAGCTTTGCAGCCTGCAGCAATGAGAGTGTACCCATCACGTTGGTGCGTGCGAAAGTAAATGGATCTTTGATTGAGCGATCCACATGGCTCTCGGCAGCGAGATGGATGATACCGTCGAACTGCTCGTCCTGCATCAGCTGATAGAAAGCGTCGAAGTCGCAGATGTCCATCTTGACAAACTTATAGTTTGGCTTGTCCTCGATGTCCTTGAGGTTGGCAAGATTACCTGCATACGTCAACTTGTCGAGGTTGATGATTTTGTACTCGGGATACTTGTTCACGAAGAGGCGAACAACATGTGAGCCGATAAAGCCTGCGCCGCCAGTAATAACTATATTTCTTTTATTCATATGCTTTGGGTTATGAGCTTAGAGCTATGAGCTTTTAAGCCCAGATTGATATTTATGAATCATTTTACGAACTGACACAATCTCATCATTTAGTCGATTATAATCCTCATCGGTTATGTAATTTAAATCATGAGCCAATAGCAGTTGGTATTCTATTTCACAAGCAGAACCTATTGAAATTTGGAGAAAGTGAGCAAAGTCTTTGTTCGTTTCTCTACCACAACCCTCTGCAATATTGGTTGGAACAGATGAAATTGCACGTCTAATTTGGGATGTTAGCCCAAATAATTCTTCTTTTGGGAACTGTTGCGTCAACTTATATATATCCAAAGTAAGTTGATGACTTTTTTCCCAAATAACAAGCTTGTGAAAGTCGCGCATAAACTATGAGATATGGGATGTGAGAGGTGAGCAGTGAGAGGCGGGATATGAGAGGTGAGCAGTGAGAGGTGAGCACAATACTGATAGCTCATAGCTGATGGCTCATAGCTCACTGCTCATAGCTCATTGCCCCTACAAATTAGCTTTCCCTGTTCTTTCTACTTCATCTACGACCTGAAGCAGATACTGTCCGTACTGGTTCTTAAGCATCGGCTTTGCAAGCTCACGCATCTTGTCGGCAGTAATCCATCCTTTGCGGAAGGCGATGCCTTCAAGACATGCCACCTTCAAGCCTTGGCGCTTCTCCAATACCTCTATATATGTAGAAGCCTCGGATAGTGAATCATGTGTACCTGTATCAAGCCACGCGAAGCCACGGCCTAAAGTCTGAACCTTCAATTCTCCATCTTCAAGGAATCGCTGATTAACAGTAGTTATCTCGTATTCTCCTCTTGCTGATGGCTTGATGGTCTTTGCTACATCTACCACTTTGTTGGGATAGAAATACAGGCCTACAACTGCATAGTTGCTCTTCGGATGCTCTGGCTTTTCCTCGATGCTTAAGCAATTGCCGTCTGCATCAAACTCTGCCACTCCATATCTCTCGGGATCGCTTACCCAATATCCAAATACCGTAGCTTTCTTGTCTTCCTCGGCTGTGCGTACTGCCTCTACGAGCATATTTGTCAAGCCTGCTCCATGGAATATGTTATCTCCAAGTACAAGGCACGCAGCATCATCGCCAATGAAATCAGCACCAATAGTGAATGCCTGTGCGAGACCATCGGGGGATGGCTGCTCGGCATACTCAAACTTCACTCCAAAGTCGCTACCATCACCAAGCAGACGCTTGAAGCCTGGCAAATCGAATGGAGTACTGATTATCAATATCTCACGGATGCCGGCAAGCATCAACACGGAGATAGGATAATAAATCATCGGTTTGTCGAAAATGGGAATCAGCTGTTTGCTGATGCCCTTGGTGATGGGGTACAATCTGGTACCCGAACCACCTGCTAGTACTATACCTTTCATAAACTTATCTTAATAGATCTACACCATTCAGACTTTCCTGTAAAAAGTTGCTCTGGAAAACAGGCAGTATCTGAATAGTGAAGATGATTAGTATAACTTGTCGCTTATATCAAAATCTAGTGCTGCATCCTTCAGGCATGCATGCTTCAAGTCTTTCTCACTAAGTATGGCTTTCTCCATTGGTATGCGCCAGTCGATGCCCAGTGTTTCATCCTTGATATTGATGCCGCCATCAGCCTCGGGATGATAGAATTCATCGCACTTGTATTGGAAGACGGCGGTCTCGGAGAGAACGGCGAAGCCGTGAGCGAAACCACGAGGGATGAAAAACTCACGTCCGATTAATGATTGCTGATTATTCGCACATTGTTTATTAGTTTCGGTGCTCATCAAGCTGCGCAAGTTCTTGATTACTGTATCTTTTGCTAACTGCTCTGCTATCTTCACTCCTTCTTCATCACGTCCTGTCAAGAGGCAGGAGACGTGTTGACCGAATGTCGGGGAGCCTTTGCGGATGTCAACGGCTACGTCGAGAACTGCGCCTTTGACGCAGCGCACGAGCTTACTTTGTGTATATGGCATGCGCTGATAATGAAGACCACGTATCACGCCGTATGATGACATTGATTCGTTGTCTTGCACGAAGTTTATACTATGTCCAAGAATGGGCGTTACTTTCTCGTCAAACTCCCTCTGAGAGAAGCTCTCGAAGAAGTAGCCGCGGGAGTCTTTGAATACACGGGGCTCAATGATGAGCACGCCGGGGATATTTGTTGGTATTACATTCATGATGATTGATTATTCGCAAGCTCATCAAGCTGCGCAAGTTTCTGATTGTTGATTATTTACACAGTGCTAATAACAAATCGGTGTTCATCAAGCTAAAGCAAGTTTCGCTTAAATTAAACGTAATTTTTTGTATTGGTGGTTTACCATCTCAACAACAGAAACGAGTTTCATTGTTTACGATTTGTAGTAAACGTCCAAAAGTGATTAAAACCCTTATAGGACGAGCATTCCGAGAAGCCCGCCTATTTGTGATTTAATTGAAATTTAACTTATTTTAATTGGTCGCCGGGGAGAAAGCAAGCCTAACAAGATTGTCATAGTCCCTTCGTCCCCTGTTCCACTCCTGAACATAGTCAACGAAGAAGTCGCGGAAGTTGCGACACTTCTGCTGACAGGTCGAGATGAAAGTATTGACTGTCCTTCTCCTGAAGGGAGGAATGCAGGAATCTCACGTATCTCTTCAGTTCTTCTACCGTTTCCATAATATAACCTTTGATAAGCACTTCTCGTGAACATAATAGGCATGGTTCTCATAATGGATCATCTTGACCTTCGTCTGGTCCTTGGACATGAACATATAGACATCTCCGTTCGACGGGTCGCGGTGGTACTTGGCGCGTAATTTGACAGCGCAAAGGTACAAACTTTTTCACGGATTACCTAAAACCACTTTTGGACGCTTACTTAAATTCAACTTGGGAATTTTCACTTGCGAAAGTTCAGTAACTTATTTCTAAATGTTTCAACATATCATTCATCATTAAATTATATTGCTCTAAATAATTGTTTGCTATATTTCTCACATGATTTATAGGAAATTCATGAAGACCTTTCATAATTTCTACCACGCTAACATTACATTTTCCATGCTCAATAAAACGATGATTGTGAGAAACTCCAAAAACGTTCATTATATGTTTAACTTTACTAGAACCATCATTTTTCTTATTTCCCCAAAAATCTTCCTTTCCCCAAAAATCCAAACTAAAACATGGAACTGCATTATGAAGACTTACAACAATTGGATGCATATTACTGCCAACATATCCTTGTGAATATTTAATTAATGCATACCAATCCATTGGAGATAAAGGAAACTTTATATCATGCCTAACCCCATGATTATATGGACGGCCAGTTGGCATAGGCAATACAGCTAGAGCAACACCATCTTCTGAAAAAGCAGCTTCCAATTCAGATATTTCTTCTTTACTAATCACTTGTGAAAACAAACTCAATAACGCATACTTTTCAGGAAGACCAAATTTTTTTAGAATACTTTCTTTACTTGGCACCAAATCTCCAACATTTTGATTGAATGCAAAAACAGGATCTGGTGTAACAGGAACTTCCTTATCAAGTAACACTTTAAGCATATCTTGACTCCAGGAATCTCTTACGGAAATATACTTCATGTTAGATAGACTCTTCTTCATTGCTTTTTTTGTCCAAGGCATAAAATAATGATATGCACTATTTTGAGACGAAACAGACATCAAAGCCATTGGAATTTTATCAGCCACTCCACATCCCCAAAATATATTGGGAAATAATCTATCAGAAGTTACATGAGAAATATAAATAGGTTTAATACGCCCCTTATGTAATCGAGACAAAAACGGGTGATGCTGTAACAAAGCATCAGAACCAATTATCACACTCTCAATTTGTTCTTCATTAATCACTTTTAGTACTTGTTCTGCTGTAGTACAAAGAGAGGTTTGATTTTGAATAATACCATTCACAAAATCAAGTTGAGCTTTCCATTGCGGATCATTCTTTCCTCTATTAATAGCTTCTTGCGCTTCTTTAAGAATATAATTGATAAAAATTGGTGAGTACCCATGATTCTTTAGAAAAGAATAAGTTGATACTGCTTGCAGTGTCGCACCAAAGTTCATCACTTTATAATATGTTATAATTCCAATCTTTTTCATACTATTTATTTATTTGAAAACAAAACACGTTTGATTATTTTTTTTACTTCGCTTTTCCAATATCTAATTTTAAATTTTTTATGATTCTTTTCCAAGTCACATTTAAATAAATACTCTACTAATTTCCCATATTCTTTTTCTTTCAGTGAAGAAAAAAGTATTTCTCTAAGTTGCGGAATTTCTCTTTCCCCATAATTAACAGCAGCTTGCACAAATGCTTTTTCAACAGGAATTTCTTGAAATACAAGCTTTTGATTAATTTCTTTGAGAAGCATATTTCCCTTCTGGGTATTAGACGAATACAAAGACCTTATAGAATTTCGTGAAGTCAATTCTTCTGTAAGCTTAACCCCATTTTTATCATTGTCATCAATTCCCCAAGGATCTCCAACAGTAATATCACCATACCTTGTTTGTTCTTTAAATTTACAAGAATAACAAGATAACCTTAAGTTGTAATTTATTCCATTTCCACTATAAGCGTAACAAAAATAAGATGGAGAACTTGCAGCATAACGTTCAACATGTCTCTTGAATTTACCATTTTTATACAAGTCAAAATTTACCATACCTCCATTAGAATGCTTATAGACCCGTTTGCTTCGGAACCTAAAATTTCTAATTTCTGCTCCAAAAAGCTTAGTCCAATACTTTACTTCCAAAGGCATTAACATTGGGCTAAAAACACCATGACATATTATATCAACAGTGTATAGGTCATCAAAATCTTTATTGAGAAAAGTCTTTAGACCTGCTATCTGACATGGCGTACCAGTATACAAAACCAGTGTACCATTTAACAGGTCACTCTGTACCTGTTTAAAAGTTAATTGCGTACTGCTTTGAAGATACTTAGAATTTCTTATTTTTGAGATGTCCTTGATATCATCAAGTCTTATATGATAAGAAGTCCAACTAACCTCATCTAAAAAGCATCCATAGACAACACCACCTTTTTGTAGAAAATACTCAGCCAACATCGTACAAATGCCGATTGAGGCACTTTCTTTATAATATTTATCATCCTTAGTTGTTGCAATGTAACAATGCTGAAAGCTACTAACCGAGTTACTTTTATCCTTAATCTCAGGACAACGGCTATCACAAAGACCACAGTGTACACATTTGCCTACATCCATAACTGGATACAAAAAGCCTTCCTCATCTGCTTGCATAGACAACGCTTTTCTCTTGCAAACCTGAACACAAGCTCCACAACCAGAACATGTCGTTTTATTACCTGTAAATATATAACTTTTATATTTCTTTATATCCATTTTCTAAGTTTATTAGCAACCTTGATTGGCAAATACCTATACATTAGATATAGCAGATAGGAATTATTTAAAGCATTAGGATACTTAATGTATTTAATCTGATTATCATATTTAGACAATAAAGCATCTAAACGGCCCTCAAACTGATAGTCATACAATGCAGAAGATTTTGTCCAGAAATCAATAATTTTATCAAGTCCTTTATCTAGAGACACAGAAAAATTTAATTGAGGTACAGCATTTTTAATCTTTGAATTATCAAAAACTGCATCCAATGCACGATCTCCAATGAGCATCTGCTTAAATTCAGGCAAACCTTTACACAAATCATGACAGGAAACAGATATAATTTTTAAAGGCATACCCAATTTTTTAAAAAGTAATTCTACGACTTCCCGTTGAGTATAACGAAAATCACTAGTTATATGAAAATCATTATTTTTTGCTTTATCATTTAAAAAAAGCCCTACAATGCCTACAGCGAAGTCTTCCGCATAAGTAAGTGTTGTTATAGCTTTTCCATCATCCCAAACGAACCATGGTTTCCCACTTTTTACTCTTTCAATAATCGTTTTATGATATTTATAAGATGGAGAAATTCCTAAAGGAATACGCTCGTCATTATAAGTAATATAAGGACGAACGATTGTATAATAGGATTTTGTTCCTACCGACAATTCCATTAATCGTTTTTCACACTGATATTTTTCTTTATTATAAGACCAGAGTTCATTTGGCTTGGGAGAATTTTCCTTGATTGGGAAATCGTTTTTATCCCGCTTATAAACGCATGCAGAAGATATAAAAATATATTGCTTGCATTTATCTTTAAACAATCCATAAGTTCTTTCAATATCGGATGGAATACGAGAAAGGAAAT
This sequence comes from Prevotella sp. P5-92, assembly GCF_002251245.1. Taxonomy (GTDB): domain Bacteria; phylum Bacteroidota; class Bacteroidia; order Bacteroidales; family Bacteroidaceae; genus Prevotella. Next base: position 9,922 of record NZ_NPJG01000108.1, read on the forward strand.
CTACTATGACATCATATTTCTTATTTTCAAATTTTTCATTTAGTTCATTCAGATTGTAGAAATTTCCAATGACTATTTTAACATTCCGAGGAATCTTAGAATTGTTGGTACCTCTATTCATGATAGTCAAGTCATAGCCTTCATCCAATGCACATTGTAAAACGGCCGAACTTAAAGTTCCTGTACCTCCTATTAACAATACACTCTTTGACATAATTCAATATTTTTGAGTATTATATTTTACCGTAGAAAAAAGTTACATAAAATGGCTAAAATCATCATTATGACAATATCCATATTGATATGCCTTTTTCTCACGCTTTCCAATAATTCTTGCAGGAATTCCTGCCACAACAGTCCATGGTTCAACATCTTTAGTTACTATTGCCCCAGACGCAACTACAGCTCCCTCACCAATTTTTACACCAGGAAGAATAATAGATCTGCTACAAATCCAAGCAAAAGCACCAATCTCTACAGGCGCACCTTTACCACAAAAATGAAGATCATTATAATCATGGTTCAAACTCCATATTATAGCTTCATAAGCAATAACAGCATTCTTGTGAATTGTTAAACCACACCTGGCATCTAATAAAACTTTTGGTCCAATACTTACACCATCCTCAATGACTAAACCTTTAGGATAACGAACAGAAAAACCGGAATACAATTTCACATTCTTAGTAATCGAAGATCCAAGCTTACGAAGCCCCCAATTTTTCAAATGTTGACTTGGCAAATATGGTAGAAAACTATTAGAAATCCACCAAATGAGTCCATTCTTACAACCATAAACATGTTGTTTTATTTTTCTCAATATCCCCATACTATTTCTTTTTTCTCAATATTCGGCCAATATGTTTCATTCCCAGAACCTTGCCTCGCTCATACTTAGACATACCTAATAAAAATGAGGAAATCATTGTAGAAAACAAGCAAATTGCAGAAATGACAATAAACATTTTAAAAGATTCATTATCAAAATAAATCTTTATGTAGAGTGGCAACAATGTAGATACAATGGTCACCAATACAATTGGTGCTAAAGCATTTTTTGCAAATCCTAAAACATCAAAATTAACCATCCGTTTTAAAATCAACATTCTTGAAATCAAACAAGAGACCGCTACAAACAGAGCAACAACGAACACCGAAGAAGGCGAGCCACCAAGCCTAAGAACAAAATAGGATATTGGTACTATTGTCAACAAGATACTTCCAGTAACAACACTATACATTTTTATATTACCATTTGCTTGAGCTAAAGTCATAAGAGGATTAGATATAGCATCAACAGCCGTGATAACAACAATCAGTCTAGTAAATGGAACAGCATAATCAGGAACAATTCCCAACCATAAATCTAACAAGAATGGAGCTTCTATTATTATAGGCATAGAAACAAGCAATATCAAATAATACGAAAAACGAGAACTACGATTTATTAATTTATATAGTTTTTCCGTATCACCGATTGAATAATATTTTATAATTTGAGGACGTACTGCTGTTAAAAAATTATTAAAGAAATTGCTAACTGTGCCATTTACCTGATTTGCTATTCCTCTAGAAGCATTTACGGCAGGACTAAAAAATAAGTTCAATAAGATATTGAGACCTTGCGTTTGCAGTAAATTTGCTAAAGATCCTAATAAATTCCATCCTGTAAAAGAAAACATTTTTTTATAGAGTGACATGTCCTTATGAAATTTGACTCTACATTCATTAAAATGTTTAATACAATATATACGGTAAACCATTGTTATAAGTACTTGGCAAAATAATATTAAAGCACCATAAACGATCAACTTATCATAAGGTATAATTAACAACAAATAAACAACTATTAGCTTCAATACAACTTCTAAGATGCTAACATAAGCATACACATCCATTTTCTCGTGAGCAATAATACAAGCATTATATGGATTGACTAACAAAGTATTCAAACAAGCCAAAATAGAAAATTGATATACCCAATTAGCTGCGATTAGACGATCGGCTGGAATAACCATTTTTGAATTGAGGAACCATAAACCTACAGTTTCAGCCAAAATGAAGATGATGACAGATAATAGGGAAAAGCAGATAAAACTAGAGCTAAATATTTTTCCTAGTTGTTCTTGATTGCCTTTTCCTAATTCATACATAATGAACCTTTGTGTAGCTATAACTAAAGCTGAATTTACGATGCCCATCATAGAAACGATGCCACCAACAACATTGTAGATGCCGTAATCTTCAACACCTAAAGTTTGTAAAACGACTCTACTTGTGTAAAGAGTCACCAATACCATTATGAACATTCTACAATATAACATAACTAAAGTTTCCCACACCCACAGAAGCAGCTGTAGTGGGGATTGACTCTTTTAAAAATAGATATTAAACAATTAGCCTTTAGGTATTTCGCTCTTTCTGCTTAAAAAGCGTTAATCCATAGGTTGCTTTTTGAAATCTTGATCACATCTGAGAATGCGTTCCAAGTCTTGCCTTGTTTCTTCATCTGCCATAGCCCTCTCAAGCAGGTCATCCAGTGTGGAATCAAAGAGACTCGCAATTTTCTCAAGCAAT
>NZ_NPJG01000109.1 GCF_002251245.1 Prevotella sp. P5-92
CCGTACCGGCCTTTGTGCTTGTGGAATATTGTTGCTATTTTGTCCTTCACATCCTTGTATTTGTCATCATTGCCAATATTTTTCATGTGATAGTAAAAAGTGCTGCGTGCCATCTTCTTCAACTCCAGCAGGAGATTGAGATCCACATGCTCCTCGCGCCTTAGTTCGTCAATGGCCCGCGCCCAATCCTTCTGTTTCGGGACTCTCTTTCCTCGACTAAGGCTTTCACTTTTTTTAGCAGCAGGTTCTCCGCCCTGAGGCGTTCGATCTCCTTGCGGAGCCTCTCGTTTTCCTTCTCCCACTCTTCCTTTGGTAATCGTCTCATAATGCTCTTGGATTGTTCTCTTGGCGATGGTTGCTTACTTGCAAGCGCATCCTTTCCACCCTTGTTGAACTTGGACAGCCAGCCGACTAAGGTACTAGCCGAGATACCATGCTTTGAACTAATCTCAGGCAAAGTTAGCTCAGATTCTTGATATTCACGAATAATTTCGCATTTTTTTTCAAATGAATACTGGTTTTTCTTACATATACGCTTGTTTTCAAGTCCGGAGACTCCTTTTTCTTTATAAATGTATAACCACTCATAAATTTGATGGTGTCCAATGTGTAAACGGTCAGACACTGAACGAGGAGAGTTCCCCGCCTCTACTAATCTAATAGCTTCTAACTTTTCTTCTAATG
>NZ_NPJG01000011.1 GCF_002251245.1 Prevotella sp. P5-92
AGTTTTGCTTGTCTTCTTTTCGCAACACTAAGGTAAGTGAAAATTCTGACATGGCAAAATCCTGGGCAACTTTTTGTTGCTCAGGCACTTATAAATAATGTTAAACTATAGTGTTGCGGAATTAAGGTTCTATAAAGCTATTGATTATAATAGGGTTACTATTGTGAAGATCTTTGCAAAAAAAATTCAGAGAATACTCATACCATATCTTTTTACAGGTATATTTGTTTATATACTTAGAGGATATTTTGGATATTGGTTTTTGCAAATCCTTTTTATAGTTAATAGTATAGTCCTTCTAGAAAATTGGATGTTACAATCCCTCAAAAAGGGAATATATGTTGAACTTGCAATGCATTTCTTCGTATATTTTGTTTTGACCATTTTCTCTAGATTTATTGGACATTATGATTTGCCTCGAGAATTTATGAATATGGGGGGGGGGTAAATAGTTATTATTTGGCATTTGTCTTTGGTTGTATGATAAGGCATTATCAATTATTAGAAGTCAAACTGTTGAATATGAAAACTAATTTGTTTTGTTTAGCTTTATTTGTTCTTTTATTTATACTCAATAATAGTTCTTATAAGCTTTCTATTTGGGGAATATTGATACCTATTTTGGCAATAGGATTTCTATATGGTGCTTTTAAGGCTTCTGATTATTCTTGGTTGGAAATCGTAGGAAAAAATTCTTTAGAGATATACATTTTACATATATTCTTTGTCATGCCTTTTAAAGAAGTCGGTGATTATATATTAGGACAAAATGACTTTCCTGTTAGTTTAACATTGCAAATTTGTTACTCTTTAGTTATTTCAGTAATTTCGATAAAGCTATCGGTAAAAATTGCTGATTTTTTGAAACAAAATAAATGTTTATCGAAATTATTATTCGGTATTTAGTAAAAATGAAATTTCGAACTGTTAATACAAAACTGCATTTTTGGCAAAAAGGAGTGGTCTTGTTTTTAATGCTCTATTTTACGAACTTTATGAGTTATAGAGAATTTACAGACTTTCCTCGTGGATTGGTTTTTATAGTAGCCTATCCTGTAATGGCTCTATTGTTAGCCAAGCAGACATATATGAATGGAACGACCATGTCAAAAACGGTTAATTTGGTTGTACTGAGTTTCTTGCTTAGTTGTATTCCTTCTATTTTAATCTTCGGTCAATCTTTATATGATTCTTTGGCTGGAATTTTAATGTTTGTTTTTCCGATGTCTCTTTATTATATTCTTCATAAATGGAATGTAGAAGAACGGCTACTCTTCAAATATCTTATGATATTTACTGCTGTTTTTGGCTTCTTTGAAGTAATACAGCAATTTACGTATCCGACATATTGGTTTAATGGAAGAGATGCAGATGAATATTCTGGATTATTAGAAAAAAGAATGGGATTTTGGCGTTTCTATTTATTCGGTATTGGGTATTGTTTGTTGGCTATAATGCTTTGCTTTGGCAAAATACTGAAAAAGGAAGGAAAAACAATCTACAATTATGCTATGTTCATAATCTGTGCTATAGCCATTTATTTTTTCTTAGCAAGAAAAGATATATATGCAGTGGTAAGTTGTATATCCATAGGAACATTGTTTTATTCTGAACGAGGAGGTAATACTGGTCGCAAGATTTTTATCGGAATTTTACTTGTAGGTATATACTTTTTCTTGAGTAATGCAATGGTTGACCTTAATGCTCAAACTCAAACAGAAATGGGGGAAAGTAATGAAGATTTTATCCGTTTTGTTGCTGCTGATTATTTTATAAATAGTTTCAGTGACTCTCCTTTATATTATGTTTTTGGATCAGGTGTTCCCGGAGGTAAAAACTATTTGGGTAGTCAAATTTCATATTTGACTGATAACATGCATATTTATCAAGATGATTGTGGTTTTGTGGGCTATTTCTCAAGATTTGGTTTGTTCGGAGTTTTAATGCAGATAATGATATTACGCAAAATATGCGTAAATTATAAATATTTAGATATGTCGTTATTGATGTTCGCTCTATTGCAGGTGGAAATTTCATTTTTTGATTTTTGGGGTAACAATGCTCGAAATCTTGCTGCTTGGGCTATTTTTTTATATTTGGTAGATAAAAATATTCAAAAGAATAAGCAGATTAAAATTAACAATGGCAAAAATTTCAGATAATAATAAGAGGGTTGCAAAGAATACTATTATGTTATTAAAGTTTCCCACACCTAAAAGAAGTGGTTGAAATTGCTGCTAA
>NZ_NPJG01000110.1 GCF_002251245.1 Prevotella sp. P5-92
TAAAAATTATATCAGGGGGTTATTGCGGCGGGGTCCCACCTCTTCCCATTCCGAACAGAGAAGTTAAGCCCGCTTGCGCCGATGGTACTGCAATGCAATGTGGGAGAGTAGGAGGCCGCCTTCTTTTAGAAGCGAGAGTGCTGGGGATAGAAATATCTTCAGCACTTTTCTGCATAATATCATTTACTGAAATAGGTGTTATCACATTCATATGTTCTACATTAAGAGATTTTTTATTTGGCTTGCCAGATGTAGATACAGTAGAGGATTTGGAATACAGTCCCCTAATGATTACTCTTTTGTGATGAATGTAATAAATGAACACGCTCCTTTTTATGCTTATTCAGACTTAGAGCAGTGTTTCCCACATGTTTATCGACGCAAACGACGAATGGCGGAACTCCTTCTTAGACTGGCAAACTGGCTGCAGCCGGAAAAGGTCGCCCTTTTATCAAATGTAGATCCCATATATGTAGAATATATAAAAGCGGGATGTAATAAGGCTATTGTCAGTGCTAACTGGAAGTCGAATGAAACGAAGATGTTTGTGATAGACAGAGATGCAGTAAACAGAAGCGTAGCAATAGATAGTGCTTATCCTTCGATAGATAGTATCTTGTCAACTGATGAAACAGTAATAGTGATTACTGATATTTATGGAACTAACAAATCGTTATGGAATGAGCTTTTGGAACTAGGGACGTCGATAATAATTTTCGACCTATATCATATTGGAATAATTCTATGCAAAAAGAACAGATATAAGATTAAGTATAATTTAAATTTGTAATTTTCTATGAGAATAACTAAAGTATATACTAAAACTGGAGATAAGGGCCAGACAAGTCTTGTTGGCGGTGTCAGGATAAGTAAGTCTGACATTCGTCTTGAATCTTATGGAACAGTAGATGAGTTGAATGCCCATATCGGTTTGTTGTGTACCGAGGTGTCAGACGACACCATTCTGTCGTTTCTTTACAGGATACAATCAAATCTTTTTGTTGTGGGAACGCATCTTGCCACAGACCAGTCGCAGACACCGCTATATGCGTCAGCCATACTCGATGTGAAAGAGATAGAAGTTGTAGAGAAAGAGATAGACAGCATATTGATTGAGCTGCCAGAATCTACAGGCTTCGTGTTGCCAGGTGGTGGAAAAGCCGGCGCATTGTGTCATGTGTGTAGAACCATTTGCCGTAGAGCCGAACGTCGTGTCATTTCTTTGTCAGAGCAAGCTATTGTAGGGGAAGAGATCATGCGATATTTGAACCGTTTGTCTGATTATTTTTATGTTTTGTCAAAAAAACTAAATATTATTGATAAAATAGAAGAAAAAACTTGGTGTAAACCTTGTAAATAGAAAATTATTTATTACTTTTGCGCCCAAAATAAGAACCCTAATGATATAATTATGTATTGGACACTTGAATTAGCATCAAAATTAGAGGATGCGCCATGGCCTGCTACAAAGGATGAACTGATAGACTACGCTATTCGTTCTGGCGCACCATTGGAAGTATTGGAGAATCTGCAGGAGATAGAGGATGAGGGTGATGTATATGAAAGTATCGAAGACATTTGGCCTGATTATCCTACGAAGGAAGATTTCCTGTTTAACGAAGACGAGTATTAATCAGTAGAAATAAAGGGTCGCTCTTTCTTAGAACGACCCTTTGTGGTTTTTCCCAGAAGTTTGAAGGTAATTAGAATATATATATTGTTACTGTCGTTAACGTATTGTTTGTACTCCAATGCACAGTATGACGTCCATTTTTCCCATTATTGGGCGATGGATTCATATTTTAATCCCGCAGCAGTAGGAAAGACAGACAAGCTGAATGTTACCGCGGCTTACTCTATGTCACTTGTCGGCTTTGAAAATAATCCCCAAACGTTCTATGCCGGAGGTGACATACCATTTTATTTCCTAAATTCGACGCATGGTGTCGGAGTGGTGCTGATGAATGACGACATCGGATTGTTTACCCACAAAAATTTTGCGGTGCAATATGCGTTTCACAAAAATCTCTTTGGAGGATCGTTAGGCATCGGTGTGAAATTGGGATTGCTGAGTGAAGGCTTTAATGGCACGGACTTGGATTTGGAGACTCCTGATGATCCTGCCTTCCCGACGGCTGATGTTACGGGAAATAGTATGGACATAGGTTTGGGCGTCTATTATTCACGAGGGGATTTGTATGCGGGACTATCTGCCCAACATATCAATTCGCCGAGAGTGGAAATAGGAGAAAAACAAGAAATTGATGTGTCGAGCAGCTATTATTTTACAGCGGGATACAATATTCGGCTAAGAAATCCGTTTCTATCTATACAACCCTCGATGTTGGCTTCTACCGATGGCGTGGCATGGCGCGTAGATTTGGGAGGAAGGTTGACCTATACGAACGACAAACGCAAGATGTATGCAGGTCTGTCTTATAGTCCCGCTAATTCCGTGTCGTTAATGGTCGGAGGAGATTTCCATGGAGTCCAAGTGGGCTATTGCTACGAGGCTTATACTACAGCGATGAGTTTGGGAAATGGCGGTCACGAGATCTTTATTGGATACCAGACGACGCTGGATTTGGGCAAGAAAGGAAAGAACCTTCATAAAAGCGTAAGATTGTTGTAAAAGAACAATGGAGTAAGGGTTGCGATAATAAGAAATAAATAATTGACTATATATATGAATATTCACAAGATTATAGTAGGCTTCTTCTTAGTGGCGGTTTCGTTAGCTGCTGCCTCATGCTTTGGTGGAAAGATGGTTTCGTCATCAGGCGGTGAGGTCACTGGTGTCTCGGGAAGAGCTTTTACAGAGCCCACTCCTTATGGGATGACGATGATAAAGCGTGGTCATCTACGGATGGGAATTGACAAGCCGGACAGCCTATGGGGCAGGCCGACGCCTGTCAAGGACATATCTGTAGAGGGATTTTGGATGGACGAACGTGAAGTGACCAATTCGCAATACAGGCAATTCGTAAACTATGTGCGTGACTCTATTCTCCGTGAGCGTCTCGCCGACCCGGCTTATGGCGGCGATGAGACGTATAAGATAGAGGAAGACAAGAACGGCGATCCTGTTACTCCGCATCTGAATTGGAAAAAGCCATTACCCCGAAAGCCAAACGAGGATGAGCAGCGAGCCTTTGAGAGCTTGTATGTAACAAATCCAGTGACCGGCGAGAAACTGCTTGACGCAAGCCAGCTAAACTATCGTTATGAGATTTACGACTATGCAGAAGCCGCAAAAAGAAAGTATCGTCTTAATCCTGCCGATAGGAACCTGAATACAGATATTACAGTTAATCCAAATGAGCAGGTGTGGATATCTAAAGACACTGCATATATTGACGACGAAGGAAAGATTATCCGCCAGACCATCAATAGACAGTTGACCGGTCCGTGGGATTTCCTTAATACATATATAGTGAATGTTTATCCCGATACGACCTGTTGGGTGAATGACTTCCCTAATTCAGACAACGAGGCATACCTAAGGTATTATTTCAGCAATCCCGCATACAATGACTATCCGGTAGTGGGAGTGACATGGGAACAGGCCAACGCTTTCTGCGCTTGGCGTACCGACTATTTGCTGAAAGGCCTGGGAGCGGCGGCAAAGTATGTGCAGCGGTATAGGCTGCCCACCGAGGCCGAGTGGGAATATGCAGCACGAGGCAAGGACCAGAATGAGTTCCCGTGGGACAACGAGGACGTAGCTTCGGGAAAGGGATGCTTCTATGCTAATTTCAAGCCCGACAACGGGAACTATACGAAAGACGGGAACCTGATAACCAGCCGCACGGGTATCTATCAGCCCAACAGTAATGGACTTTACGACATGGCGGGTAATGTGGCAGAGTGGACGAGCACAGTATATACTGAAGCCGGCGTGGAGGCGATGAACGACATCAACCCGCAGTTAAAGTACAACGCGGCAATAGAAGACCCATACAGACTGAAGAAGAAAAGCGTGCGTGGAGGTTCGTGGAAAGACCCTGAGTCGCATATTCGTTCGGCGTGGCGTTCTTCGGAATATCAAAATCAGCCGCGCTCTTATATTGGATTCCGGTGTGTGCGTAGCCTTGCAAATACAACGAGTCAGAAATCAAAAAAATCAAAGAAGTGATATGACAGCATATAGTAAATATAATATAGTATATCTTCTGCAGAAATGGATGGACAGCGTGCCTGGACAGACGTTTCTGAATTATGCCTATAGTTGGGGCGCGTCTATCGTTATCCTCGGAACACTGTTTAAGTTGACTCATTTGCCTGGTGCCAACATAATGTTGTATCTGGGAATGGGAACAGAGGTGGTGGTGTTTTTCCTTTCAGCCTTTGACCGCCCGTTTGACAAGACAGCAGACGGGATGGATCTTGCCTTGCATACTGAGGATGAGTCTTCTGAGAATGCTCCGAACACATCTTTTGGAGCGGTTGCAGGTGGAACAGTTGTGGGCGTAGCTATGCCGGCAGGAGCAGTAGTTGGCGGAGCAGCCATAGTGTCAGCCAATGCGGGTGATGCGGTGATGCCAGATGCGGCATGTGTGTCATCTGTGTCATCTGTTGTGCCACAGGCTGCGCCAGACTTATCGGAAGTGTTCTCTTCTACAGGAATGAAGGAAGCAACAGATAGCTACATCACAGAACTGAACAACCTGTCTGAGATGTTGAAGCAAGTCGCCGACCAAAGCCAGCGTCTGACACGCGACTCGGAGGAAATGGAAAACCTCAACCGCACGTTGACAGGCATCAGCCGAGTCTATGAGATGCAGTTGAAGAGCGCCAGCGCTCAAATAGGCACCATCGACGAGATCAACGAGCAATCGAAGAAGATGGCAGAACAGATAACCGAGCTGAACAAGATATACGCTCGCATGATAGAAGCAATAAAAGTTAAAGCTTAGGAATGGCAATAAAAAAACGTCCTGTATCTCCACGCCAAAAGATGATAAACCTCATGTATGTCGTCCTGATGGCAATGTTGGCGCTAAACGTGTCAACAGAGGTGCTCAATGGCTTTTCAATCGTCGAGGCAAGCATAAATCGCACTACGGCGAACGCCTCGAAGGAAAACCAGCGTATATACAACTCTTTCGTGGAACAGCTAAAGTCGAATCCCGCCAAGGTGCAACAATGGTACGAAAAGGCGCAGGTGGTGAAGAAGATGAGCGACTCGTTATACAATTTTGCCGAGGAGTTGAAGATTGCTATCGTAAAAGAGGCTGACGGAGAGAAGGGTGATATACACGATATAAGGAACAAGGAAGACCTGGAGTCGGCCAACCAAGTGATGCTGGCGCCGGGGCGTGGCCGTGGCAAGGAGTTGTATGACGCCATCAACTCGTTCAGGGAAAGAATCCTTTCGATGACAACCGACGAGTCGCAGCGCAAGATCATATCCAGCAACCTCACCACGCAACTTCCCGACAACGCCTTGACGATGGGCAAGAACTGGCAAGAATATATGTTTGAGGACATGCCAGTGTCGGGTGCCGTCACGCTTTTGTCGAAGTTACAGTCAGACATCAGGTATGCAGAAGGGGAAGTGCTTCATTCCCTCGTGTCAAACATTGATGTGAAGGACATTAGGGTAAACTCTCTGAAGGCATTTGTCATACCAAATGCCCAAACTATAGTGCGAGGCGACAAGCTTTCCGCACATATAGTAATGGCAGCCGTAGATACGACCCAAGTGCCGGACATATATATAGGCAACCGCAAGATGACCTTGCCTGACGGACTTTATGAGACTGTATGCGGACGTACTGGAGACTTCACCCTTGCAGGATATATAGAGATGCTAAACGGCAGTGGCGAAAGGATAAGGCGCGATTTCAGCCAGAAATATACTGTGGTAGATCCTTCCGCTACCGTGTCGGCCGACCTGATGAATGTGCTTTATGCCGGATATAGCAATCCGATAAGCGTCAGTGTCCCGGGTGTGCCGTTAAATAAGGTACAAGCCACGATGACAGGAGGAACGCTACAGCCTGTGGGAGCCGGTAGGTATATTGCTCGTCCGACCTCGGTGGGTAAGGATGTTACAATTACGGTTTCTTCTACCAATACAGGTCGTGCCCAGCAAATGGGACAGTTTACGTTCCATGTAAGGAAACTCCCCGATCCTACTGCATATATCTCCCTGAGCGACGAGCACGGCAATCCCATGCGCTATCGTGGAGGAGCGATGTCTAAAGCCAATCTTATGGCCGTGGACGGCATAGGGGCTGCTATTGACGACGGCATCCTTGATATAGGCTTTAAGGTGTTGAGCTTTGAGACCGTCTTCTTCGACAACATGGGAAATGCAGTGCCGATGGTGAGCGAAGGGTCGCGTTTCTCAGCGCGTCAGAAAGACACTTTCCGTAAGTTGCAGCGCAACAGACGTTTCTATATTTCCAGGGTCACGGCAATTGGCCCGGATGGGATACAGCGAAAACTGACGACATCGATGGAAGTCATTGTAAAGTGACGAGGGAAAGATCCCAGATATAATAATCAATAACGACAGAACAATATGAAGAGAATAGTCTTATTAATAGCAATCATATTCGCATTCGGCACGGCTATGGCCCAACCGAAGTCACGCAAGAACGACACTAAGAAAAAGAGTGCGCCTTCCAATGGTATGACAATAAGGGCACGTGAGATGTTTCCGACGGCTGTCGGTATGCCAGAGGATGTGGTTTGGAGACGCGATATCTATCGTGAACTCGACCTTACTAAAGAGGCTAATGCGTCGTTGTATTATCCCGTAGAGCCGGTGGGTAAAGAGATGAACCTCTTTACTTATGTCTTTAAGTTGGCGTTGTTTGGCTATATCCCGGTTTACGAGTACCGTCTCGACGGAAGCGAGGTGTTTAGCGATTCGTCGAAGGTGGACATCAAGACGATATTGGACAACTACCACATCTTCTATGAGATGAAAGACGGGAAAGTGAGAGTGGACAACAGCGATATACCGTCGGCAGAGGTTAAGTCCTACTACCTGAAAGAGAGCGCGTATTATGATGAGTCAAATTCCACGTTCCGCCGGAAAGTGATAGCGTTCTGTCCAATTATGGTGCGCGACGACGATTTTGGCGGCGAACCATCGAAGTACCCTTTGTTCTGGGTGAAATATAGCGACGTATCCTCGTATCTCAGCCGTCAGATGATACAGGCCAGCAGCACTAACAATGCCGCAGTGATGAGTATCGACGACTATTTTACACTGACACGCTATGACGGCAAGATATATAAGACCAACAACCTCCTCGGACGAACACTGGCCCAGTATTGTCCTACCGACGAGGACATGGTAAAGGAACAGAAGAAGATAGAGAAGGAATTGGCTGATTTCCAGAAGAACCTCTATGGCGACCAGGCAAAGAAAGACTCGCTCGACAGCATAGCCAAGCTCGACCCGAAGATGACGAAAGAGAAGGTGAAGAAAGCCAAGACCTCGCGCAGGAGTTCGTCCTCTTCTGAAAAGGTAAAGAAAGCCAAGACTCCAAGAAGCTCGTCCTCGGGCGGCGGAGCTGCAAGGGTCACCGTGAGAAGGGAGAGACATTAAAATATGTAGTTTTATTTTATTAAATAGTTATGAAAAGTAATAGACTAATAACAGCAGTTGCCGCATTGTGCATGATGATGGCAGCAATCCCGTCTATGGCACAGGTGAAGTTCGGTGTCAAGGGAGGACTTAACGTCACAAAGATGAGTGTTTCGTCAGATGTATATTCTGCAGACAACAACAATGGCTTCTTTATTGGCCCTACGATAAAGTTTACCCTTCCTATTGTAGGCCTTGGAGTAGATGCCGCCGCGTTATACGATGAGCGCAAGGGAACTCTCTATATTGAAGATATGGTTGGTAAGAAAAGTAATGACGTGAAGTTCAAGAGCATTAACGTTCCTGTAAACCTGCGTTGGAATATCGGTCTTGGCAGTCTTGCCGGCATATATCTTGCCGCAGGTCCACAGTTCGGTTTCGCCTTGGGCGACTTCAGCGACACTTGGGACAGTGATTCTTACAAGAAGGAGAACATGAACGTGAGCATCAACGTCGGAGCCGGACTCAGCCTGCTGAAACATCTTGAACTCGGTTTCACATATAACATCCAAACTAAGGACAGCTATACCATCACCGAAGACTATGCCGGTGGCAACCGAGGTCGAGAAATTACCAACATAAAAACTAATGCATGGCAGATTTCTGCCGCTTATTACTTCTGATTTAGTTAAATAAACATAAATATTTCGGGCTGCAAGGGTACTTTCTTTTTCTATTAGGTGAAAAGTTAGTACCTTTGCAGTCCGATTATTTAGGGGAAGACTTAGAGCCCCTCGGATTGCTGTGTTAATAGCAATGCCTTTGGCCGGGCATGGCGGTTAGTGAATCAGCGTCCAAATAAGAAAGAAATGTTTTTTAGTAGTAAAATTTAAAAATTAAAAATGAACACTTTAAGTTACAAGACTATTTCCGTCAATAAGGAAACAGCTCAGAAGGAGTGGGTAGTAATCGACGCTACCGACCAGATTGTTGGTCGCCTCTGCTCAAAGGTAGCTAAGCTCCTCCGCGGAAAGTACAAGCCAACTTTCACTCCCCACGTAGATTGTGGAGACAACGTAATCATTATCAACGCAGCTAAGGTTGTGTTCTCTGGTAAGAAAGAGACTGATAAGGTTTACACACGTTATACTGGCTATCCAGGTGGTCAGCGTTTCAACACTCCAGCAGAACTTCGCAAACGCGAGGGCGGTGTTGACAAGATCATCCGTCACGCCGTAAAAGGTATGTTGCCAAAGGGTCCTCTTGGTCGCAGCTTGATGGACAACCTCTATGTATATGAGGGAACAGAGCACAAGCAGGAGGCTCAGAAGCCAAAGTCAATAGATATTAACCAGTATAAATAATTAAGGTAGAATGGAAATAATTAATGCAATTGGTCGCCGAAAGAGTGCTGTAGCACGTGTGTACGTTAGCGAAGGTACAGGTAAGATTACGATCAATAAGAGAGACTTAACAGAGTTTTTCCCATCAGCTATCCTTCAGTATGTGGTAAAGCAGCCTCTGGAACTGCTTCAGGTAGCTGAAAAATACGATATCAAGGCTAACCTCGACGGTGGCGGTTTCACAGGTCAGAGCCAGGCCCTCCGCCTCGCTATTGCCCGCGCATTGGTAAAGATAAACGCCGAGGACAAGAAGGCACTCAAGGATCAGGGCTTCCTCACTCGTGACTCACGTGCTGTTGAGCGTAAGAAGCCAGGTCAGCCAAAGGCACGCCGTCGCTTCCAGTTCAGTAAGCGTTAATATTGGCTATCGTTTAGTATCTAAACTGGCTCGACTCCTCGATATAATCGGGAGAGGACTACCCGCCAGTTGGTTCTAACAAACAGAATTAAAAAAGAAAGTAAACAACAAATTTAAGCATTTAAGACAATGTCAAGAACAAATTTTGATGCGTTGCTTCAGGCTGGCTGTCACTTTGGCCACCTCCGCCGCAAGTGGAACCCAGCAATGGCTCCTTATATTTACACCGAACGTAATGGTATTCACATCATCGACTTGCACAAGACCGTAGCTAAGATTGACGAAGCTGCAGAGGCTCTCAAGCAGATAGCAAAGTCAGGTAAGAAAATATTGTTCGTCGCTACTAAAAAACAGACTAAGGACGTGGTAGCTGAGAAGGCTGCCAGCGTAAACATGCCTTACGTTATCGAGCGTTGGCCAGGCGGTATGCTCACCAACTTCCCGACAATCCGCAAGGCTGTCAAGAAAATGGCGAACATCGACAAGCTGATGAACGATGGTACATACTCAAACCTCTCTAAGCGTGAGTTGCTGCAGATCACTCGCCAGCGCGCCAAGTTGGAGAAGAACCTCGGTTCTATTGCAGACCTTACACGTCTGCCTTCTGCACTCTTCGTTATCGACGTTTGCAAGGAGTCTATCGCAGTGAAGGAAGCTAACCGCCTGGGCATACCGGTGTTCGGTATCGTTGACACCAACTCTAATCCAAAGGACATCGACTTCATCATCCCAGCTAACGACGACGCAAAAGACAGCGTAGAAATCATCCTCAACGCTTGCTGTGGCGCTATCGCAGAAGGATTGGAGGAGCGTAAGGTAGAGAAGGCTGACGAGAAGGCTGCCGAGGCTCAGGGTGAAGAGGCTGCTGAGGGCAAGAAGCGCGGCGCTCGCAAGGCTCGCAAGGATGCTCCCGCAGAAGCAAATGAAGAGTAATAAATGAAGGATGTAGAATTCTTTATTTGTTCAATTCTCCAATTTTCAAATTATTAATACAAAAGATTTATGGCTTACAAACCAAATATGGAAGACATCAAGAAGCTCCGCACTATGACTGGTGCTGGACTCGCTGATGTCAAGAAGGCTCTCACTGAGAGTGAGGGTGACTTTAACAAGGCAATGGAAATTATCCGTGAGAAGGGTCAGGCTATAGCTGCAAAGCGTTCTGACCGCGAGACTTCTAATGGTTGTGTTCTCGTTAAGGCTGTTGAGGGTTTTGCAGCTATCGTAGCCTTGAAGTGTGAGACTGACTTCGTTGCCAACGGAGCTGATTATGTAAAGCTGACACAGGATATTCTCGATGCTGCCGTTGCAGCAAAGGCTAAGAGCCTCGACGAGGTTAAGGAACTGACTATTGCTGATGGAACAAAGGTTCAGGATGCTGTAGTTGCTCGTTCAGGTATCACTGGAGAGAAGATGGAGCTCGATGGCTACAACTTCATCGAAGGCGACAATGTTGAGGTTTACGATCACATGGGCAAGCACACTCTCTGCACAATGGTTCAGACCAATAAGGAGGCTAAGGAGCAGGGTCACGCTATTGCAATGCAGGTAGCTGCCATGAAGCCAGTAGCACTCAACCAAGAGTCAGTTCCTCAGTCTGTTATCGACGAGGAGATTCGTGTGGCTGTAGAGAAGACTAAGCAGGAGCAGGTTCAGAAGGCTGTTGAGGCCGCTCTGAAGAAGGCTGGTATCAACCCAGCACACGTTGACTCTGAGGATCACATGGAGTCTAACATGGGCAAGGGATGGATCACTGCTGAGCAGGTTGCTAAGGCAAAGGAAATAATTGCTACAGTGTCTGCAGAGAAAGCTGCAAATCTGCCTGAGGCTATGATTCAGAACATCGCAAAGGGTCGTCTGAACAAGTTCTTCAAGGAGTCTTGCCTCTTGAACCAGGAGTTCATTCAGGACAGCAAGCTTTCTGTTGCTGACTATCTGAAAGCTGCTGACAAGGAGCTTACAGTAGTTGACTTCAAGCGTTTCACTCTCGCTGCAGAATAAAACTTACTCACTAGTATAATAAGGAGACCGCATCGAATAGTTATTCGGTGATGGTCTCCTTCTTTTTTTTGACGTTACCCAATGCTTACTCCGTCTTAATTGGCTTTTATTCATACTTCTGCATAAACGTTGTTGCCCTCTCTTATGGCTTCATTGTGCATCTTTATCCATAGCATCTTTATTACAAAAAAAAGTAAGCAGGAAAAGTAGGGTAAACCTGTTCTCTTCTTTCCTGCTTACATCAAAATGATAAGTGAATAAATGATTGATCAACCTTATGCCTTATTATACACTCATAATGTCCTTTTATCTTTGTCGTGTGCAAAGTTATGAATTAGTTGAGAAATACTGATGACAATTAGACAAAAAGGAGTGCCAATTAGACAAAAAGGTGTGATAACCAATCAAAAATCCACTTTAGTGATGTATTTATCCACCTTTCGTGTAACAAAATCTATAATTCTCTACTCTCAAAAAGCATTTTGATACGCAAATAGCTACGCACGGAACCAAAGCCGCTGGCAATGGCAATCTCGAGATTATTGGCCTCTGGATGCTCTTCCTGATAATGAATGGAGTATTCAATTCTCAGAGTGTTGATATAACTATAGAAAGAGGAGAAACGCTTGCGGAACACGATGGAGAGATATGTGCGGTTGGTGCCGATGCACCGTGCAAGATCTTCGCGCTTGAAGCGTGAGTCGAGGAAAAGTCTTTGTCCTTCTACTGCTTTGCGTATCTGTTTTTCAATTTGGTTGAGCATTGTTTCTGTCATCTCTACATTAGACTGAATGTTGTCTATGTCTTCCAATTTCTCGCTTTGACTGCCCTGGGAATTGTTGATGGTCTTAGCCATTGTGTTCTCAATGGAATGGCATTCCGTACGATGAGGATGGAGAATGAAAATGAGGATACCCACTGATACGACAGAAAGAATGATATTCAGACAGGCAAGAACTGTCTCATTGTCAGCAATGAATACGATGAACGACAATGTCCAGAGCGACAACGGCAGGAAGACGACTCCTTTTGCGAAGTGGATAGGAAAGTCGTCTTCGTTAGAGTATTCGCCGTAGAGGAAATCCTTTATGCGCTTGAAAAGATTAGTGGTGATAAATGTTAGGTCCGTCAGCACAAGCAGTGAGACGATGACAGCCGTGACAGAGACTAACGTGTAGTAGTCTTCAAGATAGTTATCTCCAATGCAGGCCAGGATAAACAACGGGAGAAACAGAATGCTTGGTATCAGGCCTATGGCACAATAGTGTATTATTCTCCTTCTGATGTCGATGAAAAAATAGTTTTGCAAAGCCACGGCGCCGAACGAGGGGATATAGATGATATAGAAGCATCTCGTAAATAGCCACGTGTCTGGACTATCCCAGTGGAACAGATACGGAGTGAGTAGGAGGACGGCAAAGAAATATCCGGTGACGAACCTGCGTGAAGGATAGAAATAGTCTGGATTCTGATCGTATGGATGGCAGAGATGAAACCATCTGACAATGGCAACGATGACCGATGTGACTATAGCAATGAGAGTTGCCGAATAACTGTATAGAGACCAATTCATACCTTTATTTTTTATATGTTGTGTTTGTGCTTAATGTTTTCTTCCTCTCAAAGTCTGCAGCACTACGCTGAGGATGACGAGGGCAATGCCCGCATAGAACGAGAGGTTGAGCTCACGTACCTCCCCAAAGAAGAGGAAAGCAAGAAGAATGGTGTAACACGGCTCAAGATTATAGGTGAGATTGACTGTGAAGGCAGAGAGCTGTTTCAGTGCTTGGATCTGTAACAGGTACATGCCGATGGTACAGAACAGGGCATGGCAGAGCATCCACCATAGGTTAGAACCTGCAGGTATGACAATGACATCTTGTCCGGCAGGGAATACCATCAGGTAAAATGGAATGATGATGCTCACGCCAAAGATACCACCGCTCATCTGATACATGAGCATTGTCCGCGAGCGAACGCCCACGCTCACCTTCTTGTTATATATGGCATAGAGGGCGCACGCAGCCGACGACACCACGCCGATGGATATGCCGTAACGATAGCGTGCGTCGAACGAGAAGATGCAAAGTAAGCCAGCAACGGTGATGAGCGAGAGCAAGAGCTCTGCCCAAGACACGCGGCGGCGAAATATCATCGGTTCGAAGATGGCGGTAAAGAATCCCACGAGTGCAAAGCACACCACACCGATAGACACGTTGCTCGCCTTTATCGAACAGTAGAACAGCATCCAGTGAAGTCCCAACAGTGCGCCGCATCCGGCTATCTGCAGGAACTTCTTCCATCCTACGCGAGGTAATCCGGTGAACACCATAAGTATCAGCGAGGTGAAAAACATGCGATACCAGACTATGTCAACCTCGTTGAGCGTAATCAGTTTGCCGAAGAGACCGGTGAAACCAGCCAGAAACACGCTTAGATGGAGTTGGATGAACGCCTTGTTTTCTCCTACATGTAGCCGAGCCATCTCAATACGTCATTGAGGTTAGCGACTACCATGAGCAAGATAAGGATACCGAAACCGACATATTCAGCACGTATCATAAACGTCTCGCTGGGCTTGCGTCTCGTGATTATCTCGTAGATGAGGAAAAGGACGTGACCGCCGTCGAGTGCGGGAATGGGAAGCAAGTTCATGAAGGCAAGCATGATGCTGATGAACGCCGTCATTTTCCAGAATACGTACCAATCCCACGATGCGGGAAAGAGGCTTCCAATGGCTCCAAAGCCTCCGAGTGATTTTGCTCCGTCGGCAGAGAAGACATATTTCAGGTCATCAACATATCCTGAGAGTACGCCGATGCCGTAAGATATGCCGGCAGGAATGCTCTCGAAGAATCCGTATTCCACGGTTTTGGGTTCGTAGAGCATCTGCAGCGGACGACAGAAGAATCCAACGGTGAGTTGTGGAGTGAGTGTCACGTTGAGTGTGTCGAGCGCTTTTGTCCCTGCTTTCTCCACCACGAGTACCGCCTTGCGGGCTTTCATGCTGTCTGCTGGAGACTTAGCCACAGCCATCATGTCGCTGAGTCGTCCAATATGTTCGGTAAACTCATTAAACGACCCAACTGTCTTGCCGTTGATGCCAATAATGCGGTCGTTTTTTGCCAGTCCCACCTGTTCAGCCGGAGAACCTTTCGCCACCGAATCCACCTCGCATGGAATGAGCGGGCGGCAGAAAGGCGGGTCAGTCTTGAGCATGCCAAGGAGGTTGATCTCTCCCGGCAGGGTGATGCGTTGTTGCTTGCCGTCGCGTATGATGTCGGCATATTTTGCTTCAGACAGGTCGCGGAACATGTCGGCACTGAAGTCCTTGAACTCCCCCTTGTCGGTACCGACGAGGATGTCACCGTCCTTGAATCCGAGAGCTTTAGCTTCGGTATTGAACCTCATGCCGTGTGTCATGTCCTTCACAGGGATATAAGTGTCGCCCCAATGGAACAGGATCATTGAATAAATAAACAGGGCAAGGAGGAAGTTAAACAGCACGCCACCAATCATTACCAGCAGGCGTTGCCATGCGGGCTTGGTGCGGAACTCCCAAGGTTGGGCAGGCTGTTTCATCTGTTCGGTGTCAAAACTCTCGTCTATCATGCCAGCTATCTTGCAGTATCCTCCGAGAGGTAGCCAGCCTATGCCATAGGTGGTGTCGCTTTTTTTCGGTTTGAACTGGAAGATGTGGAACCATGGGTCGAAAAAGAGGAAGAACTTCTCTACGCGTATGCCAAAGATTTTGGCAAACATGAAGTGTCCGCCTTCGTGTATAAGAATCAGGATTGATATTGCCAGAACAAACTGCAGTGCTCTGATGAGGAAAATCTCCATAAATGATAAATTATATTAGATGAATAAATCGTTACTTATAATTTGAGCAATTCTTTTGCTACTCTTCTTGCCTCTTTGTCGGTGGCCACATAAACATCGTAGTCAGGATTGGTGTCGAAAGATACGGTGTTCATGGCCTGTTCTATCACGTCTGCCATTTGGAGGAATCCGCAGCGGTCTTCGAGAAACGCCTTGTTGACTATCTCGTTAGCGGCGTTGAGGATACAAGGCATGTTGCCTCCCTTTCTGATGGCTTCAAACGACAATGCAAGGCAGCGGAATTTCTCAAGGTCGGGCTTGAAGAACTCCAGCGGACGGCTGAAGAGGTCGAGGCGGTCGCCTGTGAGGTTGAAACGTTTTGGGAACGAGAAGGCATATTGTATCGGCAGACGCATGTCGGGCACGCCGAGTTGCGCCTTCACGGCTCCGTCGGCAAACTGTACGGCGCTGTGTACGATAGACTGCGGATGTACAAGCACTTCTATCTTGTCGGCATCGATGCCGAAGAGCCATTTTGCCTCAATCACTTCAAATCCCTTGTTGATCATCGATGCTGAGTCGATGGTGATCTTCTTGCCCATGTTCCACGTGGGATGCTTCAAAGCATCGGCTTGTGTGACGTTGGCCAACTGCTCCATGGTAAACGTGCGGAACGGACCTCCGCTTGCCGTAAGCAGTATCTTCTCAATCTCGTTGTCACCTTCGCCCACGATGCTTTGGAAGATGGCCGAATGTTCGCTGTCAACGGGCAGGATGGCCGCATGGTTTTGCTGTGCCAGCTGACATATGAGAGCGCCAGCTACCACGAGTGTCTCCTTGTTGGCCAGGCAGATGGTCTTGTGAGCCTTTATAGCGTGTATTGTGGGCGAGAGTCCTGCGAAGCCCACCATGGCTGTCAGCACCATGTCAATGGGTTGCGCCTCGACGATCTCGTCGATGGCCTTTGTACCGGCATATACCTTGATGTCTGGCTCACTGGAAAGCAGCGATGTGAGTCGATCGTAGTGCGACTCATTGGCAATTACCACTGCC
Source organism: Prevotella sp. P5-92 (assembly GCF_002251245.1). Taxonomy (GTDB): domain Bacteria; phylum Bacteroidota; class Bacteroidia; order Bacteroidales; family Bacteroidaceae; genus Prevotella. The sequence goes on from NZ_NPJG01000110.1 coordinate 16,184, forward strand.
GCCGGTTTGAACTTGATGGCCTGTGCGGCAAGTTCTTCCACTCTGTTGTTGGCTGTGAGGCAATATACCTCATAGAGATCGCTGTGTTCCTCTATCACCTTGAGCGCTTGTGTGCCGATGGAGCCTGTTGACCCCAATATGGCTATTTGTTTCTTTTTATCCATTAGTATTTATCCTTTTGTCATATTTGTAGAAGACCTTCCGGCAGTTGCATTATGAGCAGTCGCCTTGTATGGTCGATATTTACGATGAGATCGTAGGCTGCGGGGATGAGTTGTCCGTTGTCGAGGGTAAGGAGCACGTTTTCCGTGGAGTCGTCGGCATCAACAATCTCTCCCACTGCCTCACCCATGTCTTCCTTACCGTCGTCTCCCGTGGTGTTGATGAGCGTGTAGCCCACTATTTGGCTCCATGTCATCTCCCCATCGTCCTCGTCGGCCAGCGAGCGTGGGAAAAAGACGTCGCATCCGGTTATCTCAGCCGCTCTTTCGAGAGAGTCGATATCGCAGAATTTCACGAGGGCATTTTCGTCACTACGGAACCTGTACTCTTCCATGAAGAAAGGCACGAGGATACCGTCGATGTCGAGAATGAGATATTCGGCATCAACCCTGTCGAACACGTCGTCGGAAAAGCGCAGTCCCACTTCGCCTTTCACGCCGTGAGGCTTGCCTATTTTGCCTATTTTAAATACTTCTTCCTTTCTTATCATTGTCAGTTGGGGAGTCTTTCTATTTTCGCGCCTAATGCATTGAGTCGGGTTTCGATGTTCTCGTAACCACGGTCAATCTGTTCGATGTTGTCAATGCGGCTGGTTCCGGTGGCGCTCATTGCCGCTATGAGCAAGGCGATGCCTGCACGAATGTCGGGGCTGGCCATCCTGCCGCCTCTGAGAGTGCGCATGTGGTCGTGTCCCACCACCACGGCCCTGTGTGGGTCGCATAGGATGATCTGTGCGCCCATGTCTATGAGTTTATCGACGAAGAACAGACGGCTCTCAAACATCTTTTGGTGGAAGAGCACGCTGCCGCGCGCCTGGGTCGCCACGACGATGAGTACAGAGAGCAAGTCGGGAGTCAGTCCTGGCCATGGCGCATCTGCCAGCGTCATGATGGTGCCGTCAATAAACGAGTCTATCACCAAGTGTTTCTGGTGTGGTATGACGAGGTCGTCGCCTTCGATGTCAATCTGCACGCCGAGTCTTCTAAACGCCTCGGGAATGATGCCGAGGTTTGGCACCGAGACGTCTTTTATCCTTATCCCGTCACCCACCATGGCAGCCATGCCGATAAACGATCCCACCTCAATCATGTCGGGCAGGATGCGGTGTGTTGTGCCGTGCAGTGTCTCTACACCCTCGATGGTGAGCAGGTTGCTGGCTATGCCGCTTATCTTTGCCCCCATGCTATTCAGCATCTTGCATAGCTGTTGTATATAAGGTTCGCAGGCGGCGTTATATACCGTTGTCGTTCCTTCAGCCATGGCAGCGGCCATGATGATGTTGGCAGTACCCGTGACCGAGGCTTCGTCGAGTAGCATGTTGCATCCTTTCAAGTGGTCGGCATTTATCTCATACACGTTCCTGTTGTCAATATGGCGGAATCTTGCGCCGAGATATTTAAATCCGAGGAAGTGAGTGTCGAGACGGCGTCGGCCTATCTTGTCGCCACCTGGTTTAGTAATGATAGCCTTATGGTATCTGGCGAGCAATGGACCTATCATCAGCACGCTACCTCTTAGCGACGCACATTTCTTTACGAACTCGTCACTCTCGAGGTAGTCGAGGTTCACTTTGTCAGCCTTGAATGAGTATTTGTTCTTGTCCAGTCTCACGGCTTTCACTCCGATGTCTTTCAACAGCAGGATAAGGTTGTTGATGTCTCGGATATCGGGGATGTTTTCTATCGTCACTTCCTCTGCAGTGAGCAGTGAGGCGCAGATTACCTGCAGAGCCTCGTTTTTTGCTCCTTGAGGTCTTATCTCTCCTGAGAGGGCGTGTCCGCCTTCAATTATGAATGCTGCCATTTGTGTGTGAATATGAGAGTTACTTCTTTTTCTTTTTCTTGCCTTGTTGCTGCTGCAGATCGTCTTTTGTTATCTTGCAGAACTTAAACTTACCAAGGTCGAGTTGTATTACGCCGTCGGTAAGGCGCGCCAGATCGTCTGCCACTTTCTCGTCGTCTATTGAGCCGTGTCCCCATTGTATGAGGTCGCGCTTCATTTGGTTGGCGGTTATTGCGGTGAGTTGGTCGCGTTCGTCTCCTGGCTCCATCTCTTTGAGTTTTTCGACGAGCTCCTCGACAAGTCTTCCGTAGTGCCTGAATCTTATGCTGTAAGTCTTTCCCGGGATGGCCATTGGTTCTGGCTTTTGGAGAATGTGTTCTGCATTGCTGATGTCGTATGGCCAGTCGATGTCGAGCTTTTTCCTGCCTATGAGATATAGATGGTCCCAGAGGGTCTTGTAATAATCCTCGTCGTCGAGCATCTGAGGCGCTTTCGTCGCCATCATTTTCACTATGGTGTGTGCGCATCTGAGGCGTTCCTTCTTGTCAGGAATGCTGATTGCGTGGTCCACCATGTTTTGAATCTCTCTTCCATATTCCGGGAGCACGAGCTCTTCTCTCTTTGTATTGTAGTCCAATCCGTTTGTTTTCATTTCTATATGTGTTTTGTGGTGGTTGTGCTATGTCGCCACCTTGATTATTTGACAGAGTGCTTATAATAGCTTCTTCGGCATTTTTGCCACAAAGTCTTTCAAGTAATATGGCACAAAGTATGCCACGTCCTCATATTCTCCGTTCATCATTTTTCTCTCAGCCAAAGGCATCATCCATTTTGCAAGGGGATGGATATCTGCCAGGAAGCGGGCGTTAGGATGTCTGATTACCTCCTTGCACTTCTCAGCTCCGTTGCCGAAGAAGTAGATGGGCTGTCGGTCGAGCAGAACTTTGTATGTGTTTTCATCCACGATGTCGGCCTGTGTGGGTCTTATCTCTCTCAGTGAACGGTCGAAGATGGCTGCATATACCTCCATGCGCCTTGCGTCGAGCATTGGGCATAGCAAGGCGGCGTCTTCTATCATCTCTCGCAGGAGGATGGGTACGCACATAAGTTTCAGCGTCGGGACAGAAAGGAGCTTGATTCCATGACCATAGCAGATGCCTTTTGCCATCGATACGCCTATGCGAAGTCCCGTATATGAGCCAGGTCCTGAGCTCACTGCCACGGCATCCACGGGAATGGCATGACTGTCGGCAAAGGAAAGGGCCTCGTCAACAAACGAGCCAAGTACCACGGCATGGTTTGGCCCATTGAAATCTTCTTTACTGAAAATGCATTGGCCGTCTTCGCTGACAGCCACTGAGCATACGTTAGTGCTTGTTTCAATATGTAAAATACACGACATAATTTGATAATCTCTTTGTATCAAGTCGCAAATTTACTGCTTTTTCCGCCAAAAATGGCAGATTTATAAGAAATTAACTATATATATTCAAATATTTTGTGTAAGTTTGCACCAAAAATCAATACTTCTATGAAACAACCTATGGATTTTCTGTCTTTTCATCACCATCATGGCGACGGATACAAAATGAAAAAAGTGGCGTTAGCTTGTCCTCACGACGCGCACACTCAAGAGGTGATAGTCAAGGCTCTCGAATGTGGATTGGCGAGATTTACGCTTTTTGCCCATGCTGACCTTCAGCCGTCTTTTGCCAATGCCGTAGCCGCATATCAAGAGCGGGTGACAGTCGTGTCGTGTGCCGATGCTGAGGACGCGGCACGTAAGGCTGTGGCCGAGGTGAAAGCGCATCGAGCCGACATTTTGATGAAAGGATCGCTCAATACTGACGTGCTGCTGCGTGCCGCACTCGACAAGCAGACGGGCATACTTGAATCAGGGCGTGTGATGTCTCATATCGCCGTCTCACACATTCCCGGTCGTGAAAAACCCTTGGTGTTTTCTGACGCTGCCGTCATCCCGCGTCCCACGCTCGGACAGTTTGACGCTATCGTTAGCTATTGTGTCGAGGCGTGCAGGAAGATAGGCGTGTCACGTCCAAAAGTAGCGTTGATAAATTTCTCGGAAAAGGTAAATCCAAAATTCGAGCATACGTTGTCTTATCAGGAGATTATCCGCAGGGCAGAGAATGGCCGGTATGGCGATGTCGTGATCGGCGGACCAATGGATGTGAAGACCGCATGCGACGCTGAAAGCGGAATGATAAAAGGTATTGTCTCTCCGGTGGTGGGCAATGCCGACATTCTCATCTTTCCAAATATTGAGAGCGGCAACACGTTTTACAAGACCATTTCTCTCTTTGCCGATGCCATTACTGCGGGATGGCTTGTGGGAACAGAAGTGCCTGTGGTGGTTTCATCACGTGCCGATAGCGTAGAATCAAAGTTCAGTAGTTTAACTTTAGCTTGCTTGCAATGAAAGTTTTAGTAATCAATCCAGGCTCCACTTCCACGAAGTTGGCCATATACCGCGACGGTCGTCCCGTGTGGATGTCTGGCGCCCATCATCCCGTCCACGAACTCAACAGGTTTGCTACCGCATGCGACCAATACGAATATCGCATGCAGTTTATCCGTAAGCGCATAGCAGATTCCGAACTCCCCATTAAGTTCGACGCTGTCATAGCGCGTGGTGGACTGTTGAAACCGCTCGAGGGAGGCGTCTATCGTGTCAACGAACTCATGAAGCACGATCTGCGTCATGCCGCCATGGACCATGCCTGTAATTTAGGCGCATTGCTGGCCGACGAACTGGCAAGGGAAGCAGGTTGCGACGCATATATCGCAGACCCCGTTGTGGTCGATGAAATGGACGAAATTGCGCGATTTACTGGTATTCCTGATATTCGCCGCAAGTCGGTGTTTCATGCCCTCAACAGCAAGGCAGTGTCGCGCCGTTACGCTTCTGCCATAGGAAAGAACTACGAGGATCTGAATATTATCGTAGCCCATATCGGCGGAGGAATATCTGTAAGTGCTCACCGTAAAGGCAGAGTGGTGGATGTGAATAACGCCCTTGATGGTGAAGGTCCTTTCTCCACCGAGCGTGCTGGTACTATCCCGGCCGGACAATTGGTCGAGATGTGTTTCAGCGGTAAATACTCCCGTCAGCATATCATGAAGATGATACAGGGACGAGGCGGTATGACAGCATATTTAGGTATTAACGATATGATTACTATTTCGGCTGAAGCAGAGAAAGGAGAGGAGCCGCACAACACCCTTCTCAATGCCATGCTTTATACCATCGCCAAACAAATTGGTGCCATGTTTGTTGCCCTCGATGCTTTTGTAGATGCTATCATCCTCACTGGTGGCATTGCTCACAGCAATTATTGCATGACGATACTGCGTCAGCGTGTAGAACGTCTGGCTCCCGTCTTCATTCTTCCAGGAGAAAATGAGATAGAGTCGTTGGCTTTCAATGCTTTCGGTGTCTTGAATGGCAAAATAAAGGTAAAAGAGTATTGCTAATGCTCAAGTTATGTTTCTACCATCGTGGTCGATACATTACAGTTTTCTCTATCACAACGATTACTTCTTGGAGAATCCCTCTGTTGCTTGTAAGTCGTTCGACAACTCTTTGAAGAAGTCATGACCAAGTGCGCAACATACCTTCTGCAAAAGATCGACACCAATATTATCGCGCTTGAACATGTTGTAGATGTTCGAGCGCTCACATGAAATTTGGGAGGCAAGCCAAACAACGTTATGTCCCTGTAATTCCAACACTTCCTTTATTCTTTTCCCTATGTGCATAGTATAGTTATTTTGTTTTTTAGATAAGTATATATCTGTTGGCAAAGGTATGAAATAATTTCCAAAAAAAATCCCCCTCCCCTGAAATTTTAACAAAGATTAATCATTGACAAATCCATTTTGTTCCGTTTGTAGGTAATGTATAACTAGTTGACGAATACGAGTTGATAAAAATGAACGAACGACTTGACATTTTATCAACTTGTTATTCGTCAACTTTTGATGTGTGTCAACTTAATTACATTGCGAATGCATTGAAGCCACCATCAACCACTGCTACTGTACCGGTGACAAACTTTGATGCGTCAGACATCAGGTAGTGGATAGTGCCGCAGAGCTCTTCAGGGTCGCCCATGCGTCCGAATGGAGTCTGTCTGATAACGTCCTGTCCGCGCTGTGTGAACGTGCCGTCGGGATTGGTCAACAGCGAGCGGTTCTGCTCGGTGATGAAAAATCCTGGCGCAATAGCATTTACGCGTATGCCTTCGCCAAACTTCTTTGCACATTCTGTAGCCATGAATGCAGTGAAGTTGCTGATGCCAGCTTTTGCAGCTGCATAGCCGCATACACGTGTCATTGGACGGAAGGCAGCCATCGACGAGAAGTTGATGATCGAGCCCTTGCCTTGTGCCACCATTGGCTTCAGAAATACCTGTGTAGGAATGACGGTGCCAGTGAGGTTAAGGTTGAGCACAGTCTGGAACTGCGATGCCTCGAGGTCGAAGAAGTTTTGGCTGGGTGCGATGGTTGCTCCTTTCATATTGCCTCCGGCAGCGTTGAGCAACGTGTCGATACGTCCATATTTCTCTACTATATAGTCACAGTTTTGCTGTACCACCTCTTGGTTCATTACGTCGGTTTTAAGGAATTCGCATTGTCCTCCAGTCACCTTGATGTCGGCGACTATTTCTTGGCCCACTTCTTCCTTACGTCCGAGAATTACGACTTTGGCTCCGTTGAGAGCCAGATACTTTGCGATGGCGCGACCCAGCACGCCCGTTCCGCCCGTTATTACGGTAACGTTATCTTTTATGTCAAATAAATTTTCCATAAGTATGTTTTTATAAGTTAATGAGTTGACGATTGACGAGTAAACAAGTTGTTTGTTATATTTCCGTTGTTACGCTTGGATACACAACTTGTCAACTCGTCAACTTGTTTTTTCGCAAGCCCAAGCTAACTCCTTGTCAACTAAGTTATCTTTCAATCAAAGAATCCTGGCTGTTTGTATTCAATGCCCAGTTCACGATCTACGGTGGCGAGTATGCCCTGTACTTGTCCGAGTGCAAACATACGTCCTAAGAACGAATATCCAGCATTATATCCGCGGCTTTCGTCTCCCAGCATCGTCATTCCGTGGTCAACACGCATTGGCAGATTCGGGTTCTCCTTTTCAAATATGCGACACAGTTCGATGATGTCGGCACGTCCGCCGAGATGCGACGCCTCTGTGAAGTCGCCATTAGGGAAGATGTGGCATGAGCGCAGGTGGACAAAGTGTGTGCGGCTTGCATATTTGCGGGCAAGTCCGACAACATCATTCTGGATTCCCGCGCTGAGCGAACCAGCGCAGAACGAGAGGCCATTATGGGGATTGTCAACAGCAGAGAGGAACCATTCGATGTCCTCGTCAGAGTTTACTATACGTGGCAGTCCGAGCACGGGGATTGGTGGGTCGTCGGGATGCACGCACATGTTTATTCCCGTTTCCTCACACACAGGCATGATAGCCTCAAGGAAATACTTCATGTTCTCGCGTAGCTTGTCCTTGTCGATGCCTTTGTAAAGGTCGAGGAACTGGCGGAACAGTTCTATAGGATGCTCGTCGTCCTCGTGGAAGTTGCCGCTTACGAAGCCCTGCGTCTTGATCACGATATTCTCCACAAGCTTATGGTCTTTCTCGGGAGTCATTGTCTTCGCCAATTCGTCAGCCTCGGCCAGCACGTCACGTCCTGGGAAGCGGTTGAAGGCAGCCCATTCCTCTCTTGCGCCCTCGCGTTTGAGGATATAGATGTCGAAATAGGCAAATTCGGCATAAGAGAAATACAGGTTTGACGAGCCGTTAGGATTCTCGTGCAGAAGGTCGGTACGTGCCCAGTCAAGCACAGGCATGAAGTTATAGCAAATACACTTCACACCCTCAGCGGCGAGATTGCGCATAGAAGTCTTATACACCTCGATCTGTTCGTCGCGGTCTGGTCCGCCATACTTTATGGTCTCCACCACGGGCAGACTTTCCACCACCGACCATCTCATACCGTAAGACTCGATATATTCTCTGAGGTCGCGTATCTTCTCGCGTGTCCATACTTCGCCGAGCGGTACGTCGTGCAATGCCGTTACGATGCCTTCGACACCGATTTGTTTTAGCATGGCAAGAGTGATTTTATCGTTCTTGCCAAACCATCTCCAAGTTCTTTCCATTGTTTTTTATTATTATCGTTATATCTTTCAGTTTAAACCGCGCAAAGATAGTGTTTTTTTCTCTTTCCACCTTGTTTTTTATTACTAAAAAAGAATAATAGATACAAATTCTAAAGTATATGTATCAAATACAAATGTCATAAAGTATGTTTTGGCTGTATCGAACTGCGATGTACCAATCTGAAGACCATCAAGACTATTAATTGTAATCGGGCGACAATATCATTATTACAAGAGAGAATTAATCATTATGGGTACCAAGATGAATACATTTTAGATAGACTTTGGAAGCCTATATGTCATGATTAGCTGACATATAGGCTCTCTTGTTATATTGTCTTCATTGGCAGTAAGATTAATAACCTTAATGCCGCAAGATTAATAACCTTAGTGTCGCAGGGTTATTAACCTTATCAGCAATGAAACCGAATGGCATTGGCAGTGCTGCAATTATTATCGAAGATGCTTGTTGAAGAAGTCGAGGACGTGCTGCTGGGACTTCTTTCCGCAGCTGTGGGGCATGTCCCATAGTTGGGTGTCAAGCTTGTCGCCGGCTCCCTGGCTCGCCCATGTGTCGTGCATTATACGAAACGCCTTCTTCACTCCTGCCACGGGGAAAAGTTTGTCCTGCGAGCCGTTGATGAAGAGCATCGGCTTCGGACAGGCTATGCTTGCCACGTGGGGATAGTCAAGCCAGCAACGCAAGCCGGGGATGCAATTCGCAAAGCCGCCGTTCTCGGTGCGGTCGTACTTAAACGACATCTGCTCGTCGGTGGTCACCATCCAGCACACTGCTGCTCCCGCGCTGATGTGGTCGCTTAAGGCTGACAGCATCCACGCACGGTAGGCTCCCATCGACCATCCTGTACAGCCAATCCTGCCGCTATCGACCTCCGGCATCGAGGCGAGATAGTCGGTGGCGGCAATGTCGTCGTAGGTCATCCACGCGCTGAGGTCGATGCCATACATCATCATGTTGCCTGCAATCATGTCGTATCTGTCCCTTCTCGCGCCTTCCTTCTGTCCACGCTCGCCCCACATCGGAGCGTCGGTTGATAGCACCACATAGCCATTGCGGGCGAGATAGTCGCCGAAGAACTGTCCCTCGTAGCCGACAGCCCATTCCTCCGCATCAATTTTCACGTCAGGGTCTTCACACGCCAAAGGACGAATCATCTTCTCCTTGCCTATAAAGAGGTGGGCTCCATGGTCGTGAAGAAGATTGACGGCAGGGAATGGTCCTTTGCCGTCAGGTATTAACACGTATGCAGGCACTGTATAGTATCTCGACAGGCTGATTTCAATCTTACGTGCCGTATAGCCGTCGCGTCGTTCCTCACTGATCACCTTCGCCTTGTAGCCGTCGGCTGGTGGAGGTGGCGGCATGAGCATGCAGTCGAACACTTTTTGCCGCGCCATACGCTTCCATTTCACGAAGTTCTTCACCTTGCTGTTGCCCCAAGCCATAGGATAAGTGAGGTCGGCAATGAGCGAGTCGGCATATACTGGCAGGTTGCGCATGAACTCATATTTCTTCCGTTTCTGTGCCGCTGTCGCCGTAGCGGGGATGTTTACCATTACCTTCTTATGGTCCTTGTCGGCATTGTTGTGTATATGCATCTGCACGTTCTCCACACCTTCCATAGGATCCACGTCGCTGACCTTTACGCTGACCTTTTCTTTGAATGTCAGTCGAGCGATGAGGTCGTCAGCCCTTTGTTGCGGGGGTAAGGACACGTTCTTGTAGGGTAATGTTTTCGCGTAAGCAAAGCCTATGGCAAGCAAACATCCCCAAAAAGTAGTATATCGTTTTTTCATATTTGTTGATTTTTGATAGTAGTTGTTGTTATACGGATGCAAATATACAAACAAAAAACTACACTACCAAGCGTTTCCACCTTTTTTACCTTAATTCCGCAACACTATAGTTTAACATTATTTATAAGTGCCTGAGCAACAAAAAGTTGCCCAGGATTTTGCCATGTCAGAATTTTCACTTACCTTAGTGTTGCGAAAAGAAGACAAGCAAAACT
>NZ_NPJG01000111.1 GCF_002251245.1 Prevotella sp. P5-92
ATATCTTACTATAAATAGTAGATTGAAAGAAAGACAGAATCTGAATCAGTCAATTCGAGACAATGTCTTCAATTCTGACTTGTCACCCTCAAAGGCCTTTGAGAGGGGAAGCAGATTAGAAGGAAGAAAACGAGATGTTCAACGATAACCGGTTTGCCGCGACAAATCGGGTTGCATATCCGCGACAATCCGCGACAACGCCCGCCGTTGTAGGGTCTTACCTCGTGTAAGACCGCCCGCCAAAATCGGCCGAAAATCGGGGTGCATATCCGCGACAAATCGGGGTGCGGTCTTACACGAGGTAAGACCCTACATCGGAGATTAGCGGCGGTAATACCGCAACCATCGGAGATTAGCGGGGTGCGGTCTTACATGAAGTAAGACCCTACAGCGGAGATTAGCGGCGGACAATACCAGAGATTAGAGGCGGCAATAACGCAATCATCGGAGATTAGCGGCGGACAATACCGCAATCAACTCGTCATCTTAAAAAGTTACCAGTTAACCGGTAACAAGTTAACTTTTTTACGGTTGTTAACATTCGACTCTTCTCCCCACACACTGCTTCCACTCTCAAAGGCCATAGGAGGGAGGGGTGGCGACAGGATGGCGTTTTGCTACCACGTGAGGTAAAAAAAAATTCCACGCGTGGGAGCAATATTTTGGTCGTGAGAGGGGGGATATGGAGAATAAATGCAGTTAACCGTTAACAAGTTAACTTTTAATAAACATTAACAAACAAGCTGAATTTTTCCCTTAAAAAATTTGGAATTTCCGAAAAAATGTTGTACCTTTGCATCGTGATTGAAAGTCAGTCATGTGTCTCTAAGAGCGCTCGGAGACAGTAATCCTATCAAACAAAACAAAACATTTTTTATCATTATGGCAATTAAAGTAAAAGCAGTGGAACGTAACATTTCGTTCCAAAAAGGAGTTGAGAAGTGGGCTTATGTAATGCAGACCGAGATCTACAGTCGGCTCACTCAGGCAAAGGTGGTGCAGGAGGCAGCTATGCGCAGCGGCATCTCGAAGGGAAGCATCAATGCCGCATGGGAAGCCATCGGCGACGTCATCAGGGCATGGGCCACTGAGGGTCACTCTGTGGCGATACCAGGACTGGGTTCGATGCGATTCGGCATCAACGCCACTTCGGTGGAGGATGTCAACAAGGTGGCAAGTTCGCTCATCACCTCGCGTCGTGTGATCTTCGTGCCGAGCACCGACATCAAGCGCGAGCTCCAGACCACCGCAGTCAGCATCACCTGCTACGACCGCAACGGCGAGGTAGTGCGTCGCGTCACCTCTACCGACGACGGCACCGTGGACACTCCGGACGAAGGCGGCGAGGAGAACGGCGGCAGCGGCAGCGGCGGCGGCAGCAACGATGAAGGCGGCGGCAGCCTGATCTAAGCTAAGGGCGGGGCGCGCAAGCGCCCTTGCCCTAACAAAACCCGCTGGAATCATTAATCAGTAATCAGTAATCATCATCAATCATCATGAGTTCTACATCTAAATCAAGCACTTGGAAGCTGGTATTGCAGCTTATTGTGGCAGCGCTGTCTGCTATTGCTACAACTCTCGGAGTGACGAGTTGTTTGGGAGTAAATCAGTACGTGTGACAATAACGAGAACCGGTTGAACGATATCGAAACGGTTCAACGGAGACGAGAACGGTTGAACGATATCGAGACGGTTCAACGGAGACGAAAATCGGTTGAACGATATCGAAACGGTTCAACGGAGACTAAGAGGGAGTGGCGCCAGGTCGTCGCTCCCTTTTTCTGATTCCGGATGTTAATATGGATTCCGCGATAAATCGGGGGTGATGTCCGCGTCAAATAGGGGTGCGGTCTTACACGAGGTAAGACCCTACAGCGGAGATTAGCGGTGGTAATACCGCAACAATCGGAGATTAGCGGCGGACGTTGGCGCAATCAACTCGTCAACTTGCCAACTTGCCAACTAAAAAAATCACAAGTTCTTCTGCTTACGGCTCTCTGAATTCAGAAAATTAAGATGGGATAATTGTTAAGGTGGGATAAAGTAAGAGATAGACTCTTATCGTATAAAAAACATTAAATATTAGCCATTTGTTTCTTTATTGCAACTATAATTATTATCTTTGCACCAAGCTAATGAATATTCGACTATGATGATAAGTATTGCAAATCCGATTTATGACGCGGTTTTCAAATACCTCATGGAGGACAACCGCGTGGCCAAGACTGTGCTTTCCGCCCTTCTTAAGAGAGAGGTGGTAGAGGTAGAGATGCGTAAACATGAATACACCAACGGCACACGTGACAAGATTTCGATGTTCCGCATCGACTTCGGTGCCAAGGTCCGTCAGGATGATGGCAGTCTTAAACTTGTACTGATAGAGCTTCAGAAGACTTGGCTTGAGACGGAGACATTGCGTTTCCGACAATACCTCGGTACACAATACGCCAACCCAGACAACATCTTGAAGGATGATAACCCTAACGGCTATGGCATACCTATGATAACCGTATATCTTCTTGGGCATCGTGTAGGCGAAATAGAGGAACCTGTTCTTTATGTCCGACACAAGTCATACGACTATGACGGTGTTGAGGTTACAAAAGGAATGCCCGACCCATTCGTTGAAAGTCTTGTGCATGACAGTATCATCGTCCAGATACCTCTTCTTCATGGTCGTGTAAACAACCGACTCGTTGAGGTTCTGAGCGTGTTCGACCAGACAAACAAGGACGGCAATAACCGCCAAGTGTTAAATATAGACGAAGACACCTACCGTGGGGATGCGGAGATGGAGCATATCCTGCATCGCCTTCTTGCCGCTGCCTCTGATGCAAAATTGCGTCAGGATATGAACGTGGAGGACGAATATTTCTCTGCCATTGAAACACGTGATACATCAATAATGAGGCGTGACCAAAGGATTGCTGAGCAGACCGCACAGTTGGAAGAGCAGACCGCACAGTTGGAAGAGCAGTCTGCACAGTTGGAAGAGCAGTCTGCACAGTTGGAAGAGCAGTCTGCACAGTTGGAAGAGCAGTCTGCACAGTTGGAAGAGCAGTCTGCACAGTTGGAAGAGCAGTCTGCACAGTTGGAAGAGCAACGCTCTGCCTTGCTTCTTTCAGCGAAAGCTATGAAGACGGCTGGAATACCTGTTGAACAAATTGCGGAAATGACAAGGCTTTCTGTAGAGGAAATCTCAGGTATGGTATAATATTATCTGGCAAGATACTCCGGCGCAACCAACAAACCCTGTGGGAAGAATATGCGTATTGCCTCAAGTCGCATTGTGGGGTAAGGGATATTTGTATGTCTTTATGGTGACATTCAATGTGCTGTGCCACCTTTTTACTAACGATGCAGATGCTTTTCACTTCTGTATCATATCATGCGCGTAGTTGCGGATTTGAGGCCAACTAAAAAAATACTCGTCAACGTAAAAACTACAAAAAGGTTAACTTGTTACCGGTTAACTGGTAACTTTTTGGGTTTTACATGTTGACGGTGGCTTGCGGGCGCGCGCGTACATATTCATAGTAATAAATAAGACTGAGGCAGTCGGGGTGTATTATCGGCATTGCTCCGCGGTATGGGGAATAGATGTGTACGCACACAGTGAAAATATGTAAAAAAGCGCAAAAACAGTCTGTGTTCGCACACAATAAGTTGATTTGCGTCAATAATAGGGCAAAAACTATCATTTTGTTTGCTTTTTCTATTGACAGATTACAAAAAATGTTGTACCTTTGCATCGTCAAAAGAAATAAAGCACTTGACGAAAGAAAAAAGGCAGGTGCTGAGAAAGAGAGGAGGACAGCAGACATGAGAATGTCGGAGTAAAGAAAGATAGGTTTTTAGTTATTTAGATAAATTTGTTTCATAGACAATGTTTTTGGTTAGGTAATAGATTGTTAGTTTTAGGTTATTTGATTTTAGGTTTTTAGTTAGGTAATAGATTGTTAGTTTAGGTTTTAACACAGGTATTAGTGAGGTAAAAAAGATTATTCAAGAGTGGATAACAAAGATGCAGGCAAAGCCGTGAGGCTGAGCCTTCGCGGAAGGGAGGACACAAACTTCTCCAAAGTGAATAACAAGGAGAATTTGAGAGAACATTCATTAATACACATAGCCGCCGTTAGGACGTGAGTCTTGACGGCGGCACTTTTTTGTGGTGGAAGGGGGAAGAATATTAGTTTTTTTGGGGAAGGGAAGACGTCAACCAGCCATTATCCTATCAAACACCCTTCGCAGCTCAGCCTTGTCGGCAATCACCTCTCGCACGGCCTTCAGCTTCGACGCGTTGTCAGACTGGGGGATCCAGAGTTTTATGTATCCGTTGACGGAGTATTTCTCCTCCATGTGCTGCACAAACCTCTTCCACTGCCCTTCGCGGTCGAGCTGTGGATAATTGTCGAGGCCGAACTGTATGGCACGTGTGAAGACGATGTCGGGGTCGAGGTCGCGGTCGGCCTCTGCCACTATACGGCCGTAGATGCTGCGCGGGGCATGGGCGGCTGACGCGCGGTGGTCCTCGACGGCCTCGCGCATGATCTTGATCTGGTCGGCGGTGAACCACCGTTTCAGACGTGCGTCGGAGGCGAGTATGCGTCCACTGGTGAGGTGGTGTACCGCCCGGGGTCCCGACATGCCCATGTCGTGATAGGCGGCGATGACATAGGCCATGTCGATGTCTGCGCCGGTGACTCGTGCCAGTTCGAGCGACCGCCGTACCACCCTCATCACGTGTGCCGTGGAATGGGCTTTGTCAAAATGCTGATATTCAGGCAGTATATTCTTCTCGACGAACTCTACCAAATCGAGCGAAGCGGTTTTGTTGTTCATAGCAAATATAGTGTATATGATAATTATCGATAAAAAAAATGACGTTTTGCTTGCAAATGTACACAATTATTCCTACTTTTGCAAAACATTTCTGATAAAAAATACAAAACACCGCAATTATATATGGAAACAAGCAAGAGAAAAGACATCGACGTAAGGCAAAACTCGCCCAAGGCATGGTGGCTTGCAGCAAGGCCGAAGACGCTTTCGGGCGCTGCCGTGCCGGTGATGATAGGGATAGCGTTAGCCATTGCCGACAGCGGCCTGTACGAGGCATATTCGTTCAACTGGACGGCCGCCATATTGTGTGCAGCCTTTGCCATGATAATGCAGATAGACGCCAACTTCATCAACGACTTCTTCGACTACGTGAAGGGAACCGACGACACGGAGACGCGTCTCGGTCCGCGAAGGGCTTGCGCCCAGGGATGGGTGAGCATCGACAGGATGAAACACGCCATCGCGCTCACCACCTGCATAGCCTGTCTGGTGGGTCTGCCCTTAGTCTTCTACGGCGGCCTGGAGATGATACTGATAGGCATCGTCTGCGTGGTGTTCTGTTTTCTCTACACGACGAGTCTTTCGTATATGGGTCTCGGCGATGTCCTCGTGCTGGTGTTCTTCGGCATAGTGCCCGTATGCACGACCTACTATATCCAGTTTCACACGCTGACGTGGACCGTCGTCGTCGCCTCGGTGGCTTGTGGCACGGTGATCGACGCCCTGCTGCTGGTGAACAACTTCCGCGACCGCGACACCGACAGCGACGCCGGCAAGCGCACCATCGTGGTGAGGCTTGGCGCGACCACGGCCCTCAGGCTCTATCTCGCCACAGGATGGACGGCATACGCCATGGGGCTGCTGTTCTGGGCTGAAGGCCATCCGCTTGCCTTCGTCCTGCCCACGATATACGTGGTGCTGCACACGTTCACCTACCTCAAGATAAAACATATCAACCGCGGCAAGGCCCTCAACCTCTGTCTCGGCGAGACCGCCCGCAACATCTTCATCTACGGCCTCACTGTGAGTGTGGGGCTGATGATATAATGACTTTATCTAAGATAGAAGTAGTAGATGGCTGCTAAGGCACCGAGGACGGCCAGCGTCACCACGGTACGTATGATGCATCCTGCCACCTTCTTCACCACAAAGAATCCCACTACGACGAGCAGGAGGATAAAAACGTAATATACAAAATTCTCCATATCTGAAGGTTGTGATTATCTAAACAATTGTCGGAAAGGAGTCGGGACGGGAGTCTCAAACTCCATGCGCTCGTGAGTGACGGGATGGGTGAAACACAACAGGTAAGCGTGCAGACAGAGACGGTGGAGAGGGTCGTTGCCATCGCCATACTTCACGTCGCCACATACGGGGTGCCCCATGTCGGCCGAGTGGACGCGTATCTGGTTTTTGCGTCCCGTCTCGAGTTTGTATTCCACCAGCGAATGGTCGGTGGTGCGGTCGAGCACGTGGAAGTGGGTGACGGCATATTTGCCGCCATTATCCACGGGCGACGAATAGGTGACGTAGGCCTTGTTGTCTTTCAGCCAGTTGGCTATGGTGCCCTCGTCGTCCTCCATCTCTCCGCTCACCACGGCCACGTAGCGTCTGTCATAGACAATGTCGTGCCAGTTGTGCTCGAAGATCTGCTCCGTCTCCATGTCTTTGGCATATACCATCAGTCCGCTGGTGTCGCGGTCGAGGCGGTGTACCACATGTGCGCGGCACTTCTGTCGCGTCTTGTGGAAATAGTCGTCGAGCACGCTCTTCACGTTGAGCGAAGAGTGGCCGGCTGCCATAGAGAGTATTCCCACGTTCTTTTCCACCACGACGAGCCATCGGTCCTCATAGACGATTTTCACATATCGGCTCTTGAATGCCGACTGGTTGCGCTTCGACTGGCTTACCGCCACCTTCATGCCGGGTTTGAGCGGGAAGTCGAACTGTGTGACAAACTTCCCGTTGACCTTTATTCCCCTACCCTGCAGTGTGGCTTTCACCTTCGACCTCGACTCGCCCATGTTGGCGAGCAGGAACTCCAACAGCGGTTGCTCTTCCTTGACGTCGTAATGCTTGTATTCGCCAATCTTGTTATATCCGTATCTGTATCCCATACATTATTTATATATATGAAAATCATTTTTCGCCTGCAAAGGTACATCAAAAAAAACGAATCGGCGAATAAAAACGGGAGATATTTCTGTTTGGGGGTGATATTTCGTGGATGGAGGGAGGGAAACACTGACATGAACGAAAGCGCGAAAAACGCATATTATTGCAAAAAATATATGGTACGGGTAAGATAAAATTGATAAAATGTAGCAAAAAGATAGTTTTTTCTAAAAAAAAATGGAAAAATGTTTGTTTTTTCAAGATTTTGTTGTAACTTTGCAACCGCTAAGAAAAAACAACAAAAAAGAAGAATATAAACAACCAATAAAAGCAAAAACAATATGAATGCACAACAAGTAGTAGAGGAATTGAAACAGAGATTCCCAAATGAGCCTGAGTACATCCAGGCAGTGAGCCAAGTACTTCCAACCATCGAGGAAGAATACAACAAGCACCCTGAGTTTGAGAAATCAAACCTCGTAGAGCGTCTCTGTATTCCAGATAGAGTCATCGAGTTCCGTGTGACATGGACCGACGACCAGGGCAAGGTTCACACCAACATGGGTTATCGCATCCAGCACAACAACGTCATCGGCCCGTACAAAGGCGGTATCCGTTTCCACAAGTCGGTGAACCTCGGTATCCTGAAGTTCCTCGCATTCGAGCAGACTTTCAAGAACTCGCTCACCACACTGCCTATGGGCGGAGCAAAGGGCGGTTCAGACTTCTCTCCACGCGGCAAGAGCGACGCTGAGGTGATGCGTTTCTGCCAGGCTTTCATGACAGAGCTGTATCGTCATATCGGTCCTGACGAGGACGTGCCAGCAGGCGA
The DNA here is from genome assembly GCF_002251245.1 of Prevotella sp. P5-92. Lineage (GTDB taxonomy): Bacteria > Bacteroidota > Bacteroidia > Bacteroidales > Bacteroidaceae > Prevotella. The sequence continues at coordinate 7,790 of NZ_NPJG01000111.1, forward strand.
CATCGGCGTAGGCGGACGTGAGGTAGGCTACATGTTCGGCATGTACAAGAAGCTCACACACGAGTGGAGCGGTGTGCTCACAGGTAAGGGCCGCGAGTTTGGCGGTTCGCTCATCCGTCCTGAGGCTACCGGCTACGGTACGGTATATTTCCTCACCTCTATGCTCGAGACACGCGGCATCAGCCTTGAGGGCAAGAGCGTGCTGATCTCTGGTTCGGGTAACGTGGCACAGTATGCTACCGAGAAGTGTATCCAGCTCGGCGCCAAGGTGCTCACACTCTCTGACTCTGACGGTTACATCTACGACCCAGACGGCATCGACCGTGCAAAGCTCGACTATGTGATGGAGCTGAAGAACGTAGAGCGCGGACGTATCAAGGAGTATGTTGAGGAATATCCTAACGCTGTATATCACGCTGGCGAGCGTCCTTGGGGCGAGAAGGCTGACATCGCACTGCCTTGCGCTACACAGAACGAGATCAACGGCGAGCAGGCTCAGACACTGGTCAACAATGGTGTCATAGCTGTGGCCGAGGGTGCCAACATGCCATCTACCCCAGAGGCTGTGAAGGCATTCCAGGACGCAAAGATACTCTACGCTCCTGGTAAGGCTTCTAACGCTGGTGGTGTTGCAGTGTCAGGTCTTGAGATGAGCCAGAACTCTGAGCGTCTGAGCTGGACATCAGAGGAGGTGGACAACCGTCTGAAACTCATCATGAAAGACATTCACGAGAACTGCGTGAAGTATGGTACACAGGCCGACGGCTATATCAACTACGTGAAGGGTGCCAACGTGGCAGGCTTCATGAAGGTGGCAAAGGCTATGATGGCACAGGGAATAGTTTAATTTTTCACCATAGCGATATTTTAAGTGTCAAGGGGGCGGACTTTCGGGTCTGCCCTTTTTTTTGTGTGGATGAGCCATGATATTGCCACAAGGGCCGACACTTGTGTTAATAATATATAATATTACACATAAAGGGTAAGGACAAGAAGGCGTGTTTGCCGATTTTTTTGTACCTTTGCAGCCGATTTAGTCTGTTGGGGCTTAGTAAAGAGACTGCACGAAGTATGTCCGCCTCGCAGAGGAAACCCGTTTAAAAACAAAAAATGTACGCAATTGTAGAAATTAACGGTCAACAGTTCAAGGCTACAGAAGGCGCAAAGCTCTTCGTCCATCACATGAAGGACGCTCAGGAAGGTCAGGCTGTTGAGTTTGAGAAGGTGCTGCTCGTAGATAAAGACGGCGCAGTGCAGGTTGGCGCACCTACCGTAGAAGGTGCAAAAGTAGTATGTGAGGTAGTGAACCCACTTGTAAAGGGTGACAAGGTCATCGTTTTCAAGATGAAGCGTCGCAAGGACTATCGCAAGAAGAATGGTCATCGCGCTCAGTTCACACAAATCGAAGTTAAACAAGTAATCGCTTAAATTCAGGAGGACTAAAGAAATGGCACATAAAAAAGGTGTGGGTAGTTCTAAGAACGGCCGTGAATCAGCTTCACAAAGATTAGGCGTTAAGATCTGGGGTGGCCAGTCTGTTATCGCTGGTAACATCATCGTACGTCAGCGTGGTACAAAGCACAACCCTGGCAACGGAGTAGGCATCGGCAAGGACGATACTCTCTATGCATTGATCGACGGAACAGTGAATTTCAAGAGGGGACGCTTCAACAAGAGCATCGTTTCTGTCATCCCTAATGCAGAAGCCTAACAATATTTAAACAAAAAAGACTTTATTCCAAACAAACAACAGAATCCCACAGTTCTCAGTCAGAGCTGTGGGATTTCTGCATTCTATCAGAGATGCCTTTCCGGAATGTTTGTCAGAGATGCCTTTCAGCATCTTTTACCAAAGCCTCACACAGGCGACGCTGCAACACCCTCGCGTCGAGCACCGACATCTCGCTGTCCATGATGGCAAAAGCGAGGGTATGGCCGTCGGCTCCCATACACAGTCCGGCAAGGGTGCTAATGCCATAGGGGTGCGAGAGAGTGCCCGTCTTTGCAAATATCTTTCCCCGCGTCTTCTGACCACTCATCTCACGTGCAAGAGTGCCATCGACACCCGCCACGGCAAGGTTGCGCAGCAGCGACGTGCGGATGTTGGGGTCAGAATAGCCATAGCGCAGCACCGCCGTAAGGGCAGCTGGCGACAGGCGGTTGTAGGTGCAGAGTCCGCAACCGTCGTGAACGACAAGGCTTGGCGCCGTCTGATTGAGCTGCTCGGCAAGGAAACGCCTGAGATAATCCACTCCTGACGCCACGGGGTCGCCATCGGGGTTCACCCTCCGTCCTATGGTATAAAGCATAGAGGTGGCTTGGGTGTTGGAACTGTTTTTCCACATACGCTTCACCACGTCGTCGATATGACGGCTTATGGTATGCACGACGGTGAACCCTGCTGGCACCTCAGCCATCACCACCTGACTGTCGGCCACGGCGATGCCCTGTCCGCGCAGCGAGGCCTTCAGAGCCTTCACCACCCTGTCGCTTCCCTTATAGAAGAGTCCGTACTTCGAAAACGTGAGGTCCCACGGAAACCAGTGTTCCTCGCCCGTCACGGGTTCTTCTATCGTCAGATCTACAAGCAGCCGTCCGCCGAGACGTCTTATGCCTTTCTCCTTCAAAGCCACTGAAAACGCGTTGAGGTCGGGCGCAAGGAGTTGCGGGTCGAGACTTCCCTTGAAGCCGATGTCGCCCTGCAGGATGCCGTCGGACCCTACCCTTCCCTTATACATGATCTTCGTCTGATACTGATACTGGCTTCCCATGAGACTGAGTCCGGCAATACCGCTCAGCAGTTTCATGCACGAGGCTGAAGGCAGTGCCAACGTGTCGTTATATCCGTAAACGGGTTTGTCGGCAGTGATGTCATAAACGTGGAATGCAAACTGCCCTTCGGGTCGCTGTCGCTGAGAGAAATCGCACAGTCGCGTCTGCAATGCCGTATCGACGGGGAGGTTGTTTTGTGCTTTCGTGTTTGCGTCTGTCGTCTCAGCCTTTTTCCCCGAACACGAGGGGAAGAGCGTCAACGCGGTAAATATGAGTGATATATATGTCTTTTTCATCAATGTTTTTTTTTAAAACGTTATATTTTTAGGAATCCGCCGAAAATCCACCCGTCAACTGAATCACCATCTCCCCAATTTTATATATGTTGAACAAAGCCAAGACAGGGTTCTCGCCACACAGCTGTCGCCTGATGGCTTTGCGGAATGGCTTGTACAGCAACTTCAGCGGGAGGTCGAGACGAGACTTGTGCAGCCGTTCGGCCAAGGCCAACAGACGCGACACTTCGAGAAGCACGTCGCGATGCAGAACGAGGTTCTGTATGGCCTGATCGGTCTTGTCAACAAACAGCGCATTTGGCTCAAACGACAGGAAGCCGATGGGATTGTCGATATGCGATATGGAGACGCCACGTCGGGAGAGCTGCATGCCGAAAGCCACATCCTCATGACCATAGCGCGAGAAACACTCGTCGAAGAGCACGTCGAGCATCGTAGTACGGCGTATCATGAAGTTGGCCGTATGGAAATCGGCATAGGGACGGAGTCTGCGACAGTCCACCGTGTGATGCCGCTCGGCATTCTTCTCATAAAGGAAACGGAGATTACGGCTGAGCTGGACGGTGGCATCGCCAATGACGATACCTCCCACCACCACGTCGGTGCCCTCAGCGACGAGATAACTACTCACGAAGTCGGAACGCACCACACCAAGATCGCCGTCGATAAACAGCAACCAGTCGTAACGGCTCTCACGCGCCAAGGCGTTGCGTATGGCTGCCCTTCCCACGTTGACGGGCCGTTCCCAATAGCGGCAAGAAGGCAACGCATTGATGGCCCTGTTTTGTCGCACTGACAGCTCGTCGGTCGAACCATCGTCGGCGACAATAATCTCAAAATCGATGTCTAATGCCGTCGCCTGCTTGGCCAACGCCTCTATCAGGGGCACGCAACACTGGTTGTATATCGGGATGAGTATTGAGAGCTGATTTTTCATAATATTCTCTTAGTATAGTGCAAAAGTAATGATAAATTTTCGTATTGGCAAAAATATCGGCGGTTTTTTTTGCCATTGTCAGCAAAAAAACGTAACTTTTCCAACTCATTTTGACGTTTCTCACCGTCACCTTACATCAAACAAAAAATTATGAACGACAAAATAATAAGAAAAATTGCCGACGACCTGCACCTGTCGTCACGCAGCGTGGAAAACACCCTCGAACTGCTGAAAGAAGGATGCACCATACCGTTTATAGCCCGATACAGGAAGGAACGCACCGGAACACTCGACGAGGTGCAGATAGCCGCCATCAACGACTTGAACGACAAACTCACCGAGCTGGAGAAGCGCAAGGAGACCATCGTGAAGACGATAACCGAACAGGGGAAGATGACTCCAGAACTGGAGCGACGCATAGCCGAATGTGAGGATGCCGACACCCTCGAGGACATCTACCTGCCATACAAACCCAAACGACGGACCAAAGCCCAGGTGGCGCGCGAACAGGGTCTCGAACCTCTCGCCACGATCATCATGATAGGACGCGAGGCTAATCCCGACGACGTGGCAAGACGATACGTAAAAGGCGACGTGAAGACCGCCGACGACGCACTGAAGGGAGCACAGTATATCATTGCAGAGATGGTGAGCGAGGACGAACGCTCGCGACAGACCGTAAGAAGGGCTTTTGAGCGCGAGGCTGTGATAACGTCGAAGGTGGTGAAGGCGAAGGCCGACAGCGAGGAGGCGGCAAAATACTCTGACTATTTCGACTGGTCGGAACCGCTGAAGCGCTGCGCTTCACACCGTATGCTTGCCATGCGTCGAGGAGAGGCGGAAGGCATACTGCGCATAAGCATCACCACCGACGACGGCGACTGTCTCTACCGTCTGAGGAGAAACTACGTGAGGGGCAACGGCAAGTGTGCACGACTGCAGGAAGAGGCTGTGGACGACGGATACAAACGACTGCTACAACCCTCTATCGAGAACGAGTTTGCAGCGCGCAGCAAGGAAAAAGCTGAGACGGAAGCGATACATGTGTTTGCCGAAAACCTCAGACAGCTGCTCATGGCCGCACCCTTAGGACAACGACGCGTGATGGGCGTTGACCCTGGATTCCGCACAGGATGCAAGGTGGTGTGTCTCGACGCTCAAGGCAACCTGCTGCACTACGAGGCCATATACCCCCACCAGCCCCTGGCGAAGACCGCACAGGCGGCCGAGGCCGTAGAGCGAATGGTGGAACTATATGGCATTGAAGCTATTGCCATTGGCAACGGTACGGCGAGCAGAGAGACAGCGGCCTTCATGAAGACCCTGAAATTCAACCACACGGTACGACAGTTTGTGGTGAGCGAAGACGGCGCGTCGGTCTATTCGGCATCGAAGATAGCACGCGAGGAATTTCCCGACAAGGACGTCACCGTACGTGGTGCAGTGAGCATAGGCCGACGACTCATGGACCCTCTGGCCGAACTGGTGAAGATAGACCCGAAGAGCATCGGCGTGGGACAATACCAGCACGACGTGGACCAGTCGAAACTGAAAAAGACACTCGACCTCACGGTGGAGAGCTGCGTGAACTCGGTGGGTGTGAACCTCAACACGGCAAGCCAACACCTGTTGACATACGTCAGCGGACTCGGTCCTACGCTGGCAAAAAACATCGTGGAATACAGACGGCAAAACGGCGCGTTCACCAATCGCAACCAACTGAAGAAAGTGCCGCGTCTCGGTCCGGCTGCCTTTGAGCAGTGTGCGGGCTTCCTAAGAATACCTGAGTCTGCCAACCCTCTCGACAACAGTGCCGTACACCCTGAGTCGTACAAGATAGTAGAACAGATGGCACACGACAACGGCTGCACCGTCAAGCAACTGATGCAAGACAAGGACCTAAGGGCAAAGATTGAGCTGAAGAGATATGTCACCGACAACGTGGGAATGCCTACGCTGACCGACATAATGAAAGAACTGGAGAAACCGGGCTTAGACCCAAGAAGCCAGATAGAGGAATTTGAGTTTGCCGCTGGCATCAACACTATCGACGACCTCAACATTGGAATGGAACTGCCAGGAATAGTGACAAACATCACTAACTTCGGCGCCTTTGTAGATATCGGAGTACACCAAGACGGACTCGTACATATCTCGCAACTTGCCAACAGATACGTGAGCGACCCTAACGAAGTGGTGAAACTGCATCAACACGTGATGGTAAAGGTGGTGGAGATTGACAAAAAAAGAAAAAGAATATCGCTGACAATGAAGGGAATGTAAGGAAGAGAAGAAAGCCCGCGGTCTGGGGGGAAAGTCAACTTCCATAACATCTTCCAAATCACGGGCTTACTTCTTTAAATCCCCAAAATCACGGGCCTGCTTCTATAGCGTCCCCCTCTTTATATCTTCAACTCCTTCAATAGCTCGCTGATACGCTGCATCGTGGTGATGCGTGTAGGTACGAGAGGAAGACGGAGCACATTCTTTATCATACCCATCTCGCTCAACACACACTTCACTCCAGCAGGATTGCCATCGACAAACAACAGGCTGAAGAGGTCGGTGAAACGGTGGTGAATCTTTCTTGCACCATCGTACTCGCCCTTGAACTCCAGACGAATCATCTTAGAGAACTCACGTGGCAAGGCATTGCCAATGACACTGATCACACCTACGGCACCACACGAAATCATAGGGAACGTCAGGGCATCGTCGCCACTGATGACGTCAAACGACGCAGGCTTGTTCTTGATGATCTCGTCCACCTGTTCGAGATTGCCACTCGCCTCCTTGATGGCAACGATGTTCTTGCAGTCCTTGGCCAGACGCACCGTAGTGGCTGCAGTGAGGTTAACACCCGTACGACCTGGCACATTATACAACACCACGGGCAGCTTAGTAGCAGCAGCAATGGCTTTGAAATGCTGGTATAGACCCTCCTGCGAAGGCTTGTTGTAATAAGGACAGACGCTCAGCACACCATCGATACCGCTGAAATCGCCATTCTTCAGCTCATCGACAACGGCTGCAGTATTGTTTCCGCCACAACCCATGAGTATGGGCACACGGCCATGTACCGTAGATACGATAGTATCCTTTATCTGCTTCTTCTCTTCTGCACTAAGACAAGGAGTCTCGCCTGTGGTGGCGAGAATACAGAAGAAATCAGCACCATTCTTCAATTGGTATTCTACAAGTTTTGCAAGCGTAGGATAGTCAACAGAACCATCCTCGCAAAAAGGAGTGATAAGGGCTATGCCCAATCCTTTGAATATATTATGTACCATAAAATTTATTGAAATTCGATTTTCGGGCACAAAATTACACAATTATTTTGATATTATTGTGCAAAAAGCGGTTTTTTTTCATTTCTGCAATAAAAATACGACATTTCTTGACGTATTATCATTTATCATTTGTATATTTGCACACAATTATCAATAATACATCTTAAATGTATAACAAATTTATCTAACCACATTAAAAAAAATACATAGAGAAAATGAAGATACTACATAGCCTCGCTGCCATAGTGCTGATAGCGTCATGCACAAGCCAGACCCATAAAGACGAAAGAAGCAAAAGCCAGGAAGAGAGAATAAGTCTGCTCGTGGATTCAATAAAGCCAGGAACAGACAGATATCTCAAGACTGCCGACAGCCTCATCGCCACTGTCAACGACAGCACCGACTACTACGAACTGCGTCTCTTACAAGGCCAGCACTACCAGCTGAAGGCCCCACACGACTCCATGCTCTACTTCGCACTGCCAGCAAAGCAGTATGCAAGGCGACAACCATCGTCGCCACGCATCAAAGGACTCTTGGCCTCGGCAATGTCGGTAGAAGCTGCCTGCTACCACATACAACGCAAGGAAAACACTAAAGCCATCAAACTATTCAGAAAAGCCTACGACTGCATCATGCAGAGCGACAACATCGAAAGGGCACCCGACATAGCTGCCAACCTCGCCGACGCATACACCTACACCGACAATATGCCAGAGGCATCGAGATGGTACAGAAGGGCACTGCTGCTCGCCGACTCGCTACACCTGCCAACCGACAAGACCGTGAGTCTGAATATGGGCATGGCAAGGATCTACACACAGATGGGCGACTACGCCACTGCCGAGAGATGTTATAAGGAGACGGAACGGCATTTTGACGAGCTCGAACCTCACATGCAAGGCTACTACCTCAACAACTACGGCAACCTCTACTACTATCAGGGCAAATACGACGAGGCTCTGAAGAAGTTCAGGCAAATGAAACACCTCTTGCGCAAAAAAGACAACACCTTCGACATGTATCTCTGCAAGATAAACATGGCCGACGTGTTTCTCAACCTCAACGAGTGCGACAGCGCATTGGCTTATCTAAAAGAGACAGAACCCTTCTTCAGACAAAACAATATTGACGCCTGCATATACTATGCCAACACCATACGCATAGGCATAGCCACAAAAAGAAAAGACTATGACGAGATAAAGAGAATACTCAACAACGAACACCTCACGCAGACTCCAGAACAAACCATAAGAGACATAAGAAGCAAATACCTGCAACAGTATTATACCGACACCGGCGACTACCGACGGGCCTTACAGACCATCACCACAAGACAACGGGAAAACGACTCGCTCGAATACAACAAGATGAACATGCGCGCGGAGGAGATCATGATACGTCTCAACGAAGACACACTACTCATGCACCGCAAACTGGAAACAGAAGCACACAAGGCTAACATCAACAGCGCCAGGATCATAGTGCTGCTGCTACTGCTGCTGTGCGTCATACTGGCATCGGTCATCATCGTCATCATCGTCATCAACAGAAAGAAAAAGACAGAAGACGAGATGAGCATCTTCAGACTGAAACTCGAGAGCATGAGACAACGCATCACACCACATTTCATACTCAACATTCTAAACACCCAACTCACCGACAAAGAACAGCGTAACACGTCAATAATACAACTCTCACGACTCATAAGAAGCAATCTCGACATGACGGCTTCAACCTTCGTCACGCTGACAGAAGAGCTCGACTTCGTCAAGAAATATATCGACATGCAAAACATTAGGTTTGACGAACCCGTACAGCTGACACTTGACATCGACAACACTATCGACCTCGACGAGACCCGACTACCGGCAATGTTTATACAGATACTCGTAGAGAACTCTTTCAAACACGCACTGAAAGACAAAGACGGCGACAAACTACTCACCGTCAGGGTGAGAAACCAAAAACAACACTTTGCCATAGACGTCATCGACAATGGCAAAGGATTTGATATCTGCAAGCAAAACTCACACATCACGAAGTACGGACTGAACATAATACGCCAGACCATTGCCACCATCAACGAGCATAACAGCAAACAAGCACAGATATCGTTCCAAATAACAAATATCAAAAAACAAGACAACACAGTATGCGGATGCAAAGCATCGCTACTCATACCCTTTAATCTGCAACTGACATAAGCAAGAGAAAAAAAAGTAAACGCTATGAGAACAATAATAATCGACGACGACAAAAAATCGGCTACCATTTTGCACAAGAAACTACAGAAAAGCGGGGCGTTTATGCTGGTCGGAACAGCCACATCGGCCGACGAAGGCATCAGACTCGCAAAAGAGACACTGCCCGAGGTGGTGTTTCTCGACGTCGAACTGCCCGACATGACTGGCATCGAAGCCATAAGGCAAATCATCGACTCGTGCGACGGGAACAGCAAGATCGTGATGTACACCGCACACAACAAATACATGCTCTCAGCATTCAGAAACTTCGCCTTCGACTTCCTCCTCAAACCCATCGACGACAATGAACTGCAAACCATCATCAGCCGTCTGCAAAAGGAGACCGACAACAAGGAGAAATGCCTCGACATGAAATACGTGAGGCGTGCCACTGGCGACAGCCTGCTCGTACAGGGAGGAGAAACGGAGTTCCAGGTGGTGACGCTCAACGACATCTGCCTTTTCAGATACAATCACGAACAACGCCAGTGGGAAGCCGTGGTGTCAGGACACGACACTCCTTTGACCATGAAACGTAATGTGAACAATGCCGTCATACTCGGCATCGACAACCGTTTCATACAGGTGAGTCAGAAATATATCATCAACATCAACTGTCTCATGCAACTCAACGACAACATGTGCTCTTTCTACCCTCCCTTTGACCATATCGACTATGTCAACGTGGGACGTTTATACAGAAAAAAGATCAGAGAACGTTTCAACATTCTCTGACCTCTTCCATGAATGACGTCGTGGCGACATTCTCTCTTAGATTTATCTGAATGACGTCGTGGCGACATTCTCTCTTAGATTTATCTGAATGACGTCGTGGCGAGTTAGAATCCGCCAAAGCCACCCCTTCGCGGCATTCCTCCGCCAAAGCCACCTCCGCGGTTGCCCGGTCCCATGCCTGGAGGAGGCATACCCGGGCCGTCGCCATGAGGAGAGCGCATCTGACTGCGAGCGTCTTTGCCTCCGAAGATATTCAGACGGTAGATGGCGTGAACCATGACGTAGTTGTTTATAGAGTTATACTCCGTGTCGCTTCTCATCATCGCGTTGATGGTGCGAGAGATATTGCTCTGCTGCTTGAGAAGGTCGTAGAACTGGAGGGACAGCGTAAGAGCCTTGCCCCTGAGGAAGCTGTGAGATACCTGTGCATTCCATATCAGCTCGTTGGTATTCATCGAGGCATCGTTGAAACCGCGACGGCTGTTCATTGACATGTCGGTGGCAACGGTAGTGCCCCATGGCAACTGGATGTTGGTATTGAAACCATAAGAGTACTGCCATGTGTCGAGGTTGTTGGTCGGCTGCAGCTGGTTGCGTGCGTGGGTGTAGTTGAGCGATCCGGTCAACTCAAACTCGAGCCATGAGTTTCTCAGTCCGGCAGCCAGTCGTTCGCCGACGGAGGTGGTGTTGACAGAATTCTTCTGTGCTGTTTCCGAGCGATTGAGGTTGAGATAGCTCACATTGTGGCTGTAGCCGAAGTCGGTCATGGTGTTCACGTAGAAGAGACCGAGACTGTCAAGAGCGGTGTTGAACATAAATCCGGAGTTGATATTCCAGTTACCATTGATGTTCTCAGGACGTGAGGTCTGTCCACCCGTCGTCGGGTCGTATGTCACCATCTGGCTCACCGAGTTGCTTGTCGTGTTGAAGAACACATTTGCCATCACGCTACGCTGGTGCTTCTGTATGTAGTTGTTGTAGAAGAGCATCAGATTGTTTGAGAACGAAGGCTTCAAACCTGGGTTACCCCTCGTGATGCGCAGCGGGTCGCTGTCATCGACGATGTCGAGCAGGTCGGTCATGCTTGGCTGTGAACTGCGTCCGCGATAGTTGAAGCGCAACTGGCTCTGCTTGGATATCTTCCATCTGAAGTCGGCTGTAGGGGTGATGTTTGTCACGTTACGCACTGTGTCGGTGTTCACACCCTGATAGTGCTGCACAAACTTCGTCTGCTGTGGAATGACCTGCATACCGACATTGAAATTGTAGTCGTTGCGTACGATGCGCAACATGAGGTCGAAGGTATGGATATAGTTCTTGTATTCCGAATATCTGCTCAGATCGTCGTCAAGATAGCTCTCAAGAGGGTTGGTCAGACGGTCGAGGTATCCGCCCCACTGGCGGTATTCGGGAGAGAGTCCGCTAAAGTAGTCCTCGCCAAGGTTACTGAAGTCGTAAGTGACGCGGTCGCTCTTCTGGTACTTATACTGGAAGTTGTAGCGGAACTGCAGATACGTAGCCTTGAAGATTGGCTCGCTATAGGTAAGACCAGCAGAGTAATCCCAGTTCTTTGTAGGTGTCACGCTGTAGCGGTTGGTCTGATATGTGGAGTCGTTGCCTAAAGCGTCCTTTATCTGATAGAGGTGGACATTGGAGTTTGACAGGTTATTGCTCTGTCCCTCTTTATAGTTTGCGTCTGCAGTAAGAGTGAGGTTTCTACCATTGTCGCTCAGACGTCTGTTCACCTGCAGTCGGCCGCCCACATTCTTCGAATCGCTATATGAGATGCTTGAGCTCTCCTGTCGGTTGATCATGGAACCGTTCTTTATCAGAGACTCGATACCGGCCTGGCTAAGAGGCGAGTCGGTGGTGAGGTATGGGTCTTCAGAGTAGGTGGCTGACAGGTTGTTTGACGTACCGTCGGTCTTTGAGTAAGAGAACGACGGACGGAACATGATGTTGGTCATCGAGTCTGGAGTCCACTCTATACGCATACGGGCGTTCCAGCTGTCGCTGCGACTGTAGCTTTGGTTGAGACTATTGGAGAACGACGATTGGTCTGACACGAAGTTTTCTGCCGAACGCTTCGACATAACGTCGCCGTCTGAATGGTTCCATCTGAGACTTCCGTTGAGCTTCAGCTTGTCTTCCTTTTCGTAGTTGAAGTTTCCGCCAAGCATCTTGGTGGCATTCAGTCCGTTACGACCTCCACCAAAGCGTCCTCCTCCACCTCCGCCAGGGAATCCCATGTCGTTGGTGTTGTTGGCATTGCCCATGAGCATTATCTTTGTATCGTCCTGGAAGAGGGCACCCATACCACGTGCAGCATAACGGTCGCGAGTACCTGCAGCAACGTCAAGGTTAGAGAACATACCCTTGTTCATACCACGCTTCACGGTGAAGTCGAGCACGGTCTGCTCCTCGCCGTCGTCGATGCCCGACACCCTTGCGAGGTCGCTCTTCTCGTCGTATGCCTTCACCTTTTCTATTATATATGTAGGTAAGTTTTTCATGGCGGTCTTGGTGTCGCCTGTCATAAACTCCTTACCATCGACGAGTATCTTCTTCACTTCCTTTCCGTTGTGAGTGATCTTTCCATCGTCGCTCACGGTAACGCCTGGCAGACGCTTCACCAGTTCCTCAATGGCTGAGCCTTCGGGTGTACGGTAGGCTGCTGCATTATACTCCAGCGTGTCGGCCTTGGCTGTCACCTTTGCCACGTTTGCCGTCACGGTAGCGCCCTTAAGCATTATGGCGTCAGACTTCAGCGAAATCTTTCCTAACGCCACATCCTTTCCGCCACTCACGGTGATGCGTTTAGTGTAGTTTTTGAATCCCACACACGACACACGAAGGATATATCGTCCGTCAGCGGGAGCCGTCACCTTAAACCCACCATTTACGTTTGTCAACACGCCCTTCACGAGGGTACTGTCTGTCTTCAGCAGCTTGACCGTGGCTGAAGGTAACGGTTCTTTCGAGTCTTCTTCCACTGCGGTACCTGAGACTACACGTTGAGCCCACATCATGGTAGCAGAGAGAGAGAATAATAGAACAAGTGCTATTTTTTTCATCTGTCTAAAGTTTGATAATTTATGGTTGTATGACGGACACTATTCGCAAAGGTTTAATCAAAAGAATATTTTTTTTTCATTTTTCTTTTCCTCTAATACTTAAGATATGTGGTCAAGCCATTGGCGATAAGTCTCTTCTACACTGAAACGACTGGCAAGCGACAAGGCCCTATCAGACATGAGCGACCAGTGTCTCTCTTCTGCCATCGACTTCATGGCAAGGGCGAGACTGGACGGGTGTTCGTTCTGGAACAAGATAGCTACACCTTGATTGTCAAGCAGTTCCTTCGCTACGGGTATGTCAGACGACACGATGGGAAGACCATGCGCCATGGCCTCGACAAGCACCAACGGCTGACCTTCCCAACGGGAACTCAGCACATAAACAGAAGCAGAGGCATAGTGACGCTGAATATCGGTTGTGAACGGGCATATACAGACCCTCTCCTCAAGGCCGTGACGGGCAATCATACTGCGTATCATGCTCTCTTCGGGTCCCTCGCCAACAATCTCGAGTGTCCAACGGCTGTCGGTCTTGGCAAATTCGGCAAAAGCTTCTATCAGTATGTCGAAGCCTTTATGACGGGGTGAGAAACGACCGATGGCAAGAAACTTGTGGTATTCGGCTCTCGCCCTTCCACGTGGCGTGAGTGTAAGCGGATTATAGATGACCGAAGCTGACAGGCCGAGATTTTGCCGAAACAACTCCTTGTCTGAAGTGGTGAGCACGATGATCTTGTCCAAACGACGCATCTCGTCGGCAAAGAAATGCTTCAGTCCGGGGAGATAAGGATGGGCTTTCACAAACAGGGCGTCGTAGCTATTATGCATCCAACCGACGACGACGGGTACACGAAGACGATGACGGATGGAGGCAAGATGTAACGAGAGGAACGCATGAACTCCGATGACGACATCGTAGTTGCCCTTATTTATCTTTTCGGCAAGCAGACGCTTGTATGAAGGTAGGAAGAAGCTATAGGAATAAAGACGCGTCCCTACCCCACTTCCCGACAGCAACCGCTTGTATATCAAGCTGCAAGCTTTGCAGAGATAGTACTGGAAATTGTGTGAAGAACGATAGCTGATATATTCGAACTTCACGTTTGACTCAGAATAGCCATACATCGACAGGTTTTCTTTCGTGTCGGTTGACAAGATGGTGACATCATGGACGGTGGCGAATTTGTTTGCGATGACGCCCAATACCCTTTGTACTCCTCCAAACGAGAACACCGTGTCTGCATAGAACAATATCTTCATACTACATTTAGATTGTTTATTGGGTTAATTACCTGGCAGGGAGAGTGAATATTACCGTTATACCCTCTGGAGCTTGTTGCGCATATATGCCACAGCCCCTGCAGTTTGTGGCTTCTGAATGGTCGCGTATGACTTGCCGACAGAGCAGGAACGGGACACTCTGTTCTGACACTGGCACAAACAACCGTTCCACAACGATGCCCACATCCTTGAACTTCGGCATGCTGACACTAAAACGGACGTATCCCACGACATCATTGTCGGTATTGACAGAGATATGGCGGTCGGCGGTCTGACGACAGAGTGTGTCGAGAAGTATCTCTACAAGCAAGGCGTTTGCCAACACATAGCCCGCATCGGCATTATGGTCGTAAGACGATAGCAGTTGGTCGATGGCTACACGTCTCACGCCAATCTTTATCTTGCCGACCTGGTCTGCAGCCTGACTGCATAGCATGGCATAGACATTGCGATAGTATTCCACCACTTCAGCCACGTCGCCCACTTGGCCGGTGTTCATCATCTGTCTGATGCGTCCGGGATAATACATGGTCTCGTGCTTAAGCGCAGAGAGGCAGTTGTCTAAAATAGAGTTACTTACATAGAGATTGTTGCTCTCGTATTCTGCTTTGTGCAACTGGTCGGTGGCATTGTCTATATCTTCTTGAGAGCGTTGTCTTGTGTCGATAGCACGGTCGATGGTCTGGCGAATGGTATCGACGACGGGTTGCAACTGGACGGGAAAGTCGTAAAGGGCAAGGCGGTCTATAGCGGACTTCTTCTCTTCGAGTGGTACCGTACTGTTGACGATGGTGTTTATCTGTGCTATCCTTTCTTCGCAGTATCTGAAATACAGACGGTGACGATAATACAACATATAGTATGCCGGAAGGATGGCGAGCAGCAGGAGAACGAGAATGATGACAGAAATGGTCTTGTTGGTCTGCGAGCTCCTCATCTGTGCACAATACTCGGCAAGGGTGTTATCGGCCGAAAGCTGGTTGTAGAGCACGGTAAACACCTTGTTGTTATATGCATACAGTTCCCAGTCGTGGAGAGCGAGTGCGGCGACAGCACACTCGTTGCGCATGTCGAGTATCACATTATAGTCTATATCGAGCTTGTCATGCAGCCATCTCACCTCTGGTATGGCGAGCTCCGTTTTGCCGTACTTCTGCAGCAGCATCTTTCCTCCTGGCACTAAACGAGAGTATTGTCTATTGAGGTACTGCCGACAAGAATCGGCAAAATCTACTGTACGTGAGTAGGTACCGGCAATATTTGAATAGTATGCACTGTCGGCATAAGAAGCCGCCTTCTTCATATAGTCTTGTTTGGACTCACCGGCGACTGCTGAGCAAGTCATGGTCATCAGCATCACCAATGCCATCACTCTTCTCGCCATGCCCAATGGCAGACGGAAGAAAAATCGGCTGCCCTTGCCACGTGTACTCTCTACACCAAGCGAGGCGATAGAAAAAACGGGACTTGTCTTTTTGTATTTCTCAATTATTCCCCGACAGTTCATCAATCCGAAGCCATGTCCTTCGTTTATCTTCCTGTCAAAGATGGTGGCTTTCTCTTCGTCTGTAAGTCCGCAACCACTGTCTTTGACGGATATCTCCACATAACGTTCAGTCGTATCGGCATATATCTCCACGCTTCCTCCCTTTGGAGTGTGTTTCATAGCGTTGTCTGCAAGGGTGTTGATCATGAAAAGGGTCAATACACGGTCTGCCTTTACCATTGCTGAAGTCGTCTTCACCGAAAGTGTTATTCCACGTGAACTGAACGTGTTTTCGTTTTTGCGCAATATGGCGAAAAGATCCTCCACACTGAAACTGTTGACCTTGATACTCAGCTGTCCCTCGCTTAGTTTTATCCACTGTGTGAGCAGTGCATTATTGTCGTTTATCTGGTCGATGAGCTCGGCGATGTATTGTTCTCTGTAGTCTCTTACCTCCTTTGACTCGTCCCTATGTCTGAGCATGTTTACCTCGTTGATGATTCTGTCGATAAAGGGTAACATGCTTACAACCATTGACATACGTGCTCTTTGTTCGAGGTTTCGTTTTACGTATTCCTCCTTGTTCAGTCGGCACAGCGCTTTCTTTTCCTCTATCTCCTCATACTCATCGGCGAGACGTCGGGTGTCTTCTTCATTGGTTTTTCGCCACTCCTCTAACGGGGCAAGGAGTTTGCGTGTGGCGTCGTCGCTGTTCTGTTTTCTGTACAGACGGTTGAAAAGCCATAGTGACACGAGCAGCAGCACAATGGCCATTCCCACCACCATCAGGAGGATATTCAGCTGTCGTGACGTCTTCCTGAGCATGTCGGCTCGCGACTCCAACAGACGGTCTTGTCGTGTCTCGTCCTGCATGTCGAGATATATGTTGCGGTTGTAGTCGCTCGATGGCTTGTCGTCGATGGCTGAATAAGCCACACTCATCTGTTCGCGAATGCTGGCCACGAGATCGGGGGCCTTGTCGATGATAGTGTCGGCGATGGCGGCATTGAGATAATTGATGGCACTCTCGTAGTCTCCTGCCCGCATATAGCACGAGGCAAGGGTACGGTATGCACCGGCTATCTGATATGTGTCGCCATAGGTCTCAAACTGTGACAATGCCTCTATGGCGAGTGTCCCTGCGATATCTTCTTCCGGGCAATCAGTCATGTCGATTACCCTCATGGCAGCTGGATTATTGTCGATTATGGTCCTTCGGTCAATGCTGTCGAGTAGATGACCTGCAATAGACTCGAGAGCGTTGGCTTGAAAATAGACTATGCCCGCCTTCTTTGCAAGCACGTAGCAGCCTATGAGATATTCAAACTCACGCTGGCAAAGGTCTTGTTGCGATTTCCCGTCGAGTATTCCTCCCGACCCGACGTTATAGAGATAGTTAAGGTATTGTGCTGTGTCTGCCTTTATCGTCTCCGGGTTGAAAGACAGTAATGCCTTTGACGACAAGCGGTTCTGTCCTACGTAATAATAATAGGTGGAGGTGACTATCGCCATCTCGCTTTCGGCATACATCAAACGGCTCTTCTGCCTTGGGGTAAGTTCTTCAATGTCTTCCTTCACCCTCTTGAGACGGTTGACGGCATTTTCCCTGACGTCATAGAAGCGCCTATTGGCCGACATCCTTTGACAGAGACGCATCATCTGCACGTCGGCCACAAGCAATTCCACTTGGTTTCGCGTGACGCTGCCTATGGAGAGAAGCATGCTGTCAGCCTTTTCATACTCCATACGTGCTATATCTACAAAAGCCATATTGTTTAGAGCCTCGGCCTTCCCGTCGCTGTATTCGGCAGACAGGTGAAAGGCTTTTTGCGCACAGATGCGAGCCGAGTCGAGGCTTTTGTAATGGAAGTCATACGACTTCTGATTCAGCATATCAACGGCATGACGCATATTGTCGTCGCTGCCACGACATGCTGAAAAAAACAAGAGACACAGCACACCCAATAGGAGTATGCCTGTGTCTCTTGCTGTGAGTATCTTATGCACGTGCCTTGGCAATGTATCCCAGTGCCTCCACACACTTGTCTGTGATGGCTTGCCAGTTTTCGGCAGCTATCACGTCCTTGGGGAAGAGTTTAGAGCCCATTCCCACGCAATAAACGCCAGCCTTAATCCACGAGGTGAGGTTCTCCTCGTCGGGTGAAACGCCTCCGGTGACCATGAGCTTCGACCATGGCATAGGAGCCATAAGTCCCTTGACGAGCTTTGGACCGAGGACGTCGCCAGGGAAGATCTTGCAAAGATCGCAACCTGTCTCTTGTGCTGCGCCCACCTCCGACACGCTACCGCATCCAGGTGTATAAGCTACCAGACGACGGTTGCAAATCTTAGAGATCTCAGGATTGAACAGAGGACCTACAACGAAGCATGCACCGAGTTGTATATATAGTGCTGCTGTGGCTGGGTCAACGACAGAGCCCACGCCCATGGCGAGTTCTGGACATTCCTTTGCAGCAAACTTCACTACTTCCTCAAAAACCTCGTGAGCGAAGTCACCACGGTTAGTAAACTCAAAGGCGCGCACGCCACCATCGTAGCATGCCTTCACCACTTTCTTTGCCACTTCGGCGTCCTTGTGGTAAAACACTGGCACCATGCCTGTCTCGCCAATCTTGGCAAGAACAGCTATCTTATCAAATTTTGCCATTTCTATATTAGGTTGGATGATATTAACGTTGTACTCGTCCTGAAGCGTCGCCACCAGCGAGCGCCTCTACTTCCTCGCGACTGACGAGGTTGAAATCTCCAGGGATGGTGTGCTTGAGGGCCGATGCTGCAACTGCAAACTCAAGAGCTTTGCCTTGATCGTCTGGATAGGTGAGAAGACCGTGGATAAGACCTCCTGAGAAAGAGTCGCCTCCACCTACACGGTCGATGATAGGCATGATGTCGTAATGCTTGCTCTGGTAGAAGTCCTTTCCATTGTAGATGAGTGCCTTCCAACCATTATGAGTGGCAGAGAGAGACTCGCGGAGAGTAGAAACGACATACTTGAAACCGAAAGTATCCATCATACCCTTGAAGATGCCGTAATATCCCTCAGCATCGGTCTTTCCGCCTTCGACATCAGCCTCAGGCTTAAAGCCAAGACAGAGCTGTGCGTCTTCCTCGTTTCCGATACACACATCCACATACTTCATCAGAGGCTTCATGATGCTTTGGGCTTTCTCTGAAGTCCACAATTTCTTACGGAAATTCAGATCGACAGACACCGTGACGCCATGACGCTTTGCAGCTTCGCAAGCCAGACGTGTGAGCTCGGCCGCCTTGTCGCTGATGGCTGGAGTGATGCCGCTCCAGTGGAACCAGTCGGCTCCCTCCATTATCTTGTCGAAATCGAAATCTTCAGGATCAGCCTCAGCTATCGAACTTCCCGCACGGTCATAGATCACTTTCGACGGACGCATGGAAGCACCTGTCTCAAGATAGTAGATACCCACGCGATTACCTCCACGGGCTATGAAGTCGGTGTTCACGCCATACTTACGCAATGCGTTGACAGCACACTGGCCAATCTCGTGCTTGGGCAGTTTTGAAACAAAGCAAGCCTCATGCCCGTAGTTGGCACAGCTCACTGCTACATTTGCTTCGCCGCCACCATATACAACGTCGAAGTATTCACTCTGTACGAATCTTTTCTGTCCTGGAGAAGACAGACGGAGCATTATTTCTCCTAATGTAACTACTTTAGCCATTTTTTTTCTTGTTGTTGATGTATTTGTAGATTACTTTATAACTGTTTGCGGGACAAAATTAGCACTTTTTTCCGAAACAACGAAGAAAAAACTAAAAAATCTTCATATTTTTGCAAAATATTGCGCTGTGCATTCGCACAATTCAATAATTATTGGTAATTAAAGTTTCCCACACCTAAAAGAAGTGGTTGAAATTGCTGCTAAGCCTTTATCCCATTTATTGGGAACAGACTTCTCGTTCTTTGAAATTATTGAAAAAAAATCTGAAGATAAATAACAGATTGA
>NZ_NPJG01000112.1 GCF_002251245.1 Prevotella sp. P5-92
AACCTCCGTATCCCCCTCAAACCCCTAACCCCCAATGAAGAAGAAACACCAAAACATATTCTTCCTCTTTGGCATCGCCGTCCTCATCCTCATGGTCTCTCAACTCGACTTCAACGAGGTGATCGACGGCCTGACAAGGGCTGGCTACTGGTTTGTGGCGGTCATCGCGCTGTGGATGTTCCTCTACATCTTCAACACAGCCGCATGGTATGTCATCATCCACAACAACAAACAGCACACCGGCGACCCGAAGACAACCGCCGATGTGGGGTTTTGGTGGCTCTATAGGATTACAGTCAGCGGATTCGCACTCAACTATGCCACTCCAGGAGGACTCATGGGCGGCGAGCCATACCGCATCATGTCATTAGCGCCACATATCGGCACCGAGAGGGCGTCGTCGTCGGTCATCCTCTATGCCATGACGCATATCTTCTCACACTTCTGGTTCTGGCTGCTCTCCGTCCTGCTGTATATCGCCACACAGACCGTCAACATCCCCATGGCGATAATGCTCGCCGTCGTCACGGCATTCTGCCTGTTGGCAGTATGGTTCTTCTTGAAAGGATACAAAAAGGGCATCGCCACACGGTGTATGACCATCCTGAGCCACTTCCCCATGGTGAAACGATGGGCGCAGGGATTCTTCGAAAGCCATCGTGAACAACTTGCAACCATCGACAACCAGATAGCGGCACTGCACAAGCAAAGCCCCAAAGCGTTCTGGGGTGCGGTGAGCCTCGAGCTGACATGTCGCATACTGTCGGCATTAGAGATATATTTCATCCTCCTCGTCATAATGCCGGAGGCTAACTATCTCGACTGCATCCTCATTCTCGCGTTCACTTCCCTGCTTGCCAACATGCTCTTCTTCATGCCACTGCAACTCGGAGGGCGGGAGGGCGGATTCCTTCTCTCTGCCAAAGGCCTCACCCTGTCGGCTGGAGCTGGCATCTTCGTCGCGCTGATAGTGAGAATAAGAGAACTCATTTGGACCGCTATAGGCCTGCTATTTATCAAACTTGATAGAAAAAAGGCTTGACAACTCAAAAAAACAGCCATCTACGACACTTTTCTCCATAAAAAGAGAACATATTTAAAAAAATATATGTAATTTTGCGCAATGATGAAGGACTCTGAACTTCAAGACATAAAGAAAAGATACAACATCGTGGGCAACTGCGATGCCTTGAATCATGCTCTCGACGTGGCCTTGCAGGTGGCGCCGACCGACCTCAGTGTGCTCATCATCGGAGAAAGCGGAGTGGGTAAGGAAATCATTCCTCGGGTCATCCACGACCGCTCGCCAAGACGACGCGAGAAATATTTCGCCATCAACTGCGGTTCCATACCCGAAGGCACCATCGACAGCGAACTCTTCGGACATGTCAAAGGCTCGTTCACCGGCGCCATCAACGACAGTCCGGGCTATTTCGGTGCCGCCGACAAAGGCACGCTCTTCCTCGACGAGGTGGGCGAGCTACCTCTATCCACCCAGGCCCGCCTGCTGCGCGTGCTCGAGACCGGCGAGTATATCTCCGTCGGAGCCACGTCGGTGAAGAAGACTAACGTGCGCATCGTGGCAGCTACAAACGTCAATATGACACGCGCCATCAGCGAAGGCAAGTTCCGCGAGGATCTCTACTATCGTCTCAACTCCATCCCTATCATGATGCCGCCGCTGCGCGAACGTGGCAACGACATCGTCCTGCTCTTCCGCCTCTTCGCCATGCAGATGGCTGAGAAGTACAAGATTGAAAGGGTGACTCTCGACGAGGACGCAAAAGACTTGCTGCTGAAATACAAATGGCCGGGCAACGTCAGACAGCTCAAGAACATCACCGAGCAGATCTCCATCCTCAGCCCGTCAAGGCTCGTCACCGCCGACATCATGCGGCAGTTCATCCCACAGGACTACGAGACCACCGAGATCGTCTCAATGGGAAAAAGGAAAGATGGCGAACACAGCTTCGAAAACGAACGCGAACTGCTCTACAAGATCCTCTTCGACCTCAGAGGCAACGTTAGCGAACTAAGACAGGACGTGGAGATGCTGAAACATAAGCTCAACATTGCTTCCGACGTCACCATGGGCAACGCCAAGCCAGCTGCCCTCACTGCCAAGCCCCTGCTGCTCGACAATAAGAAACACGTGGCGGAGGATGCCATCGCCGAGGAATATGTCGAACCGAAAAACAATAATCACAACAACGGCTACTCGTCGGTGATAACCCCGTCCGACAGTATCTACAACGACGGAAAGGCAATTATCGACGACGATGAAGACGACGATTACGACGAACTGCAAAGTCTCAACCTCAAGAATATGAGCAAGAATTACATAGAAAAAGCTCTCGAACGAGCTAACGGCAACCGCAAACGGGCTGCCGACGAGTTGGGCATCTCCGACCGCACACTCTACCGATGGCTGAAACGCTTCGGAATAGCCGTCGTGGCTGCACTCGTCATGCTCACCGCCACCACGGCATGCCAAGTGTCGTACAAGTTCAACGGAGCAAGCATCGACTATAGCAAGACAAAGACCATACAGATAGCTGACTTCCCCATACGGTCGAGCTATGTCTGGGGTCCCATGGCAAGCATCTTCAACAACCAGCTGAAAGACCAGTTTGCCAACCATACCAAACTCATACAGGTAAAACGCAACGGCGACCTGAAGATCGAAGGAGAGATAACACGCTACGAACAGCGAAACAAGTCGGTGTCGAGCGAGGGCTACTCTTCACAGACCGAACTGTCGATGACCGTAAAAGTGCGGTTCACCAACAACGTGAACCATACCGAAGACTTCGAGCAGCAGTTCACCGCCACCTCTACATACGACAACACGCAGTCGCTCAATGCCGTACAAGAGGAACTCGTCACCCAGATGGTGAAGGAAATCACCGAACAGATATTCAATGCCACCGTGGCCAACTGGTAACACGGCAACAGAGAGACAGAGGCGACAGAGAGACAGAAAACAACATTTCATTCACTATACACACTCATTCGTAGATGAACATTACAGAGCTGATACAACACCCCGAGATGATGGACCGCGACACACTCTATGAGTTGCGCTCCACGCTGGCTCTGTATCCATACTTCCAGACAGCAAGACTGCTCATGCTGCAAAACCTGTTCATACTACACGACCCGTCGTTCGATGAAGAACTCCGCCGAGCCGCCATCTACATCACCGACCGCAAGGTGCTCTTCCGCCTCGTCGAAGCAGCACACTACAGGGTGAGAAAAGACAGAGCCGACCAAAAGCCTCAGTCCGACAACAAGGGAAAAGAGACCGCATCCGCCGCCAACCGCACCATCTCGCTCATCGACAACTTCCTCGACACCATACCAGCCGACCCGGCACCCAAGGAGAAACGTCGCCGACAACCCACTCCAGCCGACGCCACCATCGACTATGTGGCCTATCTCATCGAGACAGATACCACCGCCGACGACCGTCCCGAGACAGAGCAGAAGCCCCTCCTCAAAGGACAAAATTTGATAGATAATTTCATAGAAAACGATCGAGGCAAGATCGTCCTCTCCGACACCGTCGAGTTCACACCACAACTTGACACCACTAATGGAGGAAACGACGGAAAACAAGCCGATGAAGGCTATTTTACCGAGACTTTGGCACGAATTTATATAAAACAGGGCAGATATTCGAAAGCTTTGGAAATAATTCAGCGATTAAGTTTGATTTATCCAAAAAAAAATGCTTACTTTGCAGATCAAATACGATTCTTACAGAAACTTATATTAAACAACAACAAAAAAATAGAATAATAACAATAAAAAAAGTAAAATAAAATGTACCCATTATTAGTAATTCTTATCATCATCGCAGCACTGCTCATGATTGGCATCGTGCTGATTCAAGAGTCTAAGGGCGGAGGCCTTTCTTCAAGCTTCGCTTCTTACAACCAGATTGGCGGTGTCCGCAAGACTACCGACTTCATCGAAAAGGCCACATGGGGTCTCGCCATCGCCATGGTTGTCATCAGCGTGGCATGCGCTTACGTAGCTCCACAGGCCGCCGGCGAAGGCTCTATCATGGAAAACGTGGAGAACCCAACCACCAATCCTAACAACCTCCCAGGCTTCGGCGCAAGTCAGACTAAGGAAGCCGCAGCTCCAGCAAAAGAAGCTGCCGCACCAGCAAAAGAGGCTCCAGCTAAGGAGGCTGCTGCACCTGCAAAACCTGCAGAACAGCCTAAAAACTAAAAAAAAGTAAAAAAGTACGCGTTTTATTTGGTCAATTCAAATAAAATGCGTACCTTTGCACCCGCTAACGAAAAATAGCGAACACGGTGCCCGTAGTTCAGTTGGTTAGAGCGTCAGATTGTGGTTCTGAATGTCGTGGGTTCGAGTCCCACCGGGCACCCAACATAAAGGCTTGTAGGTTAAATACTTACAAGCTTTTTTGTTTTGTCAGAATTTGACATAATCAGCACCCCAAAACCTCAAAAATAGGCTAAAATCCATTGATTGTTTACCTATTTTTACCGCTAAAATGAATTGTAACATGTTGACAATCAAAGCAATGGTTAAAAAGGATGGTATGCGTGTTGACCGCAAGTACAATGTTAAGCTTAGTTTTACCTACAAAAGAAGGGTAAAATGGCTATCTACGAGCCTATTTGTGAGTGCTGACGAGCTGACAAAATCACTAACTTTTAAAGAAGGTACAGACATCAAACGGAAGGTTGACAAACTTGTAGAAAGTTACAGGAACAAGTGTGACCAACTACAGGTTGATGCCAACAACTACACGCTGGATGAAATCATGGAAATGCTGATTGCAGACGAAAAACGAAAGAAGCCAGTTGACTTTATTGATTTTTGCCAGTGGTGGATTACCACAACAACTATTAAAGGGAAGAAAAACTATCAGTCCGCCGTAAATGCATTTATTACTTTTTTAGGTACAGACCATCTTGAAGCCTCAAAACTTACGGCTTCACTACTAAATGGTTTCATGGATTATTTAAAAAGACAAAGCAGACTAAGGGCAGATGTACTGACTAAGTCTGGAAAACGAGTCCCAACAAACCGTAGTGTGTCACTCTATTTAGGAAGCCTGCGCCATCTATTTAATGAAGCGAAGAAGAATTACTATGATCCTGACCGTAATATTATTAGGATTACCAACTCGCCATTTGAATATGTGGTAGTCCCGAAACAACAGGCAACACGTAAAAGAGCTATTACCGCAGAACAAATAAGAAGCATCTGGCAGTACCCTTATGAGCGTAAAAAGGACGGCACTCTAAAAAGAGAAAGTATAGTTAATCTGGCAAAAGACTGCTTCATTCTATCGTTCTGTCTAATCGGAATGAACTCAGCAGACTTATTCAATTGTACGGAGTTCAACGATGATACTATAACCTACTATCGCACCAAAACGACAGCCCGCAGACTTGACAAGGCAAAGATGATCGTAACCATACCACCATTTTTAAAGCCACTATTCGAGAAGTACAGGGATAAAACAGGACAACGGGTTTTCAAGTTTTACCTTTTATATAATACAGACAAGAATTTTAATCGGGCTATCAACATAGGGTTGAAAACTATTGGTGACAAGCTGAACCTAATAGACCTTGAATATTATGCAGCCCGTCACTTATGGGCTACCATTGCCCTTAATAAAGTAGGCATAGATAAATACGTAGTACATGAAGCATTAAACCACATAGATGAATCCATGAGAGTCACCGACATATACATTGAACGTGACTTCGTGAACGAAAATAAGGCTAATGCCAAGGTCGTGAAGTACGTTTTTGGCAAATAATTGCTAATATCTCCTGCTTACTCTTGTGTAGGTGGGAGATTTTTTGTACTTTAGCCGCAAATTTTAGTAATAAGATGATAAAGCAGCTACCTAAACATGAAGATGAATGGGCTTATGAATACCAACGGATAATTCCCGAGGTAATGAAAGATGTCTATACTCAGTTTGTCAATGAACAAATAGAGCAATTGAGATCTATGGTGGAAAATAATCTGCCATGGGAGGTTTCAGAACAAGAAAGGCCTTCATTTCTTATCAATGAAGCTCAAAAGCTGATGCCTGATAATCCCGAACGAGCAGCCAACCTATTCATTCAGCTTGGTAGCTGTCCCAGGCTATGGGCATTACAAAAGCACATCTTGAAGGAGAAGTACGGCATTACATGGTACACTCCTGCAGAACTTAACCCAGAGATAATATATGACTAACCATATTTCAAAATGAAATTTACCTCTATTCATAACAAAACCAAAGAATATATGATGAATATGAAACAACAATATATAGAGATGAGTGGCAAATCATTTGATAGATTTGTGAAGAAGAACGATATATACGGACTCATTAAAAATAATCCAGAAATAGCAGTGGCAGGTTTAGTACCCATAATAGATGGCAAAGAGCGATATGATTTGGCATTTACTAATTATTTTATAATAATGTATGAGGTTGAAGATTATTGTGATCCAAATAATGTTCAATCGGTAAAGATAGGAGATGATCTTCGCGAATTGGCACATCTTTATTTGGCATCTCATGATTTTTGTACAATGGACTCTTTCTACGACTATCTTGTCGATGAGTTTAAAGATGGGGGTACTTTCCACACGTTTTCATATACTGCTAAAACTAAGACTGGAAGATTATGGAGAAATACAATCCTCTGTGCAAACAAAAGATATTATCTTTGTGGAAAGATTTGGTGTTGTTATATGTATGGTAGCAATAGTATAATGATAAAAAATACTAAATGATAGAAGATTTACAAAGATTCATTACAGCACAAGAGGGGAAAACCATTCATGGTAACACCTTGTATGAACAAGCCCTGATTGAAATCCAAGAAGGGAAGCCCGATTTTGAATGTTGGGTAAGGTATGTATATCCTCAGTTGAAAAGGTCTGGTACAAGTAAACTCACAGACTTCTATGGCCTCAACGGTCGTGAAGAGGCAAAAGCTTACATTGAGCATCCAATCCTCAGAGAAAGATTAATCAAAGCTTTTCAAGTCCTATTGGATAGTGATAAGCCTGTTTATGAGGTGTTCAGTAACTTAGGTGTGCTAAAGATACGTACTTGCGCCTTACTCTTTGCTTCTATAACGGACGAGCCTGTCTTTAAGCAACTTATTAGGAAATATCATTGGTAATATGGAGTTAACATTTGAGAAATGGGAAGATGGCAGATGGTTTGTCGTTCTTCCAGATTATGACGGAGACCAAGAAGACCTTGAAATGGTTGATGGCGCGGATAAGTTTCTTGATTATCTTACTGAAGATGGACTTTACGTTACAGTAGATGTCAGTCTGGAAGATGATTATCCTGTCCGATTGAAGTTGGTGGCACATGATGAAATTGGAGGTAGATATCAGGTAGAGAATTTGGATGGTTTCAATGAAGATGTGTGGTTATGTAATGTAGTACACTTCTTATTTGGTGAGCATCCAGAGGAAATCTATTTTAATATAAAGTAGAGATTTTTATCTTGTTAATATTGTGAAGAAACAACTCTGGCTCATACCGATTGCCGCCATATTTGCAATAGCTTATTTCTTATATGGCAAAAAGCAAATCACAGGGAATTGCTGTCCTCATGCAACACTATATCTGCAACCTTACGACAACTTCACTCAGAATGAGGCTGAGAAGTTGAAAGTCGATCTTGATAACCATCTGAGGGAAATACTATATGGTGTCTTTGAGGTTCAAGTTATGCCGAACAAACCTCTTTCCGATTCATTCTTGGGAGAGACGAAAAAGAAATATCGGATTGACAAGATCATCGATTCGCTGAAAGAAGATGCTGATAACGAGAATATCTATATCGGCATTACCCATCGTGATATATGCAGGGATTACAAGAATGGTGTCAAAGACTGGGGCGTTCTTGGATCAAGTATAGCAGATTACCATGCTTGTGTGGTTTCGGACCATAGGCTAAAGCATAAGAAACGTGATTTGTGGAAAGTCGTGACCCATGAGTTCATTCACACTTTCTATGGCTATCCCCATTGTCCGAAAGATAGCGCACACTGTCTGATGAAGGATGCTAAAGGTAAGGCCGATTTCTCTAACAAGCATGATCTTTGCGGATATTGCAAGAAGAATCTATGAGGGTGACATTTTCTTGAAAAAAATGATAGAGGCTGTCATTTAAACTGTGTCACTGCTACTAACAATAAAATGTAGTATGAAATCGTTTTATTATATAATTAGAGTAAAGCAATGACACAAGAAGAGTACAATTCAATGCTGGCTTCTGCCAGAGAACAGTTTAAGCAAGGCACCCCTTTATTTTGTAAGGAAGGTGGCATTTCATCGTATATTGAAAGACTTTCTAAACTCCGCCTTGGAAGGTGAGATGGAAAGCCACCTTTCAGTTATGAAGGCTCAGACGAAGAACCGCCGCAATGGCAAGATGTGCAAGACCTTGCAGACGGAATACGGTCAGGTTGAGATAGAGACACCTCGTGACCGTGACGGCAGCTTCAGCCCTGAGATAGTTCAAAAGCGCCAGACGATTTCGGCAAAGGGATTGTCCGACAAGATAATCGGTCTTTATGCCACCGGTCAAAGCATGTCGGACATCCAGTCATTCCTTCTGGAGAACTTTGGCACTGAGATTTCGAAGGAGACGATCAGTAATATCACCGACAAGGTATGACCTGAGATTAAGTCATGGCGAACCCGTAGCCTTGACGAGGTTTACCCAATAGTATGGATGGACGCAATCCACTATAAGGCACGTAACGAGAAGGGTTCCACCGAAGCACGCGCAATATACAATGTCCTTGGCATAGATAAGTATGGACACAAGGACTTGCTTGGCATGTATGTGTCTCACAGGCTTCCCTGATGCCATCCAAAGCGTATTTCCAAAGACAGATGTCCAGTTGTGCATCGTGCACCAGATTCGCAATTCCGTGAAGTACGTCGGCAGCAAGAACCAAAAGGAGTTTCTCTCAGACCTCAAGCTTGTCTGTGGCGCATCCACAAAAGAGACAGGTTCAATATTATGTGATAAATTCAATGTATTTTATGGATTTGTTTGGAAAAATGAAATTAAATTCGTACCTTTGCCGCGCCAAGAAAGAACGCGATGGCAAGAAGCATTATGGCAAGCCCCCATTATCTATTGCAGTCAGCCCTTCTATACCAAAAACTTTCTCGGTCAATTCAATGACTGCCAGTATTGGTGTGGAGATGTCAATGCACCTGTAGTGCTACCCCATGCCATCCATCAGAAAACGATAAAAAAGGTAGCTGGCATAAAAGGAAAGGTTGACTATAACATTTTAAACTGTAAATTAAAAGAGATACAATTATGAGAAAATCATTCGTAACATTAGCCGTAGGATTGATTATCATCTTGATGAGTAGTTGCAGTAGTGGGAAAAAGCCAAGCAGCACTGAAGCAGACTCTGGTACCCTCTGTACCTGTCCACCGGAAAGTTTCATTCATATTGACCTTCAACCGCTTGGAGACTTCTCCCAGAAGGAAGCAAATCAATTGAAGGAGGAGTTGGAAAAGCATCTGGTTCCCATCTATCTGTCCGAGATAGAAGTGCTACCCAAGAAAGATATTCCTGCTTCTTGTCTTTATAAGCCGAGAAACAGATATTGGGCAGGAAAGATACTTGGTTTCTTGAAGCAACAGAACCAGGGATCCGATTTTGTAACCATTGGTCTAACGCATCGCGACATATCTACCTCTATTCATAGACAATACAACTATGGAATCATGGGATTGAGTTTCCTGCCTGGTGAAGCTTGTGTAGTTTCTACTTATCGCTTGAAACGAAAGGATGACTTATGGAAAGTAACAATCCATGAATTCCTGCATTCTCGCGGTTTGCCGCATTGCAAGAAGAATGCCCCGAAGTGCCTGATGCAGGATGCCCATGGCAAGAATACCTTCTACATGAAAAACGGATTGTGCCAAGATTGCCAAAACTCAATGAAAAGCATCATTGGCAACCAATGAGAGTCCAAACCGACCAAGATTTTTGCTTATATTTTTGTCGCAGGTGTTCCATCATAACCATACTGCCCCTGAATACAAAGTTAACTATCATAACTATACATCCAACTATCTAAGAACTGACAAGGTCTATTCTTAGGGTATGCCCCATTTACGAATTGATAGCACAAGAAGCAACTTACGCTTTAAAATATTTTATTGAGAACTCCTAAGCTTGTTGCTTGCTATAGACAGACGTCCAGTTGTGCATCGTGCACCAGATTCGCAATTCCGTGAAGTACGTCGGCAGCAAGAACCAAAAGGAGTTTCTCTCAGACCTCAAGCTTGTCTATGGCGCATCCACTTCGGAGACAGGTTCAATATTATGTAATAAATTCAATGTTTTTTATGGATTTGTTTGGAAAAATGAAATTAAATTCGTACCTTTGCTGCGCCAAGAAAGAACGCGATGGTTTACTCCACCAGCGGTTTCTGGTACGGCAGCATGACACAGTTCAGTTGACATACCCCCCGAATTGTTAATTTGTCACCCTCTCACTCAATATCAATTATAGGATCATTCGCCAAACGTATCAATAGGATCAAATTCTTCAATCCGCTTGAACTCGCGCCATACTTTTACATATTTCTTATCATTATAGTCGTACATAGAACAATATTCCTCCTCATAATCTCTGTACTTCTTAGCGCAGAAACATGGGACATGGAGTACAATATCATTCATATTATCCAAATTCCCAAAAACATCAAATTTTATTTTCTCAGGTTCCTCAGCATACAAATAGATGTCTTTGAGATTGGGACATTGGTTGATGATATTGTCATAGTACATATCCCAATGGCAAACTCTGCTTCCGTATAAAGATTGGCTTTTGAACACTAATGTTTCAAGATTGGGACAATCCGTAACGGCATGTTCTTTTAAACTACAACATGATTTTGGGAATATAAGCGTGCGGAGGTGACGGTTTCCCACAAAAGCATATTGATTGACTTCTCTCACTCCTTCTGGAATCAAATACTCACTCCTATCACAACCATTTGGGTATCTTACCAATGATATTTCTTCCCACCACTGATTATAGAAGAATACCGAGCCATCGAACGAAAAAATGTCCGAGAATTCATCGTCACATATAGGCTGTCCTGATTTGTTTAATGGCCACTCATTGAAGCCACAGACATATCGCTTGATAGAACCAGCAAATGCATTCTCAAGAATATAGTTCAGACCTTCTTTTCCTTCTATGTAGAAATCACCCAAAAGAGGGCAGTTGTGAAATGCCCAATGCCATAAAAACAGATTCTCAGGAAATTCAATATCGCGAAGGTTAACACAATTGGAGAAGGCGTGATTCCCTATGCCTATTATCCCGTTTGGCAAAACGACTTTCTCTAAACGAATACTGTCAACGAATGAATCGTCCTTGATGGAAATTTTGTCTACATATATGTCATCTGCCATTTCGCTATATATTTCGCAATCAGTTTCAATGACATTCTCCATATCGAGTACTCGAAGTTTACCTTTCTCCTGGCTCATTGCAGTCAAGACGTCAAAATCATCTCCCCCAAGAAAGCCTGAAACTTTCAATTCTTCTATCTTATATTTTTCATGCTTCTTAATCTGAACATGTAACGGATTCTCTTTTGTACAAACTATTGTCTTCTTCATATTGATCTAATTATAATGATTAAAAATGGGATACCATCAGGGCATCCCATAAAATAATAATGTGATCAGACGTTACTCTGGGTAGTTGCCTTCAATGTAAGCCTTAATCAACGAAGCGTGTGAGAGGGGACTCTTTGGATTGTAAACATCAGGATTAGTATTGTAGTCGAGTAATACCACGGGCTTATTTTTAGAAATGACGCGGATGGCTGTAACAAGTTTCTGGAGCTTGTTTTCCAACACCCATTTATAACAAGGAAGATAAATCAGCTTGCGGGCAGTAAGATAACCAAGAAGTTCCTCACCACGAACGCCCTTACGATGTCCGCGCATGGGACCATATTTTCTTGTGGTGCGTTTCATGTTCTTCATGTCACGCTTCGAGAACAAAGAAGTATCAATATCCACATCTTCGAAAACTTTTAGGCCTTGCCAGATACCCTCCACAGAGACTGCTACCAAGCCCTCGGTAAAGGGAACAGGAATACCACCATTGGGATAGAAAGGACTGAACTTGACGAACTCATCTTGTGCATGGCTCGTCACGTCGATGATCATAGCGTCTGGGTACTCCTTTTTAAGGGTTTCCAACTTCTTTTTCTTGGACTCAATGATAATCATGGGCTTCTTTTTCGAATCAGAAGCAAAATTACCACTTTTCTCCGAATAAACATTAATTTTCATCATAAATCACCAATTTTAATTCATTTTTACCCAATATCAGGCATTATATATTGCCAAAAATAGAAAAAAAGTAATCAATTGCGTAAAAAATACGCATAAAATTTGCAGGAATAAAATATTCTTTGTACTTTTGCAGCGTGAATATTACGCAATAATTAAAAATTTGAGTATGATAGTAGGAATTAAGGTGAGTGGTTTTGATGAAGTTGAGAAGATGTCTCTGATGGAAGAAAAGAGAGGTCTTGTCGAGGTTAGTAATCTTATTTTTAATAAGGTGGTGAATGGAGAGAGGGATAATGTGTTGATGAGGTTGATGGGAAAGTTTAAGAGTTTGAGGTTTGAGGATTTGGAAGAAATTTATGATGATGGATGTTTGGTGTTATGGGATAGGATGATGGATAAGGATTTTAAATTGAAAGAAAAGAATATGGTTGGTTATTTAGTTAGGGTGTGTAAGAATATAGGGATGCATTATTTGAGAAAGGTGAATGAAGATATTGTAAGTTTAGATAGGATATTGGAAGGAGGTTGTGAGAAGGTTTGTGATAATGGGATTGAAGATATTTTTGAGGTGATGGAAGAAAAGGGGGATGAAGTTTATGAGAAGTTGGATAAAGTCTGGGATAGGTTAAAGGAAGTGGATAAGATGATATTGGAGAGTTATTATGTGGATGGTTGTAAAATGGAGGAAATTGCGAAGAGAATAGGATATAGGAATGGAAATAGTGTGAAGAGTAAGAAGAATAAAGTTTTGAAGAAAATGATGGAAATGATGAATGAGGGGGCAGATTCTGTAAGTTTGCCTCTCGCAGTATAGCATAAATAAAGAATAGAGAGATGGAAGAATTAAAGTATCATTACAAGTACCCGCATCCAAGTGTTACAACGGATTGCGTAATCTTTGGTTTTGATGGGACAAGGCTTAATGTCTTGCTGATAGAACGCGGGATTGCCCCATATAAAGGTAGATGGGCATTTCCTGGCGGTTTCCTAAAAATGGATGAAGATGCAGAAACGGGAGCATTACGTGAACTATATGAAGAAACTGGGTTGAAAACGGCCTATGTAAGACAGTTCCATACTTTTTCTGATCCAAACAGAGATCCAAGAGAGAGAGTGATTACTGTAGCCTATTATGCTCTGGTACGTATCAGTGAGGTAAAAGGTGGTGACGATGCAGCAAAAGCCGAATGGTTCCCCATAGATAAAATACCTGCTTTGGCTTTTGACCATGATCAGATTCTTAGAGTGGCTACATCGGAATTGCGCCGTCAGATCCATTTTGAGCCGATAGGCTTTGAGCTGTTGCCTGAAAAATTCACTATGACACAGCTACAGCATCTATATGAAGCGATTCTTGGTGTAAAATTTGACAGACGCAATTTCTATAACAAGATGTTGAAACTTGGCATTCTCACGCAGCTTGATGAGACAGTTCCAATGCCGAACAAAAAGGTGGCATACCTCTACAAGTTCAATCCTGAGAGCTATAATGAAATGAAAGAAAAAGGTTTCCGTCTCGAATTCTAACAGATTATTTGTTTACCTTTTGGGAAGATTTGGTAATATTATATAGACGGCAGCACATCTGAAAGTGTGACTGACGCAGCCAAATCTGCCAGAATTATTTCAAGGACTTAATAAAAGTGATTAATTATGTTAGACAGAATCAAAACAACTCTCGTAAACGACTTAGGATTTGAAGCTCAGGTAGGTGATACTGGCATTGTTGATGAAAACGGGAACTTTGCTGAACCTTCGCCTTACCGAAAGCTGATTAGTATTCTCTTAATGAATTCATTTAGGTGTGAACTTTTTTGCGCGGATTCAACTAGCAAGTGCAAATTTACAACATTTTTTTGTAAAAGCACTCATTAGGGGTTGAGAAATTGAGTTTTTCCCTTGGTCTTGTGTTAATTTTCTGCATAATCTTAGTTATTTGTTGCTAACTGATGTTCGAAAAGCAAGTATTCTTTGGAATGTATTGCCTAATGAGCCCATTTACATTCTCAATAGCCCCTTTCTGCCATGATGAGTACGGATCGGCAAAATAGACCTTTGTTCCAATGCTTTTTGCACTTTGCTCCGAGGTTAATTGTTTGTACATAAGCAATGCAAAATTAATTAATCTTTGGGAGACAGCGGTATCCCTTTTTGTTTTTTAGCATTGCTAGTTGAATTTTCTTCTGATGGGGGCTTCTCGCCCCCCAAACCCCTCGGTGTTTTCTGGTATTAGATTATTTATTCTCATCTACCAGAAAATTGCAGTTCTATGTTGAACTTGCGTCGCAATAAGACTAACGATTATACTACTAATAGTTTAGATAAGCCCCGAACACAGTCTGATTACATAAAACAAAATGCAGATTACTATAATCGAATCATTGAAGAAAATAAACGAAGGCAGAAAGAATCTGATGATGCTTTTAAAGGATGCGTCTGGGGGCTAATCCTACTTGGTTTATTTATTCTTGGGTGCATTATTCATAATAATTAGAGACTTGTTAATAGAAAGAACTATAAGATAACACCAATTTTATACAATCAAACGCATATTTTGTACAAATAAAGCACATTATTCTTTGATATTTGAGCCAAATCTATTAAATTTGCCGAAAAATTGAGTAAGTGAGCAGCAAAGTACTAATCATATCGAATGCCAACGAGCTTGTCAGGGTTAAGCCTGAACGGATTGTTTACGTGGAGTCAGATGGCAACTACTCCACGATGGTGCTGCATGATAAGACGGAGCATGTGTTCACAATGAACCTGGCCCATTGTCAGCAGATGATGGAAGATCAGCTTGGCAAAGAGGCTATGACATTTATCCGAATTGGTAAGTCACTGATAGTGAATCGTGCGTACATCTTTAAGATTAATGTCAACAAACAACAATTAGTAATGTCGAACATGGAAGTGAATCAGGCTTTTACCCTACAGGCTTCAAAGGAGGCTCTTAAACAGTTGAAAACTCTGATTGAATCGGAAAAGGAGGGCAAGTTATGAATAATGACGAATTACAGGTACTCGGAACTGAGAATAGAAAAAGCAATAATTGGAAATGGATAGTAGCTATCGCTTGTGTGGTACTCACTATTGTCTGCTATCTTATATACAATAGGTGTAGCTCTACTGGCAACACATTACCGATGTCGCAAGAAGGATCAACAATTTCCCCTGCATTGCAACATGCTGCTGACTCCTTGCTGAATAACAAGCTAACAGAGATAAACGGCTTACAAGGTCAGGTAATCATTATGAACGTCCAAACAGGAGAAATACTTGCTATGGCTGGTCGTGAACGTAACTTTGAAGGTAAGCTCCAACCATGCCAGAACTTTGCCTATCAACAGGAATTAGGAGCATTAACTATGACAGTATCATTATTAGTAGGATTAGAATCGGGGAAAGCTCATCTATCAGATGTTGTAGATACTGGTAATGGTGTGTGGCAGATAGATGATGATCGGATAATGAAGGATCATAACTGGCGTAGAGGCGGTTATTGTGAAGTGACATTGGATCGGGCATTAGGGGTTAGCTCGAATATCGGAATCAGTAAGACGATTTGGAGTCTTTTTAAAGGACACGAACAGGATTATTTCAACAAGCTTGACTCTATGAGTTTCGGACAGCCAAGTAGCATTGAAGGAATCGAAGGTTTGCGTCCTTCTGTCTATAGTTCCCCGAAAGATTCCGATTGGGTGAATAAGGATATTCTCTGGAGTGCGATAGGCTACAATAGGAAAATCGCTCCCATCCAGATGCTGACTTTCTATAATGCTATCGCTAATAATGGTAAGATGGTAAAGCCAACATTAGTGCCTGGCACTGCTGAGGTAGTCAATGAGCAGATTGCTAAAAAAGAGAATATTGCTCTTATGCAGCAGACATTAGAACATGTGGTTAGTCAAGGATTGGGACATAAAGCAGGTTCTGCCAAAATATTAGTGGCAGGAAAAACAGGCACTTCACAGGTTAATGAATATTACGAAGGGGACAATACTGTTTCCGAATATCAAGTAGCATTTTGTGGCTTCTTCCCTGCCAATAAGCCTAAATACAGCATGATTGTGAGCCTGAACAAAATAGGACTTCCCGCAAGCGGTGGCGGCATGGCTGGCGATGCTTTCCACAATATTGTTGAATGGATGATCGATAATGGAATGTTGAATAAATAATACTAGTATGGTAAACGATACGATTGTAAACGCAAAGAATCTCTCGGATAGGCTCTGCAATGAGGTTATCCTTTGGAGTAATGACTTCGCACGTGACCTCGGTGTTACATATGGTGAACTATGGGCAGGCATTACCATCTTCGTAGTATTAATTAAAAGAAAGCTGATATACATTAAATAAGGGCAAATCTGAAGAAAAATGAGAAAGACAATTCAAACATCAGAATCAAAAAATAGCATTAGTGTCAAGATAGATTATCTGCCATGTGTAAACTATGCAATAATGAATAGCGGCATTAATGTTTGCAATTCGCTTGTTCTGGAAAATTGCGATACCGTAGACTGGCATGGGATTTCATTGGAAATAAGCGGCCAGTATATCAAGGATAGTGGCAGTAGGTTTGAGTTGTTGAAAAGGAGCCAATCCGTACAAGTAAAGTCCATTAAGATTGAGCCCGATTATCGTATTCTATGTGAGATTACTGAGGCAGTGAATACAACATTCCTACTTGTAGTAAAAAGTATGGGGGTAATCCTTTATGAGAAAGAATATCCCATCACGCTTTTGTCATTTGAGGAATGGGCAGGTAGTAATGTTTTACCTGAACATATTGCAGCATTTGTAGTACCTAACAACCCTCTGCTTTCCAAAATCATGCTTTCTGCAGCCAAGTTCCTGGAAAAATGGACTGGCTCTGCTGCCTTTGATGAATATCAGACTCTAGACAGAAATAGAGTCCGGGCACAGGTAGCAGCCGTATATGAAGCCCTACGAACTGAAGGTATCATCTATTCTGCACCACCTGCTGGCTTCGAGAAAAATGGACTGCGCGTTCGTCTTGCAGACAGAGTACTAAATGAAAAGATGGGGTCCAGTATTGATCTGAGCCTATTGGTAGCTTCATGCCTTGAGGGAATAGGCATCTATCCTATCATCCTGATATTGAAGGGACATGCGATGGTAGGGGCATGGTTAACTCCGAGTGTTTCAACTAAGATGGTGTGCGATGATGCGAGTTACTTGATAAAAGAAACCGCAGATGGCAACAACGATGTGGTATTGTTGGAACCATCGGCCATCACAGCCTCTGAGAGTATCAATTTTGAAGAAGCTGTAAGTAGCGCCATACAGAAGATGAAGGATGACGACCAATTTCTATATTTCGTAGACATTCATCGTTGCAGACTTGGAAACATCAGACCTCTGCCTCAGCGCATCGAGAAAGATGGCACATGGACTATTGAAAACGAAGGTATAGAGCATAAGAATGCCACAGAAGTCCTCAGGCATCTAAATCATTACGATCTCAGATTGGAAGATGAAGGAAAATCAACTACCAAACAGATGATTTGGGAACGCAAACTCCTTGATTTTACCTTGCGCAACAACCTGCTGAACACCAGACTTGGCAGTAAGGTCATCCCATTCGTATCGTATAAAATAGATTATCTGGAAGATCATCTCCAAGCAGGTGAAGATTATACCATCACCCCATTTCCAGGGAAGAAACTTAAGCCCAATGCTGAAGGCATGTACGACTCAAGCCTGCAGGCAATAGAATACCAGACCTATGTTTCTGAATTGATTAGCGATCATAAGATAGCCTCGTATCTGACTGACGCTGAATTAAAGAATGACTTGAAGCAGATATATAGAACAGCTCGTACTTCATTGGAAGAGAATGGAGCCAACAGTCTGTTCCTGGCTCTGGGCATGCTAAAATGGTATGAGACACCAAAAAGTGAGCAAGCTCGTTATGCTCCTATCCTTCTGCTCCCTGTTGACATTGTGCGCAGAATTGGCCACAGCTATGTCATCCGTAAACGAGACGAGGACATCTTTCTGAATATTACCTTGGTTGAGCTGCTTAAACAGAATTTCAACATCAACCTCGATATGCTGAAAGAATTGCCAAAAGACGAGAGCGGTGTAGATGTAAAGCTTATCTTTACCTATTTCCGCAGAGCCATCATTGAACAGAAGAAATGGAATGTCATCGAAGAGGCAATGCTGGGTTTGTTCTCTTTCAACAAATTCGTTATGTGGAACGATATTCATTCGAATGCAGATAAGTTGAAAGAAAACATTGTGGTGGCATCGCTTATCGACAAACAGAACAAACAGGGATTAGTTGGAGATGCCGTTGATGCAAGGGATATCGATAGAGAGAGCTCTCCGATGGATTTTGCTATCCCCTTGGATGTTGACTCTTCACAAATGGAGGCGATCGTGGAGTCGAGTCGAGGCCAAAGTTTTATTCTGCATGGGCCTCCAGGAACGGGAAAATCTCAAACAATCACAAATATGATTGCTAATGCGCTGTATCAGGGCAAAAGGGTATTGTTTGTTGCTGAGAAGATGGCGGCATTGTCTGTTGTGCAATCAAGACTTGAGAAGATTGGTCTTGCCCCGTTCTGTCTGGAACTGCACTCAAACAAGGCCACCAAGAAGCATTTCCTTGAGCAGATGGACGAAGTATTGAAAGTTACTAAGATCAATTCGCCCGAAAAATACGCGCAACGCTCTGAGGAATTGTTTAATGAACGTAAGGAACTAATCAGCTATATGGAGGCTCTGCACATCAAGTCATCCAGTGGTCTGAGCCTGTATGACTGTATCTCTGAGTATATCTACATTCGTGAAGATGAGATTAGTGAGCAACTTCCTGCCATTGGGCAGATTACCGCTGACTTTATAACCCAATGCAGGGAACAGGTAGAGCCGATTAAGATAATCCTCGATATCGTTGGTAAGCCATGCCAGCATGCACTATATGGATTGGAGCCTATTGATAACAGGCAGGAGAACTTAGAAGCCATCTGTACGATTCTTAAGGATTTTAAGGACCAGAAGAATAAATATGACACCCTCTTAGAGAAGTTGAACTCAACGCTCTACATAGATCTGAAGACAGGAAACGATCTTCAGTGGCTAAAAATGTTCGCTGATAGCATTTCTTCTGAAAGGGAGAAAGACGAACTGTATGAGAGTGTTTTGTCATCGTATGATGAAGGCATTCTGAAAATAGATGTCGAAGCCTATGCAAGAGAATGGGAAGAGGTGAACGACAAGTGGTTCCTGCCGCGCTATTTCGCAAAGAAGAGATTTTTGAAATCCTTACAGGTTTATGGTCAGATATTTGAGACAGGTGTTGAAAGCATGTTGAAACTTGTTGGAGACTATCAGAATCTCAAGAAGAGCCTGAAAAATCAGGAAAAAGAGTTGTTCTCATATGCCCATGCCAACGGATTCAGTCACCAGGATCGTTATGAGGCCTATATCAAGTACCTGGGCAATCAGAAAGCCGGCAGAAGACAAGAATTCCTTTATCAGGCAGATGCGCTTACATCAGTCAATCAGAAACTAATCGACTTTTCTGATAAACTGAATGGGTTGACAATCAACCCAATAAGCATCGACCATATAATAAGCCATATCGACAACTGGCTTGACGGCTATAATAAGATGAAAGACTGGTATCACTGGGTTGACAAAAAACGTGAATTGCAACAACTGGGTGTTCTGCCAGTTATTAGCCTGATTGAGGACGGTGCCGACCCTCAAGATGCAATGAGTAGGTACCTAAAAGGAATATATCACATTCTCATTGAGACAACGATAGATACGAACGAGCAGCTCAGAATGTTCAACGGACTTAAATTCCGCCAGAAAATAGAAAAGTACAAACGTGATACTGTCACATTCCAGGAGCTTAGCAAGGAAGAACTCTATAGCAAGCTTGCCTCAAGAGTTCCCGCTACATCTATAGCCATCGCAGACGGATCAGAGATTAGTATCCTAAAAAGAAATATCGCTAACGGTGGAAGAGGTTGTTCCATCCGATCTATTATCGACAGTATCCCAACATTGCTGCCAAGACTCTGTCCATGTATGCTGATGAGTCCCATTTCTGTGGCCCAGTATATCGATATGAATGCAGAAAAGTTTGATTTGGTTATCTTTGACGAGGCTTCACAGATGCCAACCAGCGAGGCTGTTGGAGCCATTGCCCGAGGCAAGGCACTTGTTGTAGTTGGCGATAGTAAGCAGATGCCACCTACCAATTTCTTCACATCCAACCCGGTAGATGAGGAGGAAGCAGACGTTGATGACATGGAGAGTATCCTCGATGATTGTATCACGCTATCTTTATGTGAACATCAGCTTAACTGGCATTACCGCAGTAAACACGAGAGTCTGATAGCATTTAGCAATTCACAGTATTATGATAACAACCTGCTGACATTCCCCTCTACTGATGACCGTGTAACTAAGGTGACATTGGTTCCTATCAACGGTGTCTATGACAAAGGCAGAACTCGTAGTAATCCTGAGGAGTCGAAGGCTATCGTAAACGAGATTATCAGGAGACTGTCTGATGAGGAGCTTAAGAAGTATAGTATTGGCGTTGTTGCTTTTAGTAGGGTTCAGGGCGACCTGATAGAGGATGATTTACTTGAAGCACTCGACAAGAATCCAAAGTTGAAGGAGATTGCCTTTAACGACAAAGAGCCTATCTTTGTTAAGAACCTTGAGAATGTGCAGGGTGATGAGCGCGATGTTATCCTCTTCTCTATCGGCTATGGCGCTGATAAGAAAGGAAAGGTATCCATGAACTTCGGCC
Source organism: Prevotella sp. P5-92 (assembly GCF_002251245.1). Classification (GTDB taxonomy): domain Bacteria; phylum Bacteroidota; class Bacteroidia; order Bacteroidales; family Bacteroidaceae; genus Prevotella. Next base: position 21,179 of record NZ_NPJG01000112.1, read on the forward strand.
CTCTCAATAATGCCGGAGGAGAGCGACGCCTGAATGTAGCCGTTTCTCGTGCCCGTTATGAAATGATGGTATTCTCAACCTTGAAGTCCAGTCAAATAGACTTGAATCGCTCGAATGCGAAAGGCGTGGAAGGCCTGAAGGCTTTCCTCGAGTTTGCAGAGACAGGCAAACTACCGTTCTTATCCAGCACCACTCAGAAATCGGATGCCAATGTAATGGTTGAACAGATTTGTGATGCCTTGGCACGAAAAGGCTATGTTACAGAATCATTTGTCGGAAGGTCGAATTTTAAAGTCGACATAGCGGTTGCTGCCAAAGACCATCCTGAAAGATTCATTCTTGGCATATTATGCGATGGAGTATCATACTATGAGACAAAAACGACAAGAGACAGGGAGATTGTGCAGCCCAGTATCCTTCGCATGCTCAATTGGAAAGTGATGAGAGTATACTCAATTGACTGGTATGAAAATAGGGATAGAGCCTTGGAACAGATTCTTAAAGAACTTAAGGCTGCTGAGTCTGGAGGAACTGAAAACGTAGAGGAAGAAGTAGCGTCTTATGTCTTTGATGCAGAAAAGATCAAGGATGCTGGCATAACAGAAGACTCGTCTAGAAACAAGACTCAGAAATCATATCACGAATGTGAGATTGAAGTTGCTCCTGTAGATAAGGACTCATTTAACCCCTATGATGAGAAGAATGCTCAGATCATCAGACGTATTCTTAAAGACGAGCAACCTGCTACAGAGAGTTACCTGTGTAAGCGTTTAGCAAGAGCCCTTGGCTTTGGACATGCAGGCGCAAATATCCAAAGGGCAGTTTCATTTGCGTTGTCAGGTCTATACCTGGATTCGCTCTCTGTAAGTGGTTTAAATGGTGTCTGGCTAGATGAGGAGAGTGCCCAAAACTTTAAAGGATATAGGGCACCATCTCCACGCAGTATCACAGAGATACCAATGATAGAAATCGCAAATGCTATTAAAGAAGTGATAGAGGAAGAATTCTCTCTGCCTAAAGATAGAATTCCAACCATTGCAGCCCGCAAGCTTGGTTTCTCCAATGCGGGAGCAAAGATAACAGAGACAATAAATACCATTCTTGACATGATGCTTAAAAAAGGTGACATCAGAGAAGTGAAGGGTATGATATTGTTTAATATTTAACAAGAAATATGTTTATTTATGTTGAACTAAAAAGTAATAATTATGATGTACCAATTTACAAGAACGTATGAAACTTATGAAGACTGCTATGTTGAAGCAGATTCATTAGAGTAAGCCATTGACATTTTGAACAATGATGAAGATTTGGAATGGGAGCAGGCGTGTGATGAGCAAGGAGAGCCTCTACAAGCCCATTCAAAATCAATATGGGCATTATTGGGGTCACCAGTAAAAGTGTGTGGATTAGGCATAGATCTTCATTAGTCTGAAGAGAAAGAACTTACGGTCAATGATACCTCTGAGTTGTGCTCTGAAATGCTTGATCTTTGCATTGAGGGATTCTGCTGATGCATTGGTAGAGCGATTGACAAAATAGTTAAGGATCTCATCCTCACGGTCGTACATGGCGGCATCAATATCATTGAACGCTTTGTTGCCGAACTCACCGACCTTCGAGTACCATGAATGCAGGCTGACAGCACCTTGCTCCTTAGTACACCTCTGCGAGAAAATCATTCGAAGAGAGTGGGTAAGCGAGAAAGCCGTCTTTATGTCCGGAAACTCACGGAACAGTATTTCTGCACGTTCCTTCTGTGTGTCTGTCCATTTCTCGGGTGACATCATAAGCATCATCAGACGGTGCTCTTCCCTAGCATTGGCATCAAGTGTCATCTGCTCACGCCAATACTCTCTGCGTACCTCTTGCAAGGCTTCAAGACAAAACTGCTGATGATGGAACCGGTCGAGCGTACGCATAGCCTTCGGACAGGCATGTCTCATCTTACAGTCTTCAAGTCAAACCAGTCAAGCATGTGGGCTGGCAATAGGCATTCTGCTAAGAGTCTATACTGTTCCATTTTGTTCTAACGTTTACTCTATAAACGTACACCTGCTTGCTTTTATTGTGCTATGCTATCCACACGCTTTTGCAAGTGACCCAAAGAAAAGCCCTGAAACACTTGGCTCTTTGCAAGAAAAACACTATCTTTGCTGCGAAGAAATCGCATTGAGGTAAAAAACATTTCTGCCGCGAAGAAATCACATTGCGGTAAAAAACATTTCTGCCGCAAAGAAATCACATTGCTTGACAACATCATTCTTTACAAGATATTTGCTTTTCAATTCAATTACAATTTTGCCACTATGAAATATACCGCCGAACAAATCGCCATGATGCGCATGAAGGACGCGCAGATGAAAGACGCCCTCAAGCGCGACCCCCTCATCAACTACACCGAGGGCTACTTCTTCCTTACCCTCAACACCCGGGGCGAAGCCCCCATACTAAGCCGCGTGGCGGGGAGAGTAGGGGGAACTGGCGCCGACGCTCCCCACTGCGAATATACCGCCCTCGGCAAGGGCGTGATTGAAAGTTGGAAAAAGATGCCCCTCGTGTGTCCCACAGTGAGGATAGGCCCCTGCGAAGTAATGCCCGAGCATTTCCACGGTCTCCTCCATCTCCTGCCCGGCAATAAGCGCCATTTAGGCACGCTCGTAAGCGGCTTTATGGCAGGCTGCACCCACCATTATTGGGATAGCCTGGGCATAGATTGGCGCACGCCCTGTATGAAAGATGGAGTGTACACTCCAAGGATGCACAGTCGCGACCGGCACCACACCCGCTCGTATTTAGGGCCCGCCTTGTTTGTGCGAGGCTACAACGACGTGGAGGCGCTGACAGCCGAGGAGGTGAGGGTGAAGATGGAGTATATAGCCAAGCAGGCGGAGAAGAGGCTGATACAGGGCGACCGGCACCAGTGCTTCATCATCAGGCGCAACATGAAGACGGCTGCATGGAATTTGGAGGTGGCGAAAAGGGCGGTGGCTGACGACCGGTTTTACAAGAGCCACGGAGCTAAATGCGATGAGGCATGCCACGCCGTGGTGGCCAGATTCAACATTCAAGGGCTGGACTACATCGGCGACCGCCGGCTGTTGGCTTGCGAGAAGAAGCTGCCTCTCATATGCCATCGTGCCGACATGCCTTTTTTCAATCAGCAGCTCGAAGCTGTAGTCAATGCAGCAAGAAACGGCTGGGTGATAGTGTCGGCTTTTATCTCCAAGGCTGAGAGGGAAATAAGGCGGCAACTTCTCATCGAACAGCTCCCTGTGATTGAGATTGTGGATAATGGCTTTGCCGACCGATACCGGCCTACGGGGAAGTCGTTTTATGCCACTGCCGAAAAACGCCTGGTGCAGATTAGCTGTTGGAACTATCAGTACACGAGGGATGCGGCGGTAAGTCGGGAGATGTGTCTGGTAATGAACGAGCTGGCTCGCGTCATTACCCAAAAGCCTGACGACTGGTGGAAGCGACCTCTATAGGGGCAATGGCGTTTTCCTCGCTCGAGAAAACTATTGCAGTGCTAATAACGGCAATGTCTCTTTCTTATGATAAAAACACTCTGGCCAGAGAAAAGATGTATTATGCTAATAACTGCAGTGTTATCTTTCTTATTATAAAAAAAACTCCGGCGCAGGGGTGATGACTATTGCGCCGGAGGTTGGAATAAAGAGAGGGCTTGCGCCCGTGTGTGTGAAGTTTATTTCTTGGTCAAGACGCTTGTGGCGCCTGAGTTGATGTATGAAAAACGATATGCGGCATAGTATGCGGTCCAGTTGCTGAACGTGATGCAAGGCCAAGGACGATGGCGGTCATCATGAGGAATAATCTATATAGTTCTTTCTTCATAGCTTAATTACTTTAACTTCATTAACTTCTTTAACTTCTTTAACTTCCCAAACATTATCATTCCCACCAGAACTCAACGGCATTGTAGTATTCGGTTGAGCCGTCGGTGTAGTCGGTCCAGTAGAGATAGACGTATCCGCTGCGCTTATAGATTGAGATGCAGGAATATCCGGTTGTCGTACCGTAGTCCTCAAGGATACAGATGTCTGCCACCTCGACGGTGCCGTCGGCTACGGTCCATGTGGGATAGCTCTGTGTGGCATCGTCGAAGAAATATGCAGCCTTTGCCTCCGTGCCCTCATAAGGCTCGTAGTTGGCGTAGGTGGTGATGCTATAGTAGCCTGCGAATTTCGTTGAGTTGCTTCCGACAGTAAAGATATAATCAACACCCGAATTGAGGAAGTTGGGGAAACGGAATCGGTTGGTGTTACCAAGTTGCTGGAGCGAAGTGGTAAATTCGTTTTCTACTCCCTGTGTAGCCCATAGCATCTTTACATTGTCGGATATGGATTCCCATGTTGCCACCATAATGTATCCGGCGTATGCAGTGGCACCAGGCTTGGTGGTGTAGTGGTCGGCATATTCCTCGGGCACGGTGACCTTGAGATTATATTTCTTTGATTCCGCAAGATTGCCAAATGACACCTTGACGGTGGCAGTGCTCTCGCCTGCGGCGAAACTTACCGTGGCAGGAACTGAGAGTCCTTCATCTGCAGTCACTATGAGAGGCACTTCGGCAGCAGTCTCAATGCCGTTAAGACGTGACACTCCAATCTCCACCTCCGTTGCCTCACCGGGTTGGAAGATAAACTCCGTGGGGTTGCTGTCATCGAAATACACTGCCATCGAACCGTTGGCAGTAGGAGAGCCTGGCTCGTAGTTGATGTCGTTCTTGTCGTCGCATGCGGTGGCGAGTATCATCGCCACCATCGCGTACATTATATTATATATAGTCCTTCTTTTCATCCTAAACTAACTTTAATTCTTTAATTTTTTAATACTTTATATCCCCGTCAGGGTCGGGTCCGGGTTCATCTTGCCAGAGAGTGCGCTGTTGTATGTGCGTGCCACCTCGGGGATATAGAAGTTGAGCCACTGGGCGCATCCGAATGCCTCGTGGTTGAGCTTGTTATAAGGCTCTACATAGTTGCTGCCCTCGTAATCGCGGAGGATAGGCAGACCAAGACGCTTGTAGTCGTTGTACATTATTCCCTCGCCCCACAGTTCTATATACTTCTGGCTCATCAGCTCAATTATGTAACTGTCGGTGTTCCAAGCTGTGTACCGTTTGCCTTCGTCGAAGCGGTATTTGTTCATGAAGTTGTCGAGCTTGCCCATGCCTGCTATTTTGCCATTAAGGTAGTATTCACATTCTATAACGATGAAGTACATCTCCTCGACACGCATAAGCGGAATATCAACCAGCATACCAGTCTGCTCGTCGTCGAGACTGCCCGAACCAGGACGGAATTTCAGGTTGGCATAGGCAGGCAGGCGACTGAAGTTGGTGTTAGCCGCCTTCGATGCTGCTGTCTCGTCCTTGAGCTGAGTCTGATACTTCTCGGGTACGGTCTTGCTTCCGGCATCTTCGAGGGCTATCCATGATGTCTTGCGCCAGTCGCCATCCTGAATGTAGGAATACAGGCCGGCACTGATGCAGCGGTATTCGCCACCGTATGCAGGCAGTGCCCATGTAGGTTCGGAAGCCACATTACCCATGATGGAGTTCCAGTAGTAAGAGTACTGTTCGGTGGAGGTGATGCGCATATCCCACACCCATGCCTGGTTGGCAGTGTTGAATCCTGACTTCACGTCGTGCCATTGTTCCTTGGTCATAGGAGTGTAGCCGGCATTGATGACAGCCTTGGCGCAGTCCTCGGCTTTCTTATAGCAGTCTGCTGCCGACGTGATGCCAAGGTCGGCATATCCGTCGTTAGCTCCCTCGGCTTCCAACTGCTTGGGCAGGTCGTTAGGATAGCGTTGGAAACGGGTGGCAACGGTGAGCCAGAAGCGGGCCAAAAGACCGTTGACAACATCGATGTTGACGTCGTTCTTCTCTGTTCGCTCATATCCCGCAAGCAGTTCCTTTGCCTTGCTCAGGTCGCTGTAGATGAAGCGATACATCGTGGGGAAGTTGGCACGGGGATTGTTCTTTGCCTCTTCGGCAGTGGTGCTTTCGGTGACGATGGGCACCGTGAGACCCATGATGTCCTTGGCCTTGGTATCGAGATCGCTGTTGCCTGTGGGCCAGAACTCAAACATCAGTGCGAGGTCCATATAGGCAAGTGCGCGATAGGTGTGGGCTATGCCTCGATAGTTGAGCATTGTCTCGGATGTGGCACCCTCTGTGGACTTCATAATCTTGTTGGCAAGGTCAGCAAGGTTATAATAGAAGAAATACACGGGGGCGGTGTATGACGTGAGACGTGTAGCCGACTCGTAGTATGTCTGGTAGTTCCATGTCGAACCCGTTGTGGGGAATCCGTCGAGCATAGTCTCCTTGGTGAGCATATAGCAACCGTAGCCCCAGTCCTGTGAGGCATACCATGAGGTGACGTCGCTATAGTAGTTGCAGTAGGAGATCATCTTCGACTTCAGTCCGCTGACGAGCATGCTGAGTGAAGTACTTGAACTGGCCACCTGGTCGGTGGAAGCCTGTTGAGTAGGACTCTCCTCGTCGATACATGCTGTGAGGCTCATTGCCGCTGCCAGAGGCAGGATATATATTGCTTTCTTATTGAATATCTTCATAATTTCTTTTGTGTTTTAATACCTTAATATGTTGGTTCTTTCTGCAGTGTGCGGTCTTTCATGAAGTAAGACCCCACATCGGCGGGGATTAGAACTTAACGCTAATAGAGCCCGTAATCGTGCGTGCTGGTGCATACTTTGATGCCGAAATAGAACCGCTGGCGTTGATGCGTGGATCGAGACCCTTGCGCTTGCTCCAGTAGGTGAGGTTCTCGCCTGACACAGCGACGCGAATACCATTGATGCCTAAGCTGTTCATCCATTTTGCAGGGAGGTTGTAGCCGAGGGTGATGTTCTGCAGCGCGAGCCAACTGCCGTCGGTGAGGAAGCGGTCGGAGGTGTAGTTGGCATACTGGTCGTTGTAGCAGAGGCGGGGGATGTTCGACGATGTGTTGTCAGCACTCCATGCTCCAAGCAGGTCTTGGTGCATAGCCATACCGGTGAGACCCGACTGTGGGTTCTGCATCAGCTGCATATATGTCCAGTCCATCACCTTGCCGCCAACGCTGTATGCAAACGACACGTTGAGGTCGAAACCCAATGCCGACACACCAGTGTTGAAACCACCGTAGAAGTCGGGCAGGGCAGTGCCGCAGTTGAAGAAGTTCTCGTCGAGGGTGATGCTTGTCGGGTCGGTGGTGGTGATGAGGTTGCCGTCGGCGTCGTGCTTATACCACATCGATTCGCCGTTGTCGTTCACTCCGGCATACTTGCGCAGGCGCCATGTGTACATGGGCAGGTCTTCGCCATAGAAGTTGCTGCCAGAGGTGTAGCCTGGATGACCGTCGAGAGTGTTAAACTTATTGCTGTCGTTGAGTTTCAGTACCTTGTTCTTATAGGCGGTGAGGTTGGCACCGATGGTCCATCTGAAGTTCTTTGTCACGATGGGGTCGCCATTGAGTTCAATCTCAACACCCTTGTTGCTCATGTCGCCCACATTATAATACGAACCCGAGTAACCGAGTTCGAGAGGCACCTTCACCCACGAGAGCATGTCGGTGGTCTTGCGGTAGAAATACTCTACGCTACCACGCAGGCGACTCTTGAACATCTGGAATTCCACACCGAGGTTGATGTTGGTGATGGTCTCCCATGTAATCTCCTTGTTGCCGATGGACGAGAGGGTGAGGGTGATGTCGTTGCCGTCGCCCTTGTTGATATCGTAGAGGTCGGTGTAGAGGAAGTTGCCGATATTGTCGTTACCATTCTGTCCGAACGAAGCCTTCAACTTCAGTTCGTTGAGCCACTTCACGTCCTTCATCCATTCCTCCTTGGTGATGATCCATGCACCGCCGAAGGAGTAGAAGTTACCCCAACGGTGGTCGGGATGGAAGCGTGAAGAAGCGTCGCGGCGGTATGACACCTGACCGAAGTACTTGCCGTCGTAGTCATACAGTCCGCGGAAGATCCAGCCCTCGGTGTTGTAGTCCACCTTGTATCCGCCGTTGGTAAGATAGGTGGTGGCACCATTGAGCTCCTGGTTGTCCCAATACGAGAACATATTCTTGCGGTCGGCATAGAGATAGTCGGTGTTGCTCTTGTAGCTCTCATGACCGGCGAGGATAGACACGTTGTGCTTGCCGATTTTCTTGTTGTATTTCAGCAACTGCTGATAGTTCTGTGTGAATATCGAACTGTTGTATTTATACACATATCCGTTGGGATAAGACATGTGGCCGAAGCCATAGAAAGGTTGCTGTGTGGCGGTGTATTTCTCTTCGTAAGAGTAGAGGCTGGCATTGATGGTGGCCTTCAGACCGTCCCAGATGTCAATGTCGGCGAATCCGTTGAGCGAGAAGTTGGTGATGCCCCATTTGTTGGTGTTCATGCTGGCATCGGTGATGCCGTTCACCTGGGTGAGGTAGGGGCGTACATAGTTGGAACCCATGAGTTGTCCGTCGCCGTAGTCACCCACGATACCATTCTCATTATAAAGGATGTTGCCGTTTTCGTCGCGCAGATAGACAGGATAGATAGGACCCATCAACATGATCTGTGTATAGATATTGTTGTTGCCCGAGTCCTCGGTGTCGCTCACGTCGGCGCCATTGTTGGTAGTAGAGCGTGCGAAGCTCACATTACCGCCGATGTTGAGCCATTTGGTGGCTTGGTATGTGGCTTTCATGCGTGCGGTGTAGCGCTCGTAGTCGCTGCCCACGGCGATACCGTCGGCATTGAGGTATCCGAGCGAGGCGTAGAACGTGCCGTTGGTGCCGCCACCGTTGATGCTGAGGTTGTATTCCTGTCTCAGGGCGTTGCGATAAGCCTCCTCGATCCAGTCGTCGGGCATGATGGTATATACCTGTCCGTTGTTATACACACGGTTGCCGAGTGTGGCAGAGGGGTTGAGCTTGCCGTTGTCGCCGACGAGGTACTGTCCGTCGGGCACTACGTATGGGAGATAACCCAAACCGCCGTTCTGTGACGATGCTGTCAGGGTCTTGTTGGCATTGGCATGAGCATTGGCTACGCTCTGTCCCTGGTTGATGTAGTTGTTATATAGAGCCTTATAATTTGTTTCGATGTATAGGGCAGGATTGTCGATGGTCTCGTAGCGCTTTGAGGCGCGGCTGCTTGAACCTAATTTCACGTCGAGCGTGATACTTGTACGAGCCTTCTCGCCCTTCTTTGTGGTGACGATGATGACACCGTTAGCACCACGTGCGCCATAGAGAGCGTTGGAGGCAGCATCCTTGAGCACTGTCACCGATGCCACGTCGGCAGGGTTGATGCTGTTCCAGTCGCCGTCATAAGGAGCGCCGTCGAGCACTATGAGCGGGGCTTTTCCTGCATTGATTGAGCTGATGCCTCGTATGCGGAACTCAGGGGCCGCATCGGGTGCACCGGAATGAGAGTACGCTTGTAGTCCTGCTACGTTACCCTGAAGAGCTTCCATGACGTTCGTCACCTGTCGTGTCTCGAGTTTCTTGCTGTCGATGACACCTGCCGAACCCGTGAACGAAGATTTCTTCTGTTCACCGAAAGCCACGACCATTACCTCGTCGAGTACCTGGTCGTCATTTTCCAATACAATCTGTACAAACTCAGCGGCGTTGACGGTTTTTGTCTTCATGCCGATATACGACACTACGAGTTGTGAGCCCGGTTTCACCCCTTGGAGTATGAACTGTCCGTAGAGGTCGGTCTTGGTACCCACGTTGCTTCCCTTGATTAAAACTGTAGCGCCAATGACCGCCTCTTTGTTTACGTCAGACACGGTACCTTTGACGTTAAGTCTTTGGGCTATGGCAGATAGCGCCATCATAGCCACTGATAATAATAATAACAATCGTCTTCTCATTTTTTCTTTCTCTGTTTTTGCTAATTTAGTGTGGTAAAAGTAAGGGGAGTCAAAAGAGGAAGTACCACTCCTTTGACTCCCTTTCGTGTATCGTTACTCTACAGCAGGAGCCTGATCCTGTCCGCTACCATAACGGTGGTACTCGAACGAGATACTCTGTTCCTTGATGTAGTGTATGAGCTCTACGCGGCCATCCTTGACAGGGGCAGCCGTGGCAATATACTTGTCGCATTCAGCTGCACGCTCGTACATCTCGCGAGGCAGGTCGGCTGAGCAAGTGCGGATGCGCTCGTAGTTTGGCATCTCGAGCAGGAAGTCAGCCAACGACTGCTTCTTGAGCTGTGCACCAGTGGAGCCTAAGGCAGCCGAGCGGTCGTCTGACGGGTCGAACGAGATGGTGAGCGGTGTGCCAGCTGTCTTTGCGGCGAGGGCGATCATCTGTGCCTGTTCGTTGCTGTCGTCCTTGAACAAGCGGAGACACATGCCACCCTTGACAGGCAGATAGCGGAACACGTTCTGCTCGCCGTGGCACTTGTTCCAGTCACGTGCGTGGCGGAACTCCTTCTCCCATGCCTCTGCATAGCTCTTGCGGTAGTCGGTCTTCGAACCCTTCTTGTCGGTGATGTAAGTGAACTGTGCGCAGTAGTTTGGACCACCGGCCTTGATGCCGCCACCGAAAGCCGACAGCTTCATGCCGCCGAAAGGCTGACGATTGACGATAGCTCCGGTGATACCTCTGTTGATATACAGGTTACCAGCCATGATGGAGTTCTTCCACAGGTCGCGCTCAGCCTCGTCGAGCGACTGTATGCCTGAGGTGAGTCCGTAGTCGAGACCGTTAACGAGGTCGATAGCCTCCTGCAGCGTGTCGAACGGACAAACGGAGAGCATCGGACCGAACAGCTCGGTGCGGAAAGAGAAGTTGCCTGGACGTACACCCATCTTCACCGTCGGCGCAAGGATATACTTCTTCTTGTCGATAAACCTTGGTGCCACGAGCCACGACTCGCCTGGTTCGAGGGTGTTGATAGCCTGGAGGAGCTTCTCGTTCTCGTTGGTAATCATTGGGCCTACGATATTTCCGGCGTTCCATACTGAACCGACCTTCATGCTGGTAGCGCAGTCCTTGAGTTTCACGCGGAACTCCTCAGACTCGTAAACCGAACGCTCAACGAGGAGCAGCGAACAAGCCGAACACTTCTGTCCTGCATTGCCGAAGGCAGAGGCGCAGGCGTTCATGATGGCGTGGTCGCGGTCGGCAGAGGCCGTGATGATCATCACGTTCTTGCCACCAGTCTCGGCAGACAGTGGGGTGGTAGGATTAGCCTTTGTGATAGCCTGTGCTGTCTCGGTGCCACCAGTGAGGATGATGTGGTTGATCTCAGGAGCCGTGGTGAGCTTCTTCAGTGCGTCGCGCTCGGTGATGACCACCTGCAGAGCCTCTTTTGGCACGCCAGCATCCCAGAAAGCCTTGGCAAAGAGCCATGCTACGGGAGCAGCCACGGTGGCAGGTTTGAGGATACATGTGTTGCCCGAAGCCAATGCGGCTACGACGCCGCCGCAAGGAATGGCGCACGGGAAGTTCCATGGGGAGATAACCAAGATGGTGCCCTTAGCCTTGATGTCAACATCGGGCAGTGCGTAGAACTTCTTCATCGAAGGAGTGTAGAAACGGGCGTAGTCGATACCCTCGCTCACCTCCACGTCGCCCTCGACGACAGTCTTTCCTGTTATGGCACACATACAGCCGATGAGGTCGCCACGCATCTTGCCGAGGCGGTTGGCTGCATCGTACATTATCTTATGACGCTGTTCGATGGTGGTGTTGCGCCATCCGGCAGGGTCGGTAGCAGCTATCTTGATGATCTCCTCGATCTGCTTAACGTTAGCCTTCGACATCTCGCATACCTGTACCTCGTCGTCCTGACAACGGTCGAAATACTTGGCACGGCTGTCGTTCTCGACAGTCTCGGCACCAATCTGGGTGGGGATGACATAAGGCTTGTCGGCCTTAGACTTCTTCCACTTGGCGAATATCTGACGCTGCCACTCCTGGTTGCACTCACGGTCGAAGTCGGTGTCGGGCTCGTTCTTCATCTCGTCCATAGGAGGAACGGGGCTGTAAGGCTCGAGGCGGTTCTGCTTGCGGTGAGGCTCGTGAGGAATAGAGTCTTTGATGGCGTAGGCATCCTCAAACTGCTTCTTCAGGAAGTCCCATGCCTCGGTATTGGGCTTGAGGTTGAAAGAGTGGGTGAGGAAGTTGTCGGGAGCGGTGTTCTCGTCCATACGGCGAACGAGGTACGACACGGCGTTGAGAAAGTGTTCGTCCTTTACCACTGGGGTATAGAGAATCACATGGTTGCCGAGCTTTGACTGTGCACGCCATACCTGGTCGGCCATACCCTCGAGCATCTCGAAACAGAAGGTGTCCTTCGGTGTGTTGTACATCTTCGTCAGGAGGTAAGCGTATGAGATGGTGTAGAGGTTGTGCGACGCCATACCGATGTGAAGGTACTGCGAGTTCTCGGGCTGCAGTCCGCGCTCGATGATCTTCAGGTAGTTGGCATCCACTTCGGTCTTGCTTGGACGAACGGGGTTCTCCCATCCGCGCAGCGAAGCGACGACGGTCTCCATGTCGAGGTTACATCCCTTCACGATACGCATCTTGATAGGTGCACCGCCACGCTGGCAGCGTTCTTTCGCAAACTCGATGAGCTCGGTCTGGAATCCCCATGCGTCGGGCAGGTAAGACTGTACGACGATACCGGCAGAATACTTCAGGAACTCAGGCTTAGAGAGCACCTCCTTGAAGAGGCGCATGGTGAGGTGAGCGTCCTTGTATTCCTCCATGTCGAGGTTGATGAATTTCGCACGCTTCTTGCCTTCTTCATCGACGTAAGGATTGTCGATGGCAGCCTGATAGAGTTCAGACATACGGCGCACCAGTTCGGGGAACGACTCCTCGTAGTTCAGTGCGTGGGTCTGTGCGTAGATACCTGAGATCTTCACCGAGATATAGTTGATGTCTGGCTCCTTCAGCGCCTCAAGATAGCTATAGTAACGCTTGTCGGCCTCTTCGTCGCCAAGCACCACCTCACCGAGGAGGTTGACGTTCTGTCCGATCTTCTGTTCGAAGCGTTTAGCAAGGTGCTTGGTGAGATGTGGGCGTGCAGCGTCGATGATGACGCGTGAGGTGTCCATCCTCAGTCGCTTCTTGATGATAGGAATGGCGATGGGGTAGAAATAGTGGCCGAAAGCCTGGTAGATCTTGAAGAGGAAGGTGTCGCGCTTGTTGAGGAACTTAGGCACACCATACTCGTCGATGAGTACCTTTATTCTCTTGGCGAGCTTCTTGTCGTCGCGAATCTGTGACGACTCGTCGAGCATCTTGACAAGGAACTTCTTGTCGCCCGGGCGCTGTACCATGGTTGCATACTTGTGCTGTTCTCTGCGTTCAGCATCGGTGATAGTCTCTTCACAGGTGTTGTAAAGGGTCATTACCCAATCCTCTACATCTTTAATAGTAGGCTTGTTCATTGTGTATATGATTTAAATGTTGTTCTTTTTGTTTAAGAGAATCTCTTGCCGCATAACAATAACCTTACGGCGCATCGCTATGCGTCGATATGAATACGTCATTATGGTTTTCCTTCCCTTAAAGAATAAGAAAAAGAAAACACTTAAATCATGGTCGGGCTAAACATGACCGCTCTGTAGCTATGCAGCTCTTGGAGAGCCTGCTTCGAAAACGTGTCAAAATACATTCTTTTCATAGTTTTTACTAAATGTTTGTTACTAATCTCGCTGCAAAAGTAACACATTTTTCTTAATGTCCCAAACATTTTGCAAACTATTTTAAGGAAAAATCATCATTTTGTTGTAATTATTACGTTTTTATGTCCAAATAGTTTAGAATATGTAGCGAAAACTGGTCAAAGGGTTACAGATTGGGAGTGGGGACTGTGAATGAGCGTGTAAGATAAAAAAAAGACGCCTTGACTTGCTGTAAGCCTTTGGCGTCTTTGTCGATATGTGTAAAGCGATAAGTTTAGAAGTTGTCAACGTGCACTTCAAAGTATGACTTTGGATGAGCGCATGTCGGGCAGATCTCAGGAGCCTTGGTGCCCACAACGATATGACCACAGTTGCGGCACTCCCATACTTTCACCTCGCTCTTCTCAAACACCTGTGCGGTCTCGATGTTCTTCAGCAGGGCACGGTAGCGCTCTTCGTGACGCTTCTCGATGGCAGCCACGAGACGGAATTTAGCGGCCAGAGCGGTGAATCCCTCTTCCTCGGCTGTCTTTGCAAATCCCTCGTACATGTCGGTCCACTCGTAGTTCTCGCCTTCGGCAGCGTCGAGGAGGTTTTCTGCTGTAGTACCGATGCCGTCATGCAGTTCTTTGTACCACAACTTTGCATGTTCTTTCTCGTTGTCAGCAGTCTGCTGGAAGATAGCTGCGATCTGTTCAAAACCGTCTTTCTTCGCACGTGATGCGAAATAAGTATATTTGTTACGTGCCTGTGACTCGCCTGCGAAAGCAGCCTCAAGGTTCTTCTCGGTCTGTGTGCCAGAATACTTTGTCTTTTTCATAATGTTTAGTTTTAAAAAGTTATTATTATTAATTCCGCTGCAAAGATAATATGTATTTTCAATATTACAAAACAAATAACGGCAAAAGAATGGTAAATTTCAGCACTTGCCTAAAATTTAACTATCATTATGCCATATATTACCATTTTATTATTACTTTTGCAGATAAAAAGAGAGAAAGATGGATGTAATGTTGATACATGCGGCGGATAGTTTTGCGGGCGGATAGTTTTGCGGCGGTATGCGGCGGGCGGTCTTACATAAAGTAAGACCCTACGACGGCGGTCATCGACAGTATCAACTCGTCAACTGATAAGTTTCAACTTGTCAACTGAAAAGTATCAACTCGTCAACTGATAAGAATCAACTCGTCAACTGATAAGAATCAACTCGTCAACTAATATATATATAATAAGGTATAGAGATATGATGATTGGAAATATGGACAATATGCAGATATCGGTATGTAAGGTGCCCGACGGCAATGGGTTCCGAATAGAGAGTATGCCCGATTTTCTGCTTGAAGACACTTTCGACGACTGTTCGCCTCATACCCACAACTTCTACGAGATACTATGGTTTAAGGAAGGCAAGGGCAAGCACATGGTGGACTTTGTGGAATATGACGTAAAGCCAAACACGTTGTTTTTTCTCTCGCCGGGTCAGATACACCATTTCGACCATAATGAGGGCTATTGTGGCATCACGATAAAGATGTGTACCGACTTTATGAAAGACGAGAGCGCCACCGACAGTCTGTTTGTGAAATACAACGTGTTTCATACCTTCGACACGGTGCCTTACTATCGTCTCGACGAGGCGACGGCAGAGGTGCTGAGCCGTACAGTGGAGGCGATGAAGGTGGAGGCGCAGAACAATGGTGAGTTTGGCAATGCCGAGTATCTGAAGGCATTGCTGCGCATATTCTTGATAAAGGTGTTGAGGCGCGGCATGCAAGACGGCGAGTTGCCGTTGAGCAACATGAAGCCCGCCCATCTGCTGTTTATCCGTTTTCGCCGTATGGTGGAGCAGGAGTATATGCGTATGCATACGGTGCAGGAATATGCCGACAGGCTGAACGTGGCACAACGCACGTTGAACAAATGCGTCAACGAGTGTTCGCACACCTCGCCCTTAGCCTTTATCAACGAGCGCATAATGCTCGAGGCAAAGCGGTTGATACGCTATTCTAATCTGATGATAAAGGAGATTGCTTTCCGTCTTGGTTACGACGACCCGTCGTATTTCGTCAAGCAGTTTAAGAAGCGTACGGGCTATCTGCCCTCCGACTTCCGCGAGCTTGACGTGAACTAATACACCGCGAGCTAATACACCGCGAGCTTGACGTGAACTAATATACGACGAGACTGTCAGCCTTAACCCTCGTTTGCAGCCAGTCGTGGATGCGTTGGCGGTCGGCAGGGGTGAGTCGTGCCTTGGGGTCGAGGGAGATGATGGCTGCAACGAAGTGCATCGTGGCAGTGGTGTCGCGTCTTGACTGTGCCACCTTTGAGAGGCTCAGCGCATTGACCTGCGGGAAGAGGTTGCGCATCTCTGCCATGACGTCGGGTGTGAGTTGCTCGAGTTGTGTATATTGTTCAAGCCTGTTGCTTGTCTCCGACAGCTTTGCCGACATCTCCACCATCTTTTGTTTCTCCTCTTCGCGGCTTGTGGTGATCTGGGAGAGCTTTTTGCCAAGACGCATGGCGCTGTCAGATTTCTCGCCCTGTATGATGTTGAGCTTGATGTCGGCGAGGCTGTAGTGGACGAGGTTCTTCTGTGCCACACGTATGGTGGAGTCGTTTATCTCTCGTCCTACGGCAACGATGTTCAGTATCTGGTTGTCGCGATCCAAGTCGCTTGATATCACCTGAGTGCCAGACTGTGACAACTCGGTCTTTATGAAACGGTTGACATTATTGTCAGAGATGCTGCGGCGCACGATGCCCACGGTCATCAACAGCGATGGAATGATGGTGAGTATGGCTATTGCCATCACTGCCCTTCTCGATTTTCTTGCCGCGCTGGCCGTCTGGAACTCCTTGCGGTGGAAGCGCATCAGGCGCACGCCGAGATAAGTGGAGAGGCTGATGAACACGGTGTTGATGAAGAAGAGGTAGAATGCCCCGAGGAAGTAAAGCAGATGTCCGCTGGCAAGACCGAAGCCTGCCGTACAGAGTGGTGGCATGAGGGCTGTGGCAATGGCTACGCCTGGGATGACGTTGCCCTTTCCCTTGGTACACAGGGCGAGGATGCCTGCTGCACCGCCGAAGGTGGCTATCAGCACGTCGTAGATGGTGGGCGAGGTGCGTGCGAGCAGTTCCGACTGTGCCTCGCCGAGCGGAGTGATAAGGAAATAAACCGTGGCAGTGAGGATGCTTATCACGGTGGCGATGGCAAAATTCTTTGCCGCCCGTCGCAGCAGTTGGAAGTCGTTGATGCCTATGGCGAGTCCCATGCCGATGATAGGTCCCATAAGGGGCGAGATAAGCATGGCGCCGATGATGACGGCGGTGGAGTTGACATTGAGTCCGAGCGACGCTATGAAGATGGCGAAGATAAGCACCCAGAGGTTGGCTCCCCTGAAGCTCACGCCACTGGTGATTTGTGCCACTATCTCTTTCTCGTCTTCCATGTCTTGCATCACCGTGAAGTGTGCCTTTATCTTGCTTAATATCACGTATAGTTCCATAATATACAGTTTTGGGTTATCAGCGACAAAGTTACGATATATTGCTGAAAGATGCAAGAAAAGACGATGATGATAGGGTTAAAACATGTTAAGACGGGTAAAATAACGTCTGTCAGTCATTGTAAACCCGTCTTAACGATGATGAAATATGCCTTTTGGGCGGAATGTTATTTACCTGTAGTTTTGGGAATTCCTCACGATGCTAAGCAACTGTTGGTGGTTGGGGAGGCTGTTGGCGGCAATAACGCCGGTGGGTTGCGTCAGTCGCAGGTTGCTTCCGTCGGATGATGTAATGACTCCTCCTGCCTCTGTCACAATCAGTGATGCAGCGGCATAGTCCCATGGACTGAGAAGGTATTCGAAATACAGTTCACACCTGCCCATTGCAAGATAGCATAGCTCTGGCGCACAGGCACCAAAGCGGCGTATGTCGTTGCATTTGCCAAAAGCCTCAACTATAATCCGTGAGCACACTTCGGCATACTCCTTGTGATATACAGGCAGGGCAGTACACAACACAGCATTGGCAAAGGGGCGGCTTGAGACATGGATACGCTTGCCGTTAAGATATGCGCCCTTGCCTTTCTCGGCATAAAACATCTCATTGGTGCGGGGGATATATACCACTCCCATCTCCATCTTGTCGCCGTGTTTCAATCCCACGCAGATGGCACATTGGTCGATACCACGGCTATAGTTGGCAGTTCCGTCTATAGGGTCGATTATCCACGTGTATTCATGCTGTGAGTCGTTGATGTCCTCTTCCTCACACAGGAACCCAGACTGAGGCATTATCTTCAAGAGTCTTTCACACAGGAAGTTCTGCACGGCCACGTCAGATGAGGTGACGATGTTTTCGCACCCTCCTTTCTGTTCAATATCAAATCCGTCGGCGACCATCAGTCCTGACGCTTCGCGAATGATACTTTTTAGCTGTTCAATTGTAATCAACATTATCTTTACTTTATTTGTGTGCAAAGTTAAGAATAATATTCAAAAGATAGAACAGCAATTCCGTTAAAGTGTCTTAACATTGCGATTATGACTTATTCTTTGCAATAAAATTTACATATTATTGCAATTGATATTTTTGTATTAAAGATGCTACAAAATAATTTTTACTTGGCAGAAACTTGCAGACTCTCTTTGACTGCCGCGGTGTAAGTGCGTGAGACGGGAATCTGCTTGTCGGTGCCGAAGATCTGGAGGAGGTAGCCAGAGTTGCGGTTGGTGATGGTGACTACAAAGTTCAGATTGACGATGAAAGCGCGGTGGCACTGCACCATGAACTTGTTGTCGGCAATACATTCCTTAATCTGTTTTAGTGTGATGCGGAGCATCTTGTGTCGCACCTCGTCGTCCTCCATATAGCAGATGTCGGCATAGTTTGACATCGACTCGACATAGATGATGTTTTCAGGCGGAAGAGACAGCGTGCTGTTGCCAGTATTGCCGACGAGATGGCACTGGGGAGCGCTGTCAGATTGACGGTCTTCAGCCTTTTGCTTCCCCATCTCGCTTTCCTCGGCAATGTTTTTCTGTAGTTCCTCAAGAAGGGCGTTGATGATGCGCACCTCTTCGAGCTTGAATCGCAGATGCCAGTTGCGGTTACGTACGTATGTACCTGTATACAGAAAGATGCAGGTGGCAGACACGTAGTAGATATACTGGTAGAAATAGTCGAGATGGATATGCCCGCCATTCCACCACGGTTCGATGGGATTGTCGCAGAAGAAGAATCCGCCGAAGACGGTGAGTACGAAGGCGACTGTGGGGATATTGATGAAATATTGTATGAGGCTGTTGCGGTGGACAGTGTTGAGCGGCAGCCTTGGGTCCATGGGAAAGTGAAGTATGTGTGCGGCAAATAAGCCAGTGGCGATACTTATCACCGTGGTGATAATACCTTGGGCAAGGAAGAACAGCGGCCGTCTCTCGTGGATTGTCTCGACATTGAATGGCATGGTGAGCCATAAGAGCAGGATGACGAAAATGCCTGCATATACGCTTTCGTGAACGATACGGATGTTCACAGGATTCTTAATTTTGATTTTCATCATTGTCATAGTTGTGAATTACGGTGCAAAGATACACCTTTTATCCCATATTTCCAAGCTTTTGGGACAAACGGCAGTGATATGTGACGAATGGCAGGCAGAATATCCCATTTTCGTGGCCTTCTGTCCCACACTATTGCACAATCCAATTAACAGTCATACCTTTGCAGCAGAAAATTTTATAATGAAAACAGATATGACGATGTTAAAATTATGTTTGGCGGCAATAGTCGCAATGACGGGAGTGGAATCAGCCATGGCCCAGACAGAGAAGAAGGACACAGTAGATTACTCGCTCAACTTGAAGGAGCTTGAGGTGAAGTCAACAGCTGCAAGGACTAAGATGCGAAACGGAGCTATGGTGACACGTATCGTTGGTTCGCCATTGGAGTCGGCCGGTTCGGTAGAAGACATGTTGTCGCGAGTGCCAGGAATGATGCGTATGGGCGGACAGCTACAGGTGATAGGCAAGGGTTCACCTATTTATTATATTAACGGACGCAAGGTGCAGGACATGGAAGAACTGAAACGACTGAGGAGTCGCGACATTCGCGAGGTGGAGGTGATAAACAGTCCTGGAGCAGCATTCGACGCCTCGGTGAATGCCGTGGTGAGGATAAAGACCCGCCGACAACAGGGAGAGGGACTCAGTGGACGCTTAGACGTGAGCGACGACCAGGCGCTGAAGTCGGGCAACAACAACCTTGCCTCCACCCTCAACCTGAACTATCGCCACGAGGGTCTCGACTTCTTCGGAGGAGCTACATTCCAAAACGACTATCTCGACGGCAACCGCACGATACTCGAACAGACGACATACGGCACAGGAGTGACACACCGCCAGACGGGCGACACTCAGGAAGACGAGAAGTTCTCGAGAATACACTACAACGCTGGTGTGAACTGGCAGATAGACGATGACAACTTCGTGGGAGTGAAGATGGAAAGAGGCAAATGGCTGAAAAACAACTTTGTCTTCACCATGGAGGAAGACATACTGCGCAACGGCGTGAAGGAAGACTACCTGAAGTCGGTGAGCGACTACGACTACAAGAACCCTAACACGCTGCAAGCCAACGCCTACTACAACGGAAAGATAGGCAAATGGGGTATCGACGCCAACGTGGATTACTACTCGCAGTGTGATAAGAACGACGACAATATCAACGAACAGGCACTGTCGGGCACACGAATGGTGGAGTCGATGACAGAGAACAAAAGCCGCCTCTTTGCCGCCCGGCTCGTTGCTGACTATCCACTCTGGAACGGCAAACTGACGTTAGGTGGTGAGCTGACCACCGTGTGTCGCGACAACAACTACCGTATCAGTGGAGTGGAAAACATCTCAGACAGGCTGTCGGAGGTGAGCGAGCAGAACTATGCCGCCTTCTTTGAATATGGCATAATGATACCCAAGGCAGGTATGCTCACTCTCGGAATGAGATATGAGCATGTGGCTTTCGACTTCGATGACCTTTCAAACCCACAACAGTCGGTGAAGAGAAACCACGACGACTTCTTCCCGTCGCTGTCGTTTGGCACAAGGCTCGGAGCATTGCA
Source organism: Prevotella sp. P5-92 (assembly GCF_002251245.1). Taxonomy (GTDB): domain Bacteria; phylum Bacteroidota; class Bacteroidia; order Bacteroidales; family Bacteroidaceae; genus Prevotella. Next base: position 41,992 of record NZ_NPJG01000112.1, read on the forward strand.
GATGCAGCTGAGCTACGGAGTGAAGACCACACGCCCTATGTACAGCCAGCTGCAAAGCGAGGTCTATTATATCAGCAAATACACACTACAGACAGGTAACCCGCTGCTGAAAAACGAGATAAGACACTCTCTCGACCTCTCAGGCCGATGGAAATGGCTTGCCTTCAGCGCCAACTACATGCATATCAAAGACGCTATCTACGACTGGACAACGCCCTACGACGACAATGGAGTAGTGATGTTAGGCATGGTGAACTTTGACAGTCCTATCGACGTGCTCAGTGCCTTCTTTATAGCCTCGCATAATGTTGGCGTGTGGACAACGAGCAACACCGTGGGAGTGCAAAAACAATGGCTCTCGTTCAACCTCGACGATCCGCGCGAGGCAACGGGCAAACGCAAAGTGTCGTATGACAAGCCAATGCTTATCTACAACAGCGACAACGCCTTCCGCCTGAAACACGGCTGGCAGCTGGAACTCAACTCAGAGTTCTACAGCAAGGCACACTACCGTAACGTGCGACTGTTGCAGGCCTATTGGAATCTGACTGCCGCAGTGCAGAAAACGTTTCTTAAGGACAGGTCGCTCGTGGTGCGTCTCTCTTGCTCCGACATATTCAATACGGCACGCCACGACGTATTGCTCGACCTTGGCAACTATACCTTTCAGCAGAGTGACGTCTTTGGAAGAGATCGTGGCAACTACAGTCTCCACCGTGTGGCACTGTCGGTGCGCTATGCCTTCAACGCCACAAAAAGCAAGTATAAGGGTAAGGGAGCAGGACAAGACGTGATAAAACGACTGTGATGTCAGCTGGCGACCCTCGGCGATGATGAGTCTGACAGCGACTACAGCCGACGAAGAGTCAGTCATGAAGCGGCAACAGAGGATACAGAGTCCGTCTGGACTATTGCGGATTCTGTATCTTCTCCTTCACCTCGGCGGAGTATTGTTTTGAAACGAGAACAACGTCGCCGCAGTGAGCCATGATAAGAGCTATGCCACTGTTTCGGCTCTCGATTCTTTCCACCATGAGAAGATTGACCACGTAGGCACGGTGACACTGCATGATGCTGGCATGACAACAGAGGGTCTCTACAGCGTTTTTCATGCTTGTGCGTATCATCATGTCGAAATGCTTGCCGTCACGTAAGTAATGTATGTGCAGGTAGTTGCCTTCTGATGTGGCATAGATAAACTGAGAAGGCATGATGTCGAGATGCTCCTTTGTGGTGCCGTTGATGACCATGCGTCCAGCGTCGGCAGGCTTGTCCTCGACGCCGGTCTCGTTTTTCTTTTCGGTCATGGTGCGCTGTCGTTCCAGCATGATACCGTTCAGCAGCTGCATCTCCTCCAACTGCTTGATAAGATACCTCTTCTTATATACGTTGCGCCAATAGAGATGGATGATGATGGTGACGTAGATGCTGACCGCAATCACCGAGCCAAACGTGGCCCAGCCGAAGTGATTGTCAACGATGTCGTTACATGCAAACGTGTCGAGGAAGAGCATTACGAGAAGAACCTGCAGCACGATATTGAAAGCCTCGAAAAACAAGTTGCGCTTGATGATAAACTTACTGCCACGTGAGATGTCGTTAGGCATCTTGAAGAGATGCTCAACGATCAGTTCGCTGGCCAGTACCGACAAGGCTATGATGGCGCCTATGCCCGCAAGCAGCGGCCAGCGCATTGCATCAAAATTATTGAGACCGAAGGGCAGGAAGACTGCGATGAATAGTGTGCCTATGAGGGCGCTTTGCAGTCGCTCTATGATGATGTTTTTTCTCATTACTTTATATCTGGTGATAATCCCAAAGGATATTTTTGGTTGTCTTTTATGAAAAATTGTTGCAAAAGTACAATATTTAGTTCAGAAAACAAAGATAATTGTCACATTTAACAAATATTCTTGTCTTTTTTGTCAAAAAAGGAAAGATAATGCTTGGAGTTGTCATATTATTGTCTTACCTTTGCCGAAGTTATTATAAACATATCAACAATAAAAAGAAATAGTATGAAAGTAAGAACACTCACCGTGGCCGCCATCCTTATGTGCACCACTATGCTTACATCGTCGTGTGTAGGCTCATTCTCGTTGTTTAACAAACTCGCAAGCTGGAACCGTGGCGCGACAGACAACAAGTTTCTTAACGAGATCATCTTTATCGTCATCTCACCTGCATATGCTGTATGCTCGCTTGCCGACGTGCTGGTGCTCAACTCGATAGAGTTCTGGAGTGGCACTAACCCTTTGGCAGCCAACGTGGGCAAGAGCGTGACGGTGAAGGGGCAGGACGGACGCTACTATGCCGTGAAGACACTGAAGGACGGATATGAGGTAAAGGCTCCTGACGGCAATGTGACATGTTTCAGATATGACAAGAAGACCGACTCGTGGTCGCAGATACAAGACGGAAAGACAACAGAGATCTTCCGTTTCAACCCCGATGGTACCATCAAGGTGACAGTGGCCGACAAGACGATGGACGTGGCACTCGACGAGAATGGGCTCAACCAGGTGGCTAATGCCGCTGGCTATGGCTTCTTCTATGCGGCGAGATAACCTCTTTGTCTGATTTTTACATCTCTGACAACCCGAATCTCCTTACCTTTGCACCCGTTAAACCATAATGACAGTAAAGAAATGAAAACATTTCTCGATGGCGTGAAAGGCGAATATGCCACTCCCGAGGGATATCTTGTGGATGAAGCTGAGGCAGAAGAGTTTGACAAGCTCTTCCCGCCAAAGGAGAAACTGAAGTTACCTGGGCAACTGTGGTAGCAAGTGAAAGAGTTTTGCAGTAGAAAACCCCACACACTTCTGGCCCATATATAAAGATGTATTTCTATGGACGCGATACCCGTCCTCCGCTGGTGCAACGAATAGTGCCCAACGGAGAGACGGGTCTTTGTTTTTACCGTGGCGACAAGGTGAGTTACGGTGGAGTAGGCGAGGTGGGATGGAGGATTTGATCCTTCCATTCGTCACAAATACTTGCTTTCTGTCCCAGTTTTTTGGTTATATGCTACTAACGAAGTACCTTTGCAGCCGAAAAAACAGAAGATTCTGTAGTTGTAAATCCTATTTTATCGTCAAATGAATAAAAACGACAATTATGAATAAGGACAAGTTTTTGGTTATAGTCATTGTGACTTTATTGCTATTGGGAGTTATCTTCCTTTGCATCTCAATGTTTGGTGAGAATCAGGAAAACCACCATCCCCTGCCAATAGCCTTATGCTGTGTCTTTTCGGCAAATGCACTGGTGATGGTTAGACTCAAGAAAATGAACAAGTAGTATTAATCTCCTAAATTATTTTTATTATGATATTAACAACGACTCCCACAATAGAGGGACATCCAATCAGAGATTATAAGGGATTGGTGACTGGTGAGACCATCATCGGTGCCAACTTTGTGAAAGACTTTTTTGCCGGCATCCGCGACATCGTGGGTGGACGAAGCGGTTCGTATGAGAGTGTGCTGCGCGAAGCAAAGGACATAGCATTGCGTGAGATGGAGGAGCGGGCACAAATGATGGGGGCGAATGCCGTGGTGGGCATCGACCTCGACTATGAGGCATTAGGTGCTAATGGCTCGATGCTAATGGTTACGGCAAGTGGAACGGCAGTGGTGATGGATTGACATGGGCATTGATGAAAACAGATAGAATAACTCTTCGCCCTTGGCTTGACACTGATGCCAAGGCTTTGTATAAATACGCAAGCGACCCAGAGGTTGGCCTTCAGGCTGGTTGGCCTCCACATCTTTCTGAAAAAGAGAGTCTGGAGATAATCCGTACAGTATTTAACGATCCCACCACATGGGCCATTGTATGGAACGAGACAGGCGAGGCAATTGGAGCCATGGGCTATGGTCCGTCGTGCGACTGCTCCTTGCCTTCGCGTGAAGGAGAACCCACTGTGGGCTATTGGGTAGGCAAACCATATTGGGGTAAGGGTATGTGTACAGAGGCTCTGCAGTTGATGATTCGACATGTCCGTGAGACGACCGACATAAAATCTCTTATCAGCGGACACTTTATCAGTAATCCTGCTTCGGGACGAGTGATGGAGAAGTGCGGATTCTTGCCAACTGGCGAAACTGCCTTTGACAACAAGCTCTATCAGGGTGCCGACAAACCGATAATGGTGCTAAGATTGACTTTTTAATAAAATATTATATACAAGGATGAGAATATTATTTGCACTGTTATTCGCAGCATGTTCTCTGTCGGCATTTGAGGTTAAGGCACAGGAGACTGGCGGAAAGGATAATTGGGTGGCTGCTGGACGACAGGTGATTAATTATCTTGTCGATAAGCATGTCAATTATAACATGATTCATGACGCGAGGGATTTTGGACTTCCTGCTCCCGACTCGCTGACACTGAAGACTGCCGACGGATTCGAAATCTTCGCATACGAGATTTGTCCTGAGCATCCCAAAGGCGTGGTGATTTGTCTCTCGGGAATAGAGAATCCCTCGGTGACTGCCTTCTATGGTCATGCGGCGGAGTTTATTAAGGCTGGTGTCGCCACCATCATGCCCGACCTAAGAGGTCACGGCAAGAGCGATGGCAACCGCATCTGCTTGGCTTATGAAGAGACTCGCGACGTGAAGGCTGTGACTGATTACATTAAAAGCAATGCCAAATACAAAGGCGTACCCGTAATTGTGATGGGAGTGTCAATGGGAGGTGCCGTAGCCATACGCTCTATTGGCGAAAACAAGGATATTGACGGACTTGTCTCGCTTTCTGCCTTTTCGAGTCTTGAGGACTTCCTGCAGGCGAGTCGCGAGGCATTTCTGCCGATGATTCCCGCCACCGAACTTGATGGTGTCACGAGGCATGTCGTTAAAGAGAAATATAGTGTTGACGCTTCCGTAAGCAGTCCTGTATATGCACTGCGTGGTCTCGACAACCGACCGGTGCTTATGATGCACAGCCGTAAGGACACGCAGGTGCCATACTCGTGCTTTGAGATACTATCAGCCGAGGCATCGAAATACACCATCGACCTCGACACAATGACCGTGGAAGGCGATGAGCATTTCATATGCAAGGACTTTATTCACCCCTCTTCCGATAGGGAGTATATGCGCAGGGTGATGAGATTTATACGTAAGTTGACCTCAAATCATCCATACGTTAAGACTGAAGAAGGAGTGGAACTGATGGAAATAGTGGCGCGCTTTGCCGACAACACTGTGTTCAACGACTCCATTGCCCCACGCTATCAGAAAGATTGTGACGAATGGTTTGCCGCATGGAAAAATCATCCGGCAGTCGTGTGGCTTCACAACCAGTTGCCGGTATATAGCATCGGCTATGAGGCTGTGCCATGGTTTGGTGCCCATCTGCTTTGCCGGGAAGATGGTCTTGACCTTATTCCCAATGCCAATAAGGAATACAAGCGTTGGCCCCGGAAAGCCATCAAGGAGTTTTTACCATTGCTTACCGACTTCTATTTGAAGAGTAATTTCTCCGAGTTCTATCGCCAGCATAGTCAAATGTATAAAAAGGCAGTGGATGCAGCCCGTGTCACCATGGCAGATTACGTGGACCTCGACTGGTTCGGCAGTTTCTTCAAAAAGGAGTCAACAGCCGATTTTGGCATCATCGTAGGACTGAACAACGGTAGCGGCAGCTTTGGCATAGAGCGAACAAAGCCAGGGGAGCGAACTGAGAAGATTGCCGTGATGCTATATGGGGAAGACGAAGACGGCACACCGTGGTATTTCCGCGACAGTGAGATAGACAAGATTCTCGTGCATGAGTTCTGTCATTCCTTTATTATGCCAGACAAGAGATACAAGGATATTGGCTCTCGTCTGCTTAAGGAGCATCGCAAGAAACTCAATTCCGTGGGCTATGGTATTTGGGAGAACGTGATAGAGGAAACCCTTGTTCGTGCCTCCGTAATCCGCTATCTCATCGACCACGGTTATAGTGAAAAGGCGATAAAGGATGAAATCAACAACCAGCATGAGTACTATGGTTTCATATGGCTTCCAAAGGATATAGAGTGGTACAAGGGAGATGTCTTGGAAATATTCGATGAAATGTGACTCGTGAAGAAAGAAAAAACAACAAATACGATTATGAAATTTGACATTATTGAGAATGAGGGCCTCGAACTGATAGGCATCGTTAAAAAGATTGAGATGAAGAAAGGACAGGAAGAATGCCCCGCATTCTGGAAAGAGTTTAGCGAGCAACTGTGCATCCCGATGATGCAGGCTGGTAAGCCGCTCAACGACAAGCAGGCGGCTGTAGCAGAAAACAATATCGGTGAATATGCCCTGTGCGACTGCGATATGGCAGCTGGTACATTCGACTATTTTATCAGCGGCAGCTACAAGGGTGGCAATGTGCCCGAAGGAATGGAAGTGCGCAAGGCAGATTACAAGCGATGGCTGAAATTTCATTTTGAGGGCGGCATGGCTGCATTCCACAACAACTACAATTATGTATATAATGAATGGTTGCCCCAGCATTTTGAATACAAGGCTGTGATGGCGGTGAACGTGGAATGGTACACGATGGGCGACTTCAACACTCCTGACTATAAGTGCGGTCTGATGATACCTGTGTTGGATAATTCCCAAAAGAACTAAGAATGATGAAGAAAGTATTGTATGTGTTGCTGCCACAGTTTGCGGAGCATGAGTTGCCTTATCTCACTCAGCCTCTGCGTTCTGATGCCATGGCGATGAAGGAGAATCCAAAGTATGAGAACAAGATTGTGGCTGAGTCGATGGAGCCTGTTGAGGCTATCAGCGGTTTACGCCTGCTGCCCGACTATACGTTTGATTCTATTCCCGACGACTATGCAGCACTGGTGCTCATTGGAGGATATGGATGGAAAGGCGAGGCGGCAGAACGTGTTGCACCTCTCGTTGTCGATGCTATCAGCAAAGGTCGCATAGTCGGTGCCATCTGCAATGCCGCCTCATGGATGGCGAGCAAGGGTTTCCTTAATGATGTCCGCCATACGGGCAATGGCATCGAGCAACTCCAGTTATGGGGTGGAGAGGCATATACCAATGCTGCAGGCTATGTTAATGCCCAGGCTGTGAGCGACAATAATATTGTCACTGCTAATGGTAGCGCCAGTCTTGACTTTGCCTGCGAGATTCTCGCTCTGCTAAAAAACGACGAGTCAAAGGAGATAGAGATGTACAAGACATTCTACAAGATGGGTCTCGTGGAGTTTGCGAAGATGATGTCGCAGACGAAACCACGTTTCACGTTCAATACCATTGGACTCTTCACTACCGACCATGCCAAGATGGTGGCTTTCTATCGCGATGTCTTTGGATTCAAAACCGAATGGAATGGTATGGATCCTAACGTGGAGATGACACTTGGCGCATCGCGTATCATCATGTTCCCGCGCGTTGTCTTTGAGCAGATGACATCTCATGAGTATGCCTATCCCAATGGCACCAACGGCACTATGGAACTATCTTTCGATGTCCCCACCTTTGCCGATGTTGACAAGGAGTATGATCGTGCGGTAAGCATGGGCGCAAAGCCAATATTCGCTCCTACGGCAGAGCCATGGGGACAGCGAACCTGCTATGTGGCAGATCCTGAAGGTAACTTGATAGAGATATCGTCGTTTATTGAATAACTGATACACGATGAAACAAGCATACTTACATATATTATGGCACGACTGAATTATCTTGACAATCTGAAGGTGGCATTGACCTTCTTGGTGATATTCCATCATGCGGGACAGGCGTATGGTGACGGTGGCGAGTGGGGATATACTCCTTCAAATCCTGCGGAGGTGATGCCTTGGATATGGCATTTCTTCTCTACCAATGCCGCTTTTTTCATGGGATTGTATTTCTTCATTTCTGGGTATTTTGTACCAGGCAGTTACGACCGACAAGGTTTTAGCACTTTTGTCAGGAAGAAGATTCTTCGTCTCGGTGTACCATTGTTGTTGATGGGCGGTCTGTTGACATACGCTACCGGCAAAGTGGAGTTAGCCCACATGTGGTTTGTAGAAAGTCTTCTGATATTCAGCTTCTTCTATGCTGTGGTCAGGAAAAGATGTTCGGCAATATCTAAAGACTGCGACTCACGACCGACGCTGACAGGATTGTTTATTGCTTCATTAGTGATGGGCATCGGCAGTTATTTCATTCGTCAGGTGAGTCCACAAGACAATTGGATTGGTCTTAGTGTATGGATATTTGAGCCTGCCCACTATCTTCAGTATGTCATGATGTTTGTTTTGGGCATATTGGCCTACAGGTTTTGTTGGCTCGACAAGATGACAAATAAGACTGGTGTTATAGCATTGTCCATAGGCGCACTTTTGGCTATAGGAAACTATGTCCGGCAAGATGGCGCATGGAATGATTTCGTGTGGCGATGGTTTGGAATCTATGAGTCTCTGATGTGCGTTTTCATCTGTTTCGGATTGTTATGGCTGTTCCGCGAGAAAGTCAACATGGGCAATAAAGCGCTCTCTTGGCTCTCGGCTCAGAGCTATGGGGCATACATTTTCCATTTGCCGTTGATGATTTGTATTCAGAATGTGTTCGACGGCGTGTGGATGGGAGCCTTTGGCAAGTTCATGTTCGTCGGAGTATTCACAACTTTTCTCTCATTCACCTTAACCTGGTTGATTCGATTGCTGCCTGGTGTGAAGAGGGTAATATAAAACAATAATTATGAAAACAAGATTTATGAGTGTTAGGATAAGACAGTGCTCCTTTAGCGATGCAGTTAGACTTGTGGAGATATACGCTCCATACGTCCAGGATACAGCCGTTTCTTTTGAATATGCAGTTCCATCGGCGGATGTCTTTAAGGAACGCATAAAAAACATCGTCGCAAGATCTCCATATCTTGTTGCGGAAGTAGATGGAGAGGTTGTGGGATATTGTTATGCCAGTGATTTTAAGCAGAGATGTGCCTATAGTCATTGTGTGGAAACAAGCATATATATAGCAAAAGACTTTCAAGGCAAAGGCTTAGGAAAAATGCTTTATAACGAACTTGAGAGGCAGTTGGCTGATAGGGGAATAAAGAATATTTATGCATGCATAGCATGGACAGACATACCCAATGAGCGTCTGTCTCACCAAAGCGTCGAATTTCACAAAAGAATGGGATTTTCACAGGTCGCTCATTTCCACAGATGTGGATGGAAGTTCAACGAATGGTATGATACCGTTTGGATGGAAAAGTTTATTTATGAATAGTGATATTAATTAATAGAAGACTTATGAAACAGCTAATTGCTTGTTGTGGCCTCGACTGCGAGAAATGTGAGGCACGCTTAGCCACTCTGAACGACGATAATCGTTTGCGAGAGAAAGTGGCTAAGGAATGGGGTGAGATGAACCAGATGGAATTTCAGCCTGAATGGATTAATTGTATGGGTTGCCGTACAGAAGGGTGCAAGATCTACTATTGCAGTGACATGTGCAAAATCCGAAAATGCGTATTGCAAAAAGGATACAATACCTGTGGCGACTGTTGCGAGATGCAAACATGCAGCATTTTGGGTGAACTGGCGACGAATGCCCCCGAGGTTTATGAGAATCTAAAGGGCGAGTGATATTTTTATTTGGACAAATGACAAGGGTAATTTTCTTTATAAAAATTGCTATAATTCAGCTATTTGTTAGTATCTACAGTGTCGCATTGTCCGATAAGGTAAATTGCGGTGAGATATTCGCCCGGCATGAGATATTCGTCGCGATGCGACTCCAGTTCGTCGAGCAAATGCTTGGCACGGACGGGCTCGTTGTCGTGAAGCAAGGTGAGGGCATAGAGGGCGACGGCCTTGATAGGCGAATACTTGTAGGACGAGTTGATATACGCCTTTAGGGACTTATCGTAGATCTTGTCCACCACGTCGTGCCTGGCCGTGGTAAGCAGTTCCATCAGTATGTGGTCAGCACCTATCTCGAGCTTCATCAATCCCGGCAATTCTTTGCCGAAAGAATAAATCTCTTCATACACTCGGCGTGCCTCGTCAAATCGGCCTGAGTCTTCAAGCAATGCGGCATAGTTGATGCGGTTTGCCAATAGGAAATAGTCTTTTGGCGAATCTACCGGTATGTCCTCAAACCACTCCCGGGGCATGTCTTTCAGCCGTTTTCCCTTCGACAGCTCGCTGGCTACCTGCATCATGCGAAGGAAGAAACGGCGCGAGTGCTTGCCGCGCATCAGGAGCAGTATGTTTCTGCCGTCGTTACAGAGTCCGTTGAAGCTAAGTGGAACGCCGTTCATCAAGGCGATGAAGGCTCCGGTGAAGGCGAGCATCATAAAAAATGTTTCGCCCACCATGCCCAGATCGCAGTACAGCAGCGCGACTATGGATAGGGCCAAAAGCAGCAGGTTGACGATCACGCCTCCGGCATTGTACCAAAAGAAGGGTACTCTCGACGGGTCGGTGGCTTCGGGTAGTGTCATTATGCACTGTCCGCCCGTTCCCTGGATGTTGAATTTCTTGATGTGGAATCCGCAGTGGTCCTTCACCAGCGCGTATTTGTATATCCTTATCGACGAAAACTTGAATCCTGACGCCAAGCCAAACAGCAGATGGCCCACTTCGTGGAGGGTGAACTGGAGTATGGCGGTGACGAAGAGCCATGCGAAGGTGCACGCTATGGAGATGGCTATCTTCGTCATGTTGAGGTCTTTATGCACCACGTCGCTGATGCCTTCGCTGCCGTCGATGCTCCATATCAGCAGGAATGCCAGTGCCAGTCCGAATATCGCGCCTATGGCGAGGCTGCCAATCAAGTTGAGTGTTTTCTTCATACTGCCTTTTTTGCTTAGAGAAGATGATTTTTCTCGTGTGTCAATGCTCGCTTTTTGTCTGCTCTTTTCAGCTACAAAGATACGAAATAAATCCCAATCCTGCAAGTTTTTTCGCTACTTTATTCTTGCTGTTAACATTTTTTTTATATAACCTTCCAGTCGCCTATTGTGTGTCGCTTGAGGGTCGAAGTTTATGTCTGTTTTTATTATGGGCAGGCCTGAGAGGTAAATCTTCGAGGGATGGTTGATATTCGTGTTTTTTTTTTGCGGCCAAATTGGAGCCAAAAATATCGGTTTTAGGAGAAAATGGGATAGAAAAAACACAATTTTTAACCTCAAGGAAACTCAATTTTTAGCCTAAAAATGGCTGTTTTTGACGTGAATTTGGCAATTTTAGCCTTAAAAACCTCTATTTTTGGCCTAAAAATGGCAGTTTTTGACGTGAATTTGGCAATTTTGGCCAAATTCAGATGGCTATTTTTGGGTGTTTTTAGGTT
>NZ_NPJG01000113.1 GCF_002251245.1 Prevotella sp. P5-92
CGCTTTATGGGGTAAGGGGATTTTGTGTCTGCGACATTTCTGTTGTGCAAGAAATATGTACAATAAAATGAATTTTGTCGCTTTGCAAGCAAAATCCCACTAAACCCTATAGGTTGCGGATTTGAGGGTCATACAAGTATGTCGCTCACTTCCGTCACTCGGTCTGTCCAGCCGTTCATGATCACCGCCGGCGAGTGTGTGGTAAGGATAATCTGGACGTTGGGGTTCAGTTCGAGGATGAGGTCGATGAGACGTTGTTGCCAGTCTATATGCAGACTCACCTCGGGCTCGTCCATAAAGAGGACGTAGGGCTGGTTGTCTTCCACAAGCACCGTCATCAGTATCACGAGCATCTGTTTCTCGCCGCTGGAGAGCTGGTAGGGAGTAAGTATCTCACCTATCTGACTGAAGGCTATGTCGTTGCGGCTTCTCACCAACTGCTTTCCCGTGTCGGCAAAGAGGCTGTCAATCATGTCCTGGAACTTCTTCTTCGGCTCCGATATCTGCTGTGCCTTCACTGCAGCGTCGGCATCGCCGCTCTGCAGCACGGCTATAATGCGGTTGCCCACATTCACCTGATAGTCGAGATATTTCCTCAGCAGCTGGTATATCTGCCAGTCGAGCTCTGTGTTTACCGAGGCATCCACAATCTTGTTCACCATGTCGCTGTTCATCAGCGGACGGTCGAAGCTGCGTATGTGGTCATACCTTATCCATCGTGCGTCGTCGGGGCATACCTTTATGCGCACGCCTTTGAGCAGATGGCTCGGAAATTCGCCTCCGGGTATCAGTCCCCTCACCACCTTATTCAATATAGTACTCTTTCCCACTCCATTCACTCCGCTGAGTATGTTCACCTTCGGGTCGAGGTTCCATACTATGTGGCGTGTGCCGCTCCAGAGCGAGTCAATCTCTATCTGTTCGATATAATCAGCATATTTCTGCATAAGACTTTTCGTTTTCTTTCTGCAAATATAGTGTTTTTCCACAGAAAATGATTAACTTTGCACCGTTTTTTAAGAATAAATAGATAAATGGATAACAAAAAGCCGCTTTTGGCTCATCTCAGCATGTTTTTGGCATGCGCTTTTTGGGGTCTGATGGCTCCCATAGGCAAGGATGCCATGACACATGGACTCACGGGTATCGACATGGTCACCTTTCGTGTCACTGGAGCTGCCGTGCTCTTCTGGATTGCTTCTCTCTTCGTAAAGCGTGAGCAACCGCCTGTAAGTGATATCCTGAAACTCGGTCTCGCGGGTCTCTTCGGTCTTGTGCTCAACCAGTGTTGTTACACCATCGGACTGAGCATCACTTCGCCCATCAACTCCAGCATCGTCACCACGTCGATGCCTATCTTTGCGATGATCCTTTCTGCCATCATTCTCAAGGAGCCGGTCACCGCCAAGAAGGCGGGAGGCGTGTTCATGGGATTCTGTGGAGCGTTGATGCTTATCCTCACCAGTGCATCTGCCTCCAATTCCAAGGTGGGAGACATCAGGGGCGACCTCCTCTGCATGTTTGCGCAGTTGTCGTTCGCCTTCTATCTGTCGATGTTCAATCCACTGATAAAGCGCTATTCGGTGTTTACGGTCAACAAATGGATGTTTACCTTTGCTGCCATCATCATCACCCCCTTCACATTTTCTCATGTCGCCGCCATTCCCTTTGCTGCCATCAGCATAAAGACGTGGCTTGAGACTGCCTTTGTAGTCGTGGTATGCACCTTCTTTTGTTATATTCTTACCATGCAGGCTCAGCAGGTGCTACGGCCTACGGTTGTCAGTGTGTATAACTACGTGCAGCCTCTTGTGGCTGTTGTCGTCAGCGTTCTCACCGGTCTCGGTGTCTTTAAGCTCACCCATGCCTTAGCTGTCTTCCTCGTCTTTTTCGGCGTAAGATTTGTCACAAAGAGCAAGAGTAGAAAGGATATGGAGGCGGAATTAGGCGAGCGGTCTTACATAAAGTAAGACCCTACTACGGCGGTTTTTCCCCAAAAAAACGAATGCCCTATTCAGTTGATAAGTGAATGCCCTATTCAGTTGGAAGGTGAATGCCCTATTCAGTTGGAAGGTGGATAGGGCATTCTGTTTTGACCTAAAAAAAAGGAAGTTAAAGAAGCGGTTATTGCTTCCTTAACTTCCCTTTTCAAAAAGAGATTAATTCAATATTTAATCGTTATACAATACTTTCTTGCCCTTAACGATATAGAGCTGACCCTTCTTCATTGTCTTCACCTGACGGCCAAGGAGGTCAACAACCTTCTCGTCGCCAGTAGAGTCAACCTCTACACCTTCAACAGCAGCTGCCTGGTAGTTGTCGATATGATACTGGAGCACCATCTTGTTGTTTACCTTACACTCAGATGGGCTTACCGATGTACGGTCTTCGAGATACTTGCCGAAGTTATTGTCGCCAAGAGTAGCCTTTTCAATTATCACTGCATACGACGAGCCAGAAACAATTGACGGCTCATAACTGTCATATACAAGACGAACTGCCGGATACTGTGGAGCTTCAGGTATCACGTACGATTCGAAATGTCCTGTAGCCTTCACTGATGAAGCAGAGAACAAATCGGTGATTATAACTTGTTTTGTCGGGTCTGCAACGAGTCCCTTATCCCAATTATAAGGCAATGTAAGTACGTAGTTTACAAACACCTGGTCATCTACATATATACCGCCTGTATCTCCCCAACGGGCTAAGATATTATATGAATAGTCGAAACCTTCGGTGTCGCCTGCTCCGCTCTTGCCCACGGCAAACGACTTGACAATAGCTTTTGTCAGAGCCACCTTACCATCTACAGTTGCTTTAAAACTACCTTCTGGTATTACGATAGAGTAGCTGCCATTCTCCAAACCAACGATGCTAAACTCAAAGACGTTGTCGGTGGCTGTAGTCTTCAGCACTACATCGCCCATCTTGTTTCCTTTCTCGTCTTTGATATACGCACCCTGTACCTCATTGTTGAGCACTACCTTCGACGTCGAAGAGAACGAGAGCTTCATCATGGTCTTGTCGTTGTCAGCCACCTCTGGCGAGATGCTGCATTCGAGGTCAACAGGAGGAACCACATCCTCTGGCTTCACAGTCTCGGCAAATCCGAAGGCACCTGAGATGTTAGCGGTAAAGACAAGCGAGTATTCTGGAGAAGTGACAATGCTTGCGGCATTATGACTTACAAGAGCATAGGCACTGGCTGGAGTACTCATCACCACGTCAGTGCCAAGCGAGCCGTGCATAGAGAGCAGACCGAATGTCTTGTCGTTATCCACTCCATTCACTATTGCGCGGGCAAAGGTGATGTTATTGACAGCAGCGTCGTAAGTTGAAGTGACGTTGCTCGACGACGTGCCAATATATTTGCCATCCATGGCTGTCAGCACATGGAGATACTTGCCGTCATTAGTGCAGAACGACATTGTGCCGTCGGCATTTTGTGTGGCTTTGAAGGCACCTGCCTTTGCCGCATTGCTGCCTATGCTCACCTTGCCGTCAGCATATTCGAGATAGAGCTTGCTGCCGTTGGCATTCACGTTGTAGATCTTATACCACTTGTCGGTAGTAGGCAGTGTCACTGCTGCATCGGCATAGAAAGCCGCAATGGCTGTGCGCAGATCAGCGTCAGAAGGCACTGTCTCAGCTTCTACCAGTGCCTTGAGGGCAGTGCGTGCGGCACTTGTAGCCGACGGATAGCCTATTCCCTCAACGGTAAGGAGCTGTTTTGCCTGTTTCATGGTTTCAGAGTCCTCGGGCGGAGCATTAGAGATGACGTAGTCCAGTTTTATTTCTGGATTATAACGCACCAATTGTGCATCGTCGGGGAAGGCGTTGAAGATGCTCTGCTCAGGAATTACAATGCTGTATTCACCAAGTTCGGTAATAGCGCTTGTCACGCCGTCGAATTTGAGCGAAACAAGTTTGTCATTTCCATCCACCTTGCTGAGCTTAGCCTGACGGAGAGGTTCTCCATCCTTATTAATAATGATGGCTTTGTCAGTCACTTTTCCTACGGCTTTTGGGAATGCTAACGTTATTTCTCCAGTTATCTCATCTACCCTTCCAGGCGCTGGAGTCACGGTATTATAAGTAAAGGTGTTCTTAGGTACAAGCACCTTGAAGCTGAACGAAGCCTGCTTGTTACCATAGCCCATAGCGTCCATAAACGTATTGGCAGCGATAGAGACGGTGTAAGTATCGTCATGCTCGATAGTTGCGTCAGACTTCAACACAACATTTCCATCACTGATAATAGCAGTGAGCTGCTTAGATACTGTGCCGTCAGCACTGGTAAGCATCACAGGCTTTGAGCTATCTATAGTGGTGATGTTAGAATCGAAGTCGAGAGTCATTGATGTGAAGCTGTCAATAGTCTTTGAATCAGCTATATCAGTTGTAGCAACGAGGATGTCACTTTTGGCGACATACTCTACAGTCAGCTTCTTTATCTCGGTAGAAGAACCGGAGTTTATAAAAGTAATATTGGTGACATCGCCCGCTCCATCGGCTGGAACCCATGTTCGATATGCAGATGTTTCAGTAAAGTCGCCTTTTGCAGCATCTTCAGATGTTACAGAAAGGTCGCCTACAAACGAATCCTCGCTTAGTTGGATTGATTTCAGTACTGCTCCATCAACAACAGAAACCGTGAAAAATGTTGTTGAGGTGATGCGGAGATTATAGGTCTCGGGATTGTCGCCACGCTTTGTAGTGACTATCTGAGCTCCAGTAGCCACACTACCGTTCTTAAAACTAATTCTAACGGGACCTGACTCAAACACCTTGTCGGTCACCATCACTATCTGAGCATTACCATGCATCGGTGTCACCGATGGGGTCAAACCCGTAGGATTGGTAAAGTCAATTGTGCGCGAGTCGTTAATCTGGGCCGATGCCGTCAGTGAGATTAATGACAACAATAAAAACAATAACTTTTTCATAATATGCAGAATTAAGGATTAGCGATGACTGTGGTCAAACTCGTCTTTTGCTGTCTTCACGCATAGCTTCCAACTGCCATCCACCTTAACAGGATTGAACATATAGGCTGTGGTAGGGTCATCTTTGGTCTGTGCTGCCTCAGCAGTGGCGAAGGTGACACGATATTTCACGTCGTTACAACCCTCGAGTTGGAAAGAATAGTAGATGCGATAGTATGAGAGTACGGGAAACATCTCAAACTGACGCTTGTATTTCTTAGCAGTGGTATCAGACAGAGGCTTAACTTCTTTTGTAGAGTCGTTATATTCATAAAGCGAAGCCAATACAGCGTCGTACTTCTTTTGCTTCAGCATCTCCATTGCATCATCGCAGATCTTCAACATAGCAGTCGTATCAGCTTCAGTCAAATGACTGCGAAACTCAGCTATAGCCTCCTCACGCTGTTGAGTAGCATCTTTCTTTTTGCCAGTACAAGAGAAAAGAGTAATGGCACACAATAGCAAAATGAACGAAAAATTCTTCATGAAAGTTTAAATCTATAAAAACTTTAAAAAGGGGTGTGCCCGCATGTGCTGGCACACCCCAATATTATTTGATTACTAATACTAATCTGTAAGAGTCAAATTAGTGACCAGCTGTACGCTCGATGCGGAGTGTCAAGCTTGTCTCGAACTCACCCCACTCGTAGCCAATCTTAACTGGGATTATGAGGTCGAAGTCAGTTACGTTGTCACCATTATCCTTGTACAGGATAGTACCGAACAGAGCCTTATTGGCTTCCATGTAAGCAAGGAGAGCATTGTTATTAGCAGCAGCATTGTATGGCAAGATGTTGAATGCGTTGAATGTGTGTTCGTTCTTGCCAAGAGCACTGCCATCTTCCCAGTAAAGCTCAACTTTCGTAGAGATCTTATCGAGAGGTTTGAATTCTCCTGAGTGCATGTTAGTCTTAACATTAGCTGGGTTGGTATCGATCTTGATGTAGTTAACATTGTAGTAAGCCCAGAACCAAGTCTGATCGCCCCACATGTAACCATAACCCTCACCACGCCAGTCGAACAGCTTGATGTAGTCGAGAGCGTAGATGCGTGTCCAGTTGGTAGCAGCATCGTAAGATACCTTGTTCTCGATCTCCTTCATGTTGATTGGACGCTGCCAGCTAACTGTGAATGGAGCATCAGTGATGCGAGTTGCAACACCACAACCATTGTTTGCTACGAAGCTTACTACAGTGCGGAGCTCCTTGTTGATGTTAGCGTGGTTCTCAGCATAACCTACAGCATTCAGAACAGCCTTTGTAGTGGTATTCTTGAGAAGAACGATATCACCTGTTGTCTGAGTCAGAGTTGCAATCGGAGTATAAGCAGGAGCAGTAAGGTCTGTTGTTGCATAGAGTGTAGCATTGTTGAACAGTGGTGACCACTCAGCAATAGCACACTCATTGAGCAGCTTGTTCAGATCCTCAACTGTAGTGTAGTCATGTGGATCAAGCCATGGCATGTAGAGGTCATAGAGATCATCATATGTAACATTAGCTGCACCAGACTTAGTAGTTACGTACCAAGTTGTACCCTTAGCGTCAACAACCTCAGATACACCAGGAACGAAGTAGTACTTACCTGCAGTCTTCTCTACGTTCTCAACGAGAGTTGTGCGGATAGAGCGGTTGATTCTTCTGATATCACCACCATCGTATGGAGCCTTAGCGTCGAATACGATAGCATCGAGACCTTCATCAGAACCATCGAGACCGTACCAGTAGTTTTTGTTCTTCTCACCGTAAGCTACTGTTGGGATATCCTTACGTGTCAGCTTAGTTGTCAGCTTGATGTAGATGTAAGGATACTTAGCGCCAGAACCTGGGATAGCCTTGAAACGTACGTAACGAGTTACCTCGATTGGGAACGTTGTTGCGTGGTGTGTGAGTTCCTCAAGAACACGAGCGCTCATCTGCCACTTGAATGTGTGGTTAGTGGTTCCGAGTGAGTTACCATAGTAGAATACGTCGCCAGTCTCGCAAGCCATTGTACCGAGCTGCTGAGTAGCAGTAGGAGTAATCATATGCTCTGGGATAGCGGCAGCACCAGCTGAACCATTAGCAGCATAGTCACCATAGATAGACATTACATAAACTGGGTTGTTGTTAGCGTCGCGATCTACAGGGATAGAGCGCTTCAAGTCAGGCTCATACTGAGCGTCGAAGTCTTCCTTAGTCATGTTGTCGAGCTTGGTCTGGAGAACGAGGTTAGAGAACTGACCCCATGTTGTCTGACCGAATACTGTAGCAACATTGCAAAGATCGAACTCAGCTGCACCTGCTGGATAGTTGTCAACCTCGAGGTTAGCAGCAGATGGAGCATCTGGAGCTACGCGAGCGATGTGAACGAGGATATAACCATCGAGAACAACATCACCATTGAAGTTCTTAACGAGAACGCGTACCAGTGGCTCACGGTCAACGGCTGTCTGAGACTGCACACCCGCAAGGCGATTACCATCAGCGTCAACGGTACAAGCCTTCAGAACACCCTTAGCCTGATTTACCCAAGTAGCGTAGCGGCTATCAATAGTAACGTTACTGTCAACGATGTACTCTACGAGAGAGAACTCATACTTCAGACCCCAAACAGCTTCCTTACCATAAGGCATAACTGCCCAAACGTTAGAGTTAGACTTAACGTCATACTTCTTGTAGCAGATACCGAGCTTAGAAGCGATGTCGATGCCTTCGCCGTCCCACTGCATCTCGAGAGCAGCACCATCAGGTGTCTGGAGAGCTTCATGTGGAGTAGCGTAAACATGGATAGGACCTAGGCCTGCGCTGCAAGCACCGTCACCAACACGACTAGGATTCCTTGCATAGTCTGGCTTTTCGTTCCAAACGAGAGACTCGATCTCAGTAACCTCTGGCTGGATAAGAGCATAGTCAGAAGTGATAGCGTCTGGATAACCCAAGTTGTTCTTTGTCAGAACCTGGAGAGCAACTACGTTGTCCTTATTCCAAGCACCTGTTGTTGGACGTGGGTTAAGATCCTGTGGATTATCAATCTTGATACCAGCTGTAAGAACGCCACCTGCTGTGTAGAATGCCTCGTTACCAGCAGCGTCATACTGTGGAGAAGAAATCTTCAAGCCTTCAGCAGCTGCGCGAGTGTAAATTACGTCAGAGTTAAGAGTCTGGTATGTAACATACTCGTTCCACTTAACCTCAGCATTCTGTGGGTTCATATTGTAGTCAACAGTCCAAACTGGACCATAGTTGTAAATCTTTTCAGGAACTACAAAATTAAAGTCAGTCAAGTTGCTAACCTGCTTCTTACGAGTATGGTCAGCGTTGTCATCACGGTGATCAGCTGTATAAGGAATACCCTCTGCCTGGATGTTACCAGTCAACCAAGGATACTCGATAGTCTCGATACCGTCGAGGTAGAGCTTTGGCATGAATACGAGACCCTGGAGGTCAGCTGTATTTGAAATCTGGATTACACCAGCTGGGTTACCATTTTGGTCAACAACTCCGCTAAGGTAGAGGTTACCGCCAGTGAAGACAGCTGTTACGCCAATACCATCGAGCTCGTCGAGAGTAACAGCGTTAGCCTGAATGAGTGTACCATTCTCATACTTGTCGAGGTTCATAGTCTCGGCATTGAGGAGGTAGTAAACGCCTTGGCCGGCAGGAGCTCCAGGTGTGCCAGGCTCGCCCTGATCACCCTTATCACCCTTGTCACCCTTGTCGCCAGGAGCACCAGGAGCACCAGGAGCACCAGGTGTGCCAGGTTCGCCCTGATCACCCTTATCACCCTTGTCACCCTTGTCACCTTTTTCGCCCTTCTCGCCTTGTGTGCCGAGAGCGTAGTACTCGGTCTTTATTGGACCATTGCCAGTGTCCTTGTACCAGTAGCCATCATCACCGATGGTCCAAGAAGTACCAGCTGCGCCTGTGTCACCCTTATCGCCCTTGTCACCCTTTTCGCCATCCTTACCGTTAGTAAGGTTGAAAGACTGACCATTGCTAAGTGTAACGGTAACACCATTAGCATTCGAAGCAACGTTAGTAATAACGCTACCACTTGAAATGAGTGCCTGGATATCACTGATCGCTTTCTTGTTTGCATCGATCTGAGCCTGCAAGTTCTGGATGTCGTCATCGTAGTCCTTACAAGACACGAACGTGCTAGTAGAAGCAGTCAGGAAAGCTCCAAAAAGCAACGCACTAAAGATTTTTCTTTTCATACGATAAATATTAAATTAATTATAGAATTGTATTGTTACAAGCTAAATATCTTCTCTCAAATATCTGCATACTTTTCCTTAGAAAAATGCATTTTCGGTGCAAATATAGACATAAATCTGAAATCTTGCAAATAAAATGAAAGTTTTTTTCTGTTTTTCTTGAAAAAATTATCCATTATGGCTTATTCAGCTGCATTTTGCAGGGTATTTCACGAGTTTTCGT
The DNA here is from genome assembly GCF_002251245.1 of Prevotella sp. P5-92. GTDB lineage: Bacteria > Bacteroidota > Bacteroidia > Bacteroidales > Bacteroidaceae > Prevotella. Next base: position 9,404 of record NZ_NPJG01000113.1, read on the forward strand.
CTATTTTTTGCATTTTTAGAACTCTGCGGTTTTTGGCGTTCTCGGGAACGGGATGACGTCGCGTATGTTCTGCATTCCTGTCACGAAAAGTATGAGACGCTCGAAGCCCAATCCGAAGCCTCCGTGAGGGCATGTGCCGTACTTGCGGGTGTCGAGATACCACCACATATCCTTCATAGGGATGTTGCGGCGTTCAATCTCGGCGATGAGCTTGTCGTAGCTCTCCTCACGCACCGAGCCTCCGATGATCTCGCCTATCTGCGGGAAGAGCACGTCGGTACCCTGGACGGTACGGTCGTCGTCGTTGATCTTCATGTAGAAGGCTTTGATGTCCTTCGGATAGTCGGTCATGATGACCGGACGCTTGAAGTGCTCCTCTACGAGGTAGCGCTCATGCTCAGAGGCGAGGTCCATTCCCCATGACACGGGGAACTCGAACTTGTGTCCGTTGGCCACTGCTTCCTCGAGAATCTTTATTCCCTCGGTATAGGGCAGGCGCACAAACTCGCCGTTGACCACTGAGTTGAGACGCTCAAGAAGGGTTTTGTCAACCATCTTGTTGAGGAAGGCGAGGTCGTCGGCACAGTTGTCGAGTGCCCAGCGCACGCAATACTTGATGAAGTCTTCCTCGAGGTCCATGAGGTCGTTCAGGTCAATGAACGCCACTTCCGGCTCAATCATCCAGAACTCTGCCAGGTGGCGGGGAGTGTTGGAGTTCTCTGCACGGAAGGTAGGACCGAAGGTGTAGATGGCGCCGAGAGCTGTTGCTCCTAATTCGCCTTCGAGCTGTCCGCTCACCGTGAGGCTGGTCTGCTTGCCGAAGAAGTCGTCGTCGTAGATGATCTTTCCTTCCTTGTCCTTCTTCAGGTCGTAAAGGTTCTTGGTGGTCACCTGGAACATCTGTCCTGCTCCCTCACAATCAGACGCCGTGATGATGGGCGAATGGAAATAGAAGAAGCCATGCTCGTGGAAGTAGCGGTGGATGGCGGTCGCCATATTATGACGGATACGCATCACACAGCCGAAAGTATTGGTGCGCAGACGCAGATGGGCGTGCTGACGCATATACTCGAACGTCTGGCCTTTCTTCTGCATGGGATAGTCAGAAGGACACGTGCCAAAAAGCTTTATCTCGCGGCACTGGAGCTCCACCGACTGTCCAGAGGCCGGACTCTCGACGAGCAGTCCAGTGGCGGAGATGCAGGAGCCAGTGGTGATCTGGCGGAGCAGCTCCTGGTCGAACTGTGCGGGGTCAACGACGACCTGGATATTGTTGATGGTAGAGCCATCGTTAAGTGCTATGAAATCGACTGCCTTTGAAGAGCGGTGGGTGCGTACCCATCCTGCCACGGTCACCTCTTGGTTCTCGGCCTGCATCTTCAGGGCGTCGGCGATTTTTACTCTTTTCATAATCTATTATTTATATTATGTGAAGCCCATCGGGCTTATTCTACTCGTATGCACCCATGCGGAGACGGTCAACCTCTTCCTCTGTGAGGTAACGCCAGTCGCCACGACGGAGGTTCTTCTTAGTGAGACCTGCAAACTGTACGCGGTCGAGCTTGGTCACCTTATAGCCGAGCGACTCGAAGATACGGCGCACGATACGGTTCTTACCGCTATGGATCTCAATGCCCACCTGCTTCTTGTCGATAGGATCGGCATACTCGCAAGCGTCGGCCTTGATATCGCCGTCCTCGAGGGTTATGCCATCGCGGATGAGCTGGATGTCGTGTGCTGTGACATTCTTGTCGAGATAGACATGATAGATCTTCTTCTTCAGGAACTTTGGATGGGTGAGCTTTGATGCCATGTCGCCATCGTTGGTGAGAAGGAGCACACCCGTGGTGTTGCGGTCGAGACGGCCTACAGGATAGATACGCTCCTTGCAGCAGTTCTTCACAAGGTCCATGACGGTCTTGCGCTGCTGTGGGTCGTCAGAAGTGGTGACATAGTCCTTCGGCTTGTTGAGAAGCACATATACCTTCTTCTCAAGGCTTACCGGCTGGTCGTGGAACTTCACCTCGTCGGTACGGAGCACCTTTGTTCCAAGCTCGGTGACTACATTACCATTGACGGTGATGACACCTGCCTGTATGTACTCGTCAGCCTCACGACGGCTGCATACACCAGCGTTAGCAAGATACTTGTTAAGACGAATCGGCTCGTTTGGATCGTAGTTCTCCTCCTTGTACTCGATACGCTTCTTCATGCTATACTTAGCATTTGGATCGTAGCCTGGGGTATGCTTACGGAATCCCTGCTGAGGACGACCGTAGCCACCCTGCATCGGACGACCATAGCCACCCTGCTGAGGACGACCGTAGCCACCCTGCATCGGACGACCGTAACCACCCTGCTGAGGACGACCATAGCCACCCTGCTGAGGACGACCGTAGCCACCCTGCTGAGGACGGCCATAACCACCCTGCTGAGGACGACCATAACCACCCTGCTGAGGACGACCGTAACCACCCTGCTGAGGACGACCGTAGCCACCCTGCTGAGGACGACCGTAGCCACCCTGCTGAGGACGACCGTAGCCACCCTGCTGATTGTATCCGCGAGGCTGGTAACCAGAACGTGGGTTCTGACCACCATCTTCGGGGTTATTGTAATTGGTGCGTGGACGGTAAGCAGGGCGCTGCTGAGGTGCTGAACCCTGCAGTGCTGCTCCGAAACCCTCAGGGCGGAAACCGCCCTCATCACCTGAATCATTCTGCTTGTAACCAGCGCCTGTGTTGGCATATTGGCGTGGCTGCTGGATGCGTGGACGTGGTGAACGTCCTGCCTGTGGACGGAAATTAGGCTGATAACCGCCCTGAGTCTCTTGATCTTTCTTTTCGTTCTCTTCCATAATTGTGGATTTTTGTTAATAATGTTGGCCTCGCGGCTAATGTTTATTCACCTGTATAGTTGTGAGGAGTGATAGCTTTGAGCTCCTCTTTCACCTCATCGGAAACGTTGAGAGTGTTGATAAACTCATGGATGAGTTCCTGCGACATCGGTTTGTTGGTACGTGTAAGCTGCTTGAGCGCCTCATAGGGATGAGGATAAGCCTCGCGGCGCAGTATGGTCTGAATGGCCTCAGCCACCACAGCCCATGTATTATCAAGGTCGTCAGCTATCTTTTGTTCGTTGAGGATGAGCTTGCCCAAGCCCTTTAGTGTGCTTTCGAAGGCAATGATGCTATGACCTACCGGCACGCCGACATTGCGGAGCACGGTAGAGTCTGTAAGGTCGCGCTGGAGGCGGCTCACAGGCAGCTTGGCAGCAAGGAACTGGAGGATGGCGTTGGCGATGCCAAGGTTGCCTTCACTATTCTCATAGTCGATAGGATTCACCTTATGTGGCATGGCGCTTGAGCCTACCTCACCAGCCTTGATACGCTGTTTGAAGTATTCCATGGAGATATACATCCAGAAGTCGCGGTCGAGGTCGATGACTATGGTGTTGATACGACGCATGGCATCGAAGATGGCTCCAAGCCAGTCGTAGTTAGATATCTGTGTAGTGTAGCTCTCGCGTGCCAGTCCGAGTTTCTCGGCAACAAACTTGTCGCCGAACTCGCGCCAGTTGTATTGTGGATAAGCCACATGATGAGCATTGAAGTTACCGGTGGCCCCACCGAACTTAGCTGTATATGGCAACGACTTGAGAGAAGCCAACTGCTGTTCGAGACGATAGACGAACACCATCACCTCCTTGCCAAGGCGTGTTGGCGAAGCTGGCTGTCCGTGTGTCTTTGCCAACATTGGCACGTCAGCCCATTCGGCAGCCTTTGCCTTGAGGTCGTCGATGAGACGCTGGAGTGTAGGGATATACACATCCTCAACAGCCTCCTTAAGCGACAATGGCACTGAGGTATTGTTGATGTCCTGCGACGTCAGACCGAAATGGATGAACTCCTTATAGGGCTCCAATCCTCCGATAGCATCAAACTGTTCCTTGATATAATACTCAACCGCCTTAACATCATGGTTGGTGGTTTGCTCTATGGTCTTTACCCTTGTGGCGGCTTCCTCGTCGAAGAGACGATAGATGTCGCGAAGAGTGTCGAGCTTGTCGTGTGGGAAAGTGGCGAGCTGCGGCAAAGGCAACTCAACGAGAGTGATGAAATACTCGATTTCAACACGCACGCGATATTTTATTAAGGCAAACTCCGAGAAATAGGGTGCCAAAGGTTGTGTCTTGCTTCTGTATCTGCCATCAATAGGCGAGATTGCTGTAAGTACGTCTAAATTCATTACTATATATAATAAGGTGTAATTCTATGCTTTTTCTATTTAGGTTGCAAAGGTAAGCAGTTTTTTTGAGATAAGCAAAGAAAAATCTGCTTTTTTAGTGTTTTTTATACAAATACAAGTTAAGGGCAACAGGTGAAAAGAAAAAGAGGTTCCCTTTCGGAAACCTCTCGTTGTGGGCGCTGAGGGATTCGAACCCCCGACCCTCTGCTTGTAAGGCAGATGCTCTAAACCAGCTGAGCTAAGCGCCCATTGTCTTAATTGCGGGTGCAAAGGTACGAAGTTTTTTTATAACCACCAAATAAAATCGTGCTTTTTTTCATAAAAACATGAAAAAAGCACGATTTTGGATGTTTTTCTCTTTACCTTGTAGTAGGAATGAGTATAAAGAATTTAGATGATCTGTTCGAGAGTTGAAGTATTGTCGCGAATCTCCTTGTCTGAGAGAGAATAGTTCTGGAGGTCGCCATTGATATACCTGTCGTAGGAAGTCATGTCGATAAGGCCATGACCAGAGAGATTGAAGAGGATGGTCTTCTTCTCACCTGCTTCCTTACAGCGCACAGCCTCTCTGATGGTGGCGGCAATGGCATGACAGCTCTCGGGAGCGGGGATGATGCCTTCGGTACGTGCGAAGAGCATACCTGACTGGAAAGACTCCAACTGCGGAATATCGACACCATGCATCATCTTGTCTTTGATGAGTTGGCTGACGATGCTTCCCGCTCCGTGATAACGCAAGCCGCCGGCATGAATATTTGCTGGTTTGAAGTTGTGTCCGAGGGTGAACATGGGGATGAGCGGAGTATAACCTGCCTCATCGCCGAAGTCGTACTGGAACACGCCGCGCGTGAGCTTTGGACAAGAGTCTGGCTCTGCTGCTATAAACTCTGTATTCTTTCCGTCGAGGATATTGTGACGCAGGAACGGGAAGGCGAGACCGCCGAAGTTTGATCCGCCACCGAAACAAGCGATGACCATATCTGGATATTCTCCCGCCATCTCCATCTGCTTCTCGGCTTCGAGACCGATGATGGTCTGATGTAGAGTCACATGGCTGAGCACAGAGCCCAAAGTGTATTTGCAATGAGGAGTGGTGGTGGCGAGTTCCACTGCCTCAGAGATGGCAGTGCCGAGTGAGCCTGGATGGGTAGGATCGACGGTGAGGATGTTCTTTCCCGCACGTGTTGACATCGAAGGAGAACCAGTGACTGCCGCACCGAAGGTACGCATGATAGAACTGCGGTAAGGCTTCTGTTCCATAGAGATCTTCACCTGATAGACGGCGGCATCGAGTCCGAAGACCTTAGCGGCATAAGAGAGGGCGGCGCCCCACTGTCCGGCACCAGTCTCTGTGGTGACATTTGTCGTTCCCTCTTCCTTACAGTAGTAGCACTGCGGAAGGGCTGAATTTATCTTATGGCTGCCTAACGGGTTGACTGACTCGTTCTTGAAATAGATATGAGCCGGAGTGTCGAGGGCTTCCTCAAGGGCATAAGCACGTACGAGCGGTGTGGAACGGTAGTACTTATACTTCTCCAATACCGGTTCTGGAATGTCTATCCACTGGTGTGTGACGTCGAGTTCCTGACGGGCACATTCAGCGGCAAAGACATGGCTAAGATCTTCAGCGGTGAGTGGCTGATGATTGGCTGGATTGAGTGGTGGCAGCGGTTTGTTAGGCATGTCTGCCTGGATATTATACCACTGCGTAGGAATCTGATTCTCTTGGAGAATAAATTTTTTCTGTTTAGTCATAATAATTGTATGTTGTTTATTGTTATTCATTATACTCCCCCGCTATGCGACAGATATTGATGATGACATCCATAGCTTTCTGCATAGACTGTACGCTGATAAACTCGTATGGACCATGGAAGTTGACGCCGCCGGCGAAGATATTCGGACAAGGAAGTCCACGGAAGCTGAGTTGGGCGCCATCAGTGCCGCCACGAATAGGCTGCACCTTTGGAGTGACACCACTTTCCTGCATGGCCCTGAGCACTATGTCGATGACGTGCATCTCTGGCTCAATCTTCTCCTTCATGTTATAGTACTGGTCTTTGATCTCTACCGTCGCTGTGCCGTCGCCATATTTCTCGTTGATCTTGTCAACACATTCGGCTACAAGACGTTTACGTGCCTCGAAGCTCTGACGGTCGTGGTCGCGGATGATATAGCTGAGAGAGGCGAGTTCGGTGTTGGTGTGCATACCGATGAGATGGAAGAAGCCCTCATAGCCCTCGGTAGTCTCTGGTGTCTGATCGGCAGGCAACATGGCAGCGAATTCTACAGCAAGACGGTTGGCATTGACCATCTTTCCCTTGGCATATCCTGGATGTACGCTCACTCCATGTATCTCCACCTTAGCAGAAGCGGCGTTGAAGTTCTCATACTCCAGTTCGCCCACATCGCCGCCGTCCATGGTATAAGCCCACTGGCAGCCGAACTTCTCCACGTCGAAATGATGTGCTCCCATGCCAATCTCCTCGTCGGGGTTGAACGCGATGCGGATGTCGCCATGGGGTATCTCCTTATGGTCGCGCAGATAGCACATCGCCTGTACTATCTCGGCGATACCTGCCTTATCGTCGGCGCCGAGGAGGGTGTGTCCGTCAGTGACGATGAGATCCTCGCCTACATGGTTGAGCAGTTCGGGGAATTTCTTCGGTGACGACACTATACCTTGCGACAACAGTATGTCGCTGCCGTCGTAGTTGTTGATGATATGAGCCTTTACATTTGCTCCACTGCAGTCAGGGCTGGTGTCATAATGACTTATGAAACCTATCACGGGTGCATTGGAATTCTTTATATTAGCTTTCAGTGTCGCATACAGATAGCCTTTGTCATCGAGATATACATCGTCGAATCCCTCGCGCACAAGTTCCTTCTTCAGATATTCCGCGAAGACGAGTTGCTTTGCCGTACTCGGTACGGTGCTGCTGTCTTCCGACGACTGTGTGTCGAATTTTGTGTATTCAATAAATCGTTCAATCAGTTCCATTTGTATATATGTTTTCAGTTTATGGGAGCAAAGGTAATGAATAAAAAGGATATATGCAAGAAAAAACTACGATTTTTTATCTTTTACCACTATTCTGGAATAATTATACGAAAAAAGAGGCTTCCTATTGGAAACCTCTCATTGTGGGCGCTGAGGGATTCGAACCCCCGACCCTCTGCTTGTAAGGCAGATGCTCTAAACCAGCTGAGCTAAGCGCCCTTCGTTTTGTTTGCGAGTGCAAAGGTACGAAGTTTTTTTGGTTTGAGCAAATTATTTCACTACTTTTTTCGTATTTCCTACAAAAAAGTTGTATTTAGCCTCGGAAGACGGTCACTAAGTGGCGGATAATAGCTATTCTTTGCCATCAGACTGAGGCTGTTTCTCTTCATCAGACTGAGGCTGTTCTATCTGCTGTCTAAGCATCTCGTTTTCCATCTGCTCGTCTTCGAGCTGTGCTTTTATTGCATCTATCTCCATCTGATACATCTCGTGTATAGCCTCTACATCGGGAGCTTTCTTCCACTTGGAGTTACCAATATAATATGTAAAGCCTATCTCGACGCCTGCTGACGACAGATACTGGCAAACGGGAGCGACGACAGCCTCCTTATGCTTGTTTCGGTGCATATAGCTGAGGTCGATATTGAAGGTGACACGATCAGAGAGACGGAACGTATTAAGCAATCCTACCGACACGCCAGTGAAATTATTGTTGTAAGAAAGGTTTCGCATCAGTCCGAAACCAAAATATGGGATGCAGTTATAGAGGCGATCGGGGTTATAGCCAACAAAGAGATTGCTCGCGTTGAACATCGTCTGGAGTTGGAAGCTGAGATACTTTATTGACTCATACGTGCCAATGGCAGGATCGGCAAGTCCCTTGCCCCAAAAGCCATTAAGTTTCATTCTCAGTCCTAAGCCCGGAGTAAACCACTTGCCTATAGCCATCGATAACCCAACATTGTTTCGGAACGACTTGAATGGGCTCTTTGAAGTCCCATCTGGTTCGTTCTCGTTATAGAGAGCCGTTCCGACGATGCCGGCAGACACAAACCAGTTGGAGAAGAACGAGTTTGTGGTCACGCTATAATGACGTGTGGATGACGTGTTCCATCCCGACTGTGCCTCGAAGCTCTCATCCTGTGTCAGCTCGTCTTGAGCAGAGGCTACGAGAGCTACTGTAGCCATTAAAATAAATAAGATATATCTTTTCATGTCCTTTATCCCATTAGTTGTTCAATCTCTCGTTGTGGAAGAATACATATTATCGCCTTGCCGTCGGGGGTATAGTTGACGTTGGAACAAGTGAAGAGTTCGTTGATGAGCGACTCCATCTCGACGTTTGACAACACCTGTCCTACGGGTATAGCCGCCGCACGTGCCATGGTGAGGGCGAGAGAGCGTCGGAGAGCATCTGTTGACGACGACACATTGTCGGCAGCATCATCGAGCATAGACACAAGCAAAGCCTTGCAGTCGATGCCTTCCAGTCCGGCAGGAACGCCATTGATAGAATAGCTGTTCTGTCCGAGGTCAGTGAGGTCAAATCCCATGTTGTTGATCTCCGGCAACACCTTATTGAGCAAGACAGCCAAGGAAGCAGGAAACTGGACCACCTCGGGGAAGAGCACCTGCTGCGACGGCGAGATATGCGTCTCCATCTGCTTCATGTAACGCTCAAACCGGATACGCATGTCGGCCCTCTGCTGATCGACGATCATCAGTCCCGACTTGACGGCAGTCATGATGTAATGTCCTTTATACTGATAGTGTGCCAACGACCGTTCAGAGAAGTCGGAGTTTGCCTCGGACATTATGGGTTCGGAGAAGTCGAACGACTGTTGTGTGGCCTCTGGCCTTGACGGCACTGGGTCGTCGTCGCCAAGACCATTATACAGATCCTCCCATCTGTCTGGCACGGCGGGCTGTCGCGCCTCGCTATGAGTCTTAAACGGATTATAAGAGGCGTTATATTGCGGCTGCGGAGGAGCGTAGGTCTCGTGCTGCGGGTCGAAGAGCGGGATATCTGGTTTGCCTTCGGTATCGAAGTCGATACTTGGAATCTCGCAAAACTTGCCGATAGCATCGTTGACAGCAGCCGAGAGTATCTGCCAGATAGGCTGTTCGTTCTCAAACTTTATCTCCGTCTTTGTAGGATGGATATTGACGTCGATATCAGAGGGGTTGACATCGAAATAGATGAAATAAGGCACCTGCATTCCCACGGCGACGAGACGATCAAAGGCATTCATTATCGCCTTATGGAAATATGGATGTTTCATATACCTGCCATTGACGAAGAAGAACTGATGAGCTCCTTTTTTCTTTGCCGACTCCGGCTTTCCTACGAATCCCTTAATACGGCAGAGCGACGTATCTACCTCTACCGGCAACAGCACCTGGTTGAGACGCTTGCCAAACACATCGACGATACGCTGTCGGAGGCTACCCGGACGGAGGTTTATCAGTTCGGTGCCATTGCTATGCAGCGTGAAGGCGATATCGGGATAGACGAGAGTGATGCGTTCGTATGCCGTAAGGATATTGTTCAGTTCGGTGGTATTGGTCTTCAAGAACTTACGTCTTGCAGGGACATTGAAGAAGAGGTTGTCAACAATGAAGTTACTGCCTACGGGACAAGAGATAGGCTGCTGTTGCACCACCTTTGAGGCAGAGATGACCAGTTCGGTGCCCACCTCGCTCTCGCTCATACGCGTTTTCAGTTTCACCTGTGCCACGGCGGCTATCGACGCCAATGCCTCGCCACGGAATCCCATGGTGGAAAGGGCGAAGAGGTCGTCGGCCTTACGTATCTTTGATGTGGCATGACGCTCGAAGGCGAGACGGGCGTCAGTCTCCGACATACCCCGTCCGTCGTCGATGACCTGTATTGAGGTGCGTCCGGCATCGACCACCACCACATCGATACGTTTTGCGTCTGCATCGATGGCATTCTCCACGAGTTCCTTTATGACAGAAGCCGGTCTTTGTATCACCTCTCCCGCTGCTATCTGGTTGGCAACGGAGTCTGGGAGCAGTTGTATTACGTCTGACATTAGTCTATTTTCTCTTCGTTTTCTTCTTTTACTTCGTTTTCTTTTGCTTCTTTCTCTTCTTTCACATCATCGTTAAACAGATGCTGCAGCGGAGCCTCTCTTCGTTTCTCGGGTTTCAGCTCTGCCCCACCCTTCTTTGGTCGCCATTCGAAAATGTCGTCCTTGTTGAGTGGTCGGATATAGTCAAACCACGCGTAGTTTGGCAGGAAATACTTTTCGGGCGGCACCTGTGTCAACGGATAGAGGGTGCCCTTTGCCTTTGGCATCCATATCTTCTTCATCTTCCTGTTTTCAAGGAACATGCGCATCTGCGTGGTCTCGGTATAGTTAAGACCGATGATAGTGCTGTCGCTGTCGTCGATGGGATAATAGACGATCTGCACATTGTCTTTCGACTCCGCCTCGTATATCTCTCCTTTCTCGAAGAAGGCGAACATTTCTTTTGACGATATCTGGTTGAAATGGATAGAGTCAGGCATCTGCTCGACGGAGAGAGCCTGTCCGATGACATGAGCCCTGTTGACGGTAGAGTCTTTCATATACACCCTTATCTCCTCGCCGAGGAGCTGCTGGTTCATATTCCATATTATCGGGTCGCGATACATGATCATACAAGAGTCCAGGGAGTTATATACCAAGGAGTCGCACACCGCCTGCACATCGATTCTATAGGCGCGTACATGGTTGTAGGCGTGTATCTTGCGATATACCGAGTCGGTATTGATGTTGAAGGTAAAGATCTTAAATGTGTCGGCGTGCATGTATAGCGAGTCTTTCTGCGAGAAGTCGATAGCCACGGCACGTTTTGTCGCCATGGCATATCCCGTATTCTCGTCATACCAGCAATAGTCGCCAGTGAGTTTGTTCTTGTTGATGGAATCGGTATAGATGACATTTCCAAAAGCCTCCGACGTGCCTTTCTTGCTGTCATAATACACGCTGTCGCCGATGACGGATTTACCGTTGTCTTTCATCATCGACCGTCCGTAGAGTTCTGACTGTTCGCTCTTGGTATTATAATAGCCGTCTTCGGTATAGATATGGCTATTGCCCGAGGTGATGTTTGACGGACCTACGACATGTGCCAACGACTTGCCGGTGTCATAGTAGAGCGTGTCGGACGTCATATAGAATTTCTTGTTGCGCAGTCGCACGTCATAGTTAAACACCGCCATACGGGTCTTCGTGTCGTACTCTCCCCAGTCGGAGGTGAGCACACTGCCGTTATCAACGAGTTTTCCTCCTTCAAAGAAATAACCTATGTTATAAAGACGGTCGAAGTTAAGGCTATCGGTATATAGTTTCGACTTACGATGAGTGAGCACAACATTATATCGCGCCATTGCCATCTGGTCGTTGCCGTCGTAGTAGGCGTAGTCGGAAAAGAGCGTGAGAGTGTCGCCCTGATACATCTTCACATTGCCGAAAGCCTCGAAGGAGTTTGACGCCTCGTAGAAATGCGCACTGTCGCAGAACAGCTTAGCTCCGTTATGCTTAAACTGTACGTGTCCGTTAAGAATCTGTGCGTCAGGATTCTTATACTGGTCGTATGACAGCACGTCAGAATGTATGAGATACACCCTGTTGTCTTCCGTCTTAGCCTGTCGTCTTACTCTCTTCTTCCCTTTCTGCGGCGTCACTGCCCAAGCCAGCGTGAAGATGCAGATAGCGGTAAGGATAAACGTTGTTCTTTTCGACATATTTCATTTACCTTATCCATCCGTCGTATTCAAACTTACAGTCGCGGTATCTTGGATTGATACGCACGTAAGTAGTCTTAATCTTGTCAACGACCCACTTGTGAAGGATTTCCTCGCGCCGCTTAGCTTCCACCACGGCTTTCATCACCTGGAAGTCCTCGGTAATCTTTGCTTTATGTCCGTCAACCCTGTTCTTCAGCTTAACGATAGCGCACACCTTCTTGCCCCTGTTGTTGATGAGCGTGAAAGGCGCCGAGATGTCGCCAACCTTCATGGTGTCAACGACGACAGCCACCTCAGAAGGCAGGTCTTGCATGCGGAACTTGGATGTTCGCGACATCTCTGTAGAGTTGAACATCAGTCCGTTGTTGTTGCGTGTGTCCTTGTCGTCAGAGATATATGAAGCACCTTGGTCAAAGGTGAACTTCCCTCCAACGATGTCGTTGCGTATGGAGTCGAGACGGAGGAGGCACTTATCTACCGCCTCGTCAGACACCTGAGGCTTCATCAGGATATGACGTACCTTGATCTTGTCGCCACGCTTATCGACGAGCTGGATAATATGATAACCGAATTCAGACTCGACAATCTTCGACACCTTCTTCGGGTCGGTGAGGTTGAAAGCCACGTTGGCAAAGGCAGGATCGAGCATGCCACGACCAGTATAGTCGAGCTCACCGCCCTGGCGGGCTGATCCCGGGTCTTCGGAATAGAGGCGTGCGAGAGTGGTGAACGACGACTCGCCCTTCGTCACCCTGTCGGCAAAGTCGCGGAGAGTCTCTTTCACGCGGTTAATCTCTTCCTGCTCAATCTTTGGTGTCTGAGTGAGGATCTGCACTTCCACCTCTGTTGGCACGTAAGGGATGCTGTCCTGTGAGAGATTGTTGAAGAATCGTCTCACCTCCGCCGGAGTGACGGAGATGTCCTCGACCAATTTCTTCTGCATCTTCTCAGCCATCAAGCGGTCGCGCACCACGTCGTTCAGTTCGTTGCGCATCTGTGTGACAGTCTGTTTCTTGTATTCCTCGAGTTTCTCTTTCGAACCGATCATCTGTATCCAGCCATTGATCTGTCGTTCCACCATCTGTGAAATGTCAGACTGTGAGACCTCGATACTGTCGATGGCAGCCTGATGCAGGAACAGCTTCTGCACTGCTATCTGTTCGGGGATGACACAGTCGGGGTCGCCATCCCAGCGCTGTCCTTCCTGTGCGGCCTGCAGTCGCATGGCTTCGACGTCGCTTTTGAGGATTGCCTCGTCGCCCACCACCCATATCACTTCATCGACGATGGCTGATTCTGGTATCGGCTGTAAAGAGTCTGTGGCAACAGAATCGGTTGCCATGGTGTTTCCCGTCATCTGTCCGTTAGCCATTGATGCCAATCCTATGATGGCGAGGAATACTATTGAATATAGTCTGATACTTGTTGTCATTATTGTTTTTTGAAGATATTATTATTCTATTTTGTAATGTCAGCATACGATGGTATTGTCTTCAGCACATCATAGTTTATTACTACGGCATAGCGGCGTCTGAGGTCGGCAATCCATTCCTGTTCGAGTCGCTCCTGATAGTCTGACACCACAAGACCGCGCACGTCGGTATATACCTTCGGCGCCTTCAGCTTCTTGCCATAGACGGCAGCCTCGATAAAGCCTTCCGGCATCTTGAATGTAGTGTCGGCCTTGAAGACAAGACGATCAACGACGGCATTGTCGCCACGTTTGAAGATGCCTTTCTCCGCCCTGATGCGTTTAGTGCTGTCGGCATTGAACGTGGCATGTAGCTTCTCGTTCCAGTCCTCGAAGTCTAACTTCTTCAGACATTTTTCCACTTCCTTCACGTCTTTTCCGTCGCGAACGAAATAGGCGATGCCCCTATATCGCGGAGCGTCCCACTTATACTTCTTCTTGTTAGCCTTAAAGAAAGCCTCCTGCCCAGCCTCGTCCTTGGCAGCCTTTTCCCATACCATACGATTGCTTTCCTCATAGAGTAACAGTCCGTCATGATACTCCTTGAAGAGCCATTTCTTGTCGGAGTCAACCGCGGCTATAGAGTCAGCATACTGCTGCATTACCTCTTCATTTGTCTTACTGCCATCCGAAACTTTCACGATAGCATCGACCTTGCGCAAGGCTATCGACTCGCGGATATTCCTACGTTCGATAAACTTAAGGATATCGTTGAGCACGGTGTCGAACGGCTCTAATTGCTTACGTCCTTTCATCAGAATGATATGATAGCCAGCAGGCGAAAGGAAAGGCTTGCTCATCTCTCCTGTCTGTAGCGAGAACGCCACCTCTTCAAACTCCTTCAAAGTCTGGTTCACGGCTATCCACGGCAGCAGTCCTCCCCGCTTTGCCGTACCGGGATCCTGCGAGAAGTCTTTTGCCAACTGTTCGAAGTCACCTCCGTTCTGCAGCACGCCGTAGATGGAGTCGATACGTGCCTTTGCCGCCTCCTGCTCCTTGGCGGACGCCTTCTGCGACAAGCGCAGTAAGATATGTGCCGGCTGCACCAATCCCTGAGGACCGATACTGGCTTTCTGCACGTCGTAAAGTCTGTGAGCCTCAGCCATCACGTCAGCGTCGGTGACGATGGCGGGAAGGACCTGGCGGTCGCGGTACTGCAGATATTCCTTGCGAAACGAAGCCATGGTGTCGAGATGCGCCTCCAATGCCGCCGCCACCTTGAGGCGGTAGTTGACATACAGGTCGGCAAACTCTTCCACGGTCTTTCGGTCAATTACTTCTTCACCGTTGTTCTTGTTATATGAGTAGATGAATTCCGAGCGATATACTGGAACACCGTTGACTGTCATCACCACGGGGTCGGCTGTTGTCTGTGCGCCGGCAGCCAAGGTGAAGAGCAATGATACTATTGTGAATATTATCTTCATATTTCGCAAAAGTGGGCGGACACTATTGTCCGCCCTATAATTATAATAATGTGTATTCAAAGAGAGCGAATGTCTGTCATCAGTCATTCGGACGAGAATAGTTTGGAGCCTCGCTTGTGATGGATATGTCGTGAGGATGGCTTTCAAGCACACCAGCGTTGGTGATACGTGTGAACTTGGCGTCGTGGAGTGCAGAGATATCGTTGGCTCCGCAGTAACCCATGCCAGAACGCAGTCCTCCGATGAGCTGGTAGATGACCTCCTGTACTGTTCCCTTGTAAGGCACACGTCCTGCAATACCCTCCGGAACGAGTTTCTTCACGTCCTTGGTGTCGTTCTGGAAGTAGCGGTCTTTCGAGCCATGCTCCATAGCTTCCAACGACCCCATGCCGCGATAGCTCTTGAACTTACGTCCGTTGAAGATGATGGTCTCGCCTGGAGACTCCTCGGTACCTGCCACGAGCGAACCTATCATGACCGAGCTACCGCCGGCAGCGAGAGCCTTGACGATGTCGCCCGAGTAGCGCAATCCGCCGTCGGCGATGAGAGGCACGCCTGTATCTTTGAGTGCGCTATAGACGTCATACACGGCAGAGAGCTGCGGAACGCCGACACCAGCCACCACGCGAGTGGTGCAGATAGAGCCTGGTCCGATGCCCACCTTCACTGCATCTGCACCGTTATCGACGAGCATACGTGCGGCAGCTCCAGTAGCCACGTTACCCACAACGATATCCACATTAGGGAACGAGCGTTTCGCCTCGACGAGCTTTTCGATCACAAACTTCGAGTGTCCGTGTGCAGTATCGATGATGATAGCGTCTGCTCCGGCATCGACAAGAGCCTGCATACGGTCGAGAGTGTCGGCAGTCACTCCCACGCCGGCAGCCACGCGCAGACGGCCTTTGCTGTCCTTGCAAGCCATTGGCTTGTCCTTTGCCTTTGTGATGTCCTTGTATGTGATAAGTCCCACGAGGTGGTTGTCCTTATCCACCACGGGCAGTTTCTCGATCTTGTTTTCCTGCAGAATCTCAGCAGCCGCGGTGAGGTCGGTCTGCTGGTGAGTAGTGATGAGGTTCTCCTTCGACATCACCTCGTCCACCTTCTTGTCGAGATGGCGCTCAAAGCGAAGGTCGCGGTTGGTGACGATGCCCACGAGGTGGTTGTCATCATCGACGACGGGGATTCCTCCGATATGGTATTCAGCCATCATGTCGAGAGCATCCTTCACGGTAGAACCGCGGCGAATGGTCACCGGGTCGTAAATCATACCGTTCTCAGCACGCTTCACGATAGCCACCTGGCGTGCCTGTTCTTCAATAGACATATTCTTGTGGATAACTCCGATACCGCCCTCACGAGCGATGGCGATGGCCATCTGCGACTCGGTAACAGTGTCCATGGCAGCTGTTACGAACGGGATATTCAACTCGATATTTCGGGAGAACCTTGTCTTCAGTTCTACCGTTTTTGGCAATACTTCCGAGTAAGCCGGGATAAGCAGGACGTCGTCAAAAGTCAATCCGTCCATTACGATTTTGTCTGCAATAAATGATGCCATAAATATACTTTTCTATTTTATTGCGTGCAAATTTAGCACAATTTTCTCATATAATGAGCGTTATTCTACAATTTCTTCTCAGTTTAACTTTATTTAAAAGAGGAGGAGAGGAAGAGCGTCAGTTTGCCATTTCTGAAATGAACTTTATCCTCACCAGTCTTATCTCGTCTTCCGAGTAGTCTTCACCCAGCTCTTCGATGGCTGTCTCGAGGTCGTCGGTATCTGAATCGAGGAAATAGTCGTAGATGTCGTCTATATGGTCCTCGTCCATCACCTCTTCGAGGAAGTAGTCGATATTTAGCTTTGTGCCGGAATAGACTATTGCCTCCACCTCGTCGAGCATCTCGTCGAAGTCGATGCCTTTGGCGTTGGCTATGTCGTCGAGTGCTATCTGGCGGTCGATGCCTTGTATGATGCTCACCTTGAGCATCGACTTCTTTGCCACCGTACGCACGCGCAGGTCAGCCTGTCTGACGATGTCGTTTTCCTCGCAATAGTTCTTTATCACCTCGACAAACTCCTTTGCATAGGGCTGTCGCACCTTACCCTCGCCGACGCCCTGTATGCTCTTGAGCTCTTCGAGGGTGACAGGATAGTCGGTTGCCATCTGCTCTATCGACACATCCTGGAAGATGACATAAGGCGGACGTTCCATCTGCTTCGAGATCTTCTTTCGCAGGTCGCGTAGGATGGCGCACAGCGTCGGGTCGAGGGCGCAAGGGTTGTCGCCTCCCTCTTCTGAGTAGTCCTCGTCAAACTCATTGTCCTTGACGATCTCAAAGGAGTGAGGTTTCTTTATGAATCTCTTTCCTTCTGCCGTGATCTTCAGCAGGCCATAGTTCTCCACGTCCTTCTTCAGCAGTCCGCTGATGAGGGCATGGCGTATCAATGGGTTCCATATCTTCTCGTCGTCGTCGGCACCTGAGCCGAACTCTTCGAGGTTCTGGTGCTTGTGTGCGACGATCTCGTCGGTTTCCTTAGCTGTGATGAAGTCGATGACATAGTCTGTACGGAAGTTTTCCTTGATGGCCACGATGGCTTTCAGCGCTATCACCATCTGGTCTTTTGCCTCTACCTTGGTCTTAGGATGCAGACAGTTGTCGCAGTTGCCGCAGTTGGCTTTGTCGTATGCCTCACCGAAATAGTGAAGCAGCATCTTTCTTCGGCACACGGAGGTCTCGGCATACGCCGCAGTCTCCTGTAGCAGTTGTCGGCCGATATCCTGTTCCGCCACGGGTTTTCCCTCCATAAACTTGTCCAGTTTCCTGAGGTCTTTATTGCTGTAGAAAGCTATACACATGCCTTCGCCGCCGTCACGTCCGGCACGTCCCGTCTCCTGGTAATATCCTTCGAGGCTCTTCGGTATGTCGTAGTGGATGACGAAGCGCACGTCGGGCTTGTCGATGCCCATGCCGAAGGCTATTGTCGCCACGATGACGTCGATACGTTCCATGAGGAAGTCGTCCTGTGTCTGGGAGCGTGTGGCAGAGTCGAGACCGGCATGGTATGCGGCAGCCTTGATGTCGTTTGTCTTCAGTATGGCTGCCAGTTCCTCTACCTTCTTTCTCGACAGACAGTAGATGATGCCGCTCTTTCCCGGATGTTGGCGTATGAACTTGATGATATCCTTGTCCACGTCCTTCGTCTTCGGCCTTACTTCATAATAAAGGTTGGGGCGATTGAACGAGCTCTTGAACTCCTTGGCATCGACGATGCCGAGGTTTTTCTTTATGTCGGTACGCACCTTGTCGGTGGCTGTCGCCGTGAGCGCGATGACCGGCGCATTGCCTATCTCATTTACGATGGGTCTGATGCGTCGGTATTCTGGACGGAAGTCATGTCCCCACTCAGAGATACAGTGAGCCTCATCGACAGCATAAAATGATATCTTCACCGACTTGAGGAACTCTACATTATCTTCTTTTGTCAACGATTCAGGAGCCACATACAGCAGTTTTGTATGTCCGCTGAGTATGTCGCTCTTCACACGGTCAATAGCGGCTTTATTGAGCGAAGAGTTAAGATAGTGCGCCACTCCTTCCACCTCGCTGAGGCCATTCATGAAGTCCACCTGGTTCTTCATCAGCGCGATGAGTGGTGAGATGACGATGGCTGTTCCCTCCATAAGCAACGAGGGGAGCTGATAGCATAGCGACTTGCCTCCGCCTGTCGGCATGAGCACGAAGGTGTCGTTGCCGGCAAGCAGATTCTGCACTATCGCTTCTTGATCGCCCTTGAACTTGTCAAAGCCGAAATATTTTTTCAATTCTGCGGTTAGATTCATATCCTGTTGTTTCATTTGTCTCACTTATGTCATCAGCCGTTGTTCCTATCCCACTTTCTGGAGTCGCGACTTCTCCAGCTGTTGTTTTGCATAATCGGCGGTGACTTCAAATTTCTTTATTCTTTTCGAAGGCAGCTCAAACATCGCGTCGTTCATTATGCTTTCCACTATCGAGCGCAGTCCTCGAGCGCCGAGCTTGTATTCCACGGCCTTGTCAACGATGACGTCGAGGGCTTCCTGGCTGAACGTCAGTTGTATTCCGTCCATCTCAAACAGCTTGACATACTGCTTGACGATTGAGTTTTTAGGTTCTATAAGTATCTTTGCGAGTGCTTCCTTGTCGAGCGGATTAAGGTATGTGAGCACAGGCAGACGACCTATGATTTCCGGTATGAGTCCGAAAGACTTCAGGTCTTGCGGCAACACATATTTCATGATGTCGCTCTTGTCTATTTTCCTTACATTCTGCACCGAGTTATATCCCACCGTATGGGTGTTCATTCGCTGTGCTATCTTCACTTCGATGCCGTCGAACGCTCCGCCGCAGATAAACAAGATATTGCGGGTATCAACATGGATATAGTCCTGGTCGGGATGCTTTCTGCCTCCCTTGGGCGGCACGTTGACCATTGTGCCCTCAAGCAGCTTGAGCAGTCCCTGCTGTACTCCCTCGCCACTGACGTCGCGTGTTATCGAAGGGTTGTCGCCCTTGCGTGCTATCTTGTCTATCTCGTCGATAAACACGATGCCTCGCTGGGCAGCCTCGACATTATAATCTGCCACCTGCAGCAGTCGCGAGAGGATGCTCTCCACGTCCTCGCCCACGTATCCTGCCTCGGTGAACACCGTGGCATCGACGATGGTGAAAGGCACGTCGAGGAGTTTAGCTATGGTGCGTGCGAGCAGAGTCTTTCCCGTTCCGGTGCTTCCCACCATGACGATGTTGCTCTTCTCTATCTCCACGCCGCTATCGTCGGCGGGCTGCTGGAGTCGCTTGTAGTGATTATATACGGCCACTGCCAGGCATTTCTTCGCTTCGTCCTGTCCGATGATATACTCGTCGAGATATTCCTTTATCTTCACCGGCTTTGGCACGGCCTTCGTCTTGAAGGCCTTTGGTTTATCCGCCTTTGCGGCTATCTGGGACGACTCGTAGATGCGGTATGCCTGTTCGATACACACGTCACAGATATTTCCGTTGATACCGGTGACGAGCAGGCTGCACTGATTCTCCGGCCTTCCGCAGAAATTACATTTCTTCATTCTATTCTCCCTCCTTGTCCTTCTTTCTTGTAAGCACGGTATCGATCATTCCATATTCCTTGGCCTCGTCTGCCGTCATCCAGTAGTTACGGTCAGAGTCTTTCCACACCTTTTCATAAGGAGTGTGGGAGTGCTCGGAGATGATGGTATATAACTCCTTCTTGAACTTCATTATCTCCTTTGCCTCAATCTCGATATCTGATGCCTGTCCCTGCACGCCGCCGAGAGGCTGGTGTATCATCACACGGCTATGGGTGAGTGCCGAGCGCTTTCCTTCGGCGCCTGACACGAGCAGTACGGCGGCCATAGAGGCTGCCATGCCCGTACATATCGTGGCGACGTCGCTTGAGATGAACTGCATGGTGTCGTAGATGCCCAGTCCTGCCGTTACGCTGCCGCCAGGCGAGTTGATATATATGGAGATGTCCTTTCCTGGATCCACTGAGTCGAGATACAGCAGCTGCGCCTGCAGTGTGTTGGCGGTATAGTCGTCTATCTGTGTGCCGAGGAAGATGATGCGGTCCATCATCAAACGCGAGAACACATCCATCTGGGTAACGTTGAGCTGACGTTCCTCGAGGATATACGGGTTCAGGTACTGAGCCTGCGAGCTCACCACTTCGTCCAGCACAAGGCCATTAATGCCGAGGTGCTTTGTTGCATATTTTCTAAAGTCGTTCATATAATTGTATTAATAAAAATAGAGGTTACCGACCCTCTTATACTTGTTCGTGGAACAAAGTTAATAAAAAAAGTCGATAACCTCTATAATTTAGAGATTTTTTTTTCAAAAAACCTTATTTTTCTTGCATCATCTTGTTAAAATCGTCCAAAGAGACTGTTTTTTCATTCAATTTAACAACTTTCTTCAGCGATTCAGCTAGCTTAGAGTCGATGGCTCGCTCAACAAGATTGTCAACGTACTTCTCATCTTTGATCATGTCGTTGGCATACTTTTCGATATACTCTTCTGGAATATTCGTCATGCCATACTGTGCGAACTGGATGCGTGCAGCCTCTTTTGCCACAGCCTTCACGTCGTCGTCGTTGATCTTTATCTCGGCAGCCTTCACGAGTTGGTTCTTGATAAGGCTCCACTTCAGCTCCTTGATGCTTGCGTCGAAGTGCTGGTTGACGAAGTCCTCGCCCTTCTCCTTGTTGTTGGCTATCATCACTCGCTTCAGCAGCTCAACGGGGAATGTGAGTTCGCCCACCTTGTTCTCCATATATGCGCGCACGTCGAGCATGAACTTGTAGTCGGTGTCGCTCTTCAGCTGGTTCTTGATACCCTCGGCTATCTTCTGGCGGAAGTCGGCCTCGTCCTTGACGTTGCCTTCGCCGTAGATCTGGTCGAAGAGCTCCTGGTTTACCTCAGCCTTTACGTAGCGCGAGATCTCTGTCACGAGGAATGTGAAGTCTGATGTCAGCTCCTCAGCCTTGGCGTCGTCGATCTTCAAGAGCGACTTTATCTCTGCGTTGCTCTCGGGATATGCTTTCTTTGGGTTGAAGGTGATGATGCTGCCGAGCTTTGCTCCGTCGAAGAGCTTGCGCTGGTCTTCCACCTTAATATATTGTGGCATGAGCACAGCAGCCTCAACGACGATGCCATCTTCCTTTGCGTTGCCGTCGGCGTCGAGCTCGCGGAGGTCGCCCTTCAGCATGTCGTTCTGTGCAGCGTCATACTCCTCCACCTTGTCGTAGTGTCCAGCACGCGACTGGAACATCTCCACCTGCTGGCTCACCAACTTGTCGTCAACGTCGATGTTGTAATAGTCAACACTGTCGTCGGCAGTGAGCTCTGCCTTAAACTCTGGTGCCACAGCGATGTCGAAGATAAAGGTGAACGGACCGTCGGTCTCCAGGTCCTGTGGCTCCTGCTTCTCGTTTGGAAGCGGCTCGCCGAGCATGTCGATCTTATTATCTACGATATAAGAGTTAAGGTTCTTGCCAATAAGTTTGTTGATAGCGTCAGCCTTAACAGAAGCGCCGAACTGGCGCTTGATGAGTCCCATAGGTGCCTGACCTACGCGGAATCCAGGTACGTTAGCCTTCTTACGATAATCCTTGAGGGTCTTTTCTACGTCGCCCTGATAGTCTTCCTTCTCGATGACCAATGTCAACACGCCATTGATCTTGTCGGGGTTTTCGAATGAAATATTCATCTTGTTTTTTATCTAATTATTTGTTTGTAATCCATTTTTGGGGTGCAAAGTTACATATAAAAGGTGTAACAACCAACCTTTTTGTGTTTTTTAACTAAAAACCATCTTCTTTTGCCTCTTTTGCCTTTCTCTCCTCCTCCATCATCTGGAAGTCTTTCTTGCGCAGCACGAAGCTATTGCTGAGGTATTTCTCGCGCACTATCTTGTTTTCGGCAAGTTCCTCAGGACTGCCCTGGAAGAGGATGCGTCCCTCAAAGAGCAGGTAGGCGCGGTCGGTGATGCTCAGCGTCTCCTGCACGTTATGGTCGGTGATGAGGATTCCTATATTACGGTCTTTCAGCTTCCATACTATTTGTTGGATATCTTCAACGGCGATAGGGTCCACACCTGCAAAGGGCTCGTCGAGCATGATAAACTTCGGATCTATTGCAAGACAGCGGGCTATCTCTGTTCTTCGGCGCTCGCCGCCCGACAGTTGATCGCCTTTGTTCTTCCTTACCTTTTGTAAACGAAATTCATTTATCAGGCTTTCCAGTTTCCACCTTTGGTAGTCGCGTGGCTTGCCTGTCATCTCCAGCACCGACATAATATTATCCTCCACACTCATCTTGCGGAAGACGCTGGCCTCCTGTGCCAGGTATCCGATGCCTGCACGCGCACGCTTATATACAGGAAACTTTGTGATGTCGAGGTCGTCGAGGTAGATATGTCCGGCATTGGGCACTATGAGTCCCGTGGTCATATAGAAAGAGGTGGTCTTTCCGGCGCCGTTAGGGCCCAGCAGTCCCACTATCTCTCCCTGCTTCACGTCGATCGACACGTCGTTGACGACGGTTCTCTTGCCATATCGCTTCACCAGTCCTTCGGTGCGAAGCACCATTCTGGTTTCATTATTTCTATTCTCGTCCATGTCGTTAGAATTATTTTGGGCGCAAAGTTACTCTTTTTTTTTCATCTATCATCACTCTTTGCCACATTTTTAGTTTATATTTGAATAATAAAGCAAAAAACTTCATTAAAACTTATGGTTTCTCACATTATTTATATAATTTTGCAGCCAGAAAACAAAACATAACGAAATTATGCTTATAGAGAAATGGCTTAACACGCTCGGACGTTACCTCATACTCATGGGCCGCACCTTCCAGCGCCCCGAAAGGATGAGGATGTTTATGAAAGAATATGTGAAGGAGATGGCACAGCTCGGAGTGAACTCCATCGGCATTGTGCTGCTCATCTCTTTCTTCATCGGTGCTGTGATATGCATACAGATGAAGCTCAACATCCAAAGTCCGTGGATGCCGCGCTGGGTGACGGGCTACACCACCCGCGAGATTATGCTGCTCGAGTTCTCGTCGTCCATCATGTGTCTTATCCTTGCCGGCAAGGTAGGCTCGAACATCGCCTCGGAGATTGGCACCATGAGGGTGACTCAGCAGATTGACGCGCTCGACATCATGGGTGTCAACTCGGCTTGCTACCTCATCCTTCCCAAGGTACTCGGCCTGATCACGATCATGCCGTTCTTGGTGATATTCAGTTCGGCAACGGGCATCCTCGGCGCCTATGCCACGGCATATATAGGCCATGTGCTCTCTCCCGACGACCTCACGGCGGGCTTGCAGCACGCATTCAACTCGTGGTTTGTGTGGATGAGTATCATCAAGAGTCTTTTCTTCGCCTTCATCATCTCCAGCGTGCCTTCATATTTCGGATATACGGTAGAAGGCGGCTCGGTGAATGTGGGCAAGGCCAGCACCGATGCCGTGGTGTGCTCGTCGGTACTCATCCTGTGTTCCGACGTGTTCCTCACCCAGCTGCTGTCCGTATAGCTTCTCTGTGTGACGCTACGGTAAAACAAAACGATGACAACGAATAAATTGGATGTATGATTGAAATAAAGAACCTGTGCAAGTCTTTTGAAGACAAAGACGTGCTGAAAAACATATCCGCCACATTTGAAAACGGCAAGACGAACCTCATCATCGGCCAGTCGGGCTCAGGAAAGACGGTGCTGATGAAAAACCTCGTAGGCCTGCTCGACCCCACTTCGGGCGAGGTGCTCTACGACGGGCGCGACTTCGTGTCGATGTCGAAGAGGGAGAAGATTACCCTGAGACGCGAGATGGGCATGATATTCCAGTCGGCGGCACTCTTCGACTCGATGACGGTGCTCGAGAACGTGATGTTCCCACTCGACATGTTCTCCTCGATGAACCTGCGCGAGCGCATCCGCAGGGCACAGGAATGTCTCGACCGTGTCAACCTCGTCGATGCGGAGCAGAAATTCCCTGGAGAGATCTCGGGCGGCATGCAGAAGCGTGTGGCTATAGCGCGCGCCATAGCCCTCAACCCCAAGTATCTCTTCTGCGACGAGCCCAACTCTGGTCTCGACCCGAAGACATCGTTGGTGATCGACGAACTGCTCCACAGCATCACCCACGAGTATAACATCACCACCATCATCAACACCCACGACATGAACTCGGTGATGGGCATCGGCGAGTCTATCATCTTCATCCATCAGGGACATCTCGAATGGCGTGGGCAGAGCAGCGAAGTGATGGACTCCGACAATAAGCTGCTCAGCGACTTTATCTTCGCCAGCGACCTGCTGAAGAAGATGAGGGCGAGCATGAAGAGATAGTCATCTCATCATCCATCGGCCGTCTTTCTCCTGCATCCTCACCACCACCTCCTCGTTGATGCTGTCGCCAAAGCACAGCATCAGGAAGACGTTAGTGGTCTTGGAGAGCGAATCGGCTTTCGACCCCACTATCCTCACCTCGTTCACCCCGTGGCGCTGTTCCCTGATGGCATACACATACTGCTTGGCGTTCACCAGCAGCTGTTCCCTGTAGTCCTCAGGCAAGGAGCCTTGGCGTGCGAAGCCGTCAACATAATATCCGTAGTTGCCTGCCATAAGGCTGTCGTAATACTCCTTGGCAGCTAACGCGGCATAGTCGATAGTTTTATTATCAGAGCAGCCCATGGCGAGGAAGCCAAGGGCTGCGCATAGAAGTATCTTTCTCATTCCCGACTATTTCTGTCTGACAAATATATTAATAGGAGTACCCGAGAGGTTCCAGTTCTCGCGGATCTTGTTTTCCAAGAACCTCCTGTACGGCTCTTTCACATACTGCGGCAGGTTGGCATAGAACACAAACGACGGGATCTGTGTGTTAGGCACCTGTGAGCAATACTTTATCTTGATGTATTTTCCCTTTATCGATGGTGGTGGATAAGCCTCTATCAGCGGAAGCATCGTCTCGTTGAGCTTCGTCGTGCCTATCTTTGCCGTGCGGTGCAGATAGACCTCCTTTGCCGTCTCCAGCACCTTGAAGATACGCTGCTTGGTGAGGGCCGAGGCGAAGATGATGGGGAAGTCGGTGAACGGAGCCATGCGCTGGCGTATGGCAGACTCGAAGGTGTCTATCACCTTCTGCGACTTCTCTTCCACCAGGTCCCATTTGTTCACTACCACCACGAGGCTCTTGTTGTTCTTCTGTATGAGTTGGAAAATGTTCATGTCCTGCGCCTCGATGCCTCGCGTGGCGTCAATCATCAGGATACACACGTCGCTATTCTCGATGGCACGTATGGAGCGCATCACCGAGTAGAACTCGAGGTCTTCGGTCACCTTGTTTTTCTTACGTATGCCGGCGGTATCTACGAGATAGAAGTCGAAGCCGAACTTGTCGTAGCGTGTGTAGATACTGTCGCGTGTGGTGCCCGCTATCTCGGTCACGATGTTACGGTCTTCGCCGATGAAGGCGTTGATGATACTGCTCTTGCCGGCGTTCGGTCGGCCCACGACGGCAAAGCGCGGTATGCCGTCCTCAATGTCGTCGCTCTCGTCGGTCTTCAATCGCGACAGCACCTCGTCGAGCAGGTCGCCTGTACCGCTGCCGGTGGCGGCGCTGATGCAGAACGGGTCGCCCAGTCCTAACTTGTAGAACTCGGCGGCATAATACTGCTGCGTGTTGTTGTCAGTCTTGTTAGCCACGAGTATCACGGGTAGCTTTGAGCGTCGTAATATCTTCGCCACGTCCTCGTCGAGGTCGGTCAAGCCGTTCATCACATCGACGAGAAACAGCACCAGGTCGGCTTCCTCTGTCGCGATAATCACCTGTTTTCTTATCTCCTCCTCAAATATATCGTCGGAGTTGACCACCCATCCTCCGGTGTCCACCACCGAGAATTCACGTCCACTCCATTCGCACTTGCCATACTGTCGGTCGCGTGTTGTTCCCGCCTCGTCGCTCACTATGGCACGGCGCGACTTTGTCAATCGGTTGAATAGTGTTGACTTGCCCACATTAGGGCGTCCCACTATAGCCACTAAATTTCCCATGTTTTCTTTCCGTTTCTCAAATTGTCATTACTTATCAATCTTCTGTCTCAGTCAAGGTTGTAGCCGAAGGCTCCGAGCTCCTTGTCAGAGCTTCTCCAGTCTTTGTCCACCTTCACATAAACCTCAAGAAACACCGACTTGCCGAAGAATTTCTCCAGTGCCTTCCGACTCTCCATCGACACTTTCTTCAGCGCAATGCCCTGATGCCCGATGATGATGCCCTTCTGCGAGTCGCGCTCCACATAGATTATCGCCCTGATGCGTATCAGCTTCTGCTCCTCCTTGAAGCTCTCCACCCTGACCTCTACGCTGTAAGGTATCTCCTTGTCGTAGTAAAGCAGGATCTTCTCTCTGATAATCTCGCTCACGAAGAATCGCGCCGGCTTGTCGGTCAGCTGGTCTTTGCCGAAATACGGCGGGCACTCGGGCAGTAGCTCGTAGATACGTCTGAGTAGCATGTCGATGCCGAACTTGTTTTTTGCGGATATGGGCAGTATCTCAGCCTTAGGCAGCAACCCGTGCCATTTCTCCACTATGTCGCCCAGGTTCTTCTGGTCGCTCTCGTCTATCTTGTTTATCAGCAGCAGCACCGGCACATCCATCTTCGCCACCTTCTCCAGGAAGTCCATGTTCTTCTCAGGGTTCTCCACCACGTCGGTGACGTAGAGCAGCACGTCGGCATCAGTCAGCGCCGACTCGGAGAACGCCAACATCGACTCCTGTAGTTTGTAGTTGGGTTTCAGCACACCCGGTGTGTCGGAAAACACTATCTGCATATCGTCGGTATTGACGATACCCATTATCCTGTGCCGAGTGGTCTGCGCCTTGAATGTAGCAATGCTTATGCGCTCTCCTACGAGCTGGTTCATAAGCGTCGATTTACCCACGTTGGGGTTGCCCACAATGTTTACAAATCCCGATTTATGCATAATCAAGTATAAATATTTTGTGCAAAAATACACATTATTATATTTACTGCCAAAAAAATTAACCTATTTTATTTATTTTGTAGTCATCTCCATGCCATCAGCTCCTCTCTCCCCGACAGTCATCCGTCAGCCACGAGCCAACACCTTTTGACGCATTATTCCCAATGGAAGTCAATTATTTGCATAAATATTTAAAAAAACACAATAAAATATTGTCTGTATCAGAATTTTGCACTATCTTTGCAGCCAAATAGGTTTAACAATTAGCCTAGAGAGAGAAAGTATTAATTATTAGAATAAATTAGACGCGTATGAAGACAATGAAATCTTTACTCGTTGCTGCGCTTCTCTCACTTGGAGTAGCAGCTCAGGCACAGGATGCCAAAGAGTACACATTCAAGAAGCACAACTACCTGCAATTGCAGGGCGGTGCACAGTACACACTCGGTGAGGCAAAGTTCAGCGACCTTATCTCTCCTAATGTACAGGTAGCTCTCGGACGTCAGTTCAGCCCCGTGTTCGGAGCCCGTCTCGCCGTGAACGCATGGCAGAGCAAGGGTGGCTACAACGGCTACAAGGAGTCTGACGGTGCCAACCCAGGCAATATCAGCTACAAGTACAAGTATGTCGCTCCTACCATCGACTTCATGTTCAACCTCTCTAACCTCTTCTGCGGCTACAACCCCGTTCGCACCATGAACGTTTCCGCATTTGTAGGTGGTGGTATCAACATCGGCTTCTCTAACGACGAGGCTAACGACATCGTGAAGAGCGGCTACAACATGACTTACATCTGGGAAGGCACAAAGGTTCGCCCTGTAGGTAAGGCCGGTCTCGCCGTTGACTTCCGTCTGAGCGACGCCGTGGCTCTCGGCATCGAGGGTAACGCCAATATCATCTCCGACAAGTACAACTCAAAGAAAGCAGGCAACGCCGACTGGTATTTCAACGTTCTCGCCGGTCTGAAGATCAACCTTGGCAAGTCTTACGAGAAGGCTGCCCCTGCTCCTGTTGCTGAGCCTGTAGTGGTTGAGCCAGAGCCAGAGCCAGTAGTAGAGCCAGCTCCAGCACCTGTTGTTGAGGAGGTTAAGGTAGTTGAACCACTCCGCATCGACGTGTTCTTCACCATCAACGTAAGCCAGATTACCAAGGCTGAGGAAGCTAAGGTTAAGGAACTCGTTGATTACCTGGGCAAATATCCAGAGAAGAAGGTTGTTGTCACCGGCTACGCTGACGCAGGCACAGGTAACGACAACATCAACGACCGTCTCGCTTCTCAGCGTGCCGCTGCCGTTGTTAAGATGCTCACCGAGAAGTACGGCATCTCTGCCGACCGCATCGCTTCTGACTCTAAGGGCAGCCGCGTTCAGCCATTCGCCGAGAACGACATGAACCGCGTTTCTATCTGTATCACAGAGTAATACTCCACGAGAGCAATAGCATCACCGAAGGAGGCAGACGCCGGGACATTTCCTGGCATCTGCCTCCTTCTTTTTTCACCACAACACTCAATATATAATGATACATAGTATGGAATTATTTCATGGTAGTTATGTAGCCGTAACAAAATCAGAGGAGGTATATATATATTATAGTATTTAAAATCGAAGGTACCTTCATCGCTTGACGAAGGTACCTTCGATGGCTTATGAAGTGAGTTCTCGCCGTTTTAGGCAAGGATGCTCGTGTTCTCGTCGTGGGCGATGTCGATGGCCTGTGCCACTGCATTCTCATTGCCCGCAATGGTAGCGTCGAGGAGGAATTTGGAGTTTTGTATAGTATTTGCCAACGGTGTCCATGACGTCGCTCTAATTGCATTGTTCATCTCGTCGGCCACCTCCTTGTTGGGTATATAGCACTCATAAGTGTCTTTGTTATAAGACAGATATCCGAGATGAATCAATACGGTGAGCACGTCATTCTTGCTTCTGACGTTATGCATGTCGTTGAGGAATTCGGTGGTGTTGACATACACGCTCTCCCCTGACAACATACGGATGATGTCGTCCTTGAGTCCGTCGAAGTTCATCTGGATATACGTTATCACCGAGTCGTAGGCACCGGTGGTAGTCCAATAGCTACCATATTCTTCATTGTAGATAGCCTTTATTACGGAATAGGGATTGAACATGCGAGATGCCTTGCCTATGCGATAACCGTCATACCAGCGTTCCATCTCCATCAAGTCCATTCCATGCTTCTTACATAGCATTTCCACTTCGTCATGTGTAAAACCTAAAGCCTCTGACATCTTACCAGGACGGATCATGGTATATTCGCAAAAATTGTTCAACGCCGACTCGGTGTTGTACCTCTTTATGGGCAGTATTCCCGTGAGATATGCTCCGGCAAAGACAGTATCCGACCACAAACCCTTGAACAGACGGCGGAGCAAATCAACGTATGATGTGGAGATGTAGTCATCCGAGCCCATCTCACGCAGGATGGCATCCCATTCATCGATAATCATCACGAAACGCTCGTCTGTTTTCTCGCAGATGCGGTAGAGATCGCCTCAATTCCCTACGACATCATCACCCGCAAGGAGTGGATGGCGAAGAAGAAGCGCGAGGACTTCTACAAGCTACTTATGTATGTGATATTCACACTGCTCAACAGCAGGGTAGATACCGAGGTGAAGAGTGTACTTGGTCGTGCCGACGTGGTGGTAAAGACAAATGCCGACATCTACGTTCTCGAACTGAAGGTCGATGACTCCGTTGACAACGCCTTGGCTCAGATAGACTCCAAGGGCTATGCCATCCCTTACGAAGCTGACGGACGCAAGGTGACGAAATGCTGAGTGAGCATCGCGTCAGAAGCACGCAACATTGTGCATTGGCGAGTGACGGATGAAGAGGGGAAACATCATCGACGAGCAGAAGTTCAATTAAGGAAAAGACTACTGATTATAAACTTATTATACACTACCATGAACAAAATGACTAACATTGACCCCACACATTTATGAAGTGAGGGTGATGAAATAAGTCTGCTTTTGTGCCACTTGTGCCATTCTGCCATTTGGCACAATCTATGCAAATATGGGAAAAACGGCGTTTTTAGGGCTTTTTACCAAAAAATGCCAAATGGCATATTGGCAGAAGTGGCACAAAATTGGGTGACGTCACGCGAAAAGCAACGCAACGTCACGCGAAAAGCAACGCAACGTCACGCGAAAAGCAACGCAACGTCACGGCAAAATAAACGCAACGTCACGCATAAATCAACGCAACGTTACGCTAAAAGTAACGCAACGTTGCGTCAAAAGCACCATTAGATAGCGGTTACTTACTCAACTTTCGGAAGTATTTTTTTTACCACAGAGTTTAAGAGATTAAGAGCTTTTCACTATGTAAGAGAATGAATGCCAAGGCATTTTGAGTTCTTAGGGGGCTGTGCATGACAACTGCTGCATGGAAACTCTGCGTTCTCCGTCATTTGCGACCTACTCTTTAAATCCATAAATCTCTTTTCCTCTTTATCTCTGTGGTTTAAAACAAATGGCGGATTTTTCGGTGGATTTGCGGCGATTCTTTGGTTTTCGGCGGATTTTCGGTGGATTTGTGGCGGCGATAGGCGGGCGTTGGAATAAAAAAGGCCGAACGGACGTGATGATCCATTCGGCCTTTTTTTGTTGTGGTGCGCCTGACAGGACTCGAACCTGCACATCGCAAGACACCAGATCCTAAGTCTGGCGCGTCTACCAATTTCGCCACAGGCGCTATTTTGCGGGTGCAAAGGTAGGAAAAATAAATGAATTGTGCAAATATATCGTGCAGTTTTTTTGTTTTACTTACGTAATATGCGGCGGGCGGTCTCGATAATGGTGTCGTAGCCGCGCGAAATGTCGTCGGGCTGGAGGGCGGCGGGCACGTCGGGCGAGATACCAAACTCGATGTCGTTGCCCTGGCTGTCGTATGACGGCACGGCGGAGTAACGCACTATCCAGCCGTTGGGCAGTTGGCTGCTCATGGGCATGCCGCCTCCGCCTCCCGTGCGGTCTCCGACGATGGTGACGAGGGGCAGGACTGACATGTATTTCACGAACTCGTTGGCTGCACTATACACGCTCCTGTTGGTGAGCACGCAGACGGGCTTGTGCCAGCGGACGTGAGCCGACGGCGAGATCCACTGTTCTTCGCGCGCGGAGAAGTCGTCGTGGCCCTTACCGGTCTTGTGGCAGATATAGCCCACGAGGGTTGGCTCGGTAAAGAAGCGTGCGGCGAGCTTCTCGGCGTAGCTGAGGTAGCCGCCGCCATTGTCGCGGATATCGATGATTAGTCCGCGGCAGAACATGAGTTCCATGAGGACTGCGTCGAGGTTGCCTTCGCCTACGCCGGCATTGAAGGAGGAGTAGCGTATGTAGCCTACGTTGTCGTCGAGGATGCGGTATTTTATTCCGGCGGCTATCTTGTAGTCGGTGCCGAGATAGCGGCGCTGGAGGGTGTCGCTATAGTTGGCGGGGAAGTCCTCGTGCCAGCTCCAGTAACGTGCCACGTCGGACGATGAGGTGAGGTTGACATGGCCGTCGCGCAGTTCGCCGAGCATGTCGCTGAGGATCTCGAATAGGTTGTCTGGCGTGAGGTCGGGCGAGACCCGCACGCGGTATTTGGAGTATATCTCGTTCCAGTCGAGTCCGTACTGCTGTTGCTTGTAGGTGAAATAGCAGTAGTGCTCGTCGATGATCCGCCACAGGGCGTCGAAGTTGCCCTCGGGCGAGTCGGCATACTCGCTGTCGTCAACACAGGCCGTGAGAGTGAATGCGGACAGGAGGGCTATGATGAGTGATGAGAGATGATGTTTCATGGGCGATGGTGTGTGACTGAGAACCGCTTCACGATGCCTATCATGAAGTGGTTGGAGTAGATGTGCGACTTGAGATTGTTGACCTTGGCCTGCTGGAGGTCGGCGAGATAGCC
The DNA here is from genome assembly GCF_002251245.1 of Prevotella sp. P5-92. Taxonomy (GTDB): domain Bacteria; phylum Bacteroidota; class Bacteroidia; order Bacteroidales; family Bacteroidaceae; genus Prevotella. Next base: position 41,787 of record NZ_NPJG01000113.1, read on the forward strand.
TATGCGGAGCGTGGCCTTAGCGCTGAGGGCGACGTCGGCCATGAGCTGATGGCGCATGGACGGGGCAGAGACGAGGGTGACGGGGACTACGTTATGGTCGTAGTTGCCGCGCGAGAAGATCTCGTAGTAGGACTGTCCGTAGTTGGGGCTGAACATCAGGCCGAGGAGCGGTAGCTGTGTCTCGTAGCGCAGGGCGGCGGCTGTCTTCCCGACGCGAAACCGCCATGTGGCGGTGGCGGTGGGCATGATGTGGATGCTGGCGCGCGCCTGTGCGGGATTGTTGCCGTTAGAGGTGTTGTAGATGAAGCCGAGATTGCCCACGGCCATCGCACCTGCCTCTACTGTGAGCGAGGGCAGGACGGCGAAGCTGCGGAGACGTCCTATGAAGAAGGTGTAGTCAGCTGAGAGCTCGTTGGAGTCGTCGCTGCGGTCGGAGGCGGTGGCGAAGTGTGCCTGATGTTCGACGAGCGTGGTCCACCGTGCCTCGGGCTTGAGGCTTTGCGACGTGGCGAGGAAGGTGACTCCTGTGCCGTTGAAATGCTCTTGCGAGAGATAGGTGTCGTAGAGCTCTGTGGGGCCTACACCTATCATATATGTGGTCTGCCTTTGCTTTTGCGCCACTGCCGCCACGGGGAGGAGCAGCAGGGCGAGAATAATCTTATATGCCATCGGGGAATAGATTTAGTTGTCCGGTAATCTCGTCGCGCACCTGGCTCTCGCTCTTGCCTGCATCGGGGTCGAGGTTTTCTTCCTCGCCGCCGTCGGCGTCGGGCTCTTCGTCGGTCTCTGGCTCGGGATAGCGGAGGGGTTCGAGCTCTTCGATGCTCTCTATCTGCCATGTGGTGATGCGCTTGCCCTTGGCCTTGAAGCCTTTGACGGCGACAAACTGTTCGGCGTCGATCTCCATGGCCTCGCGGAAGGCGTCGTTGCCTCCGAAGGCCACCCTGACGCGCGGATATGCCTGGCACGTGAGCAGCACCTGACGGCTGTTGGGGTTGTCGCCGAGGTAGTTCTGCTTTCGCTTGCTGGCCTCCATCTCGAAGCGTTTGAGGTAGGGATAGCCGGCATTGTCGGCATCGAAGAGGACGGCTGTCCACACCTTGCTCTCGTCGTACTTCTCGATAATGGCGATGTTGTCCTCATAGTGGTTGTTGGCGTCGAAGTTGGTGAGGTAGTAGTCGCCGTTGGTGAGGATGACGAGTATCTGGTCGCCGTCGTAGAACTCGCCGAGGAGCTTGCCGTGCTCGTCGTAGTTGAGGCGGTTGACGTCGGGGTCGAACCACACCTTGCGTCCGCCGAGGGTGGAATGGCCGTGGCTCTTGAGGCCGATGCGGTGGATGGCGTTGTGGGAGAGGAGGTTGCCCTTCGAGGCTCGTCCCTTGATGAGTATGGAGGAGAAGTCTTTGTCGAGGAAGATGCTGCCCTTGCGCTTCTCGGAGGGGTCGAACGTGATCTTGATAATCTCTGCCTCGCCGTTGGGGTTGGCGGTGAAGTAGATGATGCGCGAGCCGGGCGTGCCTTGAGTGACGTCGTATTCGCGGTCGCGTGTGATGCTGGTGACGTTAAAGCGCTTGATGAAATAGTCGCCTTTCTTTCCGTCGCGATACACCACATTATATATAGTACGCTTGTCGTTCTTCTTGAACACGGCGAGATGGAGCACGTTCTTGCCCACGAAGATCTTCTCCGCCACCTTGATCACCTTGTATTTGCCGTCCTTGTAGAAGATGATGATGTCGTCGATGTCAGAGCAGTTGCACACAAACTCGTCTTTCTTCAGTCCAGTGCCGATGAAGCCTTCCTGACGGTTGATGTAGAGCTTCTCGTTGGCCTCGACGACTGTGGTGGCCTCGATGGTGTCGAAGTTGCGTATCTCGGTAAGGCGCGGATGGTCCTTGCCGTACTTGTCCTTAAGGAACTGGAACCAGTTGGCTGTCACCTCCACCATGTTGGCAAGGTCGCGGTCGATGTCTTCTATCTCTGCCTTGATGCGTGCCATGAGCTCGTCGGCACGGTCTTTGTTGAACTTCAAGATGCGCTGCATCTTTATCTCGAGCAGGCGGAGGATGTCGTCTTTGGTCACCTCGCGAACAAACTGCGGATAGTATGGCGTGAGTCGCTCGTCGATATGAGCGCAGACGGAATCGACGTCGGGCGCCTGCTCAAATTTGCGGTCCTTGTAGATGCGCTCCTCGATGAAGATCTTCTCGAGCGAGGCGAAATGGAACTGTTCGAGGAGCTCGCCGCGGCGTATCTCGAGTTCGCGGCGGAGGAGGGCCTTGGTGTGCTCGGCACAGTGGCGCAGCACGTCGCTCACGGTGAGGAACTGAGGCTTGTTGTCGGCGATGACGCAGCAGTTGGGCGAGATGTTGACCTCGCAGTCGGAGAAGGCGTAGAGGGCGTCGAGGGTCTTGTCGGACGAGATGCCGGGAGCGAGATGCACCTGTATCTCCACCTCGGCGGCGGTGTTGTCGTCCACCTTGCGCGCCTTGATCTTGCCTTTCTCTATGGCCTTGAGGATGGACTCGATGAGCGTGGTGGTGGTCTTGCCGTATGGTATCTCGCGGATGACGAGGGTCTTGTTGTCGAGCTTCTCTATCTTCGCCCTCACCTTGAGCACTCCGCCGCGCTGGCCGTCGTTATAGCGGCTGACGTCGATGCTGCCTCCCGTGGGGAAGTCGGGATAGAGCTGGAAGGGCTGGCCGTGGAGATAGGCTATGGCGGCGTCGCAGAGCTCGCAGAAGTTGTGGGGAAGGATCTTCGACGACAAGCCTACGGCAATGCCTTCGCATCCCTGTGCGAGCAGCAGCGGAAACTTGACGGGGAGCGTGATGGGCTCTTTGTTGCGGCCGTCGTAGGAGAGCTGCCATTCGGTGGTCTTGGGATTGAACACGGTGTCGATGGCAAACTTCGACAGGCGCGCCTCTATATATCGAGGGGCGGCCGCCCTGTCGCCGGTGAGGATATTGCCCCAGTTGCCCTGTGTATCGACAAGAAGGTCTTTCTGTCCGAGCTGCACAAGGGCGTCGCCGATGGAGGCGTCGCCATGAGGGTGAAACTGCATGGTGTGTCCCACAATGTTTGCCACCTTATTATATCGTCCGTCGTCCATGCGTTTCATGGAATGGAGGATGCGCCGCTGCACAGGCTTTAGACCGTCCTCGATATGCGGCACGGCGCGTTCGAGGATGACATACGAGGCATAATCGAGAAACCAGTTCTGATACATGCCGCTGAGATGGTGTACTGCCGAGGCGTCAAACCTGTTGACGGGTTTGTAGTCTGAATGTTGCTGAGAGGTCGGCTCTTCGAGGCTCTCATTGCCTTTAATATCGTCTATTTCGTCGCTCATGAGGTAAATGTCGTATTTCTTTAGCTGCAAAAGTAATAAAAAGAAATGAATTTTGCAAATATTGTGTTATTTTCTTTTGTTTTTCGCTCAACTTACATTACCTTTGCACCCAAAAATCGGAAATTATACATAATATTATGGCACAAGAAGACGTTTTTAAGAAAATCGTGTCCCACTGCAAGGAATACGGATTCGTGTTCCCGAGCAGCGAAATCTATGACGGACTGGGAGCCGTATATGACTACGGACAGAATGGTGTGGAACTGAAAAACAACATCAAGCAGTACTGGTGGAAGAGTATGGTGTTGCTGCACGAGAATATCGTGGGTATCGACTCCGCCATCTTTATGCATCCTACTATATGGAAGGCAAGCGGACATGTCGATGCGTTTAACGACCCACTTATCGACAACCGCGACTCGAAGAAACGCTATCGCGCTGACGTGCTCATCGAGGACCAGATAGCGAAATATGACGAGAAGATACAGAAAGAAGTGGCTAAGGCTCGCAAGCGCTTCGGCGACTCGTTTGACGAGGAGCAGTATCTGGCCACAAGCGAGCGCGTGAAGGAGACCAAGGAGAAGCGCGACGCTCTGCACGCCCGCTATGCCGAGGCTATGCAGGGTCCTGACCTCGAGGCACTGAAGCAGATAATAATCGACGAGGAGATTGTCGATCCTATCAGCGGCACAAAGAACTGGACCGACGTGCGACAGTTTAACCTGATGTTCTCTACTGAGATGGGCGCATCAGCCGACGCTTCGATGAAGGTTTATCTGCGTCCCGAGACGGCACAGGGCATCTTCGTCAACTATCTCAACGTGCAGAAGACCGGCCGCATGAAGATTCCTTTCGGTATAGCTCAGATAGGAAAGGCGTTCCGCAACGAGATCGTGGCACGACAGTTCATCTTCCGCATGCGTGAGTTTGAGCAGATGGAGATGCAGTTCTTCGTTAAGCCAGGAACGGAACTCGACTGGTTCCCGAAGTGGAAACAGACACGTATGGCATGGCACCAGGCTCTCGGCTTCGGCGCTGAGAACTACCGCTTCCACGACCACGACAAGCTGGCTCACTACGCTAACGCCGCCACCGATATCGAGTTTAAGATGCCGTTCGGATTCAAGGAGGTGGAGGGCATCCATAGCCGCACTAACTTCGACCTCTCGCAGCACGAGAAATTCTCTGGCAAGAGCATCAAATACTTCGACCCACAGACCAACGAGAGCTACACGCCGTACGTGATCGAGACATCGATTGGAGTTGACCGTATGTTCCTCTCTATCATGTGCCACGCATACGAAGAGGAGAAACTCGAAAACGGCGAGACACGCGTGGTACTGAAACTGCCCGCCGCATTGGCTCCGGTGAAACTCGCCGTGATGCCACTGGTGAAGAAAGACGGACTGCCAGAGAAGGCTCGCGAGATAATCAACGACCTGAAGTTCCACTTCAACTGCCAGTATGACGAGAAGGACTCGATCGGCAAGCGCTATCGCCGTCAGGACGCCATCGGCACACCATACTGCGTCACCGTCGATCACGATACTCTCAAGGACAACTGCGTGACTCTCCGCTTCCGCGACACCATGGAGCAGGAGCGTGTGCCTATCGCCGAACTTAACTCGATCATCGAGGACAAGGTCAGTCTGGCAAGCTTATTAAAGAAGATCCAATAAGAGTAATGATTAGAAAGAGGATTTATTTTATTCTGCTGACGATGGTCATGGCCTGTACGGTCATGACATCGTGTAGCGAAGACGATGGCGTGGAGGATGAATTCGCCGACTGGCAGCTGCGCAACGACAGCTATTTCAACAACCTCACCGACTCGATACAAAAACTCATCGACGGCGGACGCACCGACTGGAAACGGATCCGCACATGGTCGAAAGGCGAGGGCGATTTCCTCTCTAACGTTGACTATATCATAGTACACGTGGAGGGAAACGCGCCTGCAAGCGAGACCGCATCGCCGATGTTCACCGACTCGGTGGCTGTGCACTATCAGGGACGACTCATCCCATCGGCAAACAATCCTAAGGGATTGATCTTCGACACGTCGTACCTGGATCCATTCGACAAGGACGTTGCCGTGACGAAGACTTTCAGCGCTGGCGGAGTGGTTGACGGATTCTCTACCGCCCTGCAACATATGCGCCGTGGCGACCACTGGACTGTGTATATCCCATACCAGTTAGGATACGGGTCGAGGGAAAGCAGCACTTCGTCGATACCGGCATACAGCTCTCTCATCTTCGATATCAGACTGAAAGACTTCTGGAGCAAGAAGGCTGAAGAATAGATATTTTAGTTGTCAAGTTGATTGCGCCAACGCCCGCCGTTGTAGGGCCTTACATAAAGTAAGACCCTACAACGTCAGACCGCACTCCATTTGTCGCGGATTTGCGGCGGTAACGGCGGTCATCTTTGGTTTATACCAAGGTGATGCCGTCGTCGCCTATTGTGATAAGGCGGCGCTTGTATAGGTCGCCAATGGCTTTCTTAAACGTTTTCTTACTCACCTTGAAACGGTCGGAGATGAGTTCCGACGGACTCTTGTCGCCAAGGTCGCAACGGCCGTCGTTGTCGTGAAGATACTGGAGCAACACATCCGCGAAGTCTTCTGTGGCCTGACGACCCGTGCGCTGGATGGTGATGTCGAGCTTGCCGTCGGGGCGAACCTTATCGACATATCCCTTCAGGCGGTCGCCAGTGCACAGCGGACGAAACACCTGACTGTCATACACCAAGCCGCCATACTGATTGTCAACGATGACCTTAAAGCCTAATTCGGTCTTCTGCCATACTAAGAGATCGACCTCCGCGCCATGAGAATAGTCGGGACGCTCGTGCGACAGATAACGCTCCACCTTGGCCGAGGCCATCATGCGATAGCTGTCTTCGTCGATTCCCACATGGACTATATAACGCTGGCCGCGCTCCATGCGCTTCTTCTGCTCGCGAAACGGACAGAAGAGGTCTTTCATCAACCCCCAGTCGAGAAAGGCGCCATACTCGTTGACCCACGCCACCTCAAGGCATGCGAAATCGCCCACCTTGGCCAATGGCTTTAGCGTGGTAGCCACGGGACGCTCGTCCTGATCGAGATAAACAAACACGTCGAGCTCGTCGCCTATACGGCATCCTTCAGGCACATAGCGCGAGGGAAGGAGTATCTCTCCCTCCACGCCTCCATCAAGATACATGCCGAAATCCACCTTCTTCACTACCGTCATGCGGTTATAATCTCCAAGTCTAATCTTCTCCATTTCTGTCCTTATATATAATAATGTGTATTTCTTGAGTTATTTAGCCGCCGCAAATCCGCCGAAATCGTTGTACAAATCCGCGACATATCGGAGTGCGGTCTGCCGGTTTAGGGTCTTTACTTTATGTAAGACCGCCCGCCGCAAATCCGCGACAAATCGGAGTGCGGTCTTACATGAAGTAAGACCCTACAACGGCGGGCGTTGGCGCAACCAACTTGTCAACTCATCAACTTGTCAACTTTTCAACTGAACTTTCGTTCCCATCCCCAATCCTTCCATCCTTCATGTGAATGGTGCGGTCGGTGATCGAGGCGAGTTGCTCGTCGTGGGTGACGATGACGAAAGTCTGTCCGAACTTGTCGCGAAGGTCGAAGAACAACTGATGCAGCTCTTCCTTGTTTTTCGTGTCAAGGCTGCCCGACGGCTCGTCGGCAAGAATCACCGCCGGATTGTTGACCAATGCCCTCGCGACAGCCACACGCTGCTTCTCGCCTCCCGACAACTCGTTTGGCTTATGATGGGCACGGTCGGCAAGCCCCATAAACTCCAGCAGCTCCATCGCCCTCTGCTTCGACTCCTTGGGCGACCGTCCAGCGATGAAAGCGGGAATCATGATATTCTCTATGGCAGAGAACTCGGGCAACAGCTGGTGGAACTGAAACACAAAACCTACATGACGATTGCGAAACTCCGACAGCTTCTTCTCTCCCATACGGCTCACGTCGATGCCATCCACTACGACCGTTCCGGCATCGGGTTTGTCGAGCGTTCCCATTATCTGCAACAACGTGGTCTTGCCGGCACCACTCGGCCCGACAATGCTCACCACCTCGCCTTTGTCTATATGCAAGTCTATACCTTTCAACACTTCAAGAGAGCCGAAACTCTTCTTTATTCCTTTTAGTTCGATCATATCTTAACTCCTGATTTTGTTTATCCAATTCAATACCGTCGCGTATGCACTCTCACTGTCTTGACGCTGAGGGGCTGTAAACGTCATCACATCCTGAGGCTGACCGTGCTGGTCGGGATAGATGATGATGAGATTGTTGGTCGGGAAATACTCCATAAGTTCGTCTGACAGACGCTCGAAGGCGGGCTTGTAACTCACCGTGCCCTGACGAGCCGTCACCACTACCAGCAGATGGTCTTCCCTTATCTCGCTTGCCAACGACGGCAGCTCTTTCCAATGCATCAGCTCCTCGTAGTCGGCCCTCACCTCGGGATGACGGTTCTTGACGAAGTCGGCTATAAGGTCGCACGTCTTGCGACGGCCATGGAAGACAATGCGGCAACCTATATTGTCGGCCAGACGAGACACATGCTCAACCCAACGGTAGAAGCCTGGCTCAAACTCCACACGCGACGGCACTGCCACATGTATCATGCGCAAGGTGCTGAAACGCTGCGTCACACGACAGATCATTATCTGACGGTTGATGTCGCTTATCAGACCGGGCGTATAGGCTCCCCAGAACGAGTCGGCTGGCGACGTGCGATGGTGAAGCCCCATGACGATTTCCGACGCGTCGAACTCCTTGAAAGCATGCTTTATGCCATTGGCGATGTTGGTAGAAAGACGGCTCTGCGTCTGCATACGCACATCGGCCGAGATGGCCGTCGCCTCCGCACGCTCCAAGATGTTGCGGCCTTCCTTGCGGTTGCGGTTGCTGTCGGTGTCGTCATACACCACGTTAAGACCTATCAGACCACGGTTCAAACGCTTGTTGCGCATGAGGATGGCAAGGTTGACAAGCGTGTCGGCATCCTCGTCGTGCTGCAAGGGCAGGAGTATCTTCTCGTCGTCAGACTCAGGCTTCTGCTCCGTGGGATAGAGCTTCTCCTTCAGCAATATCGCCTGCGACGTGTTCTCTACCACTATCGAACTGACTATACACGTGAAGAGAATCATCATCACCACGCCGTTGAGCACATTGGCATCAAAGACATAAGACCCGTCGGGCATCATCATGTTCATGCCTATCATCGTCATGGCTATTCCGCCTGCCGCATGGGCCTCGGTCAAGCCAAACATCATGTGACCCGACAACCAAGGAGCCTTGAACACAAAACACGACACATAAGCGGCAAGGGCCTTGCTTATCGTGGCTATCATAACCATGCAGAAGATGACCCACAGCGTGTCATAGCCGTGAAACAACACGCTGAAGTCGATCAACATTCCCACTCCTATCAGGAAATAAGGAATGAACAACGCATTGCCGATAAACTCGATACGGTTCATCAACGGCGACACACTCGGGATATACCTGTTTAACAACAAACCGGCGACAAAAGCGCCAAAGATGCCTTCAAGACCGCATATCTCCGAGATGGCTGCACTGAAAAACAACACACACATCACATAGATGTACAACATCACCGAGTCGGCATAATGGTTGAAAAACCATCGCGTCAGACGCGGGACAATCATCGTGGACAAGGCGCAAAAAGCAATCACCTTGACAATGAAAAGCATCCAAAACGACACACCCGACTCTCCATCCGACGAACCTACTATGGCGGCAAGGATGAGCAGCGAAAGCGTCAATGCTATCATCGACGAACCTACGCTCAACGCCACTCCGGGATGCTTCTGCAATCCGAACTTGCACACTATCGGGTAGGCAATAAGTGTGTTTGACGCCAATATACACGCAAGCAACAACGATGTCATCTCGGAATACTTCAGCAAGAATATTCCCATGAAATATGCCATCACAAAGGGAATAAGGAACGTCAGCAGACCAAATACCAAAAACTGACGATGCTTCTTTCTTATGCTCGTGAGGTTAAGCTCAAGTCCGGCAAGGAACATTATGTACAGCAAACCTACACGCCCAAACAACTCGAACGAGGAATCGCGCTCAAGGATGTTTAGTCCATACTGGCCTATGGCAACGCCTGCCAACACCATTCCCACGATATGAGGGATGCGTAATCGAGACATCACAATAGGCGCAAGCAATATAATACACAGCACGACAAAGAAGATCAATGTCGGGTCGGTAATCGGGAAATATTGTGCTATACTTGGCATTTTTTCACTACGAATTTACAATTCTTGTGCAAAGGTGCAAAAAAAATATCAATTTTCAAGCATAATTCCTTAAAAATTAAAGGATAATTGCATTAAATGTTGTAATTTTGCACCCGAAAAGCGAAAATCGACTGAAAATAGTAGAATATTAACAACAATAATAGAAAAAGATGAAAGTAGCTATTGTGGGAGCAAGCGGTGCCGTAGGACAGGAATTCCTGCGTGTACTCGACCAACGAAATTTCCCTATGGACGAACTGGTATTATTCGGTTCACAACGCAGCGCAGGAACAAAATATACGTTCCGCGGAAAAGAGTATGAGGTAAAACTGTTGCAGCACAACGACGACTTCAAAGACGTTGACATCGCCTTCACATCGGCAGGAGCAGGCACGTCAAAGGAGTTTGCGGAGGACATCACTAAGTATGGTGCCGTGATGATCGACAATTCAAGCGCGTTCCGTATGGACGAAGACGTGCCTCTCGTAGTGCCTGAATGTAACGCCGAGGATGCTCTCAAGCGTCCAAGAGGCATCATCGCCAACCCTAACTGCACGACAATCATGATGGTAGTGGCTCTGCAACCTCTCGAAAACATAAGCCACATCAAACGCATACACATAGCAAGCTATCAGAGCGCAAGCGGTGCTGGTGCAGCGGCCATGGCAGAACTGCAGGAACAGTATCGCCAGATAATGAACGACGAGCCCGTCACCGTGAAGAAGTTCGCTTACCAGCTGGCATATAACGTCATCCCTCAGATCGACGTCTTCCAGCCTAACGGATATACAAAGGAAGAGATGAAAATGTTTAACGAGACTCGGAAAATCATGCACAGCGACGTAAAATGCTCGGCAATGTGCGTTAGAGTGTCGTCACTACGCTCTCACTCCGAGTCTGTATGGATCGAGACCGAGCGCCCCATCTCAGTAGAAGAAGCCCAAAAGGCTATCGCAGAGGCTCCGGGATGTACTCTACAAGACAATCCCGACGAACTTATCTATCCTATGCCTCTCGACACTGCCGGAAAAGACGATGTCTATGTGGGACGCATCCGCAAGGACCTCTCTGACGAAAACGGCCTCACATTCTGGCTCAGCAGCGACCAAATAAGAAAGGGTGCCGCACTGAACGCAGTACAGATTGCCGAATACCTCATAAAGGTCGGCAACGTGAAGTAAATAGGGATTGTCGTTTAATTCTTTCAGTCGTGGACGCATAGAGGTCAGCTTGGTATCTTGATGCTCCGTGCGACCAGTTTTAATTGCTTTTGCTGGTATAACGGCACTCCAAAGTCGTGTATTTGCTACCTTTGCCGATAACAGATTAGGAGTCCTCTTCGGAGGACTCCATCTTAATTCCGTTTCAGATGTCTCTTATGCCGCCTTGGTCTCTTGCAGCCCAGCCAGACGCCCCGCCAGGTGGACTGCGTTCGCTGTGTGGATGCCAAAGAAGATGTACAGTATCTCTGTTTTCTTCTTCCTGGCCTTGATCCTGCGCATGGCGTAATGCTCTTTCTGTGTTCCGAACGAGCCTTCCATCTGAGTGGCCCTGACTCTTGCCAGTTCCTTGCGGACATAGTCTTCCTCCC
>NZ_NPJG01000114.1 GCF_002251245.1 Prevotella sp. P5-92
TATGTATTCTTGTTTCTCTGCCTATAAGTGCATCGACACCCCAACCGCCGTCCAGAAACACCTTTACAGATGCTTCAGACAGCATTTCAAGAATCTCACATGCATCAAAATAAGTGACCATAAAATTGCAATTAAAATAAACTTTGGTGCAAAGTTAATAAAATTCCGTGAGACTAAAGAGACTTATACGTAGAAAGTTAAACATACAACTGTATTTTCGCAGAAAATACTATAAAATGCCACCTGAAAAGCCCACTTTTCGTGCACATTTTTCCAACTAAAGCCATTTTTTCAACCTGATTGCTGAAACGACAATAAGGTTCACAATACCTGATTTTGCACCTTCAGGAACGCAGCACAAAATGATAGAAAATGAAAATTTCCGTTCATTTCCGTGTTAAGATATGTTAAGCAGATGTTTTCATTTTGGGGTTTTTGAAATTTTTGTTTCCAGTTTGTTTCTTTTGGTACTTTTTGCTTTTTGGGAGTGTTGATATTCAGCACTTTACAATTCGGAAGCAGATTCTAATCAAGTCGATAGCCGCTTCTGTCTCCTTTCTAAACGGATTGGAACGTGATTCTATTTAGGTTAAGATTTCGGGGAAACTGGGATTTTGAACAATAAAGATTTCGGGGAAACCTTGATTTTGGCTATAAAAAATTTGGGGAAAGAAGAAAAAGTAGTATATTTGCACCCGAAATCAACTTATACTCTACTTCCTGTTTTTATGACTCCGTTGATATAATGACAAAAAGAAAGTTAGTTTTATGAGAAAAAAACGAAATGCCAAAGAATAGAGAAATGAAAAAGCTTATTACCTTATTAGTGTTGATATTCTTCAACACATTAGCCTTTGCCAATGGGGAGGCTGTTTTGAAACCGAGATTAGTGGTGTTGACCGACATCGCTCCAGGCGACCTTGAACCTGACGACATGGAGTCGATGGTGAGACTTATGGCATATGCCGACCAATACGAGATTGAGGCTCTTATCACCACGACAGGATGGAATTGTGACCCATATCCTGCTGAATGGGCCGACTCGCTATATCGTGTGCTAGATGCATACGGGAAGGACGTGAGGAAACTCATGAAGCGATCCGGTCAGAAGCGTTTTCTGTCATTGGACAAGGAACAGGGGCAACAGACAATCGGTTATTGGCCAAGCGTGGAATACCTGCGCAGCCGAGTTGCAATGGGTAGTCAACGCTCGGGAATAAAGGTTATTGGCGATGACAACGACACCCCGGGAAGCAACCTAATAATAAAATTAGTAGATGAGGATGACCCCCGACCTTTGTGGATAACTTGCTGGGGAGGCGGAAACACATTGGCACAGGCTATATGGCGAGTGAAAAAGGAACGCTCGGCTGAGGAACTCAAAAAGTTTCTGCACAAACTGAGAGTATTCACAATAACAGACCAAGACATGGTGTATGCCATGAGAATGGACCGTGCCTACAGTTCGCATCAATGGCTGAGAAATGAGTTTGCCGACGACCTGATGTTTATATGGGACGAAAGTGCATGGCTCACACAATGCGAACTGGGTAGCAAGGGATGGCAGCAATATGCCACTCATATCCAGGGGAAAGGGAATCTCGGCAAGGTGTATCCAACGTTCAAATGGGGAGTGGAGGGCGACACTCCGAGTTTCCTCAATATCATGCCCAACGGACTTCATGATGCCGACCATCCCGAACAGATAGGATGGGCTGGATGTTTCCGCCGCAACATGTGTCCAGATTCTGTAACTATAGCTTGGACCAACTGGCAGCAGCCCCAGAAACGCATTTCGCGCTCATACGAGGAAAAATTCTATCAAGACATAGTCAACGACTTTATCGCAAGAATGCAATGGGCTGAGAAGGGCAAGGGTAATCATAATCCCGTGGTTATTGTCAACGGCATCCAAGGATTGGCCCCAATAAGCATAAAGGCAAATCCTGGGGAGAGAATAATCCTTGACGCATCGAAATCCTACGACCCTAATGGCGACAAACTGACGTTTAATTGGTGGATTCAGAAAGACATTAGTGCAAATCCCGACATAAAACTTGAGCTACAAGGTTCTAAGGTAGCAATCACCATGCCTCAGAACATGCAGACGGGCAACACCCATGTCGTATGCGAGGTGCGTGATGACAAGGAGATGTCTCTTGTAGGTTACAGACGAATCATCATTTGTCCGAGTGATGAGGCTAAGAATAGCATACCTCTTGTTTACAATAAGGAAAATACAGCGGAGGGCTATCCAAGCATAAAGATGAAGGCATTCGAGGAGTTGCCAAGCATACCCGAACTGCCCGACCCCTTCGCATGGGCGGACGGCAGTGGGCGTTCAACCGACTTCAAAGACTGGGAGCGTCGTCGTTCGGAGATTATGCAGATGTTGTATCACTATGAAATAGGCGAAAAACCTAAGGTAAGGAAAGAGCAGATGAAAGCTCACATTATCAACGATACACTCGTAGTGGATGTTAGAGTGGGCGAGGAGACATTGCGACTCACAGCCTCTATCAAATATCCCGAAGGTGATGGCCCCTTCCCTGCAATCATAGGCATTGGATTCGGAACTGGTTCACTGCCAAGGGAGATATTCGACAAAAGAGGTGTGGCGCAGATAGCCTTTAATTTCAGTCAGGTGATGTCCCATACACAGAAACGCGGACAGGAGCCTATCAACCGTCTTTATCCCGACCAAACAGAGATGGGAGCCTATTGCGCTTGGCCTTGGGGAATTAGTCGCATTATAGACGGGCTGGAAATAGTGGGCAAGGAGTCAAGGATAGACATGAGCCACATAGCCGTGTCAGGCTGCTCATTTGCCGGTAAGATGGCTCTCTTTTCCGGAGCTCTCGACGAGCGCATAGCCTTGACGATAGCACAAGAGCCTGGTGGAGGTGGTGTCAACTCGTGGCGAGTGTCGGAGACATTGGGCAACGTTGAGACATTAGGACGCACCAACTACGCATGGTTCAAGGAGAGCATGCGCCGCTTTTCCGACTGTGTTGACCGTCTGCCGATAGATCATCATGAACTGGCGGCACTCATTGCGCCTCGCGCATTGCTCGTACTCGGTAATACCGATTATGAGTGGATGGCCGAACGCTCAAACTACGAGTCGTCGAAAGCTGCTCGTGAAGTATGGAACACCTTTGGCATTGCCGACCGCATGGGCTACTCCATCGTGGGTGGTCATCCCCATTGCCAACTGCCATTGAGCCAATATCCTGAGGTGGAGGCATTCGTGGACAAATTCCTTTTGGGCAAAAAGAATATCGACACTAATGTGACTAAGGCAATAATCGAAACCCAGGATTAATGCGAATATTTGCAGCGGTTAAACATACAACGCTTATGATTACGAGAAGAGAATGTATCAGCAAAATCATTCCATACAAGGATGAAATAATGTCTAAATATGGTGTGCGTTCAATGCATATCTTTGGCTCAGTCGCCCGCAGCGAGAATTGACCACGATGGAATCCTTGTCTTCGGATAAAGCGTCTTAATCCTTGGTATCATACCAGCCTATGGTCTATAACAACCACGAGGCACAAACCTTGCGGATGTGCGCCAAATTAGATTCTATCGCAGGTTTCATTCTTGCCTGTACCATATTATATCGGCTTTGCATATTTATGAGCAATTCCGGGTTAATACCCAAAGCAGCCTCTATTACAAGAGCAATTTCACTCGTAATCGGACGCTTGCTATTGAGAATCTCATTCAGCATTGTATATGAGATACCTGTACGTGAGGCGAATTCTTTTTGGGATATTCCCCTCTCTTCCAATTCTTCCTTAACGACATCACCTGGATGCGTCGGCATTCTATATGTAGTTCTTTCCATATTGCTATTATTTGTAATGATTTGACAATTCTTCCAATTGGCATATTGTGACCAAAGATTCACCGCCGACCTCCTCTAAAGAAAACTCCAAGCGGTATTGCATATCAACTCTAATAGAAAACATACCTTCTTTGTCACCATGCAATGCTTCAAAATTCAACGATTTAAAAGGGAACAAGTCTTCTTTGCGTGTCGCTCCTATAAGGGTATCAACACGCTTCTGATATTTCTTCACTATCTGAGGTTGAAAGCGGTATCTTCTGTCACCGCACTTTCCTTCCTCATACAGTTCTTTCAAGTATTCCTTACCATACTTTATAATCATACAAATATCCCTTTTTGCCTGCAATATTACAAAAAAACGACCAACAATTCACTATTTTAGTGAATATTTTGGCATTAAATTAATAATTTTTATCAGAATTCGATTACAAATGCCATTAATAATACATTTATTAACATGGTTGATATTTCGATGACACCTTTCTGTACTATGGATAATCTATATTTGAGGTGAAGGTTGGGTGAAGGTTCTGCGGGCAACCTTCACCTCTCGAAACCCCGATAAACACAGGGGGTATGGCACGATTGGTGAAGGGTGAAGGATGAATGCACTGATTCATTTTTATGGGGATAATAAAGCAGATAATAGGCAAAAAAGAATCAATATACTATCATCTGGAGCAAGGATATTATTCTTTATGAGCCAATGTTATTAACCTTACGGGCGTAAGGTTAATAACATTGGCGATGTGGTATATTGGGCCAGAGGAACCTGTCCCTCTGACTCAATGGCTGAAATGTCTGATTCGGACAAGGGTTAGAAACCTTTCCCTATTCCAAATGAACGAAATCTGTCATCTTGTTCAGCGATGTCCCCCCATCCACAATTTATGTAATACATTTATTATTGGAGTTTGCAACACTTTCCCTTTGATAATTCATAAAAAAGCGGTATATTTGCAGCAAAATATATGGAATATTCATAATAATGAGTTCATTAGTGTCGCGCTAAAATCGTGACACTAATGATGCACTCAATTAAACTATTACAACGCCCCCATTATTTCTTCACCTTCTTGACGCTATACCCTATCTTCTTGAATGCTGACTCATAGTCGGCATAGGTGGTTTTCCTGCCGTCATATACGATGGTTACCGTCTGATTGGGCACTGATGTCTCAATCTTCTTCGTTCCCTTGACGAAGCGGATGTTCTTCTTGATCTTGTTCTCGCAACCCTCGCAGTGCATCTCCGGGGTTGTTGTTACTACAAGCGTGTCGGACTTAGTCTGTGCAAAGGCACTTAATGAAAGCATTGCAATGAATGCCGTGGTAAATACTTTTTTCATAACTTTTCGATTTTTAATCTTATTCCTATATATGCCATGGCTCCAGTGACCGGACCCCATATCTGTGTGGCATCGAAGGCTGTTGACCATGGATTGTGTGCATATTTTATCGGGTCACTTATCTTATAGTTGGTGAGGTTCTCTCCTCCAAGATAGATGCTGAAATGACGGAACTCACGGGTTATCTGTGCCTGCAACTGGAAGTAGGCGGGATATTTGCTGCCGTCATATAATACTCCACCTCCATTCAATTGTCCTGTCACGTCAAACTGCCATAACTCCATCGGTGTCTTATATGACAATGTGAGCAGTCCCTTATATCGGGATGTAAGATATTTTTGGCGCAACTCTCCATCGTATGTGCATTTCACGTCATTAAGGCGGAATGCTCCTGTGGCAGTGAAACCACTGAAGAAGGGATAGGTGGCGTCAATCTGAAGAGTGTGACTGTAGCTCTTTCCGTCGAGATTCTCAAATGAGATGGTATGCTCTCCCTTAGTCCCGTCGAAATTGATTACCATCTGATTGGTAAAGTCAGTATAGTAGTATTCGGCATTAAGTTCTAATGACTTTCCGAGGACGGGGATATTAAGTCCTGCCGACAACCCCATGTTCCATGCCTCCTCCTGCTTGAGGTCGGGAGAGATAATAACATTGCGTCCGCTTGCTAAAAGCGTAGTGTTTTCTGCAAGTGCATGAGGAGTGCGATAGCCCTTGCCAGCAGAGGCACGAAGAGTGAGCACTTCCCACGGGGAATACTTCACATGCAGACGGGGAGTGAAGAATCCACCATAGACATCAGAGTAATCCCAACGCATCCCTGGCATCAACGTGAGTTTGTCACTTAATTTATATGTATATTGAGCATAAACTCCCGTTGTCGTCTCTTTACCACCTTCTGCAAAAGACAGGGGAAGAGAACTTCTTTCGTCGTAATTATCATGATTGAGCGATGCTCCAATACTGAGGTTATGACTATCCGTGAAGTCTGTCTCGAACATCAACTGTGCGTAGGCGTTCTTCTGAGTGACGTCATAATGGGTATTCCCGAATATGTTCCATGCGTCATGCCATGAGCCATGCATCATAAGGGCTATTGATGTGTTGTGGTCAGCATCGAGTGTAAAACCGTTTTTCCACTGCATCTCATATCTGTTGGTCTCAACGGATGTGGTGTATAGAGGCTCCGCCATACCTGAGCTATGCTTGTCACTCTGTCCACCGTTACGCTCATCCCTCAATATCCTCAACGACAACTGGCTTATCCACACTGGCGACACATACGCCCAACGATGCATCAGATTGTATTGCCGAAGCTTTGGCATATCCATAAAACTGTCTCCATTACCGTCGTGCTCCGTCTGACGGTTTTCGAAATGCAGCAGAGTGCAGGTGGAAAGGCGGTCGTTGAGATGTATGCTTCCGTCAAGGTTCACCTCCTGCTTCAGGTCGGTGTCAAGATATGCGTTGGCACGAAATCCGTCTGTAGCCTGCGGTTTCAGAAATTCGATGTTTATCTGTCCCGTAATGCTCTCATATCCGTTCTTTACACTCGACGCCCCCTTGCTCACCTGTATCGACTGCATCCAAGGACCGGGGACATAGCCGAGGGAATATGGCAATGATGCTCCCCGAAGATTGGGAACATTCTCAGTAAGCATCTGTACGTAAGTGCCCGAGAGTCCAAGCAGTTTGATTTGCCTTGCACCAGTGGCGGCATCGCTGTAGCTTACGTCCACGGAAGGATTGGTGGTGAACGATTCTCCGAGATTGCAGCAAGCGGCACGTATGAGTTGGCTTTGTCCGATAATATCCACACTCTCAACCCGCGAGCGTGAACGGATGCCGTGAGTAGCCTTCACCACCACGTCATGCAGATCATGTTCCTGCATGACGCTGTCCGTCTCCCCCGTTGTCTGAGCCTGTGCCGATAGAGGCAAAAAAAGGAAAACCGACAATAGTATATCCAATAATATAATCTTCTTTCTCTTCATTTCTCTTATGTTACAATTATGACCATATTCTAAATCTGCTGCAAAGGTATTACACTTTTCAATATAAACAAGACCTCAGAAATTACACTTTTCAATATAAAATCGTGCTGCAAAATTACACTTTTCAAATTATTCAGTGAGATAATCAAGTGAAAAAGTGTATGATATTAACATCTTTTCCATTTTCATTCATGTTTTCCTTACGCATAATAATAAATATTGTGTAATTTTGCAGCTATTATTAAGAACATTAATGACAATGAGAAGAAATACATTCAACAGATGGGTAGCGATTATGGCAGTATTGGCATATATCATATCTGCCGAGGCACAGGTGGCGTTTAGATATAAGGGAGTGACTATGAATACCAGCAGGCATTGCCTGCTTGTGGACGACACGAAGAAGGCGAAGGAGAAACACTTCCTTTTCGCCTCTCTAGTTGACGCCTTGACTTTTGCCGACAAGCATAACGATGAAGACTCTCTATGGACGGAGATATACATCTGTCCATCTGTGTATTGGATGGACAACCCTGACGACGAGGCGATAAGAAGGCCCAATCCGGGAGAGGGAACGCCTTACGCCCTGGAGGTAAAGGCAAACCGACTGAAACTCATAGGTCTTGGCGAGAGTGCTGAAGACGTAGTGCTTGCCTGCAACCGCGGACAGACACAAGGAGCTGAAGGCAATTTCACCATGTTTCATTTCCTTGGCAGTAATGTAGAGGCTGCAAATATCACATTTGGCAATTACTGCAATGTTGACCTCATATATCCCAAGGACAAAAGCAAGAACAGAAAGCGGAGAAAGGATGCCATAGTGCAGGCTCAGATAGCCATCTGCGCGGGCGACAACTACAGGCTTGACAACTGTCGATTCATATCACGACTTAACCTCTGCCCATTCGTTGGGGCCAAACATACGGTATTCAACAACTGCTATTTTGAGTGTACCGACGATGCCTTGTGCGGTACGGGAGTATATAACAAATGCCGGTTTACTCTGTTCAGCAGCAAGCCGTTCTATACCACCGACCATGAGACGGGAGCGGTATTCCATGATTGCGATATTCATAGCAAGACCACCGGCATACAATATATTAATAAGGTAAGCGGACCCGTAACATTGGAAAACTGCCGATGGACAAGCGACGACCCAAGTTTGAAAATAGAATGGTGCAAGCGTCCCGACCCTCGACATCTATGCACGATGAAGGACTGCACTCTCAACGGCAAGCCCATCTCCCTGCCCACTCCCACAGAACCTCTGCCATTGCAGTTGCCACCCTTTGCCATGCAAATACAAACAGACATCATCCCCGGAGGATGGACATTGGATTGCCATAAGCCCAAGGACACAATGGACTACGACTGGCAGGCTGACAACACCCGCCCCTCGTGGGGATATGCCGAGGGAGTGGATGGAGCTGAAGGTTCGTGGGGGATGGTGCAGTTGCAGAAAGGGGCAAGGATGATGTTTACCCCTAAGGATGAGACTGCTAAAGTAGGCAACCAGGAATGTATCGTAACCCTCGACCCATGCAAGTCGGCTGGACAAGGATTCGGATCTGCCACTGGGCAGTATCTTGACATCTGCATAAAGTTTGACTCCCGCTCTCTGACTGGCTATGGCATACGCTTTGTACGCACCCCCGACTACGACCATGCTGTTGAGGTCTGCCTTGTGGAATACATCCATGGCGACATACGCAAGATTTCCACTTCCGAACGATGCGACATATTCAGGAGAGGATGCCGTGTGGAGTTATACGCACGTGGAGATACAATAAGTGCCAAGGTGTCAAACTCCAATTTCCCCGACGTCACCCATACCCTCACGTCCAAGATGCCATCACCCAATACTTTCGGTGGTTTCCATCTCCAACACACGGGAAGCACAGGTGCCTCAGCCACAGTGATAAAGTCAATAATGATTAAATAATTTAGATATAAGACAAATGGGAATAAGCGAGAGACAGGAGAAAGTGATTACCTATCTGAAGGAACACGACATACCATTCACATACTACAACCATCCCGAAGGCAAGACTATCGAGGAGGCCAAGCGATGGTGGAGGGCCGATGGAAGCGTGCACTGCAAGAACCTTTTCTTCCGCAACCACAAGGGCAATAGGCATTATCTAGTGTGCTTCAATTGCGACCACGACCTCGACATACATTATCTGGAGCACAGACTCAAGGAATCACTCATTTCACAAGGACTACCCTCGTGCGGCAAACTCTCGTTTGCCTCACCCGAGAGAATGATGAGATACTTGGGATTGGAACCGGGAAGTGTATCTCCTTTCGGACTTATCAACGACACTGAGAACCATGTCCACCTCTTCCTCGACGACGAGTTGCGCAATGCCACTACCCTATCCTTTCATCCCAACGACTGCCGAG
This sequence comes from Prevotella sp. P5-92, assembly GCF_002251245.1. GTDB lineage: Bacteria > Bacteroidota > Bacteroidia > Bacteroidales > Bacteroidaceae > Prevotella. Next base: position 9,608 of record NZ_NPJG01000114.1, read on the forward strand.
GCACGGTAGTGATAAAGCGGGAAGACTTCGAGAGGTATCTCACTATCGTGGAAAATACCTATGAATACCTCAAACTGTAATAAAAATATGGAGACACCAAGGCTTTGAAGTGAACCTGTCCCCGATGATTCTTCGAGAGACTAAACCGCTACATCTCGCTATCACGGAGAAACTCGCTGTTGTTCCGTAGTTTGCCATTGCTTAGAGTTCATATAAATCGTTCAATTGTATATCTGCTTGTACCTCACCCCAATGCTCGTTTTGCACCAGTCCATCTGTAGTGATCATAATAGAATGAACTGCGCTTTTAGTACCTGTCACACTTTGGAAAACATTTCGCTTTCGTGCAAGTTCCTCTGCATAATCGGATGTTATTGAATATGGCTCCTTCGAGTATTTCATCTCGCAAACATCGATAATGCCATCACTGCGATCGATCAAAAGGTCAATATGAACACCACGCCTGTTCTCCTTTTCATTAGGGAGACAACGCCATGCAAACTCATTTGTCAATATTCCACTGATGCCCAGCTTTTTCTTGATCTGATCCGCATGCCAGAGGCAAGCACGTTCAAAAGCCAAACCACACCATGTATTGTATTTGGGACTTCCAAGCATTGTCTTCCAATAGTTTGAGCCTTGACGTGCACCATCAATAAACTCGTAATAGAATAGAGTGTAGTGGTCTATCAACTGGAAGATGTCCAACTTGGTTCTATACCCCATCATGGTGTAACTACGGATAAATCCACACCATTCCAAATCATTAAGAATTTCAGAGAACGCTCCGTTATCATCAAAGCCACCAGCTTCAAGAAGCTCCAGTCGAGTCATGCCCATCTTCTTTTTTGCCAGCAATTCTATAACCTTAATGTATGGTTCCGGTTTCTTGAATAGTGAAGCGTACAGCATCTCAAACTCATCATGCAGTTCACCATCAGATGAGAATATCAGCCTGTCAACTTCTTGGGTTATGCTTGCTCCTTTCTGTAAAAGACTCCAATAATAAGGTACACCTCCGAATATCATGTAGGCTTCAAGCATCTGCTTGCGATTTAGTACCAAACCTCGGGACTGTGCTAACTTCTCACACAATCCCAACGGGAATGGTTTGAGAGATATACGATGATTCAAACGATTGTGGAGACCTCCTTTGTTTTTGATGATCTTCTTCACCATCCATGATGTACTGCTTCCACACACTACAAAAACAATATCTTTGCGAGCAGATGCCCAATCATTCCAAAACGACTCTAATTCTGACAGGAAACCAGAACGTGGTGAATCCATCCATGGAAGTTCATCAAGGAATACAACTTTCTTTCCTTCAGGAAGGTTGTTGATGAATCGCTTTAGTTCACTAAAAGCATCCCCCCAATTGGTTAATTCAGGTGTGTCTTTCTGACCATGTTCTTTTAATGTCCTGCGGAATCTCACTAATTGCTTTCTTGCCGTCAGTTTTGCTGCACCAGTAAACTGGAAGTCAAATTTATATCCGTAAGCTTCTCGTATAAGAAAGGTCTTGCCTACACGACGTCTTCCATATACAGCAATAAATTGCGAATACTCTTCAGAAAGAGCATTCTGCAGTAGTTGTTTTTCTTTGTCTCTACCTATAAGCATTGTCGTAATGTCTAAAAACATGGTGCAAAGTTAATGATTTTCGTGCAAAAACATGCGGAAACTAATAGATATTTTGTGTTTCCGCTGATTTATTAACGATTTTTGTCATACAGGGTCAGGGGACAGGTACTTGAAGTGACTGAAGTGAACCCAAAAAGTTGGACGGGTTCACTTCAGTACCTGTCCCCTGACCCTCAAAAACCGTATCGAAAATCAGAGAAATTTGCCCCAAAAGTGGAGATAGCATGGCGGAAAGTGACTTTTTTTTCGACTTTTCGCCATACTATCGCCACTTTTTCAAAAAATACATGTATCTTTGCACCAAGTTTATATAAAACACCTGAGTATATGAAGTATTGTGATTCAATAGTAGGAAGACAGCATGAGCAAGACATCCTCCAGATGTGCTATGACTCACCAAAGGCTGAATTTGTAGCAGTCTATGGCAGGAGAAGAATTGGCAAGACATATCTTGTCAAGCAGTATTTCGGCGAGCATTTTGACTTCTATGCTACGGGTGTATATCAGGAGAGTCGTTCAGGGCAACTGAAGCATTGGCAGAACCAACTTACTAAATATAGCGGTGTAAGACATAACAAACCCAAGGATTGGAATGAAGCTTTCTCTCTGTTGCAAAATCTTATAGAATCACTACAGGATAAAGACAGATTTCTCATCTTTATCGACGAGCTGCCATGGTTTGACACCCCTAAGTCTGGCTTCCTCCGCGCACTCGACCTTTTCTGGAATGGATGGGCATCCAATCGCCCGAAGGTTAAACTCATAGTCTGTGGGAGTGCCACCACATGGATGACCAACAAACTGCTCGGCGACAAGGGCGGACTTCATAACCGCGTAACTCGCCCATTGCATCTTATGCCTTTCACACTGTTGGAAACAGAACAATACCTCAAGTCGCTAAATATGGAGTGGAGTCGCCAGGAAGTGCTCGATGCATATATGATACTTGGTGGCACACCTTTTTATCTGTCGTTGCTTCGTCCCGAACTCTCTCTCACTCAGAATGTTGACGAACTCTTCTTTAGTGGCGATGCGGTATTAAGGTCGGAGTATTCATTCCTGTTCAAGTCCCTTTTTAATGAGGCTACACTCTATAGACGTATAGTAGAGCTGTTGTCAACATCGCTTATGGGCCTCAGCCGCCAAGATATAGTCAAGATGTTAAAGATTACCGACAATGGCAATCTCAGCGAAGCTCTTGACAATCTTGTGAGATGTGATTTCCTGCGTCGATATCAGGCTTTTGGAAAAAAGGGCAACGACCCTGTATATCAGCTTACCGACATGTACACCCTGTTTTATCTTCGTTTTGTGAAAAACCACAACGGACAAGATGAATATGCATGGAGCAATATTGGTTCTGGACAGCGCAATGCTTGGTCGGGATATGCATTCGAGCAGGTTTGCATATTGCATATAAGCAAAATCAAGCAGGCATTAGGAATATCGGGCATAGCCTCCGATGTATGCTCCTGGTATTATCGCTCGACAGACCATAGGGCGCAGATTGACTTGGTAATAGACCGTAGCGACAAGTGCATCGACTTGTGTGAAATGAAATATTGCGATCGCGACTATGAACTCAAAAAGGACTATGTGGAATATCTGAAGGAACGACGCGACCTCTTCAGAGATGTTACCAAGACCACAAAGACTCTTCGTCTTACACTGATTACATCCAGCGGAATAAAACCTGGCAAATATCTGTCTTCCATACAAGGCCGCCTGACAATAGACGATCTTTTCAGATAACAGTTTTTTGGTTCTGCCGCCAATCCCATTTATGCCACCTTCTTGTACTAAATCGTATGAAAAAAGTGAGATTTAGTACAAAAAGCTTGCATATTTCGGCTTTTCTTCCTATATTTACACAGAATTTAAGAATGAGCGATTATGGCAACAAACATTCGGTACAGGGGACAGGTCAGTGTCCCCTGTACCGCGCACCGAGTCCGATTTCTGGCAATACATCGATGCCGTAAAGGTGTTTGTGGAAAAGGATTAAGAGGGTTTGAAGGGGTTTGAACTAATAGCAGTGTAACAATAATCCTTATTTGGATTAAAGACTGCTACTTAGATGTTTTTACCAATTATCTGAGCATCTTCTTCAGTGATAAGCCCCCGTAAAAGGGCATCTCTCAAATCTGCCATGGTATTGTACTCAACGCCTTTGTAAACATAACCACCAGACACTGATTGCAATTCGTTGTCGGCAACCAATTTTTTTTTAATATCTTTCTCGTTCATAATTCATTAAATTTAAAAAGTTGTGGTGCAAAGATAGTACTATTTTTCAATAGTAGTTAGCCAAAACGAGAAAATTTTCATGGTTTCACCTTTTTTTATCAAATCACGACTTGTTTTTCCCGATTTGTCCACTTTTAAACTTCAGGAACTAACATTCCTGTACTTTCGGAAATGAATCATAGGACTCTATCTGTTTATCGCAAGCCCTGCGAGAACGAGAAACCTGTATATCTCACCGCTTCCGACATCGTGGCGCGATTCGGTGGCCAGGTAAGGCTGTCGGCTGTGCAGGTCGGTAAAGCGCTGCAGGACATGGGCATCGAACAGTATCGTACGCGCGACGGCCGTTTCTGGAAGCTCTATGAGCGACCCGCCTCCGACATAGGCAACGTCTTGCCCGATGGTGAAGAACCACCCCCAAAAGACATGCCATTTTAAGTCCAAAGGCGTGACAGATGTGACACTTGTGACAGATAAATATACATACTTTCGCGTAAATTGAAATTAAGGGTTACTAATAGTAGGCCTGAATTAAATATTTAATAAAATGTTGCATATCCATCTGTCACATCTGTCACCATGACGACATAAATGCCCACTCGTCCGCATCCAGCCCGCCAGATTTCGGTCTTGCATAAAGTAAAGACCCTACATCAACCGGCTTTTGCGCCACACGAATCCTTTACTCTTTAATCTTTAAGATTTTAATCTTTTAATTTTTAATTTTTAATTTTCTTTCCCCCGTGAAGCGTAGAGATTTAGCAATTATGTATTTCCCCGACAAGACTCCCGACCAGGCGGTTCGCAACCTGCGACGCTGGATAGAGAACTGTCCCGATCTTGTGGCTGCCCTCAAGGAGATTGGCATGCCACGAAAGCACAAGAAGGACCTTACTGCAAGGCAAGTGCGAATCATCATGGAATATCTCGGAGACCCGTAATCCTCTGGGCTTCGGCTCAGAAGAAACAGTTGCAAACTGAATGCCCGATTCAGTATTCAACTGATTGCTCTGTTCAGTATGCAACTGATTGCCCTGTTCAGTTTACAACTGATTACCCTGTTCAGTTCACAACTGAATACCCGAATCAGTTAACAAGTGATTACCCGAATCAGTTAACAAGTGATTACCCGATTCAGTTGTCATGTGATTGCTCCATCTTTAAACAACGACCAACAACGTCCAACAACGACCATCGCCAAATCAGAATGTAGTACCCTTGCACTTGGAAAGCGAAAGGTCCCCTTTACTGGCCAGAAGGAGCCACCTTCCGATTACACAGCGAGTTAAATAATTCAATTGTTCAACATTTAAATTTTCAAATTCTATGTCAACAACAAACAGATCCACCTGGAAACTGATCCTTCAGCTCTTCGTCTCCATCGCCACAGCCATCGCCACCACCCTCGGCGTCACCAGCTGCATGGCCATGTTATAACGATCGCGGCGGGCATCAATCACGATGCCCGCCCTTTTCCTTTTCGTTGCACTAATTTTTCCCCGCGGTGAAGAAGGTTTACATAACCAATTAGAGTGTCCAGTTTGTCGTTCCAAAAAACGTGCTGGATTTACCCATTTGTATTGTTGATTTAGCGCTCTGATTTTTAATGTATTTTTAACAATAATAGTTCTTTAAAAATGTGCAAATAATGATTAAGGGTTCTACCTATCATTGCTATAGGTAAAACGAAAGCCATCAAATCGGATAATAAACAAAGGGCGTGTTTTTTGCAGGGGAGCCAAATTCCTTCTCTATTTCTTTGAAGTATCGTTTATTTTTCGTATTTTTGCAGCGTAAAAAGTGTTCGTTTAATAAAATGCAGATGATATGAGCAGATTCAAGTACCCTGTAGATACCGACCAGTTTCAGAGAATTCGTGAAGATGGTAAGGTGTATGTTGACAAGACAGACTTACTATTCGACCTTGCCAGCCGATACAGGTATGTCTTCCTTGCCCGTCCCCGCCGTTTCGGCAAGTCGTTGCTATGCAATACCTTCAAGGCTTATTTCCAAGGCCAGAAAGAGCTGTTTGAGGGATTGAAGATCATGGACTTGGAGCAGGAATGGAAGACCTATCCCGTGCTGCATTTCACAATGAGCGGACTGAAGAACCTTAAGGTGAGCGAGGCGAAGTCAAAGTTAGAGACGATGATTCGTGGTTACGAGCGCATTTATGGATGCGACCCGCTGTCTATAACTCCCGGTGACCGCTTCCGTGGCTTGATCCATAGGGCTTGTGAAAAGACGGGCGAGCGTGTGGTCGTTATTATCGATGAGTACGACGCACCTACGATGCGGTTGCTCTACGACACGGAGCAACTGGAAGCCATGCGCATGATGCTCTGTGAGTTCTATCAGGTGCTGAAGGATGAGGGTGCCTATCTGAAGTTTGTATTTATCACTGGAGTCACGAAGTATTCTCTGATGAGCATTTACTCGGATCTGAACAACCTGAATCAGATATCCCTAATAGATGACTATTCAGGTCTGTGCGGCATCACCCAAGAGGAGCTCGACACCGTCTTGCGTCCTTGTGTCGAGGATTATGCTGAAGGTCTTGGCATCAGCATAGATGAGGCATACGCCGTGCTCAAGAAGAACTATGACGGCTATCATTTCTCTAAAAACAGTCAGGATGTCTATGCTCCATATAGCCTTTTGAATGCACTCAATGACAGGGCAACCAGTCACTACTGGTTCGAGTCGGGCACATCGGCATCGCTCATTGAACATCTTAAACACTTCCCCGGTTTCAACCCTCTCGACTTCGATGGGGTGGAGGTGTCGTTGGAGGAATTTAATGTGCCCTGCGAGAATGCTTCGACACCTGTTCCAATGCTTTATCAGAGTGGCTATCTTACCATTGCATCTTATGATAAGCTGTTGGAATCATATACACTTCACTTCCCCAACTACGAGGTGCGCCAGGGCATGGTTGACAGTATGTCAAACTATCTCATGGACACAGATGACATGGATCGTGATGCCAGCATTCTTGCCATGGCCCGTGCCCTGAAACGGGGCGACCTGCCTTCGGCACTTACCGAGCTCCGCTCCTACATAGCCTCCTTGCCCTACGACATCATCACCCGCAAGGAATGGATGGCTAAGAAGAAAAAGGAGGCATTTTATAAGTTATTGATGTATGTTGTGTTCTCTTTGCTCAACAGCAAGGTGGACACAGAGGTAAAGAGCGTGCTGGGTAGAGCCGATGTGGTAATCAAGACGAAGAACGACATCTACGTTCTCGAACTGAAGGTCGATGACACCGTGGATAATGCCTTGGCTCAGATAGACTCCAAGGGCTATGCCATCCCCTACGAAGCCGACGGACGCCAGCTGACAAAATGCGGTGTGACGATTTCCTCAGAGGCACGCAACATTGTGCATTGGCGTGCGGTTGACAATGAAGGCAAGGTCATCGACGAGCAGAAGTATGAATGACATCTGATTTATAGGATATAACAGTCAGCATGAAAAATCTTTTTTTTAGCAATATGTCCCAAATCTATATAATATTTTTCCTCACTTGCTCGTATAATTCCCGGCAACGAGCTGGGGGAATCTTCGCCTTTACGCCTACAGCAAGGAAGTCGTCATAGGCGGGACGTGACGTGGAATTGACAGAAGTGGCATGCTCGCCATTGTATCCCTCTGTGGAACGGGTCAAGTCGTATGCGGGAGCCAGATGCCATATCCATTTGCCTTTGTCATTACGTATCACCATAAAACTGAAATTCTTGCAGTGGTCGTCCTTGTTGTCTGTAAGATAGTTGAACACCATACGCCGGAACATGTCTTCCACGTCGTCCTTGTTCTGAGTGATATAACCCGTGAGGGCAAGAAGATTGGTATAGTCAAGCACCGGTTCGGATATTGACACTCCGAGAAGTCCTCCGGCTGTAGCCACATGTATGCGCTCGCCATCAGGCGAAATGTCAAAACGTCGTGTAGTGAAATACTTTCCGTTCACAAGTTTGAAGTCTGGGACATCAATACCACAACGTCTGGCAGCCTCATTATACCTGTATTCCCGAATGCCCATGTCATGAGGGTCGTAGGTGTGACGAAACTTCACTATCCAATGGCCTTCATTGTCCTCGAATATGGCCTTAGGGCGACATCCTCCACTGTTTCCGCTGTTATATAAGAGCAGTGAGGCATCATCATCTTGGCGTTCATCCAACACTTCCAAAGCCTTTTGTTGCAGCTCATCAAAGTCCGTATAATTCTCGTCCAGCGGAATCCTCGTTTCAGGATAGTATTCCAGCACACCCATACCGCTGCCGCCTACAATGGACAAGCGGTCGAGCGACGACAAATTACTGTCGTCTATCCCTTGCTTCATCAATGCCTTATGGAGCAGATAACGTCCGTAACCATCTGGAAGGCTGTCTTCGAACACTCCAAAATTACCATAGAACGGACGAGGCTTGGCTATGAAAAGACCTTCACGCAATGGCAGTTCGAGAGGGGATATGCTGAATCCATCCGCAAGCCAACCTGCATCATATTCGAATGCACACAGTCTGTTGTCGGGAGTGAGCGACAAGCGTCCCACTGTCCTCGATTGATATTTCACTGTTAGTCTCTCTGTTTTCATATCCTATGTGCCTTTTTCTTTCCCGTATTCTTGCGTATCTGCAACAGTTCGTCCATAGTGGAGTATTTGGGTTGACCGAAAATATGTCTCAGTTCAGAAGTGTAGCCCAATGCCATGGCAATGCCTATAAGGTTTTTCAGCGAGATAAGTCCCTTCTGCTCAAACCTTATAATATTGCTTACAGCCACACCTGATTTCTCCGCCATCTCCTCACGAGTGATGTTCTTCTCAATCCTGCGCTTGCGAAAGTCGTCGGCAATCCCCCTTGCTATATCATCGGGATTGTCAAGCATATAGTTTTCCAAAACTGATAACATATTGTCCATATCGTCTGTTGTTTATAAGAAACAAATAAAATATTATCAGTTGCAAAATTATCGCTTTATTTCAATATATCCAAGAAAAGACTTTTATTTCTTTCAATCATTAAAGTTTTTTAATAGAAAGGACAAGGGACTCAACCGCAAAATCACAATACCATATTGAACAACCATCCCAGCAGGATGATGAACAGGGCAATGGTGCCGAAGAAGATACCTATGAGCTTCATGTTCATCACTTTCTTGAGCATGGTGGCTTCTGGCAAGGAGAGACCTACTACCGACATCATGAACGCCAAGGCTGTGCCCAATGCAACACCTTTGGCAACAAAAACCTGAATGACAGGTACGATGCCTGCAGCATTGGCATACATCGGAACGGCAAGCACGACTGCTAATGGTACGGCATACCAATGTTCGCCGCTCAAATATGCTTCAAAGAATCCACTTGGCACATAACCATGTATGGCGGCTCCGATGCCGATGCCTATGATGACATAGAGAAGGACACCGCGGACTATCCCCAATGCTTCTTTGGCAATTTGAGGCAATCGCCTGATTAGTGAAGATTGCGACTCTTCAATTTCCTCCTGCGGGATATTGTTCATCTGTATCATCTGCTGCACCCAAGGACTAAGGTTCTTTTCCAGTTTCATCTTCCCCAGCACATAACCGCCAATCATACCAAGGCATATTCCGCTGACAACGTAAACCGTGGTGACCTTCCATCCGAAAGTGCCTGCAAACATGGCCACTGCCACCTCATTGACAAGAGGTGAGGTGATGAGGAAAGAGAAGGTCACACCCAAAGGGATGCCTCCCTTGACAAATCCGATGAACAGCGGTATGCTTGAACAGGAACAGAAGGGAGTGATGGCTCCAAACAATGAGGCGAGCAGATACTGCATCCCGTAGAGTTTCCTTGATGTGAGGAAGTTGCGCAGTCTTTACACAGGGGAAATAGGCATTGACAATGCCCATTATGATGCTGAAATGTTTAACAATGATGAGAACTTCATTTTTGTCCAATAAGGTATCCGCCAATCTCATCAATGTATTTTCTGTCAATACCATTGGCTGCGGCAAAGTCGGGAAAATGACTCACGGCGTATTCTACATCGTCAATGATAGAAGATGCATTCCTGATGCAGGAGTCGTCACCAAACCTGAGAATATCGTCACGGGTGATTTTCCTGTCCTTGCCGCATAAAGTCAATTCATGGCGATGATACAACGGCGACCCATGCAAATCCACCGTAAAGTTCAAGTCGTATGCAGGAGCAAAATGCCAATGCCCATCTCTTCCCATCAAGAACGAGAAGTTCTTGTTATGATCATCAACATTTGCCGCAAAAACATTAAAAGCAGCTATGCGGAAGATTTCCGCCAGCTCGTTGTCGGGTATTCTCAACAGTCGGGCAGTCTTCATCAAGTCCTCATAACAATCTGCGTCAGGAGATAAGGCTGCAAGTGTCTGGATATGCAATTTGTCATTCCCTGCCCTGTCAAAGCGTTCAGTGATAAAATGACTATGCCCATCTATTGTAATCAGCCTTGATGGCATCATCTTTATTCCACATGCCAAAGCCATATCGTAATACGTCTTTTCCATTAGGGTATATGGAAAACGCCCGACTCTGTCAAATTTCAGAATATAATACTTAAAATTACCCTCAAGTTGTATTTGACCGGATTTAACTGTACCGTCATCCTCATTGATGGCAATAATTGCCTTGGGTTGCATACCTCCTGCTGATGTGCCAACGAGATACAGACTCTGCATACTTGCACTATTCACATTATCCACAGCCTCAGACCTCTCGTTGAGAATGTCATCCGCTATCTTATAAAGACAGGACAACTCCAAATCCACCGGAGCACTCCATTGGTCGAAACACGGTTCAAACTCCAGTGCCCCCATGGCACGCTTACCCATAAACGCCAATGCGTCAACCGGGGTGAATTTCACGTCGGGCATATTTTCATGCTGCCATCTTGAAATAAGACTTTCACCCCAACGGTCAGGTAGCGAGTCTGCAAGAAATTCAGGCAATCCCTTATATATTTTTCGTTGTATGTTGCCCTTGTATATTCCACCTTGACGAAGATATGGTTTGCTGATGGATGCCGTCAATGGGGCAATGTCATATCCAGCCGACAGGAATGATGGAGAGAAGCTAAAAAAAGCCCTTCTCTCCTTGTCGTCCCACACCAATCTTCCGACATCATACCCCCATAGCGTGATTTTCAAAACGTTATTCATACTAAACTCCTTCCTTAATGTTTGACTCTCTGCCTTTGCTCCCCTTTTAGTTTCTTTTGAATTTCCTCCATTTCAAATGGCGACACGGGCAACTCGGGAAGCACTCCCTCGATTTGTTCTAAAATGCCAATAGCCCTCATTATCCTCAACAAGGATTCGAGGGTTACATTGCGCAACTTTCCATTCTCGAAGTTTTTTACTGTGGCAATGCCCACACCTGCATTGTCAGCCAATTCCTGCTGTGTGAGCTTGGCGGCAATGCGATAACGCTTGCAGTTACTCCCCATTCGTGAGATAATCTGCGCATTGGTATCTCCATAAATCAAATTCATAGTGCAAAAGTATGAAATATCATCTGTAATGCCAAATATTCCGCGTTAAAATATCACAAATTATACGTTGGCATCGTAAAATATCCACGGAATTTTTCCCCGCTGTTTTCCCCGCAGTCCTCCGCTTTTTCCCCTTAGCCACGTTTCTTTCAGGACAGGGCGAGGGGAAAAGTTGGGAAGAGGAAGTTTTGTTTGTAATTTTGCAGCGTCTTCCAAAATGGGAGATGCGGTCTTTGGTTTCGTTGGCTTGCCTGTGGCGGAGATTTGCAGGGGGATGTCGTCAGGACTCTACACTCTACATTATTTTGACTTAAAACCCTTGTTTTCAAGTACTTAATGAATGTAGAGTGGTTCCTGACTCTACATTCACTCTACATTTCCCCTACATAGGTTAATTGCCATGAAGCCGAATACCGGAATTGTAAATCTTATCAATTCTAATTCAAAATGGAAAAAGAACTACTTGAAAAGGAGTCATCCTTTGAAATGACAGAAACGGCAGGCTTGGTATTCCTTGTAGAATCGTTCTTAGAAGAGAACTTCCAGTTCAGGAGAAACCTGCTGATGGGGAAAACCGAAGTGAGGTGCAACGGCTGCGACCAATGGCTTCCGCTCACTGCCGAGACACTGAACTCGATAGTGAGGAAAGCAAAGAAGGAGGGCATTGGCGAAAACAAGTCGCCGAAACAGGACATTGAGGAGTATGTCAACTCCGACGCAGTGCCCGACTACGACCCTATAGCCGAATGGATTTCCCGACTTCCCGCATGGGATGGCAAAAACCACGTTGCCGATCTGTTCAGCCGAATACCTGGTTTGACCAGCGAGCAATTGGCGTTTCTCTCCACTTGGTTTCGTTCGGCTGTTGCCCATTGGATGCAGATGGACAGCGTTCACGGCAACGAATGTGTCCCCGTTCTGATTGGCGAGCAAGGTTGCGGAAAAACAACCTTTGCCGTGAGACTGCTGCCTGAGGAATTGCGCTGCTACTTCCTCGACCACATCAACTTCACCAACAAGTTTGACGCCGACATGGCTCTTACCCACAACCTCATTGTCAACATCGACGAGTTTGCCAACATGGGAGTGTCGCAACAAGGCAGACTGAAGCAAACGCTTTCAAAGAGGAAGGTGAACGGCAGACCGATTTTCGGGCGAAGCCAGGAAGATCGCCGACGTTATGCCTCGTTCATTGCCACAACCAACGACGAGCATCCGCTCTGCGACCAAACCGGCTCACGACGCTATCTTTGCATAAAGATACCGAGAGGGAAACTTATTGACAATTCCTCGTCCATCGACTATGAGCAGTTGTATGCCCAACTCTACTACGAGCTGACTGTAGGCAACACTCCTTATTGGTTCAACATCGACGAGACAAAGAGAATACAGGAGCTGAACCTGCCCTTCTTCCGTACCGACGACATGGAGACGATGATCGGCAATTGCTTCCGTTTGCCGCTTCAGGGAGAAGAGGGACAATGGGTGAACAGCAAGACAATCCTTGATACTCTAAAGACTCTCTATCCGAGCCTGCAGACATCGAACAGCACGAAGATAAAAATAGGGCAGACGCTAAAGTGCATGGGCTGCACGTCAAAGAGATTCACCCAAGGACAGAAATACCATCTCGTGCCACTCAAGGTCGCATGATGTAGGGTGAATGTAGAGTGAATGTAGAGTCGAGAGGCACTCTACATTCTGTAACTTACAGATTATCAGAGAGTAAGACGTAAATAATGCAGAGTGTAGAGTGCCACGCAAGCAGGCTTATATACGACGCAAACGAGACGTTAATGCCGATGAAGCGTAACGTCTCCTACGGCTCTGTCACTACTATGACAGCCGACTGTCACAGTTATGACAGGCGGCTGTCGTAAGGTGACAGTCGGCAAAACATAAGTTATCTTTAACAATAGCATAAGCTATCATCAATAAAAACATATACTTAAATTTATGATTACAATCAGTAAAAACGCGGCATGCCCTTTGTCGGCATGCAAGAAGAGCGGCGAATGTGCCCGCCACGAGAATTATCTGGAGGCGAAAGCCGAAAGGATGGAGTATCTGACACTTAACCCCGACATGGTCAGCCATGGCGACAATGGTTGCGAACACCGACTCGTAAGAAAAACGGTACGTATGGCATACGGATTCAAAAAGTTGTACGACAGCATTCCCAAGGGAAACGCCAACTACTTTTGGCTGTCAGCCGGCTTTGGAAGCGAGTCAACCTACTATCGCCATAAGCGTGGGGACTATCCGCTTGGTCCTGAAATGCAGAGACGGCTGCTTGAAAAAATCAAGGAGAAAGGCGGCAACCCTGCGGTTGGCTTCGACCGCTACGCCGACGAGGTAGTGCTTGTCAAACCTTGACGTAGAGGTCTTCCATCTCAAGGCATTTCCTCAGCAGTTTGTCACACAGCTTTTCCGACCATTTCTTCTTGCCGTTAAGGTTTCGGTAGTCGAGAAATGCCGAGTTGTCCCATGCGGCATAGTCGTAGAGAGTGAAATAGCCTGAGTATTCGCGTAGTGTGTCGCCAGAGAAATGCTTGTCGGCAGGCAGGTGTCCGAACCATTCGGGGTGCATCATCTGCTGGGCAAAATGCTCATGCGAAATGTCGGCAATGAGGTTATGGTGGCGAAGGACACACCAAAGGCAGAACCAATGGCTCTTCCTGGTGATGGCTTTCGCCATCTCCCCAATGCAGTGACGAAGCCTTTCCATATCGACGAGGCGACCGTTGACTGTCTTGTGGAAAACCTGGTTGTATATTGCCGTGACGCACACCTCTGGATGCTCGATGGAACGTATCCACTGGTCAATGATAAACCATTTTGCCACAGCCGACACAAAAGGATCATAGTCCTCTTCCTTGCAGCCGCCTTTGGCAATGAAATCCTGTGCCATTGCCTCAAGGTTGCCCGCATGGCTGAGAAAGACAAGCTGCAACGACTGGGGCACAGCCTCGCGGAGCCTTCGTCGGGCTTCCTTCAGTTGGTTGACAGTAAGTTCGCATCCGTCGTTGTCGTATTTCAGCGTGGCGAAATACAGGTCAAGTTCTTCCCTGCCCTTGGGCGAGTCGATATATTGCTGAATGGAAGCCTCGAATATCAGTCCTGCCTCCTCGTTGCTCAGACTCACTCCGCAAAGGTTTTCTGCCCTGTTGAAATGCATCATCAGATAGGTGGTCCGCATGAAGAGCAGCAGAAGGTTCCACAACCGTTCTTCCGACGGCATGCCGGGATATTTCGTAGGCTTGTATTTCTTGTTCAGCAATCCCTCCATCATTGCCACTTCACTGCTGAACGACGTGAACTTATATTCCTCGTTGTTGGCAATGCCGTCGAGCTTTGGCAACATGCTAAGTATCGTTGTCGTTGTCCTTTTCCATTTGTGCCCTTCAAATTGTCCCTCGCTCCTTACCCTTCTTATTGCATCTTGCACCAAGGGCGTTATGCGTTCCGTGACCATTTTCTCTAAGGTTGCCGCATATTCCATATTCTTTAGTCTGCGGCTTCTCTTCAAGTCTTGGTTTTGCCTCGCCAGGTCCTCGTCTGCCATAAGACACAAGCGTGCTGCCTTTAGCGAGAGCGACAGTATGTCGAAGGTCAGTTCCTGCGTGCCGTAGTCGTCCCAGGCATCGGTGAGCATGTTCCACATGGCGATGAAAGAGTCCATCTGCCTGTCAAACATTTCGTAACTGAAAACCGACGCTATGTCCTCGTAGTCATCACTCATTGTTCGTTTTATTTCCATTGTCTTTTTTTGCTTCACTCAAGCAATGTATGCATGATACATATAAAATATGGCTGCAAAGATAATGAAAAAATACAAGGAACAAGAATAAATCAAAGAAAAAAATATTGCCTCCGGTTGAAATCGTGCTAAATATAGTAGATTACCACCGGGGCAAGTACAATTGCAGTGTCCCCTTCACAGGCTTCTTTTTCAAGTGGAATTCAATATATTTCTTCCCCATTTCTTTGAAGTATCGTTTATTTTTCGTATTTTTGCAGCGTGAAAAGTATTCGTTTAATAAAATGCAGATGATATGAGCAGATTCAAGTACCCTGTAGATACCGACCAGTTTGCAGAGATTCGACAAAAGGGTTTGGTGTATGTTGATAAGACAGACATAATGTTTGACCTTGTCGATAAATATAAATATGTCTTCCTTGCCCGTCCGCGCCGTTTCGGCAAGTCGTTGTTGTGCAACACTTTCAAGGCTTATTTCCAGGGCAAGAAGGAACTGTTCGAGGGATTGAAAATCATGGACTTGGAAAAGGAATGGAAGACATATCCAGTGCTGCATTTCACAATGAGCGGACTGAAGAACCTTAAGGTGAGCGAGGCGAAGACAAAGCTGGGAAACTTCATTGCCGACTACGAAAGGCTTTATGGACGTAATACGGAGGAGGAAACTCCTGGAGCACGCTTCCGCGGCTTGATTCACAGGGCTTGTGAAAAGACGGGCGAACGTGTCGTGGTCATCCTCGATGAATACGACGCTCCCGTTATGCGATTGCTCTACGACACGGAGCAGCTTGAGGAAATGCGCATGATGCTACGTGAGTTCTATCAGGTGCTGAAGGACGAAGGGGCATATCTTAAGTTCGTGTTTATCACTGGAGTGACGAAGTTTTCGCAGATGAGCATCTTCTCGGAGCTGAACAACTTGAAACAAGTTTCCATGTTTGACGAATATTCAGGATTGTGCGGCATTACTCAGGAAGAACTCGACTCCGTCTTGCGTCCTTGCGTTGAGGAATATGCTGAAGGTCTTGGCATTAGCGTTGACGATGCATACGCCGTGCTCAAAAAGAACTATGATGGTTATCATTTCTCAGAGAACAGTCAGGATGTATATGCCCCATACAGTCTTTTGAATGCACTCAACGACAAGGCCACCAGACACTACTGGTTTGAGTCGGGCACATCGGCATCGCTCATCGAGCATCTCAAACATTTCCCCGGTTTCAACCCCCTCGACTTCGATGGGGTGGAGGTGTCGTTGGAGGAATTTAATGTGCCCTGCGAGAATGCTTCGACACCTGTCCCAATGCTTTATCAGAGTGGCTATCTTACCATTGCATCTTATGATAAGCTGTTGGAATCATATACACTTCACTTCCCAAACTACGAGGTGCGTCAGGGCATGGTGTATAGTTTGACAAACTATCTGATGGATATATCCGACTGGGACAGGAATGCCACCATATTGGAAATGGCCCGTGCATTGGTAAAAGGCGACCTGTCTTCGGCACTTACCGAACTCCGCTCCTACATCGCCTCCTTGCCCTACGACATCATTACCCGAAAGGAGTGGATGGCGAAGAAGAAAAAGGAGGCATTCTACAAGTTGCTGATGTACGTTGTGTTCTCTTTGCTCAACAGCAAGGTGGACACTGAGGTGAAGAGCGTTCTGGGTAGAGCCGATGTGGTAATCAAGACCAAGAACGACATCTACGTTCTCGAACTGAAGGTGGACGACACCGTGGATAATGCCTTGGCTCAGATAGACTCCAAGGGCTATGCCATCCCCTACGAAGCCGACGGACGCCAGCTGACTAAATGCGGCGTGACTATTTCATCAGAGGCACGCAACATTGTGCATTGGCGTGCAGTGGATAATGAAGGCAAAGTCATCGACGAGCAGAAGTTTTGATGTGTTTTGCCTCACCGTTTTCCACACCTCCCAATGCTCTTGTGATGCAAGCTGGAGGCTACACCTTCAGCGACTATGTCAAGGTGGGTTTGCCCTTACAGATAATAATGGGAATTGTCATGACTATTGTCCTTCCTCTACTATTTCCCTTATAAGACCTGGAGATCGTGTTCCGTAGTCACGGTTCCTTTTGGGCTTTGACAACAAATAATGGTTAATGGTAATAATTTCCACAATTCAGGTATTGCTTGTTTGTTCCGTTTGTTGTAATTTTGCATCCGTAAAATCATTCACTAAGTGATTATGAAAAAGGTTATAGTTATTTCCACCAGTCTCCGTGCTGGGTCGAACAGCGATATGCTCGCTGAAAAGTTTGCTGAAGGTGCCAAGGCATCGGGCAATGAGGTAGAGAAGATTTCCCTTCGTGGAAAGGAGATCAAGTTCTGTGTGGGTTGTCTGTGCTGCCAGAAGACGGGTGCATGTGTGTTCAAGGACGATGTGCCTGAGATCATGGCGAAGGTGAAGGAGGCTGATGTGGTCTGCTGGGCAACACCTATATATTATTATGAGATGAGCGGACAGATGAAGACGCTCATCGACCGCATGAATGCCATGTATTCGAGGGAATATCGTTTCCGCGACATCTATCTGCTCACCACAGCCGCTGAAGCCGAAGAGGATACTCCCCGACGTGCCGAGATTGGTCTGACAGGTTGGATTGACTGCTACGGCAAGTCTTCACTCAAGGGGCATCTCTTCTGCGGTGGTGTAAACGATGCGAGAGACATTGAAGGCAATGCCAGCTTGATGCAGGCTTACGAAATGGGTAAAGGAGTTTAAAACAAATTACAATGTATATAGAAAAGATACAGTCGCCAGCCGACTTGAAACAGCTGGATTTGGAGGCATTGAAAGTTGTGGCAGAAGAGACACGTACGGCCGTATTGAACCGTGTTAGTAAACATGGTGGACATGTAGGACCTAACCTGGGGTTCGTGGAGGCGACGGTGGCACTGCATTATGTATTCAACGCGCCAGAGGACAAGCTGGTGTTTGACGTTTCACACCAATGCTATCCTCACAAGGTGCTTACTGGTCGTGCATCGGGTTTTCTGGGCGAAGTAGAAGACATGAACGCCATCAGCGGATATTCCTCGCCAGCCGAAAGTCCTGTGTATGACAACTTTGAAGTGGGTCATACTTCCACATCCGTAAGTCTGGCTACAGGCTTGCAGAAGGCTCGCGACATCAAGGGAACCAGTGAGAACATCATTGCCATCATAGGTGACGGTTCGCTCTCAGGCGGCGAGGCTTTTGAGGGGCTTGATGAGGCATCGGAATTGGGCACAGGCATCATCATCGTGGTGAATGACAACGAGATGTCAATTGCAGAGAATCATGGTGGCATCTACAAGAACCTTCGTGCCCTTAGGGAAAGCAATGGCGAGTGCCAGCACAACTGGTTCAAGGCGTGGGGATTTGAATACAAATATCTGAAAGAAGGCAATGACCTGCAGAAACTGATCGAGGTGTTCCAATCGGTCAAGGATACAGACAAGCCGACGGTCGTCCACATTCATACGGAGAAGGGGCATGGTTTCCAACCTGCTATCGATAATAAGGAAGCATGGCATTGGGGTGCGCCATTCAACGTAGAGGACGGTTCAAGAAGTTCAAATGGCGCTGATAGTGCAGAGAGCTATGAAGAACTCTTCAGCAACTGGATGCTCCGTGAGATGAAGAACGACCCTACACTCATCGCAGTCACAGCAGGAACTCCTGCAGCCGCAGGCTTTTCTCCAGAAAAGCGTAAAGAGGCAGGCAAGCAACACATCGACATGGGCATTGCCGAGGAACAGGCTTGCGCCATGGCAAGCGGTATGGCAAAGGGTGGTCTTCGTCCCGTCTGGACGGTTTACAGCACCTTCATCCAGCGCACTTACGACCAGATAGCGCAAGACCTTTGCATCAACTCCAATCCTGCTGTAATCAATGTGGTTTGGGGTGGTGCAGGTACGATGAATGACATCACCCACATTTGTCTGTTCGACATACCTATGCTGTGCAGTATTCCAGGACTTATATATCTTGCCCCGACAACCTGTGAGGAATACTTTGCCATGCTTCGCTGGGCCATCATTCAGGACAAGAAACCTATCGCCATCCGCGTCCCAAGCAATGGCGTAGTTCACACTACCGAAACGGTTGATACGGAGTATTGTTATGAGTCACGCTATAAAGTGATGCATAAAGGTTCTGAAGTGGCAATCATTGCTGCCGGATCATTCTATCAGAAGGGTGAGAATGTGGCTCGTCTGCTGTCAGAGCAAGGCATCGATGCTACGCTCATCAATCCTCGTTACCTGAATGCAGTAGATGCCGGCACACTGGAGGCTCTCAAGGCAAGCCACAGGCTTGTTGTGACTCTTGAAGACGGCTCGAAGGATGGCGGATTCGGTGAACGCATCGCCTCTTATTACAGCACATCCGACATGAAAGTGCTGGTTGGTGGCATCAAGAAAGATCTCTACGACCGCTTCGACCTGCAACAATTGCTCAGCGACAACCGTCTGCTGGATGAGCAAATCGTAGAGGATGTTTTAAAGATTATCCGATAAAAAGCAATGCAAGAAGAGTATATGATTCCTTGGGACAAGATAGAAGAGTTTGTTAGATTGAATCTTGACATAAGCAAATGAAACGTTTCATCATATTCTTAACTTTGATAACAATAACGACACTAAACGTTATGGCACAAAAGAAAATAGTACAGACGGCAGGCCGCACGCAGTTGGGCGAGTTTGCCCCAGAGTTTGCCCGGCTCAACGACGACATCCTTTTCGGTGAGGTGTGGAGCCGCAACGACCTGCTAAGCCTTCGCGACCGCAGTCTTGTTACGCTCACTTCACTCATCAGTCAGGGCATCACCGACTCATCGCTCACCTACCACTTGCAGGAGGCGAAGAAGAACGGCATCACAAGAACGGAAATATCGGAAATCATCACTCATATCGCTTTCTATGCAGGATGGCCCAAGGCATGGGCGGCTTTTCGTCAGGCTAAGGAGGTTTGGAAAGAAGACACATCGGTGGAAGATGCGAAGAGCTGTTTCCAACAAGAGATGATTTTCCCTATTGGCGAACCCAATAATGCCTATGCCCAGTATTTCAAGGGCAACAGTTATCTGGCACGAATTTCCGGCGAGCAGGTTCCCATTGCCAATGTCACCTTCGAGCCTGGTTGCCGCAACAACTGGCACATTCATCATGCCACCAAGGGCGGAGGACAGATGCTTATCGGTGTGGCTGGACGTGGTTGGTATCAGGAATGGGGAAAGCCTGCTCAGGAGATTCTCCCTGGGACTGTCATTCACATACCTGCCGGTGTGAAGCATTGGCATGGAGCCGCTGCCGATAGTTGGTTTGCTCATCTCGCCTTTGAGATAAAGGGAGAGAACGCATCCAATGAGTGGCTGGAACCAGTATCCGATGAAGAGTATGAAAAGGTCAATGGACAATAATCACATCATTAGACATTATGAAACATCTGAAAATCTTGCTATTGGCTGTGCTGACAGTATTTGCGGCATCGGCTTGTTCACAAAACAAAGTAAAAAAGACTATGGAAAAGAAAAAAGTATTGGTAGTGTATTTCTCGGCAACGGGAACAACAAGGCTGGTGGCAAAGCAAATTGCAAAAATCGCTGATGCAGACATCTGTGAGATAGCTCCGGCGAAGCCATATTCCAATGCCGACCTCGACTGGACAAACAAACAGTCGCGTAGTTCGGTAGAGATGAACAATCCTAAGGCTCGACCAGAAATAAAAGCCGTTTCTGTGGATGTGAGTAAGTATGACTACGTCTTCCTGGGTTATCCTATATGGTGGGACCTCGCGCCGAGAACAGTCAATTCATTCATTGAAACAGCAGACTTGGCAGGCAAGACTGTGATTCCTTTCGCTACGTCTGGAAGCAGTACCATCGCCAACAGCGTTGCCGTACTGAAACAGTCTTATCCAAAAATCAAGTGGCAGACAGGCAATCTGCTGAATCATGTCAGTGAGAAAGAGATTGGGACTTGGGTTTCAGAAACAATAAAATAATATGGAAGAGATTTTTATCAATACCATACAAGACTTCAACGACTATCAGGGGGTGGAGACACTTCATCCCCTGGTGAGCGTGGTGCATGTGGAGAACACAGAACACATCAAGGAATGTATGATGCACTATGGACTTTATGCCATCTATCTCAAAGAGAACAAGGGATGCAAGCTCTCTTACGGCCGCACGCCCTACGACTTTGACGAGATGACCGTGACCAGCTTTGCCCCTGGACAGGTGGTGAAGGTAGAGCCAAACCCCGATGTGCCTTTTGCCAAGTTCACAGCCTTGGTGTTTCATCCCGACATTCTCAATCGCACCGCCTTAGGCAGGCATATAAACCGCTACGAGTTTTTCGGCTATTCCAGCACCGAGGCTTTGCATCTCTCCGCACAAGAAGTGGAAGTCTTTAGGGGTGTGCTTGCGATGATAGAGCAGGAACTGCACCGAGCCATCGACAAACATACCCGCGAACTAATTGTCTCCAACATCGAGCTGTTGCTGAACTATTGTCTCCGCTTCTACGACCGCCAGTTCATCACCCGCGAGGAGATAAACCATTCAGTGGTAAAGAAATTCATAGAACTGCTTGATGATTATATCTCCACAAAAGCCCTGCATGACGGTTTGCCTACGGTAGCTTATTTTGCAGACAAATGCTGCCTGTCTAACGGCTATTTCGGCAATCTGGTGCGCGTGGAAACCGGTCGTACCGCCAAGGACATCATCTCAGATCACCTTCTCGCCCATGCCAAACAGTTGCTGAACGACGAGGCGCTGACCGTCACAATGATCAGCCAGCATCTCGGTTTTGAATATCCCCAGCATTTCGTCCGTTTCTTCAAGTCACACACCGGCAAGACCCCTTCCGCATATAGGAATGCCCTTATCTGAACTTGTCAGAAGTCAGCAACCTTCATCGGCAATAAGGTTAATCTTGTCTGGAATGGAAATGCCAGAACAGGACAGGGATGTTCAGAAATCCACTATATGCAAGTACAGCGACATCATTCTACAGGCCAATGACTAAGGCATTGGCAACAGCTCTTCCCATTTGACATCCCAGTCCTTGGGAAACCCCGGGACGGGTGATGTGCATCCGTCCCATCCGGCACACATCATGGCCACAGCTGTGAGCAAACCGCCGTTGCCCGGCATATAAACGCGCAGACGCTGGTCTTGATAGTTGTGTCCGCTGATAAGATAGGTGTTGGTGCGCTTCGGCATAAGCAAGGCGTCCACTGCCATGTCTGCCTCGCCAAGTCGGGCGCAAGTCATTGCCGCCATGGGATAGTCCCATCCCCAGGTCTTGTCCCAGTTCCAGTTGTCCCAAATCCATCTGAGTGTCCTTGCCATCACCGTTTTGTCGAGCAGCTTGCTGTCGGGCATCATCCCGAAGGCTCCGAGCAATGCAGGGTGGTCGCTTGTCATACGCCTGTCGGTATATGTGTTTATGGCACTCTCTGCGGCGAGATACAATCCTTCGGTGTTGTATGCCAGGGGAGACAGCTTGTCCATCACCTGTTGTGTCTCGATATCGGGCTCTAGTCCTCGTCTTGCCCTCCATCCCTGAGCTATGTCGAGCGCTGTGAGCCAATATGACAGTTCGAAGGGCGGATTTATGGTGGAGTCGGCCTTGAGGGTCTCCTGCGCAGGTATGCAGCCACGCAGTATATATCGGTCGTTGACAGAATCATACTCGGCAAAGTCAGTCATGAAGAGGGCTGTCTCGTCCACGAGCTGGCCGTATTTATCCAGCATCCCTTTGCGCTCCTCGTCCGTCTTTGCCGCGCGGTAAAGCAGTTCTGCCATATAGATCAGATGAGGCTGCTGCCATATCAGGAAGGAGCCTACGTTGGACGGCGCTTCCTCTGCCGAGGGGTCAGTCATCTTCATCCATCTCACACCTTTGAATCCCTGGCGTTGGGCTATGGCGCGGGCTTTGTCCCGAGCTGTGGCATACCATGAGAGCTGACGGTCGAGCAGTCGGGGCTTGTTCCAGAGACCGTAGTGAACGAGATGCCACCATGTCATTTCCAAGTGGAACTTCCCATACCATGAGTTGTACGTGAGCCCTGTCTCCTGTGGCGGGATATTGCCGGCCTCCTGCGCTCCCATGAGATATTGGCTGAGGATGATGCGGCGCTCAAGTTCGGCCGCCCTTTGGTCCTTCACGTTGCCGAGGTCGATGAAGCCGCCCTCGTTCCAGTATGCTCGCCAGCGATTGGCTGATGCCTTGGCGCAGGAGACAAAGTCGTGAGTGGCAGATGATATGGCGCCTGTGTTTGATGGGCCTTCCACACGCGGGCTCTCCTTGAAAGTGGCTGTGAAGGACAGGCGTCCGCCTTTTGCCCTGAGCATAATCTTGTGTTGTCCCGTCTGCCTTATGTCTGCCAGGCCTTGCCATGACACATATATATAATAGACGGCATTGTCGAGCTCTCGGGTGATAACGGCAGAGTTCTTCCCTGCCTCCAGGGTTGTCTTGTGCATATTGTCATCAGCCTCCCACTGGCAGGCGTCGTCGCAATGTCCGCCTGAAGGGTAGGCAAAACTGAAGGCCACGGCGATATTGCCGGCAGGCTTATTGTCCTTAGCCCCTCCTTCCAAGGATATACTTGACGCCACGCAATCAGCATCTGGCGCGCACACGGTCTCTACATTATACTTCACTCCCTCATGCTCGAACTTGCTGTCTATCTTCCCCGTCCAAAGGTCAAGAGTCTGATTGACACCTCTTATCTTCGACGTGTCGGAGATGTCCAGTCCAATCGTCCCGAGATGAAGTCTGTGAGGGTTGGCTCTAAGATAATCCACTGCCTTGCGCGTCCTTTCGGGATGCTTTATCTGTAGCGAATAATATTCGGGATGTCCTCGGCGGAAGTCGTGGTTGGCCAACGCGTCCTTCGCCTGGAAACCTTCGACATTAGGGAAAGAGTGCCACCCCCATTCGCTCATGGAGCCAAGCGGCACGCCGCGGGCATAAATGTGAGGGAAGGTCTGCAGGCCCGTGGCGTCAACGGTAAAGGCAAACTGTCCGTTTCCCACCGTCAGGGATGACAGTGAGTCAAAATTTGTGACGTGGGGGTTGTGACGTGTCACTACCTTGAATCTGTTTATCTTTTCGGCAGCTGCTGCGCTGCACACGACAGCTATGCCTAACACTGCTGCCGTTATGATTTTCCTGATTTGTTTATTCATATTGTTCAAAAGACAAAATTACAGCTATTTTACCAAAGCCACAAGCGTTTAGCGTAATTTAACATAAATTTCCCTCTCCCTTGAACATCTCATTACGCCTGTCGTCTGAAGACGGCATGAGCCGCCTGCGGATGATTTCTTATGCTCTATGTGGGAACATAAACCAAACACGGTGCAAAGATAAATTAATATAGGGTATTATGCAAACATCTGTACGACTATCCTTATACATTTACAACATCTCTTTAGCAATTATTACACTCTCACATGCGCGTGCGCATGATATAATTTTCCTTTTTTTCTATCATTTCTATCACCAAATATATTAATAGTCTTATTTCTAACGGGTTAATTATTAAGAAGGAGTGACAGAAGGAGTGACAGAAGAAGGGGGAAACCCATTTGACATGCGCATTATCAGGAGCAAAAACAATGTTCTTTCCGTGTTGATTCACCTTACAGTCATAGTTACTTCAGCACCCTTTCTTATTAATAAGAGTTAATATTAACAATAATTGCAGCGTCATTTCTTGCGGTTTAATAATATTATCCGTAAATTTGCACCATGTATATTAACGAGTTATCAGGAAAGTAGCCGACAATGAGAGCAAGGAGAATCATAACGACATGTTTCGCAGCCATCATGCTGATGATGGCGATGCCCACTGATGTCCTTGCCGTAATAAACAGCACCACTGACGCACAAGGAGGAAAACAAGCGCGACGCGACCACTTGACCGACATCTCGCAAAAGGAGGACCAAAGGTCTGTGGCGGTGTTCGAGGACACTATGAACACCTTGCGCACATGCCTTACACGCACCCAGCGTCTGTTGCCATCTCACGGCCCGGCACCGGGCAAGACGCAGGCAAGGTCAATCGAGTCGCGCAAACATGACCTGTTGTGTAACCCTCAAAACTTCTCGCAGCGACAGGAATCCACGCCATTCCCGTCGTTTGTCTCACGCATCTATTATGTCATTGCGCTGAGACACATCCTTTGTTAGTGACTGCGTTATATACCCCAAAACACGAGGAGGAATCTGACGTATATAACACATTATTAACATTAAAAGACAAGACACATCAAAATGACAAAAATTAAGAAATTGGAGATGGCCGCTGCCGTTTCCAACGAGAAAGATATTACTGTTACTGAATCGTTTTTCGGCCTATGTGAAAAGGCCATCTACACACCTACGGGCAGCCGCGTTAAGGCCGACACCTACGAATACTCGCAGAGCAACGGCGAACGACTGATAGCGCTGGTTGACAGTGGAATAAAAGAACTTGAGAAGGAACTTGAGCGTGGTGTCATCGTCAGGGCCACACCGGTGGGACATATCCGTGCCGAGGTATGCGTATCCGACGACCGTCAGTTCTTGGCATTGAACATCCTCAAGTTTTCCAACTTCGAGTATGTTCCGGTCAGAGGTCCACGTCTGTTCCGTGGCCACGATGCTGAGGTGGCCAGCCGCCTGTTCAAGGTAGGGTAATAATAGCGGCATCACTCCTGATGCCGCTTTTTTCTGTCCTAAAGGAGAAACGGTGGACGCATCTTTTTCAAGTGGACTTCTATATATTTCTCTTCCTTTTCTTGGAAATATCGTTTTTTTTTCGTATTTTTGCGGCGTGAAAAGTGTTTGTTTGATAAATTGCAGATGATATGAGCAAATTCAAGTACCCTGTAGATACAGACCAGTTTCAGAGAATTCGTGAAGATGGCAAGGTGTATGTTGACAAGACCGGCATGATGTATAGCCTTGTCAGCAAGTATCAGTATGTCTTCCTTGCCCGTCCCCGCCGTTTCGGAAAGTCGTTGTTATGCAATACCTTCAAGGCTTATTTCCAGGGGCAGAAAGAGCTGTTCGAAGGATTGAAGGTCATGGACTTGGAAAAGGAATGGAAGACATATCCAGTGCTGCATTTCACAATGAGCGGACTGAAGAACCTTAAGGTGAGCGAGGCGAAGACAAAGCTGGGAAACTTCATTGCCGACTACGAAAGACTTTATGGGCGTAATACGGAGGAGGAAACTCCTGGAGCACGCTTCCGCGGCTTGATTCACAGGGCTTGTGAAAAGACGGGCGAACGTGTCGTTGTCATCCTCGACGAATACGACGCACCCGTTATGCGATTGCTCTACAATACGGAGCAACTTGAAGAAATGCGTATGATGCTACGTGAGTTCTATCAGGTGCTGAAGGATGAGGGCGCGTATCTTAAGTTCGTGTTTATCACAGGAGTGACGAAGTTTTCTCAGATGAGCATTTTCTCGGAGCTGAATAATCTGAATCAGATATCCATGATAGACGAATATTCAGGTCTGTGCGGCATTACCCAGGAAGAACTTAACACAGTCTTGCGTCCTTGTGTCGAGGAATATGCATCCAACCTTGAGATTACAACCGACGAGGCATACGCCTTGCTGAAAGCGAAATATGATGGCTATCACTTCGCAAGAAAGAGCCAGGATATATATGCTCCATTCAGTCTTATGCGCGCCCTCAATAACAATACGACAGACAACTACTGGTTTGAGTCGGGCACATCGGCATCGCTCATCGAGCATCTCAAACACTTCCCCGGCTTCAATCCTCTCGACTTCGATGGCGTGGAGTTGGCGTTGGAGGAATTTAATGTGCCATGCGAGAATGCTTCGACACCTGTCCCGATGCTTTATCAGAGTGGCTATCTTACCATTGCATCTTATGATAAGCTGTTGGAATCATATACACTTCACTTCCCAAACTACGAGGTGCGTCAGGGCATGGTGTATAGTTTGACAAACTATCTGATGGATATATCCGACTGGGACAGGAATGCCACCATATTGGAAATGGCCCGTGCATTGGTAAAAGGCGACCTGTCATCGGCACTTACCGAACTCCGCTCCTACATAGCCTCCTTGCCATACGACATCATCACCCGTAAGGAATGGATGGCGAAGAATAAAAAGGAGGCATTCTATAAGTTGCTGATGTATGTGGTGTTCTCGTTGCTCAACAGTAAGGTAGATACTGAGGTGAAGAGCGTTCTCGGTCGTGCCGATGTGGTAATAAAGACCAAGAACGACATCTATGTCATCGAACTGAAAGTCGATAACTCTGTAGATAACGCTTTGGCTCAGATAGACTCCAAGGGCTATGGCATCCCCTACGAAGCCGACGGACGCCAGCTGACAAAATGCGGAGTAACCATATCCTCAGAGGCTCGAAACATTGTGCATTGGCGTGCAGTGGACAATGAAGGCAAGGTCATCGACGAGCAGAAGTTCTGAACCGGTCTTTCATTATCGCCACAAAATTGTCTATGGCCCAATCCACCATAGGGCGACAGGCTGCCATAAAGGAATGGGCACGGGGAGTAAGAGAGTATTCGGTGTGAGGCGGCACTTCGGCATAAACCTTACGCACAAGGAAACCATCGGCTTCAAGATTTCTTAATGTCGATGTCAACACCTTCTGAGATATATCGGGAATGGTCTTTTTAAGGTCAGAGAATCGCATAGGCCCTTGCTGCTGCATCATTTGGTGCATCAGCAAAAGCGACCATTTGTCGCCTACCCGAGCCAGGATGTTGCGTACGGGACAATCGGGGAATAAGGTCTCGCCCAAGTAGATATTGTTGTTTTTATCCATATAATATAAAACGTGAAAGACAGCAGGTTATTTGTCTTTTCCTGAATATGAAGTTTGGTAAGGAAATACACCAAGCCAATTTCCTTATCCTCACGCCATTCACTATAAAGTGTGACATCGTGGCATGCGTGACAACTATTTTTTGCCATAAATGCTTTGTTTTCAAAGAAGGAAAGGATGTATGCCAGGAAAAATAATCATAAAAGTAAATTTTTCACTTGAAAATTCGGAATATTCAGCTTTTATGTTTAATTTTGCAGAATATTATGCGTGGTATTATTACCACGACCCACAGCTCACGTCCTTATAATTTGAAGGAACAAGAGCAAATCCAAACTATGGTGGCTGAAGATATGGATAGACAATGAAACTTCAAACAAAAGAAAAACAAATGGAAAAGAAAAAACTTGTGATTGCCGGTTGCGGCAAACTTGGGAACATTGTGGCTGACGCTGTGGTCGGCGGATTGCTCAACGGTTATGAACTGGTGGGAGCCTATTCAAGGTCGAGGGAAAAGGCTGAGGCATTGGCACATAAAGTGAACGAAAGGAACGGACACTGCATGGTGGCAGACACATTCGACCGACTGCTTGGCCTGAAGCCTGACTTCATGGTGGAGGCAGCGTCTCCAGCCGCAATGCGGGAGTGGGCTTTGCCGGCATTGGGCAACGGAACTTCGGTGGTTACGTTGTCCATAGGAGCCTTTGCCGACGATGCCTTTTACGAAGAGGCGGGCAGAGTGGCAAGTGAAAACGGCGCACATGTTTATATTGTGTCGGGAGCCACGGGAGGATTCGACGTTCTGCAGACAACTGCTCTCATGGGCGGAGCAACGGCAGAGTTTTTCAACGAGAAAGGTCCAGACGCACTTCGCGGAACGGCTGTTTACGACGAGTCGCTGCAGAAGGAACGCAAGATCGTCTTCACAGGCTCTGCCAAGGAGGCAATAAGTGTGTTCCCCACCAAGGTGAACGTAACCGTGGCAGCATCAAGGGCTTCCGTAGGTCCTGAAAATATGAACGTGACCATGGTTTCCACACCGGGATTCAGGGGCGATACGCAAAGGGTGGAGATTCGCAACCCACAGGTTCATGCCGTGGTGGATGTATATAGTGCTACGGCGGAAATTGCAGGATGGTCTGTAGTGAACACCCTGCGGAACATCTCCTCGCCTATAGTTTTTGTTTAGTCGTCACGACATGAGGAAGTTTCTGATGTTGTCGGTAACTTTCTGACTCAGACGGTCGAACGACTGAATGGTGCGACCTGTAGAGACACACACGCAGCGCACGTTTGGATGCTGAAGCAGTTCTTCGGAGCCAAGGGCACCTAAGGTGTCGCAATAGCAGCGGTTGTCGTCAGACAGCCACTTGCGCATTGGAATTTCTTCCCATGCGGGAGACAAGCCAGTGTTGAACAGCACCTTATGGTTGCCTAAGCGGCGGAACTGTTCCTCGCCCAGCAGTACAGTGTTTCTGTTAAGGCAGCAGAACAGCACATCGCCCCATTCCAGCAGATCGTTGAGAGGCATGAAGCGATAGCCCTTCTCGCTTGCCCAAGACTTTTCGGAACGTGCGAAATAAGACACTTCGGCACCGAAGAAACGCATTGCGTCTGCAATCATGCCTCCCGACTTGCCAAGTCCCACGACTCCAACTTTCAGTCCGCCTATCTCTCGTGGCCTGCCTTCCCAAGGCTCTTCGCCGAAACCATGCATCAGGCGCACCAACTCGCTTACGACATACTCCACAACGCCCTCGTCGCCATAGTCGCGTATGCCGGTTACGGTTATCCCCGTCTGTTCGGCATACCTGATGTCCACGTTGGCACTTTCCGGAGAGTAAAGTGAGCAGCACATTCCCACATATTTTATATTTGGGCAACGCTTCATGGCGTTGGCTGTGAGTTGCGATGTGTAGCTTAGCAAAACGGCATCTGCATCGCCTATGCGACTTACTATCTCGTCGTCGTCCGATGGAATGTCGTTGTATCGTATCACCTCTTTTGCCATCTTGTTAATCTCATCCACACCCCATTTGGTGAGGCTTACCGGCTCTATTGCCACTAACTTGTTGAATTGTCTCATTGCATTTACTATAGTTATTAAATTGTTTATGTTTGCAAAGATATAAAAAATAGCTGGAATCCAACAAATCTTTCTGAGTTTTTTGCCCTTTTCCGCCTAAAAAACATTATTATTCTATGAGAGTTGTATGAATGACATTTGACCGCCCATTAGAACGATACTGCATAGGACTGCATCCAAGATGCTCCTTGGTGAACTTGCCGAAGAAGGAAGTGTTGGGAAAATCGAGACGCATGGCTATTTCCTTGCATGAGAGAGAAGTGTTGAGCAACAGGTTGCGAATCTGTTCGGTGAGTTGCTCCTTTATCCATTTCGACACAGTCTTTCCCGTCTCTTTCTTCACGATATGTGAGAGATACTTTGACGAGACACACAATTTGTCGGCATAGAAAGAAACAGAACGGTGCTGGCACCGGTCTTCCGACAAAAGGAAGAGAAAGTCGTGGGCAATGTTCTTGTTGATGGGGCTATTGGGTTGTACATAATCTGGCATGGTTTCCTTTCTTCTTTCGCACGCTGACATGAACTCAAACACAAGAGCTTGGGTTATTGAGTCGGTGATGCGCCCACTGTATATAGTGTCGTGTTCGTCGTTTTTTATCTGCAACAGGCGTTTGTAACCCTCAACCAGTTGCATCTCTTTTTCGTTCAACGAAATGAGCGGACGTTGATATGCAAAGAGGAAATTTGACATCGACTCTTTGTCGGGCACCACCAACTCTTGGTATTTTCGCATGGATATACAAAACAAGTCGCAATCGAAGTCGGTGGTTATCAAGGCTTCGGTCATGGTGTGCATACCGCTACAGAATATAATGTCACCGGCTTGGGCTGTGTAGTTGACATTGTTAAGTGTGGCTTCCAGTCTGCCGTGCTTGCATAGTATGACAAGCGCAAAGTCAACTTGATTGATCTGCCTCCAGAAAGGCAGATTGTTCACGTCTTCAATTATCGTGAGGTTTTCATCGGAGAATAATTCTTTTCCCAATCCACGTGTGAATCGTCTGTTGAAATCCGTTACACTCAGTCTCTTTTCCATTTTTTCTTTTTAATGTAAAAACACGTGCAAAGATAACCGATTTTTCGAACATGAGAATGTTCTTTTTATATCTTTTTATGTTCAAAATGACAGATTATTAACTGTATATTAAAATACAGAACAAAAGAAACGTCATTTAGGACATTGTGTATCTACCATAATATTGTATTTTTGCAAACAAAACACATGATAATAGATATTGGCATGAAAAAGGAAAGAAATTGGATTGGTGTGCTTTGCCTGTCTCTCATGATAATGACGGGATGTGGCGACAAGAAGACCGGAAATGAAGTATTGAGAAAGGTGAATGTGGCGGAAGCCGTCTCCGCTGATGGTGGAGAGGCGGTGTCGTTTCCCGCCACAACAAGGGCTGCCGAGGAGGGGAACGTGTCGTTCAGGGTGAGCGGACCGTTGACCAAGGTGACGGTAAACGAAGGCGACTATGTGAGAAAAGGCCAAGTGTTGGCTGTCATGGACCCGAGAGACTATCAACTTCAGTTGGCTGCCACACAAGCAGAATACGACCGCATAAAGGGCGATGCAGAAAGAGTGATAGCCATGTATAAGGAAGGTACGACCACCGCACAAAACTACGACCAGGCGAGGTATGGACTGCAGCAGATGACACAGAAACTTGCCAACCACCGCAACCAGCTAGCCGACACCCGACTGGTGTCACCCGTGGCAGGATATGTCAAGGAGAAACTGCACGAGGCGGGAGAGACGGTAAGTGCAGGCATGCCTATCGTCACGGTGTCTTCGGGCGACAGGATTGAGGTGGAAATCAATGTCTCGGCAAGCGACTATGCACGATTAGGGCAATTGACCGACTTCCGCTGCTCCATTGACGCGCTTGGTGGTGACAGTATGCCGTTAGAGCGCATCAGGACGAGTGCAGTGGCTAATGCCACACAACTATATACTGTCCGTTTTGCCATCAAGGGCAACTATAACCGCAAACTGCTCACGCCCGGAATGTCGGCTCTCGTGAAAGCCTTGTCGGCAAAGGTCTCCTGCACAGATGTCACCATACCCTCGTCGGCCATCATGAACAAGGACGGGCGCACTTCGGTGTTCATCTTTTCAGAGCAATCCAAGAAGGTGACAAGAAAGGATGTCGAGGTGAAGACAATGAAACTTGACGGAATGGCACAGGTGACCGGTCTGTCGGCAGGCGAGAAGGTGGTGACCACCGGTGTGCGACATCTCACCGACGGACAACGGGTGGAACCCATGAAAGCAACATCTGAAACGAACATAGGAGGAATGTTATGAACATCAGCAAATGGGCACTCAACAGGGGCGTTCTTATCCATGCGTTTGTCGCCGTTCTCATCATCGGAGGCTTATGGGCTTTCACCCAAATGCCTAAACTCGAAGACCCTGCCATAAGGGTGAAGCAGGCTTTGGTGGTTGCCACCTATCCCGGTGCCTCGGCACACCAGGTGGAACTGGAACTCACCGACCCAATAGAGAAGTCAATACGACAGATGCCTGACATCGACCATATTGAGTCATCGTCGTATGCCGACATGACCATCATCACCGTAGAACTTCACCCTACCGTGAAGGATGACGAACTCGAACAGCAGTGGGACTTGCTGCGTCGCAAGGTGGAAAACATAAAACCCTCACTGCCTAAAGGGGCACAGGTGATGACCGTGGCAGACGATTTCGGCGATGTGTATGGCATGTTCTATGCCCTGACCGGCGACGGACTCTCCGACCGCCAGCTCAGCGACTATGCCGAACTCATCAAGCGAGAAGTGCTCGCCATCGACGGTGTGACACGCGTGGATATTTACGGCAAACGACCAGAATGTATCAATATCAACCTGAAAGAGGAGAAGATGGCAAATCTCGGAGTGTTGCCGACAGAAGTGATACAGACGCTCAACGGACAGAATGCCACCTCGTATGCAGGATATTATGACAACGGGACAAGAAGAATACGTGTCACCGTGGATGACAAGTTCCGCTCGGTGGAAGACATTGCCGACATGCTCATCGCCGGACACGACGACGATCAGTTGCGCATACGCGACATTGCCGATGTGAGCAAGGGTTATGAAAAGGTGACACGCAACGCCATGCTCCGCGACGGTGAGAGGGCACTGGGCATCAGCATAGCCTGTTCGAGCAGTCACGACATACTGAAAGTGGGCGACAAAGTGGAAGAGAAACTCGGGCAGCTGGCAAAGAGAATGCCCGTGGGTGCAGAATATAATAAGGTGTTCTTCCAACCCGAACGAGTGAGCGACTCGCTCTACACCTTCCTGATCAACCTGCTCGAATCGGTGATTATTGTCGTGGTTGTGCTTATCTTCTTCATGGGATTCAAGTCGGGACTCATTCTCGGCATGTCATTGGCGGTCATCGTCTTCGGCTCGTTTCTCGTGCTCAACGGTTTCGACGGCACGTTGCAGCGTGTTTCGTTAGGTGCGTTCATCCTTGCCATGGGTATGCTGGTAGATAATGCCATTGTCATCGTAGATGGCATACTCGTCGATCTCCGCAGTGGCAAGCCACGCGCCGAGGCTCTCACCTCCATAGGCAGGAAGACCGCCATGCCGCTGCTTGGAGCCACGCTCATCGCCATTCTTGCCTTCATGCCCATCTTTCTCAGTCCCGACACTTCTGGAGTATATGTGCGCGACCTTTTCATCGTCATTGCCGTGTCGCTGTTGCTCAGTTGGCTGCTCGCCCTGACCCACGTGCCACTGATGGCCAACCGCCTGTTACATCCCAAGGTGAGCGAAGGAGAGGCATACAAGGGTAAGGCCTACGACATGCTCGACAAAGTAATGGGCATTTGCCTGCGCCACCGCCTTATGGTGGTCGGCGCGGCAGTAGTGCTGCTTGTGGGCAGTCTGTCGTGCTATCCGTTTCTCCAACAGAGTTTTTTCCCCGACATGGAATACGACCAACTCTACATCGAATACAAACTGCCCGAAGGCTATAACAGCACACAAGTGGAGCACGACCTGGAACAGATGCGAACGATGTTGATGCAATGCAAGGACGTAACACACGTCACAACCAGTATCGGCGGCACACCCTCACGCTATAATCTCGTGCGCTCCATAGCCACACCGTCGTTGGCATACGGCGAACTGATAGTCGATTTCACATCGCCGGAGACACTCGTGGCACACCTCGACTCCATGCAGCGGACGCTCAACGACCGATTCCCCGATGCGTATATCAAAATCAAGCGTTACAACCTGATGTACAAAAAATATCCCATAGAGATATGTTTCAACGGTCCCGACCCGCAGGTGCTGCACCAGCTCACCGACTCCGCCATGGCTATCGTCAGGAACAGCGACAAGGTGTGCCTGCCCACGTCAGACTGGGAGCCACAGGTGCCTGTGCTCACCGTTGACTATAACCAGTCGGCGGCACGCACCAGCGGATTGTCGCGCGGCGATGTTGCCCTCTCGCTCATGTCCTATACCGACGGTATTCCTGTAGGCACGTTCTACGATGGCATTCACCCTGAGAACATCTATGTGAAATGCCATACTGACAAAGGGGAGGAAGTGGAGAACCTCGACCGCGTGAATGTCTTCGGCATGATGCCCAACGTGGGCAATGTCTTCAACCGCAGCACCGTGCAGAAACTCATGAGCGGACGTCTCGACAAGGATGACGTGATACGTCAAGTGACCAGTACCACGCCCTTGTCGCAGGTGTCAAAGGGGATAGACATCCGTTGGGAAGAACCCGTTGTGGTGCGCTACAATGGGCAGCGCCAGCAAAGGCTCCAGTGCTCGCCAGCCCCGGGTGTATCCACAGAGTCGGCACGCCAGTCGATAGCCAAAGCCATAGAGTCGATAGCCCTTCCAGAGGGATATTCACTCTCGTGGGAGGGTGAATACAAGGCAAGCACCCAATCCAAACAATATCTCTTCAAGGGCTTCCCGCTTTCTGTGGTGATGATGCTGCTCATACTCATCATGCTGTTCAACGATTTCCGGCGTCCCGCCATCATCTTCTCTTGCATACCGCTTGTTGTGGTGGGTGTTTTCCCGTCGGTGCTCCTTTCGGGAAAGGATTTCGGATTTGTCGCCATCGTGGGCATACTCGGACTTATCGGTATGATGATCAAGAATGGTATTGTGCTCATCGATGAAATATCGCTACAGACATCACAAGGCAAACCGCTCGACAGGGCACTCATCGACAGTAGCAAGTCGCGCCTGCTTCCTGTGATGATGGCATCGCTCACCACCATCCTCGGTATGATACCTCTCATCTCCGACTCTCTCTTCGGGTCGCTTGCCGTCACCATCATGGGTGGCTTGGCAGCAGGCACTGTCATCATTCTCATCTTCATACCAGTGCTATATTCGCTGATGTACAAAAGGAAATAAAAACATGAAAAGACTGATATACATAATGATTGGCATAGGCATGCAACTCAGTGCCACAGCCCAAGACTCACTGACCATCGACCAATGCAGGGCAATGGCAGTGGAGCATAACCGCCAACTGCAACAAGCCCGTGAGCAGAGGGAAAAATCGGGCTACGAAGTGATGGCAATGAAAGCAAACTTCCTGCCCAAGCTTGACTTCCAGGCCTTCGACCTTCTCAACACCACATCGGGCAGTATCGGGATGCCTTCCGCCCCTCTTCCCATTTATTCATACAACTCGCAGATGGGGCAGTTCCTGCCTTCTGTGCTTACCGATGCCTCCGGCAATGTGACTGGACTGTCGCAATATGCGGAATTTCCGGCAATGACCGTGAAGTATAAGATGCCCAACCTTTTCAATGCCTCGCTCTCGCTTGTGCAACCCATATATATGGGCGGGAAGATTGACGCAGGATATACGATGACGAAAATCGGACAACGCATATCAGACGAGAATATACGTATGACAGAGAGCGAGGTGATTGTCAGCGTGGAGGAGGCATACGCTCTTGCAGTGAAGGCAAGCGAGATGGTCGATGTGGCAAAGTCATACCGGCATCTTCTTCAGGAACTGCTGAAAACGGTGGAGTCGGCAGTGCGCCATGGCATGCGCACCCGCAACGATCTGATGAAGGTGCAGGTGAAACTCAACCAAGCCCAACTGTCTGTCACTCGTGCCAATAATGCCTACGACCTTGCCCGCATGAATCTGTGTCAGGTCATAGGCCTGCCCTTGTCGTCGCCTCTGCTCATTGCCCGTCCCGACATCACTTCAGCCTTGGTGGAGGAAGTCATGTCTGCCTCCGACGACAGTCTTCAGGTGCTCTCCCGACCAGAGTATGCCATCCTCAACGAGAAGGCAGAGCTTGCCCGTCAGCAGCTGCGCCTCACCCGATCCGACTATCTGCCCCATCTGGCGGCATTTGCCTCGGGCGGATACACCAATGGCGGTAAGGTGACGGTCGATGCCACCAGTTCGCTTGCCGGCACCCAGCGAATGTATGACCGCACGCTCATCGACCAGTTCTCAGGTTGTGTCGGTGTCACGTTCTCTATGCCCATTTTCCATTTCGGCGAGCGCAGGGGCAAGATACGTTCTGCCAAGTCGTCTGTACGTATGGCGGAAATAGAACTGGCTGACAAACGTGAGAAAATGACACTCGAACTCGCCCAAGCCCGAAATACGCTTTGCGAACAACTCACTGCACTCGAAATAGCCCGACTGTCGGTGGAACAAGCCACCGAGAATCTCCGTCTTTCGCGCAGCGCATACGATTCGGGCATGGAGACACTCAGCGACCATTTAGAGGCGCAGTCGTTATGGCAGTCGGCACTTGCCGACGAAATAGATGCCCGCACTCAATTGATTGTCGCCCTTGGTAAATGGCGCAAGGCGGCAGGGAAATAATCCTTGCCGCCTTATCTTTCTCACTTAGGAATGAGAGTTGGTCGAGGAAAAAATAAAGGCATGCTGAAGAGATTCAGCGTGCCTTTGTTGATTTTTACTAATTATGTGTGTGTTTCATTATGGTATTAGCGTCATTTTGTCTTCTCCAAGTCGAAGCTGAACGTGGCGGGAGTGAAACCAGGCTGTTCTACCTGTTTCTCTCCTTCACCTATGAACACTTTTCTGGCTGTTATGCTGAACTTAAGTTTCTTGTCAGCAACGCTGTATGCCGCATTTTCTCCTGCATCGACCTCCGTCTCAATAATAAGGGTCTGGTCAACGTCGCTTTCAGACTGTGCAGGTATGGTAAGGGTCAGCTTTAACGGTTCTGGATCAAGAACAATCAGTATGCTGTCTTTTGCAGAAGTGAGTGCTGGTTTGTAGCCGATTTTGTAGTTGATGTCGCCCACTGCCTCCACGATGTTGTCAGCTGCTTCCTCATCGTTGATAATTGACATGACGATGTCCTTAATTGGGAACTTTTCCACGGTCACCGTGTCGTTGTCTACCTTCGCGCTTACTTCCACTCCGGCAGGAGTCTCTTCTCCTTCGGAAGCCACGATTGTTGACGTTGCCATTCTTCCTTTGTAGTCGCCATACATGGTCTGTGTGGTAATCTCTGTAGGAACTGTTACGTCATCATCGTCGTCGCTGCAGGAAGCGAGGCTGATTGTACACCCTAAAAATAATAACATTGTGAATGCTTTCGCCGTTTGAATCTTTTTTTTCATGGTTTTTTTTTAAATGATTATAATACTTACTGTGTTTTTCACTCTCATAAACAGCTGCCGAGTGCAAACCTTGCTCCATATTGTGTTAATAAAACCTAACAATGCATTTGCCTATAGGGGCAACGAGCAGAAGTAGCTAACGATAACAATCCTCCCTTTCACGGCGTTTCTGTAAAAAATGAGGGAAAAGAGGTTTGACATGGCGCTTAAAGTAAGACAAAAGGGGGAAAAAGCGAGACCTTGCAACTAAACATTAAGTTGTTACGTCAAATAGGCAAATAACCAAATTAATAATTATGAAAAGAGTAACAACAACTATCATTGTTTTATTGGCAACAATATTCCAATTGAATGCACAGAGTCTTATTGGAATAGTAACAGACGAGAATGGACAACCGATGGAGTTTGCCACAATTTCACTCCGTTCTCTTCCAGACTCTGTCATCGTGGCAGGATGCATTACTGACGCAAAGGGACAGTTCTGCATCGAAAGGAAGAATGCTGGTGACTTCATACAAATATCATCCATAGGATATAGAACGAAGAACATGCCAGTTTCTGCATTCACTACATCACAGACAATCAAGATGCAGATTGAAGCTGGCTTGCTGAATGAAATCGTTGTCAGCAAGACTCGTCCGAAGACAAAGCTCCTTGGAGATGCAGTCGTCACAACAATAGCCGGTTCGATACTTGAGCATGCAGGCAACTCGCTTGAGGTGCTTGCAAAAGTCCCTGGAATGATAACCAAGAATGGAAATCTGGAAGTAATAGGACGTGGCACACCTGACTATTATATAAATGGAAGAAAGGTGACCGACGACTCTGAGCTCCGCAACCTCATGTCGGAAGACATCAAGTCGATAGATGTGGTAAGCAATCCTGGTGCCGAATATGGAGGCGAGGTGCGCTGTGTAGTGCGCATACGCACCGTAAAGCGACAGGGCGACGGCTTCAGCTATGCACTTACAAGTCAGGCACAGCAACGCATATACGACAATCATGATTTCGACCCATCATGGTCGGTTCTCGACCTCAACTATCGCACTGGCGGTTGGGATATCATAGGAAAACTTGTCTATTACAATCAGCACAGCTATCAGGTAAGCGACCATATGAGCGGTAACACTTTCGTCAAGATGCCAGATGGAAGCGTGAAGCATAACCTGATGGAAGGTCCTTTCGCTTGCATTGGTCACAATAGCGGAATAAGCGGCGATCTCGGATTGAACTGGCAAATCAATGAGAACCATTCTCTTGGAATGAAGATGAACTATGGCGAAATGCTGTTTGGTAATCAGGATATCGTCTTTGAGGACAATGTATATGCAAACGACAAGCTGATTGACATTGTACATTCCGCATCCCATACTACCACACCTTCTTCTCACACCTTTACGGGCAATATATACTACGACGGGAATATCAATAAACTGCATGTGAACTTCAATGCGGATTTCAGCGACTCAGGCTACAAAAAGGAAACAAACGTGAACGAAAGCAGTCAGAACGACCCTGCCTTCATTGAGAACTTATCCGATGGAGTAGCACGAATGGGCGCAGGAAAACTTGTACTCTCCTACCCCATCTGGAAAGGTCAGTTTAAGATCGGAACAGAGGAGACATACGTAAGCGCAAAGCAGAAATACAATTCTACCAAGACGGAGATTCCTTCGTCGAAAGCTAAGATTGCCGAGAACAACATCTCTGGCTTTGCTGAATATGCCATACCTTTCAAACATGTTCAGTTGGTGGCTGGCTTACGATTCGAGCATGTTGACTTCGAATACACCAACGAATGTAGCCCGAAGGATAATATCAGCAGAACACACAATAACTGGTTTCCTTCATTCAACGCCTCAACCAAGATTGGCCCTGTAGGTGTAAACATTGGATATACCACAAAAATCAAGCGACCACGATATGACCAGCTAAGTACAGAGATGCAGTACAACAACAGGTTCTTGTATCAGACGGGCGACCCTACGCTTCTTAACGAGATACAGAACACCCTCTCGCTTAATGCCAACTGGCGATGGCTCACTCTTACCGGAG
Source organism: Prevotella sp. P5-92 (assembly GCF_002251245.1). Lineage (GTDB taxonomy): Bacteria > Bacteroidota > Bacteroidia > Bacteroidales > Bacteroidaceae > Prevotella. The sequence goes on from NZ_NPJG01000114.1 coordinate 49,408, forward strand.
CATACGAAGTGGTTGACAATGCCATCTACCAACTCGGCTATCCATACGACGATGACTGCACTGCTATGGTAAAGTATTCCAACGCAAAAGAGACGGTCCGCAAACTCAACATCTATCTCAATGCATCACCCACCGTTGGCATATGGAATCCACGCTATACTGTAGGTATGGAGAAGCAATATTTTGAAACTACCGTTATTGACCCGCGTGAATCAACAGGTATGCGTGTAGTTAAACGCAACGACCCTATGTTCTTTGTTCAGGCAAACAACACATTCAAGTTGAAGCAGGGATGGCTGATAGATCTTGACTATCAATACATGTCGCCCTTTGACTACGTGATGTATAAGTTTACCAAACCGAAACACGGTCTAAATCTTGCAGTCAGCAAGTCGTTTCTCAAGCACGATGCACTCAACGTCCGTCTTGCATGGAATGACATCCTTAACAAGACAAAGGAACACGTATGCACCGACTATGGCAACTTCATCCACAACCAGAACAATGATTACTATTCTCCAAGCATCCAGCTTCGCCTCTCATATCGTTTCAATACGGCAAACAGCAAGTATAAAGGTACTGGAGCGGGAGCTGATGCAAAGAGCAGAATGTAGTCTTACTCACCCTTGCGCCTTATCCATATCTTGTGTGAAGCTTGACCAGTGTAGTCAATAGGCATGGTGGGGTCGGCAGTGATTTTGGCAAGTTCCTTGGATGCAGTGGTGCGGGATAGATTATTCACCTTGGCATATTCGCCGAGGGTGATGTGTCCTTTCTCATCAATGATTGCAAGGGCATTCTCAATGCGCTGCTCTAAGGTGTAGAGGTTCTTCTTTAGTTCTCTCGCCCCGGACATCATACGTTCAAACCTTGTGTTCATCTGAAGATCACGTATCAGTTTGGGGGATATCTTGAAGTTAAGATCCTTCACTCCCACTCGCCTGTAGAGCATCTGATCATCTTCCTCCTGAATCTCCGTAGGTTTGTCATCGAGAAACTTCAGCGACATTGAGAAAGTGCCGATTTCGTCGAGAGTCACATTGTTGCCCTTTGACAGCAAACTGACCAGCGAGTCGGCAATACCGCTTATCACTCCCCTCAGCACTCCCTTATCCACTGTGCGCAGACGATCGTGCAACACGTCGATAAACTCCTCTGTTCCAAGAGTCTGGTTTATCACCATCTTCGGATATACCGCCCTCTTGCCGGTATTCCTCACGTCATTCATTTCCTGTAGTAAATACTTTGCCATATTCCTGTTGTTATTTGATTATGATACTTATTGTTATATGTTTATGATACCTATAGTCATTGTCTAATAATATACTGTTGTAATTCTTTCGCATTGCCTGTTTACATTTCCATAGAACAGGTATTCGTGTTATGTTCCGCAGTGCGGTATCTACGTTCCGCAGTGGGGAATGTACATTCCGCAGTGGTGAACGTATGTTCCGCAATGCGGAATATAAACCAAACACGGTGCAAAGATACATTAAAACAGAGTATTATGCAAACATCTATACGACTGTTTTTATACATTTACCACTATTTAACAGATAGCGCCTTTGTAGTACTTATTGCTCTCTCTATGAATTCAGATACAACATGCTGGAGTGCGTGCCCGAGATGAAGATACTGGCAAAGCCCAACTACGGGTGGTTGCCGCTCGACGCACAACGGTTTAACTCTATCCTACTCGACCTGCAGAGCAGAGGACTGAATGTATGGGACAAGGACTTCAACCGCTATCTTCACTCACAGAAAATCATGATTTACGACCCCGTGCAAGACTATCTCTACGACCTGAAGGACAAATGGGACGGCAACGACCATATTGGCCGACTTGCCGACTGCGTGCCCACCGACTGCCCTCACTGGAAACAGTGGTTCCGCAAGTGGTTTATAGGCATGGTGGCGCAATGGCTCGAACACAACCGCCGCTATGGCAACAGTGTGGCTCCGCTGCTCATCTCCCGCCAAGGCTACAACAAATCGACATTCTGCCGCAGCCTGTTGCCTCCGCAGTTCAAGCAGACTTTCATCGACAATCTCGACGTGGCGGAAAAGAAAGCCACACTGATAGCCATGGCACAGTCGCTTCTCATCAACCTCGACGAGTTCAATTCCATTGCGCCACGCATACAGCAGGGATTCCTCAAGAACATCATGCAACTGCCATCGGTGAAGGTGAAACTGCCCTATGCCCGATCGATAGAGACACTGCCGAGGCGCGCCTCGTTTATCGCCACCACTAATATGACCGACATACTTGCCGACCCGTCGGGAAGCCGGCGTTTCATAGGTGTGGAACTCACCGCACCAATAGATGTCACGACACGCATCAACTACGACCAACTCTATGCCCAGGCGATGGATGCCATATACAAGGGCGAGCGCTACTGGTTTGACCAGCAGGAAACAGCCGAACTGATTGCCCACAACAGGAAATATCAGCTTCTCTCGCCTGCCGAGCAATATTTCCGTCTGTGCTTCGAGGTGTGCCAAGACCCGAGTGAGGGTGAATACATGTCGGCTGCCGACATCTTCCATCGCATCAAGCAAGTGGCAGGTTCGTCATTGGGAATATCAGCCGTCACGAAGTTCGGTCAGTTTCTCACCAACCTCGACGGTATTGTTCACAAACGCACCAATCTGGGCACCGTATATCTTGTGAAGCAAATACACTGACCAAAATAGCGCAAGAATACCGAATGAAATAGCGCAAAAATAAAGGTTAAATTGCCACAAAAATACCGAATACCTTAGTAGATTCAAAAAAATATTACCTTTGCGAGAGCCCGACCTACCCATTGTCATGACAAGAGGAAGCATGGCCTATACTCGCCCAGATGGAGCTAAGGTTATCCCGTTGGTATGTCTGATTCTTTGGAATAATGAAGTCTGAGTTGCTGTATGCAAAGAAATACACATCAATGAATCGTTTTGTATTTCACCTGTTTTATACAGAAAGGCATTCGAACAGACTCACAGTAATTAACCCGTCCAACTTTTTGGGTTCACTGCAGTATTACTGAGCTGAACGCAAGTGAACCATTCGATGAGGTGTCGTTAATCGTGTTTCAAGTTATGTCAAAAGTCAGAGTCGGACAGTTCTGGCGACAAGCAATGCAATAATCTGTCTATGGCATTGCGGCATGCGGCATAGAGGTGGCAGGACAGTGATATAGGCTTGTTGGCGGAACGTGGGAAGCAGAAGTCGGAATGCCAAGGGAAATGCCGAAAGTGACGAACAAGGCAGAAACGTACCGAAGTCCGCTTCTGTGGCGGATTACCCCGTAGTAGCGTTGAATTGTCTGTAATGGACATGGAGCGAAGGGGGTGACACACTCAAGCAACTGAAATTATACAACTCTTAAACAAAGAGGAGGATATGATGAAAGAAGCATATGCACAAAGCATAGAGTGTGAAGAGCCGTGTGAGGGGAGACTTTCACGCACGGTTCTGTGAGAGGGTGAGGGTGAAACTCCATCGCTCTACTCGACCCTATCTTTCTTGACCTGTCTCCTGTCCTTCCCTGTTATCAATTCAGTCCAAAATCTTCAGGAGATAGCAAATCGTCGTCACTCTTGATTTTAATAGCTGGCGACCACGACCTGACGTGAATCTTGGGTTGTTCCTTATTTCTGAAATCCCAAAGCAAGAAAAGATAACCATCGTCGTTGTAATTGCCTCCGGTATATTTTTGGCTATCCCATCTTTGTCTTAATCGTACGCCATAGAATCCTTCTCTTGAACCATGTCTCATAATCTCAATATTGGAGAAATCAACATGGATATATCTATTATTCTTAAAAATCCTACTAAGATTCTTTTTATACTCTTCCCTATTTTGCTTGGTATATATCACCCTCTTTCTTTGATCACTAATCTCTGCAGAATTCACATTATTAGGAGTAATCACACGTCCTGTGATAATCAAGGCATTCTCGTCAAAGATATTATAAATAGCATTTAGGTTCTTCTCAACATAAAAACTTCTAAAGTCCTCCACAAACTTAAGAATAGTACGGCGTTCCTCTATATCATCAATCCTTTTGGCATCACCCATAAGAAGAGACTGATACGAATTGTTATCTAAAGACATTCTTACGCCAGTAATGACACCATCCCTATTAAAACTGATTGTCAGTTCCTTCTGGAGCAGACCTCTGTAACTATCATCCTTAGGGACAACACGTACGGGAATCTGTCTGATCTCATATTCTGTCGCGTCTTTCAGACAAGACTGTACATTCATTTTGGAAACGCAACGAAAAGGAAGAGTCTTCCATAGATTTTGTAATCCCTGACGGGCAAAATTCTCCATCGTCACATTTCTTAAGTTCAGAATGGAGTCATTTCTTTGTTGGGCATTATTTATCTCTGATAGGAGGTTACTCACATTCCTCTCCACCTTAGCTTTTAGCGCAGAATCGTATATACCATCTTCAAATTTGAAAACCACCTGTGCAAACAGGGTATTTGCCAATGCTAAGCATAAGATTGCTATAATAAGTCTTTTCATTTTTTTGAATTTATAATAACTGTTTGTTAATTCTTATCTAAAATATATGGCTGCGCAATTCGGGAAATCACCTTTCTCCTGTTGCTGTTTTGTTTTAAGATTTGTCCTTACACCGTTAACTTTGGTGGACAATATTGCCTCCACATACATGTTTTTGTTGATTATAATCATATAACAATCATCTGTTTTACCTACGGAGCTTGCCTTACCATATACCAGAGAATCATCATCATATTTGGCTTGTTTTAGTATCCATTCAACGTTAGAATACACCTCTGCACTCTTTAGCCTGGTAATCAAACTCTGTCTATTACCAGGAATAATGTTTGGCGTAAAAACCAAATTCGCTTGCACTTGTGCACTTGAAGTGTTATGTCCCTGGGATTCTGTCTCTTTTTCAGGCTGCGCATTTACAGTAGTAGAATTAGCGCTTGATGTAGAAGAGGCAATGGTTTGAGCTGCTGGTCTTGCGAGCAAATTAATCGCTTTTTTTGAGACATAAAGGAAAATTCTTACACCTTCCTCACTCGTTATTTTGATAGTCTTCTCTTTTCCTTTAATCATTTCCACCGTGAAAAGACTTTCACCTCTCTCTATTTGCTTGGCATTAATCTTATTGACGAGAGAAAGCATTGCTGAATTATACACATCAGCACTCTCCACGCCGAATGCCTCTCCCGAGTAGTATAATCCCGCAAGTTTAATGTTGTTAATCTCATCCCATTGCTCCTGGGCATTTGTATGATGTGCTAAAAGCAACAATAGGGATATAATGATCAAAAAATTCCTCATAACGGCCACTTAGTATTTATTTCTTTAATTTGTCGTCAAGGAAAAGTTCTTTCACGTTCGTTGTAGGTGAAAAGAGATATACCCTTGCTTTAAAAACCATTTCATGTGTCTCTATTTTGCTCACATCTGCGGTGAAACTCACTATGTGGTCGTATCCCAAAGCATTGTTGTAAAAGAAAAGAGTTCCCTTTAGTATATTGTCTTTGATACCCGAAATGCCCACAAACGGCTTGCAACCTTCTGCCAATGCGAAATCAACTAACTGTCTTAACGTCAGTGACTTCACATCCACTTCGTTTTCCATACGAATGAAACGAGCCTCCACATCATAATCCCTTAAAATGTCATTACTTTTTAGAAGAATAGCATTCTTTACTGTCAGTTCAGGGAATAACTTGTCAGACAGCGGAATGAACAGAGAATCTTGTTTGGAAAAGTAAGTGTTGCTATTAATCACTGGATCCAAATATATCTCACCAATTCTCTCGTAAACTATAGTGCTGTCAACTGCAATTTTCTTCAAGCCACTACTATCCGATAGCGTAACGTCAGCATTATACTTCGGTTTATACTTGCAGACTTTTTCAATGAAATCTTGTTCTATCTTTCTTCTTGACTCGCCAAGAATAAGACTGTATTTTACAGGGAACACCAAGCTCACGTTTCCTTTGCCTTTGACTTTCCATTCAACGGAATATTTCTTACTATCGATATTCTTAACCATACACTCCGTAGAGTCCGTTACGAGCCTAATGTCTTTCCAGCTTCCCTCTGTAAACTTGACATCAATATATGTCAGTTTATCATCAGTAATGGCAAATTCCTTATCCAGATATGCATACTCTAAGAAGTCATAAACAGGTAAAGGATTTGCCTTCCTCATATCCTCTGAAAACAGTTTGATGCCAACATGCTCTATGACATTGCACTTACTCTTCCTAACTACAACTTCATGTTTGTTTTTCTCTATAACATAGTTTCCCACAGGTATAGAGTCAACGTTCTCTATTTTGAGCTTCCTTACGGCTTGCTCTATATGACTGGAAGCATATTGTGTTTGTCCCCAGACTCCATAGATAGCCGTAAGGAAGAATAGAACTAAAGATACAAATCTTTTCATATTATTCTATGTTCAAGTCCTTAACAAGAATCATTACAGGATCTGTCTTAACTGCCTTAGTCAAAACTGCCTTAGCCATTTCTGGGTCTTTTCTTAGTCCACCAAGTCCCTGACTGTAACATTGTGACAATATATTCGCTGCTTGAGGTGAAAGATAACCCTCTTGCATGGCCTTAAGGAAATTCTCTATTGCTTTTGTTATATTCTTGTCAACCATCTTTCCCTCATTGTAAAGCATTCCAAGATGGCAGAAAGCCATGGCATAGCCCTTGTCGGCAGCCTTTTGTATAAGACGTAATGCTTTATCTTTGTCTGCCTTAACCCCGATACCCTTCTCATAGCGAAGTGCAAGTTCGTAGCACGCCGACGGATCATTCCCATTAGATGCCTTCGTAAGTAGATTCACAGCTTTCTTATCGTCCGCCTTCTTCCAGTCCTTATCTGTGAAACAAAGAGCCTTCATTGTCGTTCCCAATGTCAAACCCTTCTTTTCAAGCTTGCCAAATATGCCAAAAGCCTCTTCTACTTTTTTATCATTGCCATAGAGGTTCACCATGCCTTTAACGTATTCATAGAAGTCTGTATCTTTCCATCCGTCATTCTCACCGCCATTCACCTCGTTGAGCTTCTTGTTGAAGTTCTGCTTCATGCCTTTTTCAGAGGCTTTTGCCATCCAATAGAGTCCACGTTGCAAATCCTCCTTCACATCGTCGGCTCCATCAATGTATATCAAGCCCACATTCCACATTGCAACTGGATTGTCTTTCAATGCCGCTAACTTATACAATTTGAGAGCCTTTTCCACGCTCTTCTCCACGCCTTCACCCTTGAAGTATAAATCGCCAAGCATTATTTGTGCATTTGGTATCTGATGCTTAGCAGCTACTTTCAGATACTTTGCCGCCTCTGCCTTGTTCACAGCAGTCCCTATCCCTTTATATTGATACTCGCCGCATTTATAAGAGGCCTCAACCTCCGAACTGGCAGCTTGGGCATACAACTTGAAAGCCTGAGGATAGTTCTTGTCCTTTTCATAGATGTTTGCCGCCTTGACGAAAGAAGCCTTCGATCCGGCGTTTCCTGCCATTATATGGTATTTTACCGCCTTGTTTAAATCTTGCGGCACCACAGTACCTTCTTCAAAGATGTCGGCCATGAAACATGCGTCGAACAAGTTCACGTTCTCCTTCAGTCTGTTCTCACGCTCAGTCACCAAAGCCTTATTGCCTCTTTTTATCGACTGCTTATAGAGTTTTACAGCCATTACCGAATCCCTCTTCGTGCCATGACCCAACTGGTAGCAAAGAGCCATGTTGGCTATAGCCTCAGCATGCGACGCTTTTGCAGCCACGCTCCACCATTTCAATGCTGTTTCGTAGTCCTTAGCGACTTTGTTCCCGGTATAGTAGCAAACACCGAGTGTATTCTGCGCATTGCTGTCACCGGCTTCTGCCTTCTTCCTGAGATTGTCAATGTTCAGTGTGTCTTTTGCCACCTGAGTCGTGTTCTGTTTCCTTACCTTCTTGGATTGTCCTGTCGCCAGTGAAGGGGTAAAGGCAAGTAATGCCAATGCTATAATAATATGTTTCATCGTAATGCCAGTTTAAGTTGTTATGCGTCAAGATTTGTAATGTTGTCCATAATGTCGGCGTCAAGCCCCTGCGTTGCCGTCGTTTCATCAGCTGCGGCAAGATAGCCTTGGTTAGGGTCTTGCTGGGATATTATACTCTCAGCGTCGTCTATCGTGAGGGGGCTGTCAACTGTATCCACCAAATAGCCTTCTTCTGTAGTTACAACATCCAACATGTCGTCATCGTTCAAGTCCACCATATAAAGGTTGTCGCCATTGTCCCCAACTATTTGGGCTGCGGTGAATACTTGACCATCAAGAGTCTGAATAGTTCCAACTCCAGTTATTGCAAGGTCTGGAGCATCGTTATCCGTCGGGTCGATAAAGTCGCCCTCAATTATCTCCTGAGCCACATCGTTTGGGTTGACGTTGTCTATTACGCTACCTCCATCACCTTGACTCGTTCCTCCTCCATTGACATTTCCGCCATTGTTGTTTCCTCCATCGGAGTCACCATTTCCATTCCCTCCATCGGCATTGATGTTCGAAGTCACTCCTTCATTGCTGTTCGTGCTCGAGTCTTGTGGCTGAGGGTCATTGTTGGCGCTGACAGCTTGCTGTGACTCATCAGGGGTATTGTGGTTGTCGTTGTTGGCGTTGGGAGTTGAACCCTGCGCGACAGCCGATTCTGCCTGGGTGGTTGCTCCCTGTTCTGCAGCGTCGGTCTCTGCGACCTTTCCTTCCTTTTCAGGGTCAGATATCACCCCGTGTCCTATTATTGCCTCAGCACCGAGCACTGAACCAGCACCAGCAACAGCTGCACCTCCTGCCAATACAGCATTTTTCACTACATTGTTCTTGCTGTTCTCCTTTGTGTTCTTTACTACCTCTGTTTCCATAATTATATTTTTTTTAAAGTTATACATTTGTTGTTTTGTGATGCAAAGATACTACAAAAAACAAGTGTATGCAACGTTTTTTCCACATTCTGTTTTACACCTGCCGTTTTTCGGACGAAACACCTACTTTCTCTGACAAAGTCGTTTCTTCATTTTCTAAAGAATGACCGACTGAACAATTTCCCTATTTTCGAAACTATGTCCCAAGAGGCTGAGCACAAACCTTCATGTTGCAACGTCGTCTCGTAAGAAATGTTTTCCCCTTTATATCCATTATAGTCTTCCACACTATCCACCTCTATAAGGAAAGCTGTGTTATTATCGTTGCTATGGCGAGTCATATCGGCAAGTTTTCTTGTCTTCGCGTCAAGACTAACTTTTTCTGAAAGTACTTCAATAAGTTCAGCTTCCGTTATCTCTCCATACACACCATCAGTACAAACAAGAAACAAATCACCTCTTTTCACATCCCTTATTATGTTAACTGTTGCTTGGTCATATTCCTCGTTGTCACCCAAAACCCTTATACATCTCGTAATAGTATGCCGTTTAGCATGTATCTTAGCATCTTCCTCTGATAATTTCTTTTCTTTAATTAAAGACCTAACTACCGAATGGTCTTCTGTTACGAATACGATTCCGTTTCCTGGCCTAACCTGATAAATTCGACTATCTCCTATATGCGCTACAAAAACGCCATCTTTCGATATTGCAAGAAAGGCCAACGTGGTTGCCATTTCCTTACTGGCACATCTGTTGTCATATAGCATACTGTATGCATACTGCAAGATCTGCTCAAATAAGCTTTTATTCATTAACCCACCTTGACGGAACTGTCCATCAAGCATTCGCGAGAAAGCCTCACACACAAGTCCACTCGCAATTTCCCCATTCTGTCTTCCGCCTACTCCATCACAAATCACGAAATACGGAGTTTCCTCCGATGTCGTTTCGGGATACATGCAGTCTTGCTGACTTTCTCGCCTACCCTGTTGGCTGAACCCGTATGGCATACAAATTCCGATTTCCATAATGACGCGTATGAATAATAAACAAGTATGTTGACACACATCCGACAGTTGCTACTCTGACAGGACAAGGCGGAGACCAAGGTTGCGGCAACGGATATCTGGCACATCAAAATTACGAGCCGATAAGCGACAGTTATTGGCATTGTCTAGAAAACTGCACCCTCGTAAAACCCGGTATCTGCCAACAGCTGCTCCCAATGGGTTCGTCTTAGGTACAATAGTATAACTTCCATACCAATCCTGACACCATTCCCACACATTGCCCGTCATGTCATATATTCCCAACTCATTGGCTTTTTTTGAAGCGACAGGATGCGGCTCGCTGCCATTATTGCCATTAAACCATGCCACCTCATCAATATAGCTGCTTCCGCTATATTGGGTATGGCGGCTCTTGTTTCCACCACGGGCGGCAAACTCCCACTCGGCCTCAGTCGGCAAACGGAAATTCCTCCCACTAAGGCTGTTTAACTTTTCTATGAATTTTTGGCAATCGTTCCAGGATACAGTTTCTACTGGCAATTCATCGCCTTTAAAAAATGAAGGATTATTTCCCATTACGGCTTTCCATAATGCTTGAGTCACTTCTGTTTCACCTATGTAATAAGTAGATAAAGATACTTGATGTACTGGTTTTTCATCTTTTTCAGATTTCCGTTGTTCTTTTGTCGCTCCCATTGTAAACGAGCCACCATCAACCCTTATCATATTGAACGACACTCCATTAACGGTTATAGGAATCAGACTGGCTGATGCTATTGAATGTAATGACGATGTCTGATGGCTTATTGAATTCTGTGCAATGGCAGTGGAACTTTGCGGTTGGTTTTGTGACTGCACAGGTTGTTGAGACAGAAGATATGCATCAACCAGTGTAATTGTATATGTACTGCCTTCTGTCAACCTCGAATATCCATAGTCTGCAAATGTCACCTTCAATGGGAAACTATATTTGAACTCAAGTTCAAGAAACCGTGCGGATGGTGACACAAAGATTTTCTTTACCACGCCCTTGCTTGTGACGTCACCGACATTCCCGCCTTTACATTCCACTATATCATCACGTACCATCACCTTAACCAACGCGCACGGCTTGCCGTTTAAGTCTGTACGACCACCGTCAAGCCTTGCTTCGAGGTTCATCTCGTCATGGATGAATGACTCTACGGCCAAACGTTGTGCAAAAGAAATTGATGCACAAAGGAAGAATGAAAATGCTAGTATTACATATTTCATAATTATAGGTGTATTATCAACGTAAATAATCGTAAATTAGCCGTGAATAATTCGACCGCCTTTGGCGGTGTTGTTATTCGATTCTGTAAGATAATTCTATTCGGGGCTGCTCCGCTTGCCCCTCATCTGAATTATCTTACAGAATCTCATTTTGCTTAGAACACTTTTCAGAAGGATGTAGAGTTCTACTCTATCTCATTCACGACTCTGCCAAATGAGAACAAGTTCTTTTTGACTCTCGTTGCTCCATCTATTGATACTCGGAGAGTGCAAGACGGAGACCGAGGTAGTCATCACGGCCTTCAGGTGAGTTGCTGTAACGAACAGCAGAGCGACAACCTCTCGCGTAGTTGTTCCAGCTACCACCACGGGTCACTCGTCTAGTTCCACTATCAGGCCCAGTCGGATTCGTCTGTGCATTACTTTCGTAACTACCATACCAGTCTTGACACCATTCCCATACGTTGCCACTCATGTCATATATACCCAACTCGTTAGCCTTCTTTGTCTTTACAGGATGTGGTTTGCAGTTGTTTTTTTCAATCTTATTCCAATCCCAATCACCTGATAGATATTTGTCTCCACAATTCTGCCAATACCATGCTACTTCATCAATATTATTACTTCCACTATACTGAGTGCCATTGCCTTTATTGCCACCATAAGAGGCATACTCCCATTCTGCTTCTGTTGGCAAACGGAAATATCTACCGGTAAGGTTGTTCAACTTGTCTATGAATTTTTGGCAGTCATTCCAAGATATTGTTTCTACAGGCAAATTGTCACCCTTGAAGTTTGATGGATTATTTCCCATTATAGCTGTCCATAAAGTTTGGGTCACTTCAGTCTCACCTATATAATAAGTTGATAAAGTCACTTGATGGGCAGGTTTTTCATCATCATCGGAATTACGTTGTTTTTTTGTCGCCCCCATAAAGAATGAGCCACCTTCGACCTTTATCATATTGAAGGTCACACCATTGACCGTAATGGGCAAAATATTACCATAACCATTTGAATATTGCACCGGTTGGGATTGTGACCGCTGAGGTGTGGTGGTTTGTTGATGCGGTGTCTGTTGTGCAGCACTATTCACTTGCTGCTGATTAGAGGGTTGAACACTTGCATTGGCATCTACTATAGACACTTCGTATGTCGCAGATTCCGTGAGAGTCTTATATCCATAGTCCTCGAACGTTATCTTTAAAGGATAATGATACTTAAACTCCAGCTTGATATATCTCGCAGACGGAGAGACGAAAATCTTCTTTACCGTGCCTTTAGTGATTATTGTGCCAACATTACCTCCTTCACAATTCACTATGTCATCCAACACCATAACCTTAACCAATGCACACAGTTTGCCGTTAAGGTCAGTCCGACCGCTGTCAAGTCGTGCCTCAAGGTTCATTTTGTCATGGGTGAATGACTCTACTGCCAGTTTTTGTGCAAAAGAGAAAGTTACACAAAAAATGAATTCCAATATAAGTATTATATATTTCATTTCAATTCGTTTTTCTTATCAATACGTTTTCGGGGATGCTCCGCTGAGCCCCTCATTTGAAATATCCTACAGAATCTCATTTTCCTTAGGAACACATTAATAGAAGACCATTGTTACTCGGAGAGCACGAGGCGGAGACCGAGACTGTAGTGGCTATAGTCAGGCGAGCTGCTGTCACGACGAGCAGATCGACATCGCCACGCGAAGTTGGACCATCCACCGCCACGATACCCACGATAAACACCACTCGAAGGACCAATAGGATTAGCCTTTGCATTACTTTTGTAATTACCATACCAGTCTTGACACCATTCCCATACGTTACCACTCATGTCATATATACCCAACTCGTTAGCCTTCTTGGTCTTCACTGGGTGTGTTTTATTGCCGCTATTGCCATCATACCATGCCACTTCATCTATGTTACTGCTGCCGCTATACTGAGTACCATTTCTCTTGTTACCTCCACGAGCAGCAAACTCCCACTCGGCCTCTGTAGGCAAGCGAAATATTTTTCCGGTTTGGCTGTACAACTTAAGGAGAAAGTCTTGACAGTCATTCCAAGATACAGATTCTACGGGCAAGTTATCACCTCTGTAATTTGATGGATTACTACCCATTACGGTTTTCCATAACGCCTGAGTTACTTCCGTCTCACCAATGTAATATGTCGAAAGCGTTACCTGATGCGTTGGATTTTCATCACGGTCTGGGTTCTCCTGTTCTTGGGTAGCTCCCATTGTGAATGTGCCGCCATCGACCTTTATCATATTAAACGTAACACCATTTACAGTGATTGGAACTACAGAACCAGATGCAGAACTGTTGTTAACAGAGGATAATGAGCTTGATGTGCTATCGCTCCTTCTCAAACTTCCATTGATGGAAGCCTGCTGATTCTCCTGTATTGTCACGCTGCCGGCATAGTCCGCATATCCCGCCTTGCTGATCTTTATGCTATGCTTGCCTACTGCAATGTTGCTGAACACATTCGGAGTCTTGCCAAGAAGGCGGTTATCCATATAAATGTCGGCATCCACAGGCTCATAGTCAACCATAAGAGAACCGAATATTTGTTGGAGGGCAGGAAGAGTGACAGTCTCTGTCTGTTGCTTTGCCAAAGCCACAGTGGTGGAGGCGGAGCAATAGCCATCCTTGCGGGCTTCAACAAGGTATATTCCTGGAGTCAACTCACCATTCCAGTTATCGATGCCTTTATAGTCCTCATTGATGTATATCTGAGAGCCAGAGGTCGATGTCTTAACCGTTAAAGAAGCCTTAGTAGATTTCAGTTTGATATTTTGCTGCTGCCGTGCGCCAGTCATGTTGACGAATCCCGTCTGGGAAAGATAGCCATCCGCTTCGACTTTATATGTGTGGTTGCCATTTTCCAAATATACCTTCAGAGAGCCGTCGCTGTTGACATCCCTCGGTTCACCATTATCGATAGACACACGCGATGAGGCGGGAGTGACATTCATTACGAGGAAGTTCCCCTGCGATAGTTGGGGAGCAGGAGGAGTACCCGTAAGCACTGTAAGCCTATATACATTTCCACTCTCCACCCGTTCTATGCCATAGTCTGCAAAGGTTACTGTGAGAGGCAGAAAACTATCGTGACGAATGGTGATCTGGCGGCTGCCGTTGGTGATATACACCAGGTATTCACCAGTATTGTACTTGGGACTGCCAATGGTGTTGCCGTCGAACACCACGCCTTGTAGAGCTATTCCCACACGTATCACTGCACAAGGTCTGCCATTGAGGTCTGTGCGCGGCTCGGTGCGGGCGACAAGGTCGTTGGGTATATACTCAAAAGACTCTGTAGTCAGTTTTTGTGCGTGAGATAGTGTCGCACAAAGATAAAAAATCAAAGTAAGTAATATCTGTTTCATATCCAATTTATTCTCTTAAAAATGGCGAAAACATCTCTTTTTTGTGCTAATCCATGGATAGAACGAGACGGAATCCGAGGTTGCAGCCACTGCTGTCAGGGCTATTGTTGTCACGTTCCGAAGTGCGACAACTCCTTAAACTGTATCCCCAGCTACCTCCACGGTTAACGCGGTAAGCCCCACTCGAAGATACTGTAGTATTTGTCTGATGATTGCTGCCATAACTGCCATACCAGTCTTGACACCACTCCCAGACATTGCCGCTCATATCATATATACCCAACTCGTTTGCCTTTTTTTGCTTTACTGGATGAGTCTTCATTCCGCTGTTACCATGATACCAAGCTACCTCACCTATGTTACTACTGCCACTGTACTGAGTGCCTTTACTCTTGTTGCCTCCACGGGCGGCAAACTCCCACTCTGCCTCTGTCGGCAAACGGAATCTTTTACCTGTCATGTTGTTCAGTTTGTCTACGAATTTCTGACAATCGTCCCATGATACAGTTTCTACTGGCAAGTTGTCGCCTTTGAAATTTGATGGATTATTTCCCATTACAGCTTTCCACAATGCCTGAGTCACTTCTGTCTCACCTATATAATAAGATATCAAAGGCACATGTTGAACAGGCTTTTCATCTGGGTCAGGATACTGCTGCTCAGATGTCGCTCCCATATTAAATATACCTCCATCAACCCTTATCATGTTAAACTTTACATCATTAACGGTTATCGGAATCAGACCGGCTGATGCTGTTGATTGTAATGACGGTGTCTCTTGGCTTATGGAATTCTGCGCAATGGAAGTGGAACTTTGAGGTTGGTTTTGTGGCTGTACAGGTTGTAGAGACAGAAGATATGCATCAACCAGTGTAATTGTATATGTACTGCCTTCTGTCAACCTCGAATATCCATAGTCTGCAAATGTCACCTTCAATGGGAAACTATATTTGAACTCAAGTTCAAGGTACCGTGCGGAAGGGGATACAAAGATTTTCTTTACAACACCCCTGCTAATGATATCACCTACATTTCCTCCCTTGCATTCCACTATGTCATCACGCACCATCACCTTAACCAACGCACATTGCTTGCCGTTCAAGTCAGTCCTACCACCGTCAAGACGTGCCTCAAGGTTCATTTCGTCATGGATAAATGACTTTACTTTCAGTTCCTGTGCAAAGGAGAAAGCCGCAAATAGGAGCATAAATAATATAGAAAGTATCTGTTTCATATATTTGTATTATTCTTTTTCAACACAATTATTCGTCAATTTGCCGTGAATGAATCGACCGCCTCCGGCGGTGTTGTTATTCGATTCTTTCAGATAATTCTATTCGTGGCTGCTCCGCTAAGCCCCTCATCTGAATTATCCTACAGAATTTCATTTTGCTTAGAACACTATTCAGAAGACTGTTGTTACTCGGAGAGTACGAGGCGGAGACCGAGGTTGTTGCTACGGCTGTCAGGCGAGTCGTTGCCACGATTCGCAGAGCGACAGCACCTCGCGCCGTAGTTCCAGCCACCGCCACGGCACACACGGTAAGTACCACTCGAAGGACCTGTAGGATTAGTCTGAGCATTGCTGCTATATTTACCGTACCAGTCTTGACACCATTCCCATACGTTGCCACTCATGTCGTATATACCCAACTCGTTTGCTTTTTTTGATTTAACGGGATGAGTTTTGCATTTGTTTTTTAATATCTTTTTCACATTCCAATCACCTTCTATATATTTGTCGCCACTATTCTGCCAATACCATGCAACTTCATCTATATTACTGCTACCGCTATACTGTGTATGGCGGCTCTTGTTTCCACCACGGGCAGCAAATTCCCATTCCGCCTCTGTAGGCAAGCGGAATCTTTTGCCGGTTAGATTGTTTAGTTTGCGGACAAAGTCTTGGCAATCATTCCAAGACACCTGTTCTACTGGCAAGTTGTAGCCCTTAAAAAATGAAGGATTATTTCCCATTACGGCTTTCCACAACGACTGAGTTACTTCCGTCTCACCAATGTAATATGTTGACAAAGACACCGAATGCTTAGGCTTTTCGTTTCCCCATGGTTCCTTCATTTCTATGGTCGCCCCCATTGTGAATGTGCCGCCTTCTACCTTTATCATATTAAACGTAACACCATTTACAGTGATTGGAACTACAGAACCAGATGCAGAACTGTTGTTAACAGAGGATAATGAGCTTGATGCGCTATTGCTCCTTCTCAAACTTCCATTGATGGAAGCCTGCTGATTCTCCTGTATTGTCACGCTGCCGGCATAGTCCGCATATCCCGCCTTGCTGATCTTTATGCTGTGCTTGCCTACTGCAATGTTGCTGAACACATTCGGAGTCTTGCCAAGAAGGCGGTTGTCCATATAAATGTCGGCATCAACCGGCTCATAGTCAACCATAAGAGAACCGAATATTTGTTGGAGGGCAGGAAGTGTTACTGTCTCAGTCTGCTGCTTTCCCAAAGTAACTGTGGTGGAAGCGGGGCGATAACCTTCCTTGCGAGCTTCAACCAAGTATGTGCCTGGAGTCAACTCACCATTCCAGCTGTCGGTGCCTTTATAATCCTCGTTGATGTATATCTGACATCCGAATGTAGAAGCATTAATTGTAAGTGACGCTTTTAAAGACTGGAGTGTGACAGGAAGGGATATACGCTCACCTTTCATCTCTATCGAACCTGAAACAGGACTATATGCGTTGCCAGCATCAATGATATATCGGTGTTGCCCATTTGTTAAGTATTTCTTCAGAGAACCATCGCCATTGAGCGGCTCATGGACATTGTCTATTATCACCGATGCATTAACTGGATTCACTGTCATTAAGAGAAAGTTTCCCTGCGCCTGATGGGGTTGCAGACCTGGTGTAGAATCAATCAAAGCTACCTCATAAGTTTCCATACTTTGAAGGTTGATTGAACCATAGTCGGAAAATACTATCTTCACGGGGAAATGGTTCTGGAAATACAGAGTGACATACTTGGCTGTAGGAGAGATGTATATCCTTTTAACCATACCTTCGTCAACGATGCTTCCAACATTTCCTCCCTCACATTTCGTTACCTTGTCTGCCACCATCACCTTAAGCAAGGCACATGGCTTGTCGTTTAGGTCCCTTGGAAGATTGTCATCTATCTGTGCGTCACGGTTCATAACATCGTGTTTGAACGATGCCTTGTCTATGGTCAGTCGCTGCGCCAACAAAGGCAGAAAAACAAAAGCATAGAACAGTAAAACCAATGTCCTTTTCATATTGAATGCTATCTATTACAAGTTAATACATATATGAAGAATACATGAAAAATCAATTGTTCATTGAGTAAGCCAAACGAAGTCCTAAATTATATCCTTTAGATAATGAAGCGAAAGCTAAGCGATTAGATATACGACTGTACCTTGTTGAATTGTTGCATCCGCCACCTCGATTGACACGATAACCATGTTCTGAACCTTTCGGATCAATTTGGTCATTGCTGCTATACTTTCCATATTTATCGGAACACCATTCCCAAACATTACCGGTCATATCATATATCCCCAATTCATTAGCTTGTTTTGTTTTAACGGGATGAGTCTTTCTGCCGCTATTGCCATCATACCATGCCACTTCATTAATGTTGTCACTTCCACTATATTGGGTATGGCGGCTCTTAGTGCCACCACGGGCTGCAAACTCCCACTCGGCTTCTGTTGGGAAACGAAAATGTTTACCCGTAAGTTCATTCAACTTGTTTATGAATTCTTGGCATTTCTTCCATGAAACATATTCCACTGGTAAATTGTCTCCTTTGTGACATGAAGGATTCTTGCCAACAACAGCATTCCATAATTCTTGCGTCACTTCAGTCTCTCCAATATAATATGAAGACAGCGTCACCTTATGAGTAGGTTTCTCATACGACCAAGGATTAGTCATCTCTGGCGTAGCACCCATGGTAAAAGTACCGCCATCAACCTTTATCATGTTGAAGGAAACACCATTTGCTGTTATTTTTTCTATTGTTGGATATGAAGAATTGTATTGCTCCTGTTGTTGGACAGTTGATGACTGTTGTTGTAAAGAAGTCGCCTGATGTTGCGCTACAGGCTGTTGCACCGTCATATTAGCATCCACCAACGTTATCGTATAAGTACAGCCTTCAGACAAAGTCGCATATCCATAGTCCGCAAATGTCACCTTCAAGGGAAAGTTGTACTTAAACTCAAGTTCAAGGTATCGTGCGGATGGTGACACAAAGATCATCTTTACGACACCCTTGCTTACAATATCTCCAACATTACCTCCCTTACATTCTAATATATCATCACGCACCATTACCTTCACCAATGCACATTGCTTACCGTTAAGGTCAGTCCGACCTCCGTCAAGACGTGCCTCAAGGTTCATTTCGTCATGAGTAAATGACTTTACTTTCAGTTCCTGTGTAAAGGAGAAGGTTGCACATAGAAGTAATGTAAATGTAAGTATTATCTGTTTCATATATATGTATTTTTCTTTTTCAACGCAAATATTCGTCAATTAGCCGTAAATAATTCAACCGCCTTCGGCGGTGTTGTTATTCGATTCTTTCAGATAATTCTATTCGGGGCTGCTCCGCTTAGCCCCTCATCTGAATTATCTTACAGAATCTCATATTAGCTTAGAACACTTTTCAGAAGACTGTTGTTACTCGGAGAGTACGAGGCGGAGACCGAGGTAGTAGTTACGGTCGCCAGGCGAGTAGCGTTCACGACGCGCAGAGCGACAGCCCCCCGCGCCGTAGCTCCAGCTACCGCCACGGCACACACGGCTAGTACCACTTGAAGGACCTGTAGGATTAGTCTGAGCATTGCTGCTATATTTACCGTACCTGTCTTGACACCATTCCCATACGTTGCCACTCATGTCGTATATCCCCAACTCGTTTGCATTCTTAGTTTTAACGGGATGAGTCTTACTGCCAACATACCATGCAACTTCATCTATATTACTGCTACCGCTATACTGTGTATGGCGGCTCTTGTTTCCACCACGGGCAGCAAACTCCCACTCTGCCTCTGTAGGCAAGCGGAATCTTTTGCCGGTTAGATTGTTTAGCTTGCGGACAAAGTCTTGGCAATCATTCCAAGACACCTGTTCTATTGGCAAATTGTCACCCTTAAAATATGATGGATTACTTCCCATCACGGCTTTCCACAATGCCTGAGTCACTTCCGACTCACCAATGTAATATGTTGACAAAGACACCGAATGCTTAGGCTTTTCGTCTCTCCATGGTCCCTTCATTTCTATGGTCGCCCCCATGGTGAATGTACCGCCATCGACCTTTATCATATTAAACGTAACACCATTTACAGTGATTGGAACTACAGAACCAGATGCAGAACTGTTGTTAACAGAGGATAATGAACTTGATGTGCTATCGCTCCTTCTCAAACTTCCATTGATGGAAGCCTGCTGATTCTCCTGTATTGTCACGCTGCCAGCATAGTCCTCATATCCCGACTTGCTTATCTTTACGCTGTGTTTGCCTGCAGTAATGTTGCTGAAAACATTCGGAGTCTTGCCAAGAAGGCGGTTGTCCATATAAATGTCGGCATCAACCGGCTCATAGTCAACCATAAGAGAACCGAATATTTGTTGGAGGGCAGGAATTGTTACTGTCTCAGTCTGCTGCTTTCCCAAAGTAACTGTGGTGGAAGCGGGGCGATAACCTTCTTTGCGAGCTTCAACCAAGTATGTGCCTGGAGTCAACTCACCATTCCAGCTGTCGGTGCCTTTATAGTCCTCGTCAATATATATCTTCGACCCGGATGTAGTTGTCTTCACCGTAAGATTGGCTTTGGTGGATTGAAGGGCGACGTTAAGTTGCTGGCGTGAGCCAGACATACTTACACTGCCAGTCTTAGCTAAATAACCATCCGCCTCTATCCGATAATTGTGACTTCCATTGCTTAGGTACACTTTCAGAGTTCCATCAGCATTTACTGCTCTCGGCTCACCATTGTCGATAGACACACGCGACGAGGCGGGAGTGACATTCATTACGAGGAAGTTCCCCTGCGATAGTTGGGGAGCAGGAGGAGTACCCGTAAGCACTGTAAGCCTATATACATTTCCACTCTCCACCCGTTCTATGCCATAGTCTGCAAAGGTTACTGTGAGAGGCAGAAAACTATCGTGACGAATGGTGAGCTGGCGGCTGCCGTTGGTGATATACACCAGGTATTCACCAGTGTTGTACTTGGGACTGCCAATGGTGTTGCCGTCGAACACCACGCCTTGTTGAGCTATTCCCACACGTATCACTGCACAAGGTCTGCCATTGAGGTCTGTGCGCGGCTCGGTGCGGGCGACAAGGTCGTTGGGTATGTATTCAAAAGTCTTCACCTTCATCTCTTGTGCGGCAAGCTGAAACACAAAAGTTGTGAAGAGAAATACCAATATTATTGTCTTTCTAAACATAAACAAGATTCGTTTTTTAACAATATCTATCTCACGAAGTCTTCGATCTTGGTTCCTGAGTCATCGTAAAGCGTGCCACTCATAAGCACACCCTTTTCGCAAAATCCCTCAACAAAGCAACCAGAGTAAGCCTCAAAAGTGCATCCTACTATCGAGTGACTTCTCTTAAATCGCATAGTACCCGTTCCATGAGGCTTTCCGTTGAGGGTCTGTCCTGTCCATACGGCATATCCGAGATCAATAGTGCCTTTAGCAGGATTGTTCTGTTTCTGTGAAACGGTGATTGTAGGTTCCGGTCGGGGGGTGGGTTCTGGTTTGGGTTCTGGTTTGGGCGGATTGATTTTGACAGTATCTTTCTTAATCAAAACAGGGTCTGCCTTATGCTGTACAGTGTCCTTCTTCATGCTATCTGCGGTGGCAGTGGTAGTGTCAGTTTTTGGTGAAAGAGTCTTGAAATATATTTTGGAGATACCAAAAACACAAGCCCCTACAAGAAGAATACCGACAACTATAGATGCCACTGTTTTAACGGGAAAAGGTTTGCTTACAACAACAGATTCTGTCTCTGTTCCACCATTATCAGACAGCGAGGTAAGGAAAATGGACGAGGACTGAGGCCTGTCAGAAGGTGATGAATTCATTGCATGAACTATAGCCTCTGAGGTACGTTCTGAGATATTGTCAGGCATCATGCGATAGATTCTTGCCTTCGTCAAGGAAGCTGCTTCATCAGGAGTTTTTCCTGCAAGCATGAAGAGCAGCGTGGCAGCAAGAGAATATACGTCAGCAGTCTTGTCAGGAATTATAGAAGCGTCCTTTAGTTCTGCTGGAGAATAGCCAGAACTATATCCACCTACCTTATTTTTGCTCTTTGGAAAATGAGCCTGCCCGAAATCTATCAAAACGGGGGAGACCTGACCGTTTTCACGATAAACCATAATGTTGTTTGGCTTTATGTCCAGATGCAATATCTTATTGTCATGGAGATAGCCAACGGCGTAAGCCAAGGATGTGATGATATCTATGGCATCAGCCTCAGACAACGTGCCGCCTTTGTTCTTGACATACTGTTCGAGCGAGGTCTCTCCGAGGTATTTCATGACATAATAGACAGTGTTGTTCTGCTGGAACACCTCGTTTACAGGCACTATGTTCTTATGCTGCAAGCCGTGGAGCACATTTGCCTCATCGAGGAAGTTAGTCTTGGCATCAGCAAACAGTTCTTGTGCCGACGGCGAGGAAACTATGACATTAAGGTTGCTGTCGCGAGTGCAAGACTTAGAGGGGAAAAACTCCTTGATGGTGTAGTAAGCCTGAATGGGAATATTGCCATCCATCACTTCCGCCTTGACGAGATAGGTAATGCCAAAGCCACCGCTATGCAGTGGCTTTACAATAGTATAGGTTTTCATACCATTGAGTACGAAACCTTGAGGTAATGCGTTATTCATTGTTTGTCAATATGTTAATGTCAGTTTTGTCTTTCCAAGCATAATCTTTGCCCCAGGAAATATCACAAACGATGCAGGTGGAGCGGTGTATTCCCTACCATTCACTATGACTGGATTCTTTGGCTTTTCGAGCAATGTGAAGAGATATTCATAACCACCTTGACTCTCCGTCACCGTTATGGAGATGGAACGGCGGCTGATTGTGGCGTCTCCGTCTATCATTATCGCGGAAGACTTGGAGTTGTCCTTCCTTCCAATGGTGTTTTCACCAAGAGAAAGAGCATGGAAAATGGGACTACGGAAAAAGCCACGTTCCTGCGAGAGGTGTGCCATAGAACGGGAACTGTCTGTTTTCCCCTTATACACGACATCCGTCACTACAGGAAGTGGTTCTTCCTTTTTTGTACTATTCTCATTTTGGGAAGAAGGATTGCCCATGGAAATCACTTTCTCCTCTATCTTCACTCCAAAGTCTTTCCCGCATCCGGGGTTTTGGCATTTCAGGCGTACTATCCCAGCCTTCTCGGGCATGGAAAACTTGTTGGTAAAGCCGCAATGACAACAGTTTGCGGTAAGAATTGGACGTTGTTTCTTTTCTTCCATGATAACTTATTCTGCAAATCGAATCAACTTTTACTCCCACGACATCAACACCGTATCATGGAGAGTTGATGATGTAACAAGTTGCGGATGCTGTCTTTTGTCGCTATGCAGCTGGACATCCTTGTACAAATATGAAAACAGCTCTTTCACCGTAACCTGCTTGTCGCCATTGACGTCGCTTTTGCCCCGGAGGCCTTTCAAGAGCGAGCGTGTAAAGATGCCTGCCCCTACCAAGGGAATCTCTATGGACAACTCGTCATCTCGTGAAGAGAGGAACAGTATATATCGCGGATTTGCTTTGATTATCTTTTTCCAAGAGTCGTCGGAGATTTTTTTTGAGTGGAGGCTTGACGAGGCGGTGCCTGAGAAGCAAGCATCTACATAACATACGATGTCTGCCGCCTTGCATTTGTCGAGTTCCGCAAACAACTCCGAGTATGTAAGCATAGACGACTGGTTTTCGCTATAGGTACAAAGTGTGTTGGGCATTCCATGTCCGCTATAGAAGAAAACGATATGGTCTGCAGGTTTTGCCACTTTTGCAATCTTCTGGATTGTTTCAATGACATTCTCCCTTGTAGCATATTTGCTGGTAAAGAGAGTAACGTGGGCACCTCTGTTTTTGTAGAGAAGTGAAAGATTCTTGGCATCCTTACTTGACTGTGTAAGGTCGTTTTCCGTTCCCTCATAGTTTGAAACACCGGTTATCACGACGTAAGTCTTTTGTGCGGACAGGGAGAGGCACAAGAGGGAAATGATACAAAGTGAGATAATTCTTTTCATAAAAGTTGTTTTTTATGCATGGGCTTGACAAGCACAGCACATCTGGTTATTGAAATCGTTTTCTGTCAAGAGTCTGCCACACTTGGGGCAGAGAAGCAACTTGCTGTAATGGGAATTGAAACGCTTAAGACCCTTTTTATTGGCTGCTGTCTTGTTGACAATGACCGTTAGTAGGGTTGTTATTATCACGGTAAAGGAGACACTGTAAGGTTTCATTTCCGACGGCAGGAGGAAAGTTAGCAAAAGACCAATGAGTGCCGATATTATGGAAGGCAAATATCTCAGATTAGCTTTCTTCCGCTCCTTCTCATCCAAATCCGCCTTCTCCCTCAATGCTTGTGAGTGAATATCCATGACATGGCGGAACTCACGTCGATAGTCTGATGGATCATCTTCAATGACATGGTGTGCGAGAAAAGTGAACCCCATCTTTGTCTGGTCGCCAAGAACAATACGTGTGAACTCTTGTATTGCAACCTTTTTAATTTTTACCAACTCCCCGTTGTCATCAACGATATAGGTTCCATTGACAGAATCAAGGTCCTCAAGAATCCAGCGACCATCGTCAGAAACGGTAAGTAGGGCATGTTCCCTACTAACTCTTGTTTTCGAATCGGCTATGGGGAATGGCTGTGTGCCACCCCTTCCTAAAACAAATTTCTTCATTCCTGTTGTTTTGTGGTTTTTGTAATCAGTGTCTTATAATCTTTAAGTATCTGCTTTGGCATCTGCAATGTCAGACAGTCGTGTTCGCCATCAGTGAGTTGCAGTCGATGTTTAAGGAGATTGATGTTATACAAATATCTCTGATTAATGACAACACTCCTCCCGAGGCGCACAAATGGGCATACTGAGGAAGAAGGATATGAGTCTGAGATGATTTTCTCTACTTTTGTGATTCCAATAGAAAGAACCACTTGCATACCTGTAATATACACTATCTTGGTGTAATTTCCATCTGCAAGAATATATGCTATGTTATCTACCAATAGCATGATAAGTTCATCTCTGTTGTTTATGCATATCTTTTTCATACATATATGTATTTTTTGCTCTTAAACTATGAAACTAAATGTGCAATAAAAATGCGCTTGGAACATAAGCTGTAATGATGGTGCCTACGCCCTCGATGATAATGCCTACACGTTGCTGACCTTGATACCGTGCCACCCTTCCCATAACACCCTTGAATTTTCCATCTTTAACTCTAACCATTTCTCCGGAGGTGAACTTCTCTATTCTATGCACTGAGCAAATCACTTCCTCAGACTCTGAATCACAGATAATCTTAAGACCCTCTATCTGGTAATCTGGTACGATGAGGGGCTCTTTTATAAGTTGTGATCCTTCGTGAATATGACGATAATAAAAACGGAGGTGAGGGAGGTTTACGTTGTCGTAAACAAAAGACTTAATCTCTTCTTCTGTTCCGCGTGCAAAGAAAATATTTGGAAGACGAGATTCTTCTACGGTCTTTCGCTTGCCGTCAACTTCCTTGACGGTCTTGACCGTCGGATAGTATGCCTCTACATTCTTTCCAACCAAATAGTCGTATGCCTTCTTTTCGCGTCCATAGGTGACACGTAGAGCATACCAATGAGGAACATTCTTCGGTTTGCACTTGATGGTTTTGATGATACTACCCGGCAGGGCATTTCTGGTGGACACCCCTGTTTGTGAGTTCTCTGCCAAAAATGGCTCTTGAACTTCGGGGAGGGCATCGGGGGTAAGCCCGGTGCAGGGAGGGATTTCACCGCCTCCATGGGTGTTATCATCTATCGATGCGTTATCAGCGATTTTCATATCGGTGACCTTACTTTGTTCTAGACAGAACTTAGTTTTTTATGTGACAGTTAATAGACATGCCTTTGTTAATATGACGTATTGTTCCGCCGCAAACTGTATTCACGTCTTTTATGTCGAGTGCAAATTTAACTAAATTCCTCGAAAAACAAAAGAAAAGTAAAAGAAATGTTTGACAAACGCGATGGTTTTAACGTTTTTTAATCGGGATGAAATAAAGTAGAAACTGTTCAGTCTTTTTATTGTTTAAAAGTGTAATTATACACATTTAGGGAAGTATGGGCACTTCTATGGTCATTAGGGCTACAGCAACATAAGTACCCGAACAAATGCAGGTGGGCGGCAAAAAGCAAAAATGTGAGATAGTGTCCCACTTGGGAATCTGGGCGAAGCGGACTATATTTCAATAGTATCTCACATCGACCTGTCCCCCGTACTTATTACCCTATTACCCTCTCTTTAAGAAATCTCCTAAGCATGAATGTCGTGAAATAGGGCAAGGTGATGATGCTGCCGTTAAAGCCGATATTAGCTACGCACAACTTTATTCCAAACCTGATGTCGGAATATTTATTGTCGGGTTTCACCAACTTGTTTAGCGAAGGGGAAACGGAGTTGTTTGCCTTGACCTCAACGGGAATGAGTGAGTCGGCATTCCTTACGAAGAAATCCATTTCTATCGAAAGCTTATCCTGACGATAGAAATACAGGTCATATCCCTGTTTCACAAGCATATCACCCACAATATTCTCATACAGTGCACCTTTGTATGTTCCGAGGTTATTGTTGGAGCGAAGGTCATCTTGCGCCTCTCTGTCGAGCGATGCTATCAGCAGTCCTGTGTCTTTGTAATACAATTTATACTGCTTGGGGTCGTAGTTGCCTTTCAGCGGCAGTTCAAGATTTTCCAGACCGTAGCATACGTTGACTATACCCGCATTCTGTAGCCATTCCACTGCACCGATATATTCTCTGTTTCTTGCTCCATTAGCGATTTTTGTCACCTGAAATTTCTTGTTCTCCTTTGCCAGGAATGTCGAAATATGCCGATATACTGCAAGCACTTTCGCCTTTTCCAATCCTACGGCATATTTTGTGATGTCCTCCTCGTAGTCTCTCAGCAGTTGTTGCTGAATGTCAAGAATCCCTGAGAATGTTCCTTGGGTGATATACTTGTTTACGACTTCCGGCATACCTCCTATTACCATATATTCCCTGAACAACCGTAACATGGCATCGAGAATGCTTTGTGGGAAAGGACGCAGTTCAGCCACAAAGCTGTATAGATATTCTATTTGCGTCTTGTCATAGCCTTTAGCCCACAGGAATTCCTCGAAGTCCATTGAATGCATCTCTAAATCCTCTTTATATCCCACACTGTTGGACGCTATCTTGTTGTAATTAATTCCCATAAGCGATCCTGAGCAGATTACATCATATCTGCCGTCTATCTTGAATGCCTTCAAGCTCGTGGCGCAGTCGGGATAGTCCTGCATTTCATCGAAGAAGATAAGCGTGTGGTGTGGTATCAGTTTCACTGTAGGTTCAATGAAACTAATATTTCGCAGTATGTCGTCCACCTCATAGCCATTGTCGAATATTGTATGGAACTTCCTTTGCAGTGCGAAGTTGATTTCCACGACACTCTTGTAGTTGTTTTTGCCGAACATACGGATGGATTCTGTTTTCCCCACCTGTCGAGCTCCTTTCACAATGAGAGGTTTCCTGTCTTCCTTCCTTTTCCATTCAAGGAGTATGTTTTCAATCTTTCTTTTCAGCATGATTCATTCCTCAATTTAAAGCCATTACTTTTGCATTTTCACAAAATCCGCTGCAAATATAGCAACAAAATCACATTTTTCCAAGAAAAATACATATAAAAATCACATTTTACTCAAATATTCACCCCTTAAATTCACATTTTACCCATATTTTCACCCCCCCTGACCTCAACTGAAAAAGGTTGTCACTTTTTGGATAATTAAACATAATGGTGAATACCGCTGCCAATCAGATAGTATTTCCCATAATAGTATTATTTTGCAAAAAAATGCACTTTTCCTTTACCAATTCAAAAATTATGATTAATTTTGCAGCATTGCATCAAGGTACGCGACGTGATTGCATATCGTTTAATTAAATAAAAATACAGAAATGAGAAAATTGATAGTCGTGATGGCATGGATGGCCATTGCGTGCATGAATGCACAGAATGTGCGTGAAACAATCAGACTCGATGACGGGTGGAAGTTTGCCTTTGGCAATGCTGCCGACCCCAAGAAAGATTTTGGCTGCGGCACAGAGTATTTTAACTATCTTACGAAGGCCAACTCAATACACAACGAGGGACCGTATGTTGCCAACTTCAATGATTCGACATGGCAAGAGGTTAAGGTGCCACACGACTGGGTGACCATCCTACCCTACGCTGATGTGGCAAGCCACTCGCATGGCTACAAGACCGTTGGCTATAAATATCCTGAAACAAGTGTGGGATGGTACAGGAAGACAATAAATATCCCAGCCGGTGACCTTGGCAAGCATATTGCCCTGAAGTTCGACGGCATCTTCCGCAATGCCCGCGTTTGGTTCAATGGCTTTTACATGGGCACCGAGCCCAGCGGCTATGCCACGCAAGTGTATGACGTGACGGAATATGTAAACTACGGCGGCGACAACCTGATTTGCGTCCGTGCCGATGCCACACTCGAAGAAGGCTGGTTTTATGAGGGAGCTGGTATCTATCGCGATGCATGGCTGCTGAAATCAGCAGCCGTAAGCGTGGCGCCTTTTGGGACATTCGTCTATGCCGATCTGAAACAGCCCTACGACAAGGCTACCATACATGTGGAGACGGAGGTGAACAATCACTCTCTGACCACTCAACAGTGTGAAGTGAGCCATCGACTGCTAGATGCTGACGGGCGGGAAGTAGCCAAGTCGGAACCCTCGACGGTAACGCTTAAGGCGAAGCAAACCCTTAACACTCAACTCTTAACTCTCAACTTGAGCGCCCCCCATCTGTGGAGCCCCGCCGACCCCTATTTATATAAGGTAGAAACAACGGTGAAGGTAGATGGATGCGTGACCGACGTGTATGAAACCACTACGGGCATACGCGATGTAGAGTTTGATGCCGACCGCGGATTCTTGCTGAACGGACAGCCACTGAAACTGAAGGGCGTGAACATGCATCAGGACCATGCCGGTGTGGGAGCCGCTATCCCCGATGCCCTGCAGGCATGGCGTATCAAACAGCTGAAGAAGATGGGATGCAACGCCTACCGTGCCTCGCATAACCCGATGACGCCTACGTTGCTGGATATTTGCGACCGTGAGGGAATACTCGTAATAGACGAGAACCGACTGACAGGCATCAACGAGGAGCATCTGCGACTACTGGAGCGAATGATCAAGCGCGACCGTAATCATCCGAGCGTCATCCTCTGGAGCAATGGCAACGAGGAATGGGGCATGGAGAACACCATTCAGGGAACTCGCATCGCAGCTGCCATGCGCGAATATACCCATCTACTTGACCCCACGCGTCATTCCACCATTGCAAATGCAGGTGGCAGGGAGATGGTTAAGGGTCTCGATGTGGTAGGATTCAACTATATCGTACAGAACGATGTGGACAACCAAAAAAAGAATAATCCCACATGGAAGATTGTAGGCACGGAAGAGACCACCGGCTGCGGCACGCGAGGATGGTATTTCAAAGATGAGAAATATCCCGGCAGGATGGTGAGCCTAAATCGCACGATGGAACAGAATTACGAAAACATCATTGAACGCGGATGGAAATTCTATGACGAGCGCCCCTGGGCTGCAGGACTGTTCTACTGGACAGGCTTCGACTATCGGGGTGAGCCCAACCCACTCAGTTATCCCGCTCATGACTCAGAGTTCGGAATTCTGGACTACTGCGGATTCCCCAAGGACGAAGCTTACTATCTGAAGTCATGGTGGACCGACGAGCCCGTGCTACATATCTTCCCCCACTGGAACCTACAGGGCCATGAGGGCGAGGAAGTGGAAGTGTGGGCTTATAGCAATTGCGACGAAGTGGAACTGACGGTGAACGGCAAAAAACTTGGCCGCCAACCGATGCCCCGAAACGGACACTTGAAATGGAAGGCAGTCTATCAGCCTGGCCGTGTGGAAGCAATAGGCTATAAGAACGGCAAGCGCATACTGACTAAAACTATTGAGACAACCAAGGCCGCCACAAAAGTGGTACTGAAAGCAGATCGCCAGCAGATAGCTGCCGACGGTCAGGATATGGCAATAGTAAACATCGAATTACACGACCAGAAAGGCCGTTTCGTTCCTAATGCCTGCCCTGTACTGACCTTCTGTCTTGAAGGCGACGCCAGTATCATAGGCTGTGGCAATGGCGACCCATCATACTTAGGCAGTGACCATCCCGACAAGCAGCCTTGCCATACATTCAGCATTCCCGCCTTCAACGGGCGGGCCCAAGTACTGATACAAAGTGGAAAACTTCCTTCGACAGTAACGCTGAAATGTACTGCTGACGGACTGAAGTACGGACTTCTGACTATCACTACAAAATGAACTTCTTGCTTCAAAAAAGTATTTAAGTATATCTTCGTTTGATGTGAACCGCGAAAGTGTTTTGTCTAACTTTCGCGGTTCACATCATTACCCATAATAGTATTTTTTGCTAAAAAATGCACTTTTCTTTTACCAATTCGAAAATTATGATTAATTTTGCAGCAATAAATAACAGTTTAAAACTGTCATAATAATGAAGAAACAACTTATTACTACTTTGATGGCTCTCTTTACAATGGGAGCTGGGGCGCAAAATATGTTGCCATATCAGAACCCCAACCTGTCAGCCGAAGAGCGTGCTGACGACCTTATTGGCCGACTGACAATTGAAGAGAAGACAGCGCTGATGATGGACCAATCGCCGGCTATAGAACGACTGGGCATCCCATCTTTCCAATGGTGGAACGAAGCACTACATGGAGTGGGACGAAACGGATATACCACTGTGTTCCCAATTACAATGGGTATGGCTGCTTCTTGGGACGATGCCCTACTCTATCGTTGTTTTGATGCTGTAAGCGACGAAGCTCGAATAAAAAATGCGCAGGCAAAGAGCAAAAACGAAATGAACCGCTATCAAGGTCTGTCGTTCTGGACTCCCAACATAAATATCTTCCGCGACCCAAGATGGGGACGCGGACAGGAGACATACGGCGAAGACCCATTCCTGACATCACGCATGGGAGTGGCTGTTGTCAACGGACTACAAGGGAAGGGAAACAGCATTAACAGCAAATACATGAAATTGCTCGCATGTGCAAAGCATTATGCCGTTCATTCAGGACCTGAATGGAACAGACACTCATTCAATATAGAAGACTTGCCCGAACGCGACCTTTGGGAGACGTATATGCCTGCATTCAAGGCTCTCGTAGAGAAAGCGAACGTGGCTGAGGTGATGTGCGCATATCAAAGAATTGACGGCGACCCATGCTGCGGCAACAAGAGATACCTACAGAGAATACTGAGGGATGAATGGGGGTATCAAGGACTCGTGGTGAGCGATTGCGGTGCAATCAGGGATTTCCATCAGAAAGGGTGTCATGAAGTGTCGGCAACACCGTCGATAGCTGCAGGAACAGCCATTATAGCAGGCACTGACGTGGAATGTGGTTCGGTATATAAGAATATCCCAAAAGCCTTGAAAAATGGTGAACTGTCTATGGATGCCATAAACAAATCACTTAAGCGACTGCTCACGGCAAGAATAAGACTGGGCGACCTTGACAATGACAACCTAGTGGAATGGACCAAAATACCACATGACCGTCTATGCTCAAAGCAGCATAACGCTCTCGCCTACGAAATGGCTCAGAAGAGTATTGTATTGCTGCAAAACAGCAATAACATATTACCGTTAAAGAAGAATGGTGGGAAGATTGTTGTGATGGGACCTAATGCCAACGATAGTGTGATGCAATGGGGAAACTATAGCGGTTATCCGCTTCATACAGTAACAATCCTCGAAGGAATCGAGAAAAAACGGAGGGGACAAGGTAGTGTGAAGTATGTGGATGGATGCGGACACGTGAGCAACACTGTAAGGGAAAGCCGATTTGCTAATTTAACGACTCCCGACGGCAAGGCTGGTATGGAAGCCTGTTATTGGAACAATACCAAGATGGAAGGAAAACAAGCTGCCACAGCCATTTATAAGAATGCAATAAACCTTAATAACGGAGGTAATACGGCATTTGCTGCTGGCGTAGAACTCGACAACTTCTCCGGACGATACAAAGCCCTGTTTAAGGCTCAAAGAGACGAGGAGGTGACTTTTGAACTAGAGGCGGACGACGGATATCGCATCATCATCAACGGTGACACTCTAAGGAATAGATTTGGCCAGGCGCACGGAGTGCAGAAATGGTCGAAGACATATAATGTGAAGGCTGGAGAAAAATACGACATACAGATTGACTACATACAGATATTCGGTATGGCGCACATGAAATTTGATGTGTTTACCAACAAGTCTAAATCCATCGGGGATATATTGAAAGAAATATCAGATGCTGAATATGTTGTATTTGCCGGTGGCATTTCTCCCCGACTTGAGGGCGAGGAAATGAAGGTTGATGCATACGGATTCAAAGGTGGCGACCGCACAGATATACAGTTGCCACAATGCCAGCGCGACCTCATAAAGGCTATCAGCGACGCGGGCAAGAAGGTTATCTTTGTCAACTGCTCTGGCTCTGCCATTGCTCTCGTGCCAGAGACATCCACTTGTCAAGCTATTATGCAGGCTTGGTATCCGGGTGAAAGGGGTGGCGATGCCGTGGCAGACGTGTTGTTCGGCGACTATAATCCATCGGGTAAACTGCCGGTCACCTTCTATCGCTCTGTGGATGACCTGCCTGATTTCCTTGATTATACTATGAAAAACCGCACTTACCGCTACTTCACAGGCAAACCTCTGTGGAATTTTGGTTATGGACTTAGTTATACATCTTTCTCATTTGGCAAACCTTCATACAAAAACGGTAAGATTACTGTTGACGTAAGCAACACTGGTAAGTTGGATGGAGACGAGATAGTGCAGGTATATCTTCGACATACAAAAGATAATGACGGTCCGATAAAATCACTTAGAGGCTTCAAGCGTGTAAGTATAAAGGCTGGCGAGACCAAGCGCGTGGAGATAGACATGCCTAAAGAAAACTTTGAGACTTGGGACGCATCTACCAATACCATGCGAGTAATAGGTGGTGAATACGATATAATGGTTGGAAACAGTAGCATTGATGCTGATCTCAAGCATATAAAAATAGTATTATAGACAATCTTAAAGATTATATGCAATAATCAAAAAAGTCGAGTATATGAAAAAGGGAATGGCCAATGACCATTCCCTTTTATTATGTTTAGACTTAAAGCCTTATCAATGATTAGGCTTTACATCTTGCCAATAATTAGTCGGCGAGCTTAGCCTTGATGAACTCACGGTTCAGGCGGGCAATGTTGGCGATAGACTCGTTCTTCGGGCACTCTGCCTCGCAGGCACGAGTGTTGGTACAGTTACCGAATCCGAGCTCTTCCATCTTCATAACCATCGCCTTGGCGCGTTTTGCGGCCTCTGGACGGCCTTGCGGCAGCAGGGCGAGCTGTGATACCTTAGAGCTTACGAAAAGCATTGCAGAGCCGTTTTTACAAGCTGCTACGCAACATCCGCAACCGATACATGTAGCTGCATCCATAGCCTCGTCGGCATCTTCCTTAGGGATAAGGATAGCGTTGGCATCCTGTGGCTGACCTGTACGCACTGTTGTATAGCCACCAGCCTGGATAATCTTATCGAATGCAGAGCGGTCAACCATACAGTCTTTGATGACTGGGAATGCAGCTGAACGCCATGGCTCAACGGTGATGACATCGCCGTCGTTGAAGCGGCGCATGTAGAGCTGACAGGTTGTTGCGCCTGTAGCAGGTCCGTGTGGATGACCGTTGATGTAAAGTGAACACATACCGCAGATACCCTCGCGGCAGTCGTGGTCGAAGACGAAAGGCTCCTTGCCTTCCTCGATAAGTTCCTCGTTGAGGATGTCGAGCATCTCAAGGAACGAGGTATCGTCTGGAATATCCTTCATCTCGCGGGTATCGAAATGACCTTCGGCCTTAGGGCCGTTCTGACGCCAGAACTTAAGTGTGAATGATATATTTCTTGCCATAATAAATTATGTTCTTTCTTTAATGTGTTATTAATTCTTGTAGTTACGTGTCTGAACCTTGATAGCTTCGTACTCAAGTGGC
This sequence comes from Prevotella sp. P5-92, assembly GCF_002251245.1. Classification (GTDB taxonomy): domain Bacteria; phylum Bacteroidota; class Bacteroidia; order Bacteroidales; family Bacteroidaceae; genus Prevotella. Next base: position 83,412 of record NZ_NPJG01000114.1, read on the forward strand.
TCTTTTGTGAGCTCAGGAGCCTTGTCGTCGCTGCCCTGATACTCCCAGCAACCTACATAGAAGAAGTTCTCGTCGTCGCGCTTTGCCTCACCTTCCTCAGTCTGATACTCTTCGCGGAAGTGACCACCGCAAGACTCGTTGCGAGAGAGAGCGTCGTAAGCCACAAGCTCGCCCATAAGGATGAAGTCGCGGAGGTGGATAGCCTTGTCGAGCTCGATGTTCAGACCTTCCTTTGATCCAGGAATGAAGAGGTTGGTATTGAACTCCTTACGGATCTTCTTGATGAGCTCAAGACCTTCCTTCAGGCCTTCTGCTGTACGACCCATACCTACATGCTCCCACATGATGTGGCCAAGCTCCTTGTGGATAGAATCGACAGAGCGCTTGCCCTGGATGCCCATCAGGCGGTCGATTTCCTTCTGCACGCCCTTCTCAGCCTCGTCGAACTCAGGACGGTCTGTTGGAACCTTAGGCCAGATAGCCTGGTCAGCAAGATAGTTCTGGATGGTGTAAGGAAGAACGAAGTAACCGTCAGCAAGACCCTGCATGAGGGCAGAAGCACCGAGACGGTTAGCACCATGGTCAGAGAAGTTACACTCGCCGATAGCGAAGAGACCAGTGATGGTGGTCATCAGTTCATAGTCAACCCATATACCACCCATGGTGTAGTGAACAGCCGGGAAGATCATCATTGGGTTGTAGTACTTCACACCATTGATCTCGTTTGCGAGTTCGCCTGGATTGACGTCGGTGATCTCCTCATACATGTCGAAGAGGTTGCCATAACGCTGGCGGACAACGTCGATACCGAGACGCTCGATAGACTCAGAGAAGTCGAGGAACACGGCAAGACCTGTGTTGTTTACGCCGAAGCCCTTGTCGCAACGCTCCTTGGCAGCGCGTGAAGCCACGTCACGAGGAACGAGGTTACCGAAGGCTGGATAGCGACGCTCGAGATAGTAGTCGCGGTCTTCCTCTGGAATGTCGCTACCCTTCTTTGTACCAGCCTGCAGAGCCTTAGCATCCTCAATCTTCTTTGGCACCCAGATACGGCCGTCGTTACGCAGAGACTCAGACATAAGTGTGAGCTTCGACTGCTTGTCGCCGTGAACAGGGATACATGTCGGGTGGATCTGAACGTAAGATGGGTTGGCGAACATAGCGCCCTTGCGGTAGCACTGAACGGCAGCTGTACAGTTACAACCCATAGCGTTGGTAGAAAGGAAGTAGGTGTTGCCATAACCGCCGGTAGCAATGACTACGGCATTGGCAGAGAAACGCTCGAGCTGACCTGTGACGAGGTTCTTGGCGATGATACCGCGAGCGCGGCCGTCAACGATAACCACATCCTCCATCTCGTAGCGTGTATAGAGCTTTACTCGACCGGCTTTTACCTGGCAGCTGAGTGCAGAGTAAGCACCGAGCAGCAGCTGCTGACCAGTCTGGCCCTTAGCATAGAATGTACGTGACACCTGAGCTCCACCGAACGAACGGTTGGCAAGCATACCGCCGTACTCGCGGGCGAAAGGCACGCCCTGGGCAACACACTGGTCGATGATGTCGTTAGACACCTCTGCCAGACGATAAACGTTAGCCTCACGGGCACGATAGTCGCCACCCTTTACTGTATCGTAGAACAGGCGATAAACAGAGTCGCCGTCGTTCTGATAGTTCTTGGCAGCATTGATACCTCCCTGTGCGGCAATAGAGTGAGCGCGACGTGGAGAGTCTTGGATACAGAAGTTATATACGGTGAAACCCATCTCGCCAAGGCTGGCAGCAGCACTGGCGCCGGCAAGACCTGTACCAACAACGATAACGTCGAGCTTGAGCTTGTTCTTTGGGTTCACCAGGCGCTGGTGAGCTTTATAGTTGGTCCATTTCTCAGCCACTGGGCCTTCAGGAATTCTTGAATCTAATATCTTAGCCATAATTGTCTTTAAAATAAACTATGATGTACCTTTAAGTTATAAATGTATTAGCAGCAGCAAAGGCTTGGAGCCAACTTGAAGGCGAAAGCCAAAACCACTACGAGGAATGCCAACATAAGGATGGTGGTGTAAGCGATACCGATGGTCTTCCAACGGTTGAACCATACCTTACCACTGAAGCCTAACGTGTGCATTGCGCTCCAGAAACCATGAGAGAGGTGGAACCAGATGGCCACCAGCCAAACGATGTAGAGAACTACAAAGACGGGGTTTTCAAAGGTGTCAACGATGTAAGCGAAGCCGTCAGCTGGATCATGCGGCGTGGCAATGCCAGAGAGTTCGGCAAACATCATGTTGTACCAGAAGTTCCAGAAGTGGAGCAGCAGGCCGAGGATGACGATGATGCCGAGAACGAGCATGTTCTGCGAAGCCCACTCCACCTTGGGGTTGCGCTCTGTCACTTCGTAACGCTGAGTACCGCGAGCCGTACGGTTCTGGGCAGTCAGCATAAACGCATAAACAATGTGAACGACTGTCAAGGCACCAAGCCCCATAGTAGCGACTACAGCGTACCAGTTGGCACCAAGAAATTCACAAATCATGTTGTAACCCTCTTCAGAGAACAGCGCTACCAAGTTCATGCAACCATGGAAGGTCAAGAACAGGATGAGCGCAACTCCAGTAACGGACATTACAACTTTCCTACCAATAGATGAATTACATAACCACATAAATGATTGAATTTAATTATTTAAATGTTTGAACTAAAATTATTATTCTGACCATGAACACATGAAGGCAAATGCTCTTTCTAATGGGCATCATACCACATTATTAGTAGCAATACCTTGTTTTAGACCGCAAAATTAATATAAAAATATGATAATTCAAAGAATATTGAGGCAAAAATCAAATTTTATTCTTAATTTTGTGGCGATTTTGAGTAAAACACGCCCGCAGACGCCATTTTATTGGCTTTTTGGGCATAATTCATACATTGGTCAATGACACTTTATTATGACGTTATTGTGGTCGGTGCCGGCCACGCTGGTTGTGAGGCAGCCACTGCCGCTGCCAACATGGGGGCGAAGACTTGTCTCGTCACTATGGACATGAACAAGATCGCACAGATGAGCTGCAATCCTGCAGTGGGAGGTATTGCAAAAGGTCAGATAGTGCGCGAGATTGACGCGCTGGGCGGACAGATGGGCAAGGTGACTGATGCCACCGCCATACAGTTCCGCATGCTCAACCGCAGCAAGGGTCCCGCCGTATGGAGCCCGAGAGCTCAATGTGACAGGGAGAAGTTTATATGGAAGTGGCGCGAGATACTCGACACTACCGACAATCTCGACCTTTGGCAAGACCAAGTGGAGGAACTCCTCGTGGAAGAGTACGGCGGGAAGAAAACCGTGAAAGGAGTGAGGACCATCTGGGGCGTTGATATTATGGCTCGCTGCTTGATAGTGACGGCGGGCACATTCCTCAACGGACTTCTTCACATAGGCCGAAAGATGATTGCCGGTGGCCGAATAGCGGAGCCTGCTGTTGAGCGGTTCACCGAGAGCATCACCCGTCACGGAATAAAGAGCAACCGCATGAAGACGGGCACTCCCGTGAGAATAGACAGAAGAAGCGTTGACTTCTCGATGATGGAGATACAAGACGGCGAACAAGACTTCCACCAGTTTAGCTTTATGTCAGACAAGCGTGTTTTGCGACAACTGCCTTGCTGGACATGTTACACAAACAAAGACGTTCACGACACCTTGCGGGGCGGACTTGCCGACTCGCCCCTTTACAACGGACAGATACATAGCATCGGGCCAAGATACTGTCCGTCGATAGAAACTAAGTTAGTGACGTTCCCCGACAAAGAACAGCATCCGCTATTTCTTGAACCTGAAGGCGAGACAACCAACGAGATGTATCTTAACGGATTCTCGTCATCGCTGCCAATGGAGGTGCAGATTGAAGCGCTAAGAAAAATCCCTGCCCTAAGGAATGTAAAGGTATATAGACCAGGATACGCCATTGAATACGACTTCTTCGATCCCACACAACTTGAACACACATTAGAATCGAAAATCGTCAGCGGACTATTCTTTGCAGGACAAGTGAACGGAACCACAGGATATGAGGAAGCCGGCGGTCAAGGTACCATTGCAGGAATCAATGCCGCACTGATGGCTGGTTCGACAGAAGGCGACAAGAAGACGTTCACCCTCGGCCGCGACGAAGCCTATATAGGAGTGCTGATTGACGACCTCGTCACCAAAGGGGTTGACGAACCATATCGAATGTTTACCTCAAGAGCTGAATATCGCATACTGCTCAGACAAGACGATGCCGACGCCCGACTGACAAAGAAAGCCTTCGAACTTGGACTCGCCACAAATGAACGGTATCAGTGGTGGATGCAGAAAAAGGATGGTATCGAAGAAATCATAAGTTTCTGTAAAAACACTCACGTCCGCAAGGAAGACATCAACCCGGCACTTGAGGCATTAGGCACTACCCCACTCCGCGAAGGTTGTAAGATAGCAGATCTTGTAAGCCGTCCGCAACTAAACTTCGAGGCCATCGGCAATATTATCCCATCTCTCCGCGAGGCTATCGATCGTCTGCCCAATAGAAACGAAGAAATAGCTGAAGCGGCAGAGATAAAGATGAAATATAAAGGATATATTGAACGGGAGAAAATGGTGGCAGAAAAGATGCGCCGACTTGAAGACATAAAGATACGTGGACATTTTAAATACTCAGAGCTCACGCAATTATCTACGGAAGCAAGACAAAAGCTCGAAGCTATCAATCCTGAGACACTTGCACAAGCGAGCAGAATACCAGGCGTTTCGCCAAGCGATATCAACGTCATGTTGGTATTGATGGGAAGGTAAATCAGGGCATCATCGCGACTACCTACAGCACACGCAGGTGTCGTGAAACAAGTATATGTTCCACGTGAAACATTAAAGTGAACAATAACATAATAATTAATTGAGTATGAACAACAAAACATTGGTAGAGAATCTGCGATGCATTCCAGATTTTCCACAGAAAGGAATTAATTTTAGAGATGTAACCACACTGTTCAAAAACCCGAAGTGCATGGAGATAATGCTCGAAGAAATGTATGAGCTTTACAAGGACAAAGGCATAACAAAAATCGTGGGCATTGAAAGCCGTGGTTTTGTGATGGCATCAGCCTTAGCTATAAAATTAGGTGCTGGTGTTGTACTCTGTCGCAAGCCAGGTAAACTACCAGCAGAGACCGTTCAAGAAAGTTACAGCAAGGAATATGGGACAGATACCATCGAGATTCATAAGGACGCGATAGAAGAGAACGACGTTGTATTGCTGCACGACGACCTTCTTGCAACAGGCGGAACGATGAAGGCTGCATACAACCTTGTAAAACGTTTCAACCCCAAAAACATATACGTCAACTTTATCATTGAAATAAAGGACGAGGGGCTTCATGGACGCGATCTTTTCGACAAAGAAACAGAGATAACAACCTTGTTGGATGTGTAGCAGTTTCACGTGAAACCACAAAGACAGTATGACGAAAGAAGAAAACGAGAAAAGGCTTGAAAGGCTGAAGCAGATAGTTGGTAGCATGCCCGAGAAACCGGGCAGCTACCAATTTTACGATAAGGACGGGACTATTATTTATGTAGGTAAGGCGAAAAGGCTTAAAAGCAGGGTTTCGTCTTATTTCCATAGCGAAGTTGACCGATATAAGACTAAGGTTCTCGTGAGTAAGATCGAGAATCTCACATATACTGTGGTTAATACTGAAGAAGACGCTCTCTTGCTTGAAAACAGCCTAATAAAGAAATACAACCCGAAATATAACGTATTGCTGAAAGACGGCAAGACTTACCCAAGCATCTGTATCACCAACGAATATTTCCCACGCATATTCAAAACAAGACAAATAAACAAGAAATGGGGAACTTATTTCGGACCATATTCTCACGTTCCTTCAATGTATGCTGTCTTGGACCTAATAAAAGACTTATATCATCCACGAACATGCCAGCAACCGCTGAAAATGGATGAGATTGAAAGGGGGAAATACAAAGTATGTCTTGACTATCATATAAAGAAATGTGGAGGTCCGTGCATTGGAAAACAGAGCCACGAGGACTATATAAAAAACATAAATCAGGCAAAGGAGATACTTAAAGGAAACACCAGAGGTATTCTCAGGCAGATGCGCGAAGAGATGATGGCATTAGCTGAAGACTTGAAGTTTGAAGAGGCTGAAGCCATCAAGAAGAAATACGAGTTGATACTTGGTTTCTGCGCAAAAAGCGAAGTCGTAAGCCATACTATAGACAACGTGGACGTGATGTCGATAACAAACGACGGAGCTACAGCTTTCATCAACTACATACATGTCAGCAATGGGTGTATCAACCAGTCGTTCACGTTCGAATACAAGAAAAAGTTGGAAGAAACAGACGAGGAACTATTATCGCTCGGCATAGCAGAGATGAGAGAACGCTTTAAGAGCCACTCTAAGGAGATCATACTGCCCATGGCGTTGGATATAGAACTGGAAGGCGTGACGATAACCGTGCCTCAAAGAGGCGACAAAAAGACACTTCTCGACCTCTCGATAATGAACGGCAAGCAGTATAAATTCGACCGTCTGAAACAGAAAGAGAAGCTAAATCCAGAGCAGAAATCAGTGCGTCTGATGACTGAACTGCAACAGCTACTGAAACTCCCACGATTGCCATACCAGATAGAATGTTTCGACAACTCAAACATCAGTGGCACAAACGCGGTAGCGGCTTGCGTGGTGTTTAAGAAGATGAAACCAAGCAAAAACGACTATAGAAAATATAACATAAAAAGCGTGGTAGGACCAGACGATTACGCTTCGATGAAAGAAGTTGTGAGAAGGCGATACGAACGTCTGAGAGACGAGAACGAGCGTATGCCTGACCTGATTATCACCGACGGAGGAAAAGGACAGATGGAGGTGGTTAGAGAGGTGATAGAAGACGAACTGAAACTCAATATTCCTATCGCCGGACTGGCAAAGGACAGTCGTCACCGCACTAACGAATTACTCTATGGCTTCCCGGCCGTGACTATAGGTATAAAGACAGACAGCGAGCTCTTTCATGTATTAACAAGAATACAGGACGAGGTTCACAGGTTTGCCATCACATTCCATCGTGACAAGCGTTCTAAGGCTGCTCTGCATTCTGAGTTGGACGACATAAAAGGTATTGGTCCAAAGACAAAAGAAACGCTTTTAAAGCTATTCAAAAGTGTGAAAAACATCAGGGAAGCAAGTCTTGAAGAGCTCGGCAAAGCCGTTGGAGAAAGCAAGGCGAAGCTGATAATGGAATATTTTGAGAATAAAAAAGTGGTAAACTCTTGAATATATCAAATATTTGACGTAAATTTGCAGTCAGAAAACTGTAAATCAAATATTAAATAGGGGGAAGTTAAGGAAGTTAAGGAAGTTAAAGAAGTTAAAGAAGTTAAGGAAGTTAAGGAAGTTAAGGAAGTTAAGGAAGTTAAGGAAGTTAAGGAAGTTAAAGACAAATGACTAAGCCGAGAAAACTCCCTAAAGGAAACGAAAAGACTATTGTCTTGAACTCCTTTAAACTCCTTGAACTCCTTGAACTCCTTGAACTCCTTGAACTCCCAAAATATAAAAATTGAGAAATAATGAGAATAGTGATACAACGCGTTAGCCGAGCGTCGGTGACCATAGAAGGAACTGTAAAATCGGCTATAGAAAAGGGTTATCTGATCCTTATTGGTGTGTGTGAAGAAGACACCGAGGAGGACGTGGAATGGCTCGTGAGAAAGGTAATAGGACTTCGTGTTTTTGACGACGAGAATGGCGTTATGAACCGTTCGATAATGGATGTTGACGGCAACATACTCGTCATAAGTCAATTCACGCTATTTGCAAGCTACAAGAAGGGCAATCGACCCTCGTGGCTAAGGGCAGCAAGACACGAGATTTCAGTGCCTTTATACGAGAGTTTTTGCACTCGTCTGAGCGAAGCATTAGGAAAACCTGTTGGCACTGGAGAATTCGGGGCTGACATGAAGGTAGAACTAATAAACGATGGGCCTGTGACCATTTGTATGGACACGAAAAATAAAGAATAGTTGACGAGTAAAAGTAATATGGAAGAAATAACGATAAGGGAAGCGCAGAAGACAGTTGACGACTGGATAAAGACATACGGTGTGCGCTATTTCTCTGAGCTCACAAACATGGCTGTGCTCACGGAAGAAGTGGGCGAGATGGCGAGGATAATGGCACGACAATATGGCGACCAAAGCTTTAAGGAAGGCGAAAAACATGACCTTGGAGACGAGATGGCCGACGTGCTTTGGGTGCTAATGTGCATAGCAAACCAAACAGGCGTTGACCTCACAGAAGCATTAAGAAAAAACATAGACAAGAAAACATCACGAGACAAAGAGAGACATTTGAGGAATGAAAAATTAAAAAATAAGAAATAAAAATTGAGTATTAAAATTGAGTATTAAAATTAAGAATTAAAATAAATATTATGTCGGAACAATGCAACTGCGGTCATCATCATGACCATGAAGAAAGACCTCTCAGCATCTATGAGCAGGCATTAAGTAAGTATCGCACCAACATCTCTGACGAGGAAGTGCGCAATGCTGTAAGGAAGATTATTGCAGAAAAAGTGCACGAAAACGACACTCTTGAAGTGAAGAAATTCCTTATGGGAAGTGTTGAACTTACTACATTGAAGACAACCGATTCTGAGGATAGCGTATTGGCATTCACAGAGAGGGTTAATAAGTTTGACGAGACCTATCCCGATTTACCTCACGTGGCAACAATTTGCGTCTATCCATGTTTTGCCAAGACAGTGAGCGAATCGTTGGAGATCGACGGCGTGGAAATAGCATGCGTCAGTGGCAGTTTCCCATCGTCACAGGCTCTTATTGAGGTGAAGGTGGCAGAGACAGCATTGGCTATTAAAGACGGCGCCACAGAGATAGATATTGTCATGCCTGTAGGCAAGTTCCTGAGTGGCGACTACGAGGGTGTGGCTGACGAAATAAACGAGCTGAAGGCTGTCTGCGGAGAGCATAAGATGAAGGTGATACTTGAGACAGGATGCCTCAAGACTGCCGAGAACATCAAGAAGGCTTCGATCCTCGCCATGTATGCGGGAGCAGACTATATAAAGACATCTACAGGCAAGCTCGAACCAGCTGCTACGCCTGAGGCTGCATACGTGATGTGTCAGGCCATTAAGGAATACTACGACGAGACGGGCATACAGATTGGTTTTAAGCCTGCTGGCGGCCTTAACTCCGTCATGGACGCACTAATCTACTACACGATAGTAAAAGAGGTCCTGGGCGAGAAATGGCTCACTAACGAATGGCTGCGCTTAGGCACCAGCCGTCTTGCCAACCTACTATTGAGCGAAGTTGTAGGCGAGGAAACGAAGTTCTTCTGAACCAGAAAATAAATTTTTTCCTCATTTTGGCTCACAATTGGAAAATATTTTCCCGTTATGGCTGACCAATTTCATTTATTTGCATTACCTTTGCAGCAGAAAACAAAAACATGTATAACTTTTAAAATTTTAAAATTATGGAAGAGAACAAAAAAACAAATCCGTTAGCAGATGAGCAACTCGACGAGGTTAATGGCGGTCGTTTAGACCAAAAACTGCTAAGAGAGTCGGAGAGGGAGCTTAGACGTAAATACAATTAAAAGGTATAATAATAAAAGAATTGCTCATGTATCGCATGTATATGACATGATTTATTTGTAGTATATTTGCAGCAGCAAAATCAAATTTATGTATAATTCTAAAAATTAAAATTATGGAAGAGAACAAAAAACAGAAATTGGACGAGAATCAGATCGAAGAGGTATGTGGTGGTAAAAAAAATTCTAAGCAACCAATAATCGTGCTCTTACATAAATAGGATATTGATAACCGCTTTATATAAACATTGGATTTATATAAAGGGTATTGAAAAGAGCTAATGTAAACAAGAAAAAAGCGGGAGAAAGTAACAATCTCCCGCTTTTCTATTACTATTTGTTACGTTGAATCACATAGTCAATATAAGCTGTGAGCGATGTGCGTATTTCCTCACTAACAGATTCAGAATCAATAAATTCCATGCATTTCTGGCGCAATTCAAGCATCTTCCGTTCAGCATATTCTATGCCTCCATTATTCTTTGTGAAATCAACGAGACGTGAAATCTCTTCCTGCGACACGGAGCCATTTTTCACCTTTATGGCAATCTCCTTCATCTCAGGATTATCAACGGTGTTAAGAGCGTAAAGCACTGGCAGAGTGAGCTTGCCTTCAGCCATGTCGTTGCCTGTTGGTTTACCAATCTCCGTCGAATCATAGTAGTCGAATATATCATCACGAATCTGGAAGATAATGCCGAGGTTCTGTCCAAACAGTCGTGCCTTTTCCAACTCTTCGTCTGTGGCGTTAGCAGACATTGCTCCTATCTCGCAGCAAGCCTCAAACAGGGCAGCCGTCTTCATCTTTATCACCTCATAATACACTTCTTCAGAGAAGTTGGTATTCTGTATGTTGGATAACTGGAGAATCTCTCCGTTAGACAACGTACGGCCCAACTCTGCAAGCGACTGGATGATGCGTTGGTTGTTGGTCAGAGATACATTCAGCAAGGCGGTAGAAAGAACATAGTCGCCTACCAGCACTGCTACCTTATTATTATACTCGGCATTGACCGAAGCCTGACCACGTCGTTCCTTACTTTCATCAACGACATCATCGTGGACAAGACTTGCAGTGTGGAGAAGTTCAAGTCCTACTGCAGAATGAAGAGTTACGGAACTGACACTACCATAGTTTTTGGCAATGAGCAAAATCAATATTGGACGCATACGTTTCCCTCCCCTACTCTTGATGTGATCAAGCACACTGGAGAGGAGTCCGTCGGTATGTGAGAGCGAGTCATTAAACAACGAAATAAACTCGCGTAAATCGCCTTCGATGGGGCGTTTTATGAGTGATAAATGTTCCATTCTCAAAAATTTGATACAAAAGTAGTGAAAAAATTGCTAAGTTGAGAATTTTTTAGTAATTTTACGCACAAAATATGTAGAATTATGAATAAATTGTTTCTTTTGGACGCTTATGCGCTCATTTATCGCGCTTATTACGCATTTATCAAGAACCCGATGATTAACTCAAAGGGACAAAATACGTCGGCCGTCAGAGGCTTCGTCAACACGCTCAACGAGGTGATGACAAAGGAGCGGCCGACACATCTCGGCGTGGCTTTCGACCCTTCAGGCCCCACATTCCGACATATAGAATATCCTGAGTACAAGGCCCAACGTGAAGCTTGTCCTGAGGATATCAAGGCTTCAGTACCTATTATCAAGAGCATCTTGGAGGCTTACCACATTCCTGTGCTCGAAGTGGAGGGATTTGAGGCTGACGACGTCATCGGCACATTGGCCACCAAGGCAGGCGAGCAAGGTATTGAGACCTATATGCTCACTCCCGACAAAGACTACGGTCAACTGGTGAAGGAGAATGTGTTTATGTACCGACCACGACATAGTGGCGGATATGAGGTGATGGGACCGAAAGAGGTGGTAGAGAAATATGGTATTGAGAATACGAGCCAGGTGATCGACCTCTTGGGTCTGATGGGCGACTCGTCAGACAATATCCCTGGCTGCCCTGGCGTTGGCGAGAAGACAGCTGTCAAACTCATCAACGAGTTTGGCTCTATCACTACCCTACTCGACAATACCGACAAACTCAAAGGTGCTCAGAAGAAGAAGGTGGAGGAAAACAAGGAGCTGATCATCATGTCGCGCTATCTTGCCACCATCAAAACCGACGTTCCCGTAGAGCTCGACTTAAAAGCACTCGAAGTGGCAGAACCCGACAACGACAAACTGCTAAAAATATTCGAAGAACTGGAGTTTAAGTCGTTTGCAAACAAGATTCTTAAAAAAGATAAACCATCTGTTAAAAAAGCTAATATTGAGCTTGATCTCTTTGCAGATTTTCCGAGCGACGGGCAAGAAGAACAAAAATATTCGAGTTTTGAGAGCCTTAAATCGGTGTCACACGACTATAAACTCGTTGACAACGTGGACGATATGCGTCGTCTATGTGACTATTTCTTAACAAATGAAATTGTCAGTTTAGACACAGAGACCACTTCAGTCAATGCTATAGACGCTGAACTCGTGGGATTGAGCTTTTCGGTGAAGGAAAACGAGGCTTTTTACGTTCCGGTGCCTTCCGACCAAGACGAGGCAAGAAAAATTGTGGATTTGTTCCGTCCAGTGTATGAGAACGAGAAAATCCTCAAGGTGGGACAAAACATCAAGTACGACTATGAGGTGCTGATGAACTATGGCGTGAGACTTGCCGGCAAGATGTTCGACACGATGCTCGCCCACTACGTCATCGAGCCTGAGCTTCGCCACAACATGGACTACCTCGCCGAAGTATATCTAAAATACAAGACCATCCACATCGACGAGCTTATAGGCCCTAAAGGCAAAAACCAAAAAAGCATGCGCGACCTGAAACCTATAGAAGTGTATGAATATGCCGCGGAAGATGCCGACGTGACTCTGAAGCTGAAAAACAAGCTCGAACCCATACTGAAGGAAAAAGCAGTAGAAGATCTGTTCTACAACATCGAAATGCCTCTCATACCAGTTTTGGCGGAAATGGAGATGAACGGAGTGACTATCGACACACAGTCGCTCGCCGAAACATCAAACGTGCTGACAAAGCGAATGGAAGAGGTGGAGAAGGAGATATATGAGTTAGCAGGAGCTCCTTTCAACATCGCGTCGCCAAGACAAGTGGGCGAGGTACTGTTTGACAAACTCAAGATTGTGGAAAAGGCAAAGAAGACAAAAACCGGACAGTATGTAACCAACGAAGAGGTGCTGCAGTCGCTAAAGGGAAAGCACAAGATAGTGGAGGCAATACTCGAACACCGAGGACTGAAAAAGCTACTTGGCACATATATCGACGCTCTGCCGAAACTAATAAATGCCCGAACAGGCCACATACACACTTCTTTCAACCAAGCCAACACGGCTACTGGCCGTCTCTCGTCGAGCGACCCGAACCTGCAGAACATTCCTGTACGAGGAGAAGAAGGCAAGGAAATACGCAAGGCTTTCATTCCTGAGCCCGGTTGCCTGTTCTTTTCGGCTGACTACAGTCAGATTGAACTTAGAGTGATGGCACATCTCAGCGGCGACGAAAACATGATTGAGGCTTTCCGTGAAGGTCATGACATTCATGCTGCCACAGCAGCAAAAATATACAAAGAAGAGATGGAAAACGTCTCTCGCGACCAGCGTACAAAGGCAAAGCGAGCCAACTTCGGAATCATCTATGGCATTACTGTTTTCGGTCTTGCCGAACGACTGGAAATCAGCCGCGACGAGGCTAAGATGCTGATAGATGGATATTTCGAGACATTCCCGAAGGTGAAAGAATATATGGAAAAGGCTAAGGAACAGGCTCGAAACCAAGGATATGTGGAGACTCAATTCCATCGCCGCCGTTATCTCGCGGACATCAACTCTGCCAACTCCACCGTGCGTGGATTTGCCGAGCGAAACGCCATAAACGCTCCCATCCAGGGAACTGCCGCCGACATCATCAAGGTGGCAATGATAAGGATTTACAACCGATTCCGCGAAGAGGACATTCGCTCGAAGATGATACTTCAAGTTCACGACGAACTAAACTTCAGTGTCTATCCCGACGAGAAGGAAAAGGTGGAACAAATAGTGCTTGAAGAAATGCAAAACGCCTTCCCTATGCAAGTGCCGCTCGTGGCAGACTGCGGTTGGGGAAACAACTGGCTTGAAGCGCATTGATAACTTATAAAGCATGACAAGCGTGACAGCGTGACAAGCGTGACAGGCATTTTTCTGCATATCACCCACTCAAAAAACAGGTCTATATTTAATATATATATAATATAGAATATAATTATAAAAAAAAATC
>NZ_NPJG01000115.1 GCF_002251245.1 Prevotella sp. P5-92
AAGTGACTGTCCAAGCTTGAATCTGTCCAATAATGACAGAAAATCATTGCAGATAGAAGATTTTTCACTCAAAAAGTTGGATAATTCAGAAAAATGACTTAATTTTGCATTCATAACAGATTGTTGATTTTTTGTTTAATATCTTGTTTTTGACCCTTACAAAGATACAACAAATAATTGACAATCTGTTATTTATCCTCAGATTTTTTTCAATATTTTCAAAGAACGAGAAGTCTGTTCCCAATAAATGGGATAAAGGCTTAGTAGCAATTTCAACCACTTCTTTTAGGTGTGGGAAACTTTAATACCCTATTCAGTTGACAACTGATTGCCCTATTCAGTTAGCAACTGATTGCCCTATTCAGTTGACAACTGATTGCCCTATTCAGTTGACAACTGATTGCCCTATTCAGTTGACAACTGATTGCCCTATTCAGTTGACAACTGATTGCCCTATTCAGTTGACAACTGATTGCCCTATTCAGTTGACAAGTGATTGCCCTATTCTGTTAGCAACTGATTACCCTATTCAGTTAGCAACTGATTACCTGACTTATACTGGAACATGTGCTCTTCAACTAAATTGCAGAAGAAGCTTACAAGTTAACTTATTAACGGTTAACTGGTAACTTTCCCCGTTCCCCCTCTCTCACGACTAAAATATTGCTACCACGCGTGGAATTTATTTTTTCCTCACGTGGTAGCAAAACGCCACCCTGCCGCCATCCCTTCCTCTTATGGCCTTTGAGAGTGGAAGCAGTGTGTGGGTGAGAAAATTCGAATGTTAACAACCGTGAAATAGTTAACTTGTTACCGGTTAACTGGTAACATCTTATACAACAATTCGTTGACTAATAGATACAAAAAAAGGGGGTCGTAAATGACCCCCAAGTGATTCCGTAGGGATTCGAACCCTAGACCCACGCCTTAGAAGGGCGTTGCTCTAATCCAACTGAGCTACGGAACCCCTTTAAATATTTGCGGGTGCAAAGGTAGTAAAAAATGGCGAGATATGCAAATTATTTCGCCATTTTTTTACCATTTGTTGATATTTTATCCTTTAAGAGACGCTATTGTCTCCTTTAAGGCAGCAATTTTCTCGAGAGAGTCGCTCTCTTTCTTGCGTTCAAGGGCAACGACAGCCTCGGGAGCATGAGCTACAAACTTCTCGTTGGAGAGCTTCTTGCGCACGCCGGCGAGGAAGCCTTCAAGATGCTTCAGCTGAGCCTTGGCCTTCTCTATCTCTGCGGCTACATCAATCTTGTCGCCAAGAGGAACGGCATACTCTGTGGTACCTACCATGAAGGCGGCTGCTGTGGAGTCTTTCTCACTCACCACATTGATGGCAGAGAGATTTGCCATCTTGGTGATGACACTGTCGTAGGCAGAGAGCACTTCGCTACCTACCACCTGAAGCGAAAGGGCCTCACGTGGAGAGATGTTCTTCTGGTTGCGAACGGTGCGCACACCGCCAACTACCTGCTTCAGCAACTCGATGTCGGCACAGAGACGAATGTCAGACTCTGCGGGAACTGCCACTGTGAGCTTGTCGCGCATGATGGACTCGCCTGGCTGACGGTCGTAGATGTTCTGCCACAACTCCTCGGTGATGAACGGCATGAACGGATGGAGCATCTTCAACAGCACCTCGAAGAAACGGAGAGTGGCATCGTAGGTGGCCTGGTCGAGAGGCTTCTGATATTCTGGCTTCACCATTTCGAGATACCAGCTTGAGAACTCGTCCCAGAACAGGCGATAGACAGCCATGAGTGCCTCGGAGATGCGGTACTTCTTGAACAGGTCGTCGATCTCGGCATTGGTCTCCTTGAGCTTTGCCTCAAACCACTCAACGGCAATCTTGTTTGCCTCGGGCTGAGGAGCGTCGGTAGTGGCCCACCCCTTTACGAGACGGAAGGCGTTCCAAATCTTGTTGTTGAAGTTTCGTCCCTGCTCGCACAAGCTCTCGTCGAAGAGGATGTCGTTGCCGGCTGGAGCTGAGAGCATCATACCCATACGCACGCCGTCGGCACCAAACTTCTCAATGAGCTCGATAGGGTCAGGAGAGTTGCCGAGCGACTTAGACATCTTTCGTCCTAACTTGTCGCGGACGATACCAGTGAAATACACGTTCTTGAACGGGAACTTGCCCATATACTCCTCGCCTGCCATGATCATACGAGCCACCCAGAAGAAGATTATGTCGGGCCCGGTGACAAGATCGCTGGTGGGATAATAATAGTTAATCTCCTCGTTGCCGGGATTGTTGATGCCATCGAAGAGAGAGATAGGCCAGAGCCAAGAAGAGAACCATGTGTCGAGGGCGTCCTCATCCTGACGGAGGTCGGAGAGCTGGAGTGCAGCATTGCCGCTCTTCTCACGGGCCAACTCGAGAGCCTTCTCGGCAGTCTCGGCAACAACATACTCGTCGTTGTCGCCATAGAAATATGCTGGGATGCGGTGTCCCCACCACAGCTGACGCGAGATACACCAGTCTTGAATGTTCTCAAGCCAGTTCTTGTATGTGGTCTTGTATTTTGCGGGATAGAAGTTCATCTCACCCTCCATGACTGGAGGCAGGGCTATATCGGCAAAGTGCTGCATCTTAAGGAACCACTGGAGCGAGAGACGCGGTTCGATGGCCGTATCGGCATTACGCTCAGAATATCCCACCTTATTATTATAATCCTCCACACGCTCCATGAGTCCTGCCTCCTGGAGGTCGATGGCTATCTGTCGGCGGCAGTCGAAGCGGTCCATTCCCACATATAGTGGCGACTGCTTAGAGATGGTTGCGTCGGGATTGAAGATGTCGATAGTCTCGAGGTTGTGGGTCTTGCCAAGCATATAGTCGTTGGTGTCGTGAGCAGGAGTGACTTTCAGACATCCTGTACCGAACTCGATATCCACATAACGGTCCTCGATGACCGGGATGACACGTCCCACGAGAGGCACAATGACCTTCTTGCCCTTGAGCCACTGGTTCTTTGGATCCTTGGGATTGATACACATGGCGGTGTCGCCCATGATGGTCTCAGGTCGTGTGGTAGCCACCACGGCGTAGTATCCGCGCTCGTCCTTATGCACCACTTCGCCCTCCTTAGGTTCAATTATCTCGCCCTGGAACTCAGGAGAGAGGTAATACTTGAGGTTGTAGAGTTTCGACTGCTCGTCTTTATATACTACCTCTTCGTTGCTGAGGGCAGTCTGTGCCTTCGGATCCCAGTTCACCATGCGCAGTCCGCGGTAGATATATCCCTTGTTGTAGAGATCGACAAAAACCTTGATGACACTCTCCGAACGCTTCTCGTCCATGGTGAATGCCGTGCGGTCCCAGTCGCACGATGCACCAAGACGGCGCAGCTGCTTGAGGATGATGCCGCCATGCTCGTGAGTCCAGTCCCAAGCGTGCTTGAGGAACTCGTCGCGCGAGAGGTCGTGTTTCTTTATTCCCTTTTCGGCAAGACGTTTCACCACCTTAGCCTCGGTGGCTATGGAAGCATGGTCGGTGCCAGGCACCCAGCATGCGTTTTTACCCTCCATGCGTGCTCTGCGCACGAGGATGTCCTGAATAGTGTTGTTAAGCATGTGTCCCATGTGCAGCACACCTGTGACATTTGGCGGCGGAATGACGATAGTGTATGGTTCGCGTCCGTCGGGCTTGCTGCTGAAGAGCTTGTTGTCAAGCCAATACTGATACCATTTCGACTCCACCGATTGTGGGTCATATTTGCTCTGAATTTCCATTTATATATAGCTTATTTAATAATTCGTTTTAAAAAACGTGGCAAAATTACTAAATTTCCGCGGAAAATTATTATATTTGCACGGAAATTTTAATATTATGCACACAAGAGAAGAAAAAATGGCGGCTTTTGGCCGTTTATTGGACGTTTTAGACAATCTTAGAGAGAAATGTCCGTGGGACAAGAAGCAGACTAACGAGAGTCTTCGTCCCAACACCATTGAGGAGACCTTTGAACTTGCCGATGCCCTGATGAAGGCCGACCAGCCCAATATATGTAAGGAACTTGGCGACGTACTGTTGCATGTGTGTTTCTATGCGAGGATAGGCAGCGAGAAGGGGGAGTTTGACATTGCCGACGTGTGCGACAAGCTCACCGACAAGCTCATCTTCCGTCATCCACACATCTACCACCCCTCGCAGGTGGGAGCTCCTGAGCCCCGCCCATTGCCATACCAGCCCGAGGGCAGCAGCGACAGCGACATGCAGGGTGCCACCACGGCGCAGCAGGTGATAGAAAACTGGGAACAGATAAAGCTGAAGGAGAAGGACGGCAACAAGAGCGTCCTCGCCGGAGTGCCTGACGCCCTACCCTCGCTGATAAAAGCATACCGCATACAGGACAAGGCACGCAATGTGGGCTTCGACTGGGAGGATGCCGGCGACGTGTGGGACAAGGTGAGGGAAGAACTCGGCGAACTGGAGGTGGAACTGGAGAAAGGCGATAAGGAGAATGCCCTTCGCGAGTTTGGCGACTTCCTCTTCAGTGTGATCAACGCCGGCAGACTCTATCATCTCAACCCCGACACTGCCCTTGAACTCTCGAACAGGAAGTTTATAAGCCGCTTCAACTATATCGAGGAGCACAGCATAAAAATGGGGAAGCCGCTGAAAGACATGACTCTCGGCGAAATGGACCAGCTGTGGAATGAAGCAAAGAGCAAAGAGAAAGAAGAAGAAATCAGAAACCAATAAAATAATGAACATTATGAAAAGAATACTTAATTTTGCTGTCGTGGCCGTAATGGCAGGCATGATGACACAGTGTGGCAACAACAACAAGACCAACACCGCACCCGCTGACGAGGGCGACACCATCGCAGTGGAGCAGAATACACTTGCCATGGTATATGGCATCTGCGGTGACGGATCGGCAATGAACACACTCGAGCTATACACCGACACCGGCGACACCCTGAACATCGCTCTCGAGAAGGCAAAAGAAGACAACAAGGTGTTTGGAGGATATAGCGTGGGCGACCGCATGGCCGTTTATCTCGACAAGAAGACCATGAACCCAGAAGTGGTGATAAACGAATCGACACTGATGGGCAACTGGCTCATGCCCAACCCTATAGACGGCAGTTCGATACTCGGCATCTCGATAAAAGACGGCGGTATAGCAGAGAGCATCAACCAGCCCGTGATAATCTTCAAGACATGGAGAATAATCGACGGCAAGCTGGAGATAACACTCGTGCGTGAAGGAGGCGGCGACGAACAGGAGACCAACACCTACACCCTGGACAAGCTCGACGCCGACTCGCTCATCTTCTTCGGACCCGAAGACCGATTCGAATACGGGAGGAAAAAATAAAATTTTGACATGACTCCTTTCAAGGTATATATCTTAGGATGCGGCAGTGCGCTACCCACACTGCGGCACAACCCCTCGTCGCAGATTGTGGAGATACGCGACAAGCAGTTTATGATTGACTGCGGCGAGGGCACGCAGGCACAGCTACGACGCTCGAAGATTAGATTCACGAAGATAGGACACGTGTTTATCTCACACCTTCACGGCGACCATTGCTTCGGACTGATTGGCATGATCTCCACCTTCGGCATGTTAGGACGCACCGCCCCACTCCACATCTATGCACATGCCGACCTAAAGCCATTGCTACAGAGTCAGATAGACTACTTCTGCCAGGGATTAGAGTATGAGGTGGTGATGCATGCCATCGACCCTACACGCCACGAGGTGATATACGAAGACCGCAGTCTCACCGTGACCACCGTACCCCTTGAGCACCGTGTACCCTGCTGCGGCTTTATCTTTGCCGAGAAACAGTCGCTGCCGCATATAAGGCGCGACATGATAGACATGTATGGCATTCCAGTGAGTCAGATAAACAACATTAAGAACGGCATGGACTGGACATCGCCCGACGGAGAGGTGATACCAGCCAGCCGACTGACCGAAGCAGCCGAACCGCCACGGTCGTACGCCTACCTCAGCGACACCACGTTCAAGCCCGACATAGTGCCAATGGTGGAAGGAACCGACACGATATATCACGAGTCAACGTATGCCGACAGCGAACGGGCCAGGGCACGCAAACACTTCCACAGCACCGCCTCAGAAGCAGCTACCATAGCCAAGGAAGCAAAGGCAAAACAGCTCGTATTAGGCCACTACTCGGCACGATACGACAACGAGACACAGATGCTGAAAGAAGCAAAAGAAGTGTTCTCAAACACGATTCTTGCAAATGAGGGGATGGTGATAGAGATATTTAATTAAAATATGTAAAATATTGCATTTTTACTGACGAAATATTTTGTTATAAACAAAAAAATCCCTATCTTTGCAGAAACAATATACAATAAAAGAAAGAAATGAACAGAAAACTATATACCATTTTATTGGCAGCTGCCGCCACCTTTGCCGTTCCTGTTGTAGCAGACGCTATGACAGCAGAAGCACACGTAGCGTCGAACATTGACGAACGCGAGGTGAAGATTACTGTCGTTCACAACGCCGCCACCATTGAGGGAGCAGCGGGAAAGACTCTCGAAGTGACCTCGCTGACAGGACGCCCGGTGATGAAGGTAAGGGTGGATAACGACGTGCAGCGTGTAGAGCTCAACTTGCCTAAGGGCTGCTACATCCTTAAGGTCGATAAAGTCGTTAGAAAAGTATCTGTCTCTTAATGAGAACACGACCAAGGTATATAAGGCATTTTATTATAGCCATGCTCCACGGCATGGCTTTCTCTGTTTTAGTACCTTATGCTCTCTCGTCATGTAAAGACAATAGCACAAACCCATATAAGGACATATCACTTGAGGCATTTTCAAACTTCAGAGACAGCCGCTATACGCTCGACATAGAGAAGGTAGCGCAGCTGACAAGCCAAATGGCTCGCGCCGACCACGACACGACACAGACCGACCGCACCACACGTAGGCTCTACCGCGACACGTTCCGTCCAGTATGGATAGACCGCTATGGCATTGACAGCCGTATAGACACGCTGCTCAGCTACCTGAAGACGGTGGAAGAAATAGGATTCACTACCGATGCCTTCTTTGTAAATACCATAGAGACCGACGCCACACGGATGAAAAGCCTCGACTTCGCAGACAAAGGCAACGACATAAACCACACTGCCGCAAGACTGGAATATCTCGCCACAAAAGCCTTGCTGAGATACGCCACGGGACAACGTTACGGATATACCAATCCCTTTCACTACCTTAACCGCCTCGACCCGGCACACGACGACAGTACAAAACGGGTGACCGAATACCGTCACCTCTTCGACATACCCATAGAACGACCCGACGACGCCTTCTACGCCAACGCCTTGGCACTGAGAGACGGCGAGAGCCTCGGACGCTTTCTGCGCTTGGTACAACCACATGATGCCACACTCGAAGAACTGCAGAGACAGTTAGGCGAAACGACATCAGAACACCGCAGATGGCTGTTGCTCAGTAATATGGAGCGCCACCGGTGGCGCACGAAGAAGGCAGAAGACACCAACGGCAAGAAGGTGGTGGTGAACATACCTGCCTTCATGCTCTACGCCTACTCGGCCGACTCGGTGATGACGATGAAGATAGGATGCGGATCGAAAAAGACCAAGACACCGCTGCTCACAAGCGAGATAAGCCGTATGGACCTCAACCCTCTGTGGAACATACCGATGAGCATCATAAAGAAAGACGTGGCTCCACATGCCGGAGACCCAAGGTACTTCAACGCTCGACGATACTTCATTGTGGAACGCGAGACTGGCAAACGCCTCGACCCAAGCATCGTGACGGCACAGATGCTGCGCAGCGGAGCTTACAGAGTGTCGCAGGAAGGCGGCGAGGGCAACTCATTGGGACGTATCATCTTCCGCTTCGACAATAAGTTCTCGGTATATCTGCACGACACGTCGAGCCGACGATTCTTCAACCAGACGGTGAGAAGCGTGTCGCACGGATGCGTAAGAGTGGAGCGGCCATTCGACCTGGCTTGTTTCTTGCTCGGCGACGATGCCGACGAATGGACACTCGACCGCATAAGGATATCGATGGACCTCGAACCACAAACTAATAAAGGGAAGGCATACGTGCGCGACACCACAAGGACACGAAAGCTGATAAACTCAAAGACGATCAACCCCAAGGTGCCAGTATTTATAGTATATCAGACACTGGACAAAAACGCCGACGGCAGATGGAAGGAATATGCCGACATATACGGCTTCGACGCAGTGATGAGAAGAGAACTGAGACCATTTACTAAAAGATAAACCCAACAAAAGATTCAAATGACTGAGATATACGACGAGAAACAACTATGCACACGCCTCGCAGCACCCGAGACAAGGAGAGAGGCGTTTGGACAGATGGTGAACCTATACAGCGAACAACTGTATTGGCAGATACGTCGTATAGTGCTGGTACACGACGATGCCGACGACCTTCTGCAGGAAGTGTTCCTGAAAGCATGGAACAGTCTCGACACCTTCCGCTCAGACTCAAAACTGTCAACATGGCTGCACCGCATAGCCATAAACATCAGCATCGACTTCGTGAGACATAAAAAAGCAATAGACATGGTCAATGCTGACGCAGTGAACAACGGACTCTCGATAGCCGACCGACTGACGGCAGACGAATACTTCGACGGCAACGAGATACAGGCTGCACTGCAAGAGGCAATAGCACAACTGCCCGAAAAACAACGGGCGATATTCAACATGAGATATTTCGACGAGATGAAATACTCAGACATCAGCGACATACTCGGCACGTCGGTAGGAGCACTGAAAGCCTCGTACCATATAGCCGTAAAGAAAATATCAGAATATTTTCACTCTTTAGATTAAACCTTTTCAATATACATTCGTCAAATACCTAAAAATAACAATTATGAACAATAAAGAAGACATAATAAGCAGGAAAGCAGGAAGGGAAAATCATTTCCGAGTGCCTGAAGGATACTTCGAGAACTTCACCGAAAGGATGATGGCACAACTGCCCAACAGCCAGGCTGACAGCAATGCCGAAGACATGACGACGACATTGACACACAGCGCGGCAAGAAAAACCACCACCGTGAGAAAACTCTGGAAAAGGGTGGCAGCCGTGGCAGCATGCGTAGCTGTAATTGGCATTGGCACCACCGCCTATCTTGCACAGCAAGACAACAAACCGGCTGCCGACGAGATGGCGAACACCACTACAACGGAGGAGCAGTATTACGACGACTATGTTGACGAGGTGGCTGACTTTGCCATGCTCGACAATACAGACATCATAGCCTGCATGAGCGAAGAGTGAAACCCGATCCCAGACAAACCAAGAAACGTGTATATATATAATAAGGTGTAAATATGAAACGACTGATAATCTCAATAATGCTGGTCTCCGTAATGATTGGAGCAATGGCACAACAACACGATCGTGGCGGGCAACAGCGTCCGCCCCTCTCGATAGAAAAATACACAAAGGATCTGAAAGAGTTTATCTCTAACGAGGCAAGGCTGACAAAGAAAGAAGAGGCCGAGTTCTTCCCCGTGTATCTCGAGATGAAGAAAAAGCAACGCAAGGCTTTCGAAGCGATGAAGGGCACTCACCGTACTCCAATGAACAACGAGAAAGCCTGCGCCAATGCCATCAGGATGAAAGACAAGATGGACATTGAGCAAAAGAAGATAGAGCAACAGTATCACGAGAAATTTCTGAAGATACTGCCAGCTACAAAGGTGTTTAAGGTGATCATGGCGGAAGACAAGTTCCATCGACAGATGCTCAGGAAGTGGAGCAGGAACGGTAACGATGGCGACAAACGACACATGCCAAGATGAAATACGCCACAACCTGAATACACAAAGCCCTGTATTCTACAAGCACATCAGACAATGAGGCTCCCATGGTGTTGAGCCTTACATACGCCCTTATGCCGAAGGTGGACGGGAATATCCAAGAGATACATTCCCACACCTTCGGTATATTGCTTTGTGGCCACGACACTCCTGACACAAACAGAAGTGGTACCGACATGAACACCACAAGCAGTATCACATTCTCGCGGTAGCGGACTATGCTCGACACTGTGATGCCGAAGAAGATGGCGGCAAGGATATAAGGAAGCATGAGCCATGCCAACGACCATGGATTGGGCAACGACGTGAAGCTGAAAAGCATGGGGACAATAAGAGTGAGATAGGCCGCCACGACTGCGTAGATCATGAAATAGCACAACGACTTGCCCAACACTATGCGGCAGCTGCCTTCATAAGCACGACCAGAAGGCAACACGGCCCTACCCTCGCGACGAGTGCCTGCAGACAAGCCGATGCCAAGGACAAGGGTCTGCTGGATGATGAGCATCAGCACAGCGGGAAGGATGAACGAGCCGTAGCCTGACGTGGGATTAAACAGGGTGACCTCGTCGAACGATAACGGACTGGTGGTGATCTCGTCCTGACGAGCTGTGGTATTGCCAGAGAGACGTATCTGTATGTCGGCATTCATAGACGAGGTGACTGCAGTGGCGGTCTGGAATATGGCTTTGTAGGTGAGCATGAGACTCATGTCGCAATAGACGGCTACGGCAGTCTGCTCGCCACGGTTGACCCGCAAGCCGAAGTCAGAGGGAATGACATAGATACCATTGGCATCGCCAAGGGCAATAATGCGGCGTGCCTCGTCGATACTGCCAGCACGGTAGGCCACACACACGTCGGGCGAGGCGTCTGCCATGCGCACAAACTGGCGACTCTCGACACTGTTTGACTGATCGACCACTACGACAGGCACCTCACGCACCGTCTCGTTGTTGTAGATCCAAGAATAGAGCAACGGATAAGCCAAGGGTACGAGAACGAAGAAGATGAGCACGCCCTCGTCGCGTAAGACGCTCTTCATCTCGTCGCGCCATACGGCACATATATCGTTAAGACCTTTTATGATATTGTCGATAATCCTCATAGTGACCAAGTGCTGTAGTTAGGGTAAATATACATAGTGTTTCATGGCATGGTGCAGACGCGGAAGTATAAGCAGCGGCAAAGCTGCAAAAACGACCAACGAGGCAATGTGCCACCATGCGTCAGACAGGGGATAGTCGTTGAAGATGGATGTCTGGTAGATGACAAAATAATGACGCAAGGGGAAGAGCCACGATAATGCCTGCAGGGAAGGGTCCATAGCAGGGACGGGAAATGCTGTGCCTACCATTGAAAAGCTGAGCACTCCCCACAATGAACATATACTCATTGACATGCGCAGCGACGGTATGAGACCGAAGACAAACAGTCCGAAGCCTTCTGCCGACAGCACCATAAGAAGGCCTGTGAGCAACAACACTGCCACCCCACCCTCGCACGGGAAATGCAGTACGCCATAGACATAAGCCATATATCCATACACAACGGCAAGGCTGATGAGTGTCTGCGGAAGAAGTTTTCCCGTCACTGCTGCAAAGATATTGTTATCGGCTGTAGCCAGATACTGACGCGACGTTCCAAACTTCAGTTCGGTGCCGAAGGAATAGGCGGTGAAGATGAAGATAAAGAGCATGATGACACCAGGAGCCAACATCGTAGAGAGATAGACATTATAGTTGGTGTAGGGATTGGAGACCTGGTGTAGATCTACCTGGATGGGCAGGAGGAAAGCCATGGTCTGACCGTCGGTGGCTCCCTTGGCGCGCAGCGTGGCCTGTCCGACGGCAGCCGAGCCAAGGGTAGAGATGGTCTTGAGGTCGCGGAAGACAAGAGAACCGGCCGTGAGCGACGTCATAGTATAATAGAACGAGATCTTTGGCTGACGACTGGCCAGAAGGGCGTCGGCAGTGCCGGAAGGTATATAGAGGAAACCATATATCTCACCCTTCTGCATAGCCTTTCGTGCCGACTCTACGCTCTCGTAATGAGCCACCACACGACTGGTCTGGAAGGCATCGAGGCGACGGGTCAGACTACGCGACGTGGTTGAACGGTCGAGATCAACCACACCGACAGGCATATTCTCTGGCTGTCCCTCGCCCATGAGAGAGGTGAAAAACAACGTCACCAAAACAGGGAAGAGAACAAGCGAGACCACATACATGGCATTGTGTGAGAATAGTCGCGCCTCACGTGTTGCCGTGGCATAGACAGCCACCAGCCATCTTCGAAGACTTTTCATAATCTTATCTGATGACGAGCGACATGCCTGGACGAAGACCCTCAAACTTTGTGACCGGACGCGCCTTCACCTCGAAGGTCTTAAGGTCGTACTGGCCGTTAGCCTTCGTAGCTTTCCAAACGGCATAGCTGCCTTGGTCTTTCATATAATACACTTTCATGTCGATCTCTTTGTTGAAGGCGGGGACGAAGGCCTTTATAGTCTTTCCGATAGAGATATCCTTGAGTTGGTCTTCACGCACGTTGAATGTACCCCACACATCGTTCATGAGTGAGATGCTCATGATGGGAGCTCCGGTGCCGACGAGCTCGCCTACACGAGGATAGACCTCGCTCACCTCGCCTTCCATCTGCGCCACCTGGACAGTCTCGTTGATATACGAACTGACCTCAGCGACAGCACCCTTGGCCCTCTCAACCTGTGCGGCAGCGGCTATCCTCTCCTCACGGCGAGCACCGTTGCGAGCCATGTCGTACTGACTCTGAGCCGCCTTGACCTGAGCCTCCATGGCCTTATAGTTGGCAAAAGCCTCGTCGCGCTTCTGCTCACTCATCACGCCCTCGTCGAAGAGACGTTGTACGCGATGGTAAGACTTCTCTGCAATCTCGAATCCAGCCTTTGCCTGCTGGAGCAGTTCGTAAGCGCCGCGCACCTGTTCCTGACGAGCGCCGTTGCGGGCCATCTCGCTCATGGCGGCAGCGGCATCCTCAGCACCCATGGCTTGCGACATCTTCGCCCTCACCTCTGGAGCGTCGAGAATGGCGAGAGTGTCGCCAACCTTCACATAGTCGCCCTCCTTGACCCTCAGTTCGAGGATGCGTCCGGGCACCTTGCTCGACACTCTGTATTCAGTCACCTCTACCTGTCCCTGAATAGACTCGTCGGTCTTTCCAAGGACAAAGAATCCTATTACACCCACTACAGCCACCACAGCGGTAAAGCCGATGACGGCGAGTAATATGCTACTATGTTGTGATTTTTCTTGTGACATAATCGTTATTCGTGTAAAGTGCCAAGAGCCTTTGACAAAGCTACCTGACTAAGTTTGACATCTATTTCTGCATCTATCTTCTGCGACTGTGCCTGCAGCCATGCTGTCTGTGCCTCGATGACGGCAGTGGATTCCATCACGCCTTCGCGGAAGCCAATATTTGCACAGCGTAGATTCTCTTCAGCCTTTGCAGTGTTAGACTGAGCCATGGAGAGGCGTTTATACGCCTCGTCAACACGGAACTGGCTCTGGTTGACCTGCAGTTCAACCTTCTCGCATGCCTCGTTATACTCGAGGGTGGCGATGGTAGTGGCATTTTTCGAAGCCCTTACCTTATATGCCACGTCGCCCCAGTTCCATACAGGCACGCTGACGATGACTCCTACATTCCACAGCCCGGCGAACTTCTTTTCAAAGCTGTTGGTGACATTTGGGTTGCTGACGGTATATCCGCCTGCAAGCGCCACCTTAGGCAGTTGTCCAGCCTTGAGAAGATTGGTGGTCTGTCGGCTGATATCTATAGAGTTCTGCAACACACGCAGTTCGGGACGAGCGTCGGCGTTGAGCTCGGCAGTCTGCTGGGGTGTGTTAGAATAAGTGACATTGCCCACATTGTCGTCAACATCAAAGACATACTTAGCAGGCAATCCGCATAGTTGGCATAGATACATCTTTGCCAACGACAAGCCATTATCGACCTGGGTGAGGGCCATCTCAGCCTCGTTGACCTTTACGCCGACCTTCAGTCCGTCGGCCTTGGTAGCCACTCCCTCGCGTATCATCTTCTTCACGTCGCTGTCGAGCTTCTTGACAAGAGAGAGGAAGCTCTCAGCCAGTGTCTTCTTATGTTTGAGCGAGACGACGGTCCAGTAAGCCTGGTCGATATTATAGAGTGTGAGTTGTTTTTGAGCTTCGGCAGAGTTGGCGGCCATGACTTCTCCAATGTCTGCCATCTTGTTCATGGCGATGATGGCTCCACCCATAAACAACGGTTGTGTGACTTTGGACAGTGGCAGCAAACATGTTGCGTGTGTCGGTATGGAGCGCATCGACAAGTCCCTGTCCAGTCATGTTGAGCATATTGGCAAGAGCACCTGCGGTCTCCTGCGGCAGCAGTTGCGAGAGTCCGGGAATGGTCTGACTGGCATGAGTCAAGGTGTTGGTACCGAGGTTGCCGAGATTGTCTTTCTGTTCGTCGCTGAGTAGCGAGAATTCCTTGCTCGTGTACATATATCCACCGATGGCGTTGACCTGTGGCAAGAGTTTAGTACGTGCAGACTTCTTCACGTTTTTTGCCATGTCGATCTTCACCCTTGCCACTCCCATCTGCTTATTGTTGCGAAGCGCCATTTGTCGGCAACTGTCGAGGCAGAGTATGTTTTGAGCCTCGGCAGCCGTAGATATGAAGCACGCCGCCAAAAGAGTTGGGACAAGACACTTTTTGGAAATCATGATTGTTGAGATAATGTATTTTTATTTAAAGCTAAACGTCCTTGAGCCTATCATATTGCCGTCGGCGAAGATGCTGACGGTATAGTTTCCTGCTTCAAGAAATTCAGAAACCTGACGGAAGGTAGAAAGGGTGAGAGCCTCGCCGGTGTATTCCACCTGTCGCTTCATAGTGCACTCGATGGAGCGGTTCTCGTATTGGAAAGAGCCTCCGCCAGAGAGGGTGTTGCCGTTAGGAGCAGTGATGCGGACATAGAAGGTACGCATGCCGTTTGATGCCGTAACATTCTTTGCAACAGTGAAATCAACCTGAATGCTCTTGCAGTCCTTTATCTTCTTAGCTACCTTGCCGTTCTTCTTTTTGAGGGTCATCGTTATGCCAGTAGCGTCGAGCTGTGCGGCGATAGCCACCTTCTGCGATAGCGAGGCACGCTCATTGCTTAGTCCCTCAATCTGCCGTGTTGCTTCAGCATACTGTCCTTTGACGCGTGTGTTTTCTGCGGTGAGGTTTTCGTTGAGACGGTTGAGCGAGTCAATCTCCAGCACATAGGTGCGTAGCACTGCACGAACGGTGGCGAGTTCTTTCTTCAGACGTGCTATCTCTCGAGCGTCAGAAGCCTTCACTTGTTTGAGTTCCTCAAGCAGTTCCTGCGTGCGCATCTGTTCTTGTGTGAGTTGTGCGATGATAGAGTCGTTGTTGATTTGTGTCTTCATCTCACTATACTGTCTTGCGAACTGCTCGTACTCGTTTTCCATTTCCTTTTTGTCGAGGTCAGCGAGTTCCTGCATTTCCTGGTTGGCTTTCTTTTGCTTGTCGAGGTTGAATGCAAGGTAAGCCACACCTGCCACGAGCAGTACAATGACCGCCACGAGTGGCAACACAATCTTTTTGTTCATTTTGTTTTTTCGTGTATTTTCGTATGTTATTATTGTTTTTTTTGTGAAATATTCCAATTTCGGTGCAAAGTTAATCAATTTTATTGGTTCTTCGAACGTTATGTCTTATTTTTTATCCTAATCATTATTAAAATTAAGAGTATTTCGGAAATATTGACCAAAATGTAAAGTATTTAAAAGGGCAAACAACATGGGAAGGATAGTGAACAGAGAGGGAATAAAAGAATAAAAAAAGTTAAATAAGGTGGTGTTTAGTCGTTTGTTTTTGGCCATTTGCCCATAAATATATAATTTTGCACCGAAATATAGTATTAATTGTATAATAAGGACATCGCCTATTGATAGAAATTCTACTTAACTATAAAAAATTAAGTGAATGAATAAAGACAGTGTTAAGACCGACGAACAGTTGGTCTTCGAATATGTCAACGGTAACAATTCGTCATTCGACGAGTTGCTGCAACGCTATAATACGAAGATTTTTTCGTATATCTTCTCTGTTGTTAACGACAGGAATCAGGCTGAGGATCTTCTGCAGGAGATCTTCTACAAGGTCATTGTCGGTCTTAAAGAAGGGAAATATACCAACTTAGGATGTTTCAAATATTGGATCATGAGGATAACACGCAACATTCTCATCGACTACTTCCGCAAGAACAGAATATTGTTTTCAGAACCCAACAAAGACAACGATCTCTGTATGTTATACGAAGAGAGTCTCACGGACAAAAGCCATGAGACTCAAATGATAGATGTTCAGTTGAGGGCTGACGCCGTCAAGCTGATGAACAGACTGCCGGAGAGACAGAGGGAAGTGGTGTATATGAAATTCTTCGAGGACAAGTCGTTCAAGGAGATTGCCGAACAGACGAAGGTCAGCATCAACACGTCGCTTGGCAGGATGCACTATGCCATCATCAACATGAGACGCATGGCAAAGAAATACGATATCCTCTCGATATAATCAGAAGAACACCAATTACCCCAACACTTACAGATTACGCAAGCTGCTTATGGTGGCAAGTGGGTCGGCGGCCTTAAACACATAACTGCCGCTGACAAGCACATCGACACCAACCTCGACAAGACGCGGCGCTGTGTCGGCTTGCACTCCCCCATCCACCTCGATAAGAGCTGACGAAGAACTGCTTTCGATGAGTTGACGGAGACGTTTCACCTTGGAAATAGTGTTCTCAATGAACTTCTGTCCTCCGAATCCCGGATTGACGCTCATGAGCAGTACCATATCGACATCGGCAATGATGTCTTCAAGCACAGACACTGGTGTGGCGGGATTGAGTGTAACACCTGCTTTCATGCCAGCATCATGTATTTCCTGAATGGTGCGGTGAAGGTGGGTACAAGTCTCGTAATGTACATTCATCATCATAGCTCCCAACTTAGCAGTCTGTTTGATATACTGCTCAGGATGAACGATCATGAAATGCACGTCGAGAGCTTTCTTGCACTTTGACGCAACAGCTTCGAGAACTGGGAATCCGAACGAGATGTTTGGCACAAAGACGCCGTCCATGACGTCGAGATGCAGCCACTCTGCCTCGCTGGCGTTAATCATTTCAATGTCGCGGTCGAGATGCAGGAAGTCGGCCGCCAATAACGATGGAGATACTATTGTCATTACTTTAATTTGGCTTGTTATTATACTGTTGAAATGTTATACATACGGGCTATTAGCCTTATGACCTCAAGCACTCTCTCGCTGGGATGAATTTCTTCTCGTGTAAAAACTTTCTTCATAGGCGTTTACTTATTTATTTGATTTATAAATGATGTTTTTTAGATAAACGCAGAAGACATGTGTTTTATTGTATCGAAGAAGAATTTTTTATACTAATTTACAGCTATCGAGTGTTTTCATGCCATTGAGGAAGTCGGAGGCGGCCATACGTTTCTTTCCTGCCATCTGCACTTCTACCAGTTCTACGGCTTTTCCATCGCCACAGACGGCGAGAAGGCGACGCCCATCGACGACGAGCGAACCAGCAGCAGAGGCAATATCCTTGTCGGTCTTTCGTGTGGCATACACCTTCAGTACGCTTTCTTTCCCCTCAGCAGTACGCAGCATGGTCCATGAGCCTGGATAAGGACTCAGTCCTCGGACAAAGTCATAGACTTTCTTTGCAGACTGATTGAAGTCGATACGGCAAGTGTCCTTGAATATCTTCGGTGCTGCCTTCAGTTGGTAGCCGGTGGCGATCATCTCTTCCTGTGGCATAGAGGCAGGATGTCCGTCTGCCTCGACAATGCGTTCGAGGGTCTTCAGGCATATCTCCGCTCCCAAGTGCATTAGTCCGTCATAGACATTCTCCACGTTATAGTCGTCGTGGATATCGAAGGGCAACTGCATGATAACACGACCGGTATCGATATCATGGTCGAGGAAGAAGGTGGTGACGCCAGTTTGTGTCTCGCCGTTGATGACCGCCCAGTTGATAGGAGCCGCCCCACGATACTGTGGGAGCAAGGCGGCATGGACATTAAAAGTGCCGTATTCAGGCATGGCCCACACCACTTCGGGCAGCATACGGAAGGCCACCACCACCTGAAGGTTGGCGTCAAAGGCTTTGAGCTGACTGACAAAAGACTCATCCTTCATCTTCTCAGGCTGAAGGACGGGCAGGCCGTGAGCTACGGCATACTGTTTTACTGCCGACGGCTGCAACACGCTGCCATGCCGTCCGACGGGCTTATCGGGTTGTGTCACCACGGCCACTACATTATAGTCGTTACTTACGAGAGCGTCGAGAGTCTCAACGGCAAACTCAGGTGTTCCCATGAACACGATACGTAGATCTTCTTTCTTCATTGCAAAATAAAAAAAATTAGTCTTCACTCATATCAGCCACCATCTTACGGTACATGCCATACATGCGCTGGCGGGAGATGTAACCCTTTAGATGCTGTTCGTGGTCGAGCACAGGTAGCCAGTCGGCACGAGTGTTGTCGAACTTCTTCATCACCTCTGTCATAGGATCATCATCGTTGAGTATGGCTGGGGGTTGGGTCATAAGTTGTCGTGCCTTGAAATGATGATAGAGCTCAGTACGGAACACCACATGGCGAATCTTCGTGATGTCGATCTCGCCGAGCAGACCGCCAGCAGCGTCAAGCACAGGCAAGAAGCTGTTACGGCTGCGACTTATCTTATGCACTATGGCACCAAGTTTAAGGTCAGGATCGACAGCCATATAGTTACGGTCGATGACGCTGTCAAGACTCATCAGTGTGAGTATGGCATGGTCGGTGTGGTGAGTGATGAGCTGTCCCTTCTTTGCCAGACGCATACCATAGATGCTATGAGGCTCGAAGATATAGATGGTTAGATAAGAGCACACACTGACTATCATCAGCGGCATGAACATGCTGTAGCCACCGGTGATCTCGGCGATCAGGAAGATGCCCGTAAGGGGAGCATGCATCACGCCCGACATCACTCCAGCCATGCCGAGGAGAGCAAAGTTCTTTTCAGGTACGTAGATGCCCACATTATATATATTCCATAGGCGTGCGAAGAGGAATCCGCTGAAACAGCCTATAAACAGACTGGGCGCAAACGTACCGCCACATCCGCCGCCGCCATTTGTGGCAGAGGTGGCAAACACCTTCGAGAGCATCACCAATGCCACATAGAGAATAAGGAAATGACTCTCGCCGGCAAACAGCGAGTTGCTCATGATACCGTCCCAGTCGGCTTGTGTGCGTCCGTTGAGGAGGAGGTTGATGGAGTTATATCCCTCGCCGAAGAGTGAGGGGAAGAGGAAGATGAGCAAGCTGAGGGTAGTGCCGCCGAGTGCGAGTTTAGCGTAAGGCTTGTCCTTGAACTTGGCGAAGATATTCTCACAAAACGTCATCGTGCGTATGAAATAAAGACTCACCAATCCGCAGAACACACCAAGAAGGATGTTGGCAGGGACACGACCCACTGGCCAATCGCCATCGATATGGAAGATGAACAACGAGGTGGAACCGCTGAAGATATAGGTGAAACAGGTGGCGGTGACACACGAGATGAGTATGGGCAGGAGTGACGCCATGGTAAGGTCGATCATCAGCACTTCGAGAGTAAAGACCAAACCGGCAATAGGAGCCTTGAAGATGCCTGCTATAGCACCAGCCGCTCCGCAGCCCACGAGGAGCATGAGCGTCTTGTTGTCCATATTGAACAGCTTGCCGAGATTAGATCCGATGGCTGAACCAGTGAGTACGATAGGTGCCTCGGCACCCACAGAACCACCGAAGCCGATGGTGATGCCCGATGCCACGACCGACGACCAGCAGTTGTGTCCCCTTAGGCGGCTTCTCTTGCTGCTTATGGCATACAAGATGCGTGTGATGCCATGGCTGATGTTATCCTTCACGATATATCGCACGAAGAGCGACGTGAGGTAGATGCCTATGACGGGATAGACAAGATAGAGCCAGTTGGCATTGGCCTTGTCGAAAGAGCTGGTGAGAAGAGCCACAATCTGGTTGATGACGCTATGCAGCACAAAGGCAGCGACCGCGGAGAACAGACCAACGAGGAAGGCGAGAAAGAGCACGAAAGCCCGTTCGCTGACGTTTTCCTCACGCCAGCGGCAGAACCGTCTGAATACTCCCATGTCTTCTTGTCTTACTTCTTCCATGCTCATTTCCTGATTATCTCCACTTCACCACCTTGTCCGAGACGAATGATGCTCGACGGTTTGTGCGGTTTGTGTTCCTGTCGTCGTGTCCAGCACACGTAATCCACAGCGTCGAGAATCTCCTGCGATATGTCGCGATAGTTCTGCGCTGCCGGTTCGCCTGATATATTCGCCGATGTGGAAACGATGGCTTTTTGGAACCTGTAGCACAGCTCCTTGGAGAACGCCTCTTGTGTTATTCTCAATGCTATGCTGCCGTCTTTGGCTATGAGATTTGGTGCGAGGTTGACGGCTCCGTCGAGGATTACCGTAGTGGGCTTGTCGGCACAGTCAAACAGTTGCCATGCCACCTGTGGCACCTGTCTCACGTATCGTTGGAGACGGTTGTCGCTATCCACAAGGCAGATGAGAGCCTTGGAGTCTTCGCGATGTTTAATCTCATATACCCTTGCCACTGCCTCTGCGTTGGTTGCATCACAGCCTATGCCCCAGACGGTATCTGTGGGATAGAGTATCACCCCACCCTTTCTCAGTACCTCGACAGCATTTTTTATATCCTCTTCTACTTTCATTGTGTTATCCTTTAAAACTCACTTGTAAAATGGAATTTAATATGTTTGAAATCCTCTTGTGCCATGCTGAGCACATAGCCACTGTCGGCAAGGAAGACGTCGCGGCCGTCCTTGTCCTTTGCCATATACTGGTATTTGCGTTTCTTGAAATTCTCGAGTTCTGCCTCGTCGTCGCTCTCTATCCAGCAAGCCTTATAGAGATGTACTGGTTCCCAGCGGCACTTTGCGTTATACTCGTTTTCAAGGCGATACTGTATCACCTCAAACTGCAGCTGACCCACGGTGCCCACTATCTTACGTCCGTTGAACTGATTGACAAAGAGCTGTGCCACTCCCTCGTCCATGAGTTGGTCGATGCCTTTCTGCAGCTGTTTAGCCTTCATGGGGTCGGCGTTCTCTATGTACTTGAACATCTCGGGAGAGAAGCTTGGCAAACCGCGGAAGTGGAGCTGTTCGCCATCGGTGAGAGTGTCACCAATCTTAAACATGCCATTGTCGGGCAAGCCAACGATATCGCCTGGCCAGGCCTCGTCGATGGTGCTCTTACGCTGCGCCATAAACTGTGTGGGAGAAGAGAAGCGCACGGTCTTGCCCTGACGTACATGCAGATAGGGTTTGTTGCGTTCAAACTTTCCGCTGCACACCTTACAGAAGGCGATACAAGAGCGGTGGTTGGGGTCGATATTGGCTGTGATCTTGAAGATGAAACCAGTGAACTTTGGTTCTTCGGGTTCCACCATACGTTCCTCAGCCTTTGTGGGTCGTGGACTTGGAGCTATCTCGACGAAGCAGTTAAGAAGTTCCTGTACGCCGAAGTTGTTGAGTGCCGAACCAAAGAACACCGGTGCCACTTCAGCTTCGCGATATGTCTCTATGTCAAACGCGGGATAGACGCCATCGACGAGTTCGAGGTCGTCGCGCAGTTTGGCTGCATCGGCATCGCCCACATGCGCCTCCAGTTGGTCGCTGTTAATATCCACCTCAACCTTCTCTGTTACACGTTGTTTGTCGGGTGTGAAGAGGTCGAGTTTGTTTTCATAGATGTTATACACGCCCTTGAACTTTGCCCCCTGATTGATAGGCCAGCTGAGAGGTCGCACCTTGATTTCCAGTTCCTGTTCGAGTTCGTCGAGGAGGTCGAAGGGGTCTCGTCCCTCACGGTCCATCTTGTTGATGAAGATGATGACGGGAGTCTTTCTCATTCGGCAGACAGTCATCAGCTTACGCGTCTGCGTCTCCACACCTTTGGCTCCATCGACCACGATGATAGCCGAGTCAACGGCGGTGAGCGTTCGGAAGGTGTCCTCGGCAAAGTCCTGGTGTCCGGGTGTGTCGAGTATGTTTACCTTATAGTCGTTATAATCAAACTCCATGACAGATGTAGAAACCGAGATACCACGTTGCTTCTCGATGTCCATCCAGTCTGAAGTGGCAGTTTTTCTGATTTTGTTGCTTTTCACTGCTCCGGCCACCTGTATCTGTCCGCCGAAGAGCAGGAATTTCTCTGTCAGTGTTGTTTTTCCCGCATCGGGGTGCGAAATAATCGCAAATGTCCTTCTTCTTTCTATTTCCTTATTCATATATCATTATTTATCTACAGAAATAGTCCTATTTCAATAGATGTTTTTTTATTGTCCACAGAATAATGTTTCTATTACCCCAAACCACTCACATCACAAATTCTTGATGCACTTCTCCAAAGACTCTTCCCAGTATGGAATCTCTATGCCGTAAGTCTGCTTAATCTTCGTCTTGTCGAGCACACTGTAAGCGGGACGGTTGGCAGGAGTAGGATATTCGCTTGTGTGGAGAGGTTTTACATGGCAAGTGGTGATGCCTGCTATGCGGTGTATGGCCTTGGTGAAGTCATACCAGCTGATGACGCCCTCGTTAGAGAAATGATATACTCCTGGCTGTATGCCTTTTGTTATGGCGGTCATGATGGCCTGTGCGAGGGCGGCAGCATAGGTAGGAGTGCCTATCTGGTCGAAGATGACACCGAGTTCTGTGCGCTCACGTCCGAGGCGTATCATGGTCTTGACGAAGTTGTTGCCGAAGGTGCTATAGAGCCATGCTGTTCGAATGATCATAGCGCGTTGGCAGAACTTCTCAACGCCGAGTTCGCCGGCGAGCTTTGTGCTACCATAGACACTGTCGGGCGATGGCGTATCATCTTCTTTATAAGGCACATGTCCTTTTCCGTTAAACACATAGTCGGTAGAGATCTGAATGATCCATCCTCCACGTTTCTCTACAGCAGCGGCGAGGTATGCCGGAGCCACTGTATTGAGAGCGGTGCATAGTTCCTTGCTCGTCTCTGCCTTGTCAACAGCAGTGAAGGCGGCACAGTTGACGATGCCGTCGATACAGTTGTCGCTGACAAAACGATCTATGGCAGCCTGGTCGGTGATGTCGAGTTCGGCGACATCGGTATTAAAGAATTTATACTCATGGTAGTTTTTTTCGAGCAACTGCATCTCATTGCCGAGTTGTCCGTTGCAACCTGTGATAAGAATATTCATATTTAAAGATATTTGAGTTTTACTTTATGGTTTTACGAGAGTTTAAGGCACTAAAATTCGAGTCCTTCGCTCTTGTCTTTGAAATAGTAGTCGTTGAGCATACCTATCAGAGTGGTTATCTCCTTGACGGCATGAGCCGTGTCGGGACTGATGTCTTTCTTCTGTAGTTTCAGCATCATCACGCCATAGAGGGAGTTGAAGCAAGTCTCAATCTCGTTTTCCTTTTTGTTGGCACCGCGGTTGCGCAGTTCCACTATATAGGGCAACACCTTGTAATATTCTGAGGTATAGAACGGGAACTTGGTGCTGTCGATGAGTTGGCGATGGAGGTCTTCGAGCATCATCAGCGTTGTTTTGTTTATCTGAAGATGTCCACGCTCGCGGCATCCCTCCTCGTTCATCATCCTGATGAGATTGCCAAACCAGTCGGTCTCTTCTTCCTTCTGCTCGTCGGTATAGTCAAACTGCTCGATATATTCCCTTCTTATTCTCGACAGCTGACAGCCGAAGGCGCGTATGGTATCTTCCACCTGCCACATGTACAAGATGTATTCGGCAATGTTTTTCTTTCTTAGTTCTTGAGCTATATACATTATTTATATATAAAATGATTACTTGAAAAAACGGTAAAGGTTGGTCACCGTACCGAAGAACATAATGATGGAGCACAACACCACCACTGAACCTATCACCTGATTGATGAGTCGTATGCCGTTGGCGTCAAACTTACCGCGTATCTTGTCGATGAGCCATGTGAGTCCATACCACCACAGCAAGGCACCGAAGATGATGCTGAGGAATCCCACCACCATCTCAAACGGGTGGTTGGGCATGACGAAGGCAAACTGGGCATAGCTTGCCAGGAAGAGGAAGATGATGAGAGGATTGGAGAAGGTGACGAGGAAGGCGGTGACTCCATTATGCCATAATGTGCCACGCCCGTTGCCCGAGTTGTGTATCTTCTTTGTGGGGTCGGACTTGTAGGTATAAAGTCCGAAGACGAGAAGCAGTACGCTTCCGACAATCTGCAGATACATTCTTGTCTGCTGGTTGTTCAACACGTCCATCACATAGCTCATGCCATAGGCAGTGATGGCAGCGTAGATGAGATCGCTGACCACAGCACCTATGCCCGTAATGAATCCATACCAACGACCTTTATTCAATGTTCGCTGGACGCAAAGCACTCCCACCGGCCCCATCGGTGCCGATGCAATCAACCCAATTAACATCCCCTTATAGATGAAATTAAGTATGTCTATATGTATTTGAAACGGCATAACGAGTGCAAAATTGCAAATTTTTTGGTAAACACACAAGTTTTTTTGGCAAAATCTTTGTTTCTTCGCATATTTTTTCTAACTTTGCCATCAAAATCAGATAACTATAATAAAAATATTGATAAAATAATGAACGCACAACCTTTAATGAAGCCGTATGTCATCGGCTTGGATCTGGGTGGAACTAACTCAGTTTTTGGAATCGTAGATAGTCGAGGAGACATTAAGGCAACCACTGCTATCAAGACACAGGGATACAATAATGTGGAAGACTATGTCAACGCATCGATTGACGCTTTGCAGATTATCATCGACCAGGTAGGAGGCATAGAGAAGATTAAGGCGATGGGCATTGGTGCTCCTAATGCCAACTACTACACAGGATGCATTGAACATGCTCCGAACCTCGTATGGGGTAAGGGTATCGTACCGTTGGCAAAGATGTTCAGCGACCGTCTCGGCGTTCCTGTAGCCATGACCAACGACGCCAATGCGGCTGCTATCGGCGAGATGGCTTATGGCGTGGCGAGGGGTATGAAGAACTTTATCGTCATCACTCTTGGTACTGGAGTGGGTTCAGGTGTTGTCGTCAACGGTCAGCTTGTATATGGTTCTGACGGTATGGCTGGTGAGCTTGGTCATGTCACCATGGTTCGTGGCAAAGAGGGCCGAGCCTGCGGATGCGGTCGTACTGGTTGCCTTGAGGCATACTGTTCTGCAACAGGTGTGGCACGCACTGCTCGCGAGATACTCCAGCAGACAGAAGAGCCGTCGCTGCTGCGTGAGCTCGACCCAGAGAAGATTACCTCGCTCGACGTGAGCATTGCAGCTGGCAAGGGCGACAAGGTGGCTAACGAGATATTTGAGTTTACCGGTAAGATGCTTGGTGAGGCATGCTGCGACTTTGCTGCATTCAGCAGTCCCGAGGCTTTCATCTTCTTCGGCGGTCTTGTCAAAGCTGGCGACCTGATAATGAATCCTATCAAGAAAGCATACGACGAACATGTGTTGCCAATCTTCAAAGGCAAGGCTCAGTTCCTCGTAAGCGGTCTCGATGGTGCTTCGGCTGCCGTGCTCGGCGCAAGTGCCATAGGATGGGACATACAGTAACTTCAATTTAGGAAGTTAAGGAAGTTAAAGAAGTTAAGGAAGTTAAAGAAGTTAAAGAAGTTAAGGAAGTTAAAGACAATAGTCTTTTCGCTTCCGTTCGGGAGTTTTCTTGGCTTACACATACGTCTTTAACTTCTTTAACTTCCTTAACTTCTTTAACTTCCTTTTTTCGCTTCGCTCAAGGAAACTTCTTCTTTAACTTCCCATTCTTCTCATACTCCCCTCTCCTCAAAATGAGTTAAATAATGTTATCTTCTTAATATTACCTTACCATTCCTTTCTCTGTTTGAAATAATATTCTTACCTTTGCCGCCAGATGAGGTTCGCGTAACAGCGATTAATAGGGAATGTGGTGAAAATCCACAACTGTCCCGCAGCTGTAAGTTCCTTTTTCATCTATATGCAACAATCCACTGCCACTGTTACCCTCGTTTGGAAACACCAAACGAGAGGAAGGCGGGAAGGAGCATATGGACGGAACGAAGTCAGAAGACCTGCCTCACGTAAATGACAATCGGCGAACATCCTCGGTGTAAGGATTGTAAGCACCCCACGATACTTACCTATGGCGCAGTATGGCGCTTGGGAATGCAGAGTGAAGTGAAATGCACGGAGCGATGTTCGTATTGTCGTTGATGATGCGGACCGTACGTGTATTATTATATAAGTTATGTAGAAATTGCCCAGTCGTGAGACTGGGCTTTCTTCGTTTGACAAGAAAACGGAAAAAATATTTGGCAGTTTGAAAAATAACTTATACCTTTGCGCCATGAAACGACTGTTCACCATATATATCACCCTGCTCATTGCGATGTTGGCACAGGCAAAGACCCAGGAATACGTCCCACGGATGAAATATCCTGGGAAGAAAAGCTATACTTATAGAATAGTCCTCAGCGACAAACGGGGATGCGGCTATTCTATCGACAAACCACGACAGTTTCTCTCGCAAAAAGCCATAGACAGACGGAATAGACAACGACTCGCCATCGATTCCACAGACCTTCCTGTCAACAACGCATATATCAAAAGGATTATGGAACTCTCGGACGAGATGCTTGTGGTAGGAAAGAGCAAATGGAACAACACCGTTCTTATCAACACCACTGACACAACCATTACCAAGAACATCTTGAAGATGAACTTCGTCAGAGGGTGCTACAAGGTGTGGACATCGCCCGACTCCATAATACCAACAGTGAAAAGAAAAAAACTGTCAGACCACTTCAACCCCTGGGACACACTTCAAAACGTGAGATACGGCTCAGCCTACCTCCAGGTGTCGAATATGCAAGGCGACAAGCTCCACGACAAAGGTTACAGAGGACAGGGAATGACAATAGCGGTGCTCGACGGCGGCTTCGCCAATGTGGATAGACTCAACGCCTTTAAGAATGTGAGGATAACAGGATGGAAGGATTTCGTATTCCCGCAGTCGCGAGATATCTTCAACGAGACCGACCACGGCACAAAGGTCCTCTCTGCCATGGCTGTCAACGCTCCGATGGTATATATAGGAACAGCGCCTGAAGCAAATTACCTTCTACTGAGATGCGAGGACCAGCAAAGCGAACAGCCAGTGGAAGAAGACTACTGGGCCATGGCAGCCGAATATGCCGACTCGGCAGGTGTGGATATGATAAGCAGCAGCTTAGGCTATCACGAATACGACAACCACTATGGCGACCACCACTACTGGGAACTCGACGGCAAGACAGCACTCATCTCCCACACCGCCTCGATGCTGGCGAGGAAAGGCATCATACTCGTCAACAGTGCCGGCAACTATGGCATGGGACAATGGAAAAAAATCACCTTCCCGGCTGACGCAAAAGACATCATCACCGTGGGAGCATTGACACCAGAACTCGTCAACGCACCATTCAGCGGCGTAGGACCGACACAAGACGGACGCGTAAAACCCGACCTCATGGCCATTGGCAGTCCGTCGTCGCTCATCTCAAGGAGAGGTACGGTGATAGAAGATATGGGCACCTCCTTCTCCACCCCACTCGTCTGCGGACTCATTGCTTGCCTATGGCAGGCAATGCCCGAAAAGACTGCTCTTGAGATGATAGAAATAGTGAGGCTATCGGGCAATAACATCACACATCCCGACAATATCTACGGATATGGAACGCCCGACTTTATCAAGGCTTTGACAGACAACATAACCCGCTGAAAAAGAGCGAAAAGACAATGATAACCCCAAAATCACTCGAACAATATGCAACATCTCTCACTCTTCGAACTTAACAACCTTGTCAGACAGACCATCGACCTCGGTCTGCCAAGGGCATACTGGGTGGAGGCAGAGGTGGCGGAAATGAGGGAGAACAGCGGCCA
The DNA here is from genome assembly GCF_002251245.1 of Prevotella sp. P5-92. Taxonomy (GTDB): domain Bacteria; phylum Bacteroidota; class Bacteroidia; order Bacteroidales; family Bacteroidaceae; genus Prevotella. The sequence goes on from NZ_NPJG01000115.1 coordinate 27,974, forward strand.
TTGTTACATGGAACTCATCGAGAAAGACCCTCGTTACAACACTCCCATAGCACGAGCGTCGGCAAAATGCTGGAGACAGACATGGGGAGCCGTAAAGCCATACTTCGAACGTGAGACTGGTCAACACCTGAGGACAGGCATGAAGATACTCGTCGAAGTGACGGCACAGTTTCATGAAGCATATGGATTCTCGTGGATCATCACCGACATCGACCCGCAGTTCTCGCTCGGCGACATGGCACGACGCCGACAAGAGATAATACGCCGACTGAAAGAAGAAGGCGTGTTTGACCTCAACAAACAACTACCGCTGCCACTCTTCACACAACGGATAGCCGTAATCTCGAGCGAGACAGCAGCAGGCTATGGCGACTTCCTCTCACAACTCGCCAACAACAGCTATGGATATCACTTCAAGGTGACACTCTTCCCCACCATAATGCAGGGAGAAGGCATTGAGAAAAGCATCATCAAAGCCTTAGACATCATCAACGACAACTATGACGACTACGACTGCGTAGTGATAACAAGAGGCGGAGGAGCGACAAGCGACATGAGCGGATTCGACACACTGGAACTGGCAGAGAACGTGGCCAACTTCCCTCTGCCTGTCATCACAGGAATAGGACACGACCGCGACGAATGCATACTCGACATGGTGTCGCACACAAGGGTGAAAACACCGACAGCCGCAGCAACTCTCCTCATCGACCATCTGCATGCCATCGACATGAGGATCAACGACTACAGCCAACGCCTCGCCAACTGCGCCACACGCATCATGGACACTGAACGACAACGCCTTCAACGCCTCACTGACCGCATACCAACGATGATGACCATGGCAACAGAGAGACAGAAGGCACGCTTGGACATTATCAACGAACGACTGTCAAGACATGCCATCCTCGCCATAAGCACACAGCGCGAAAGAGTGGCGCAACTCGAACAGCGCATGCCGCCGGCCATTGAACACACACTGCTCACGGCACGACATCAACTCGAAATGCTACAAAACCGCACTGCCAACCTCGACCCACAACAGCTGCTGAAAAGAGGATACAGCATCACACTACATAATGGCAAAGCACTCACCGACCCCTCTCAGGTAAGACGAGGCGACATCATCGAGACGAGACTTAAAGAAGGAATAATACGATCTACAATAAACTGACAACAATTATGGAAACGACAATGAAATATGAAGAAGCCGTAAAGGAACTCGAGACGATAGTGAGACGTATGGAAGCAAACGAACTCGATATCGACACACTAAGCACCGAACTCAAACGCGCACAGGAACTGCTGCGACTCTGCGAAGACAAGCTCACAAAGGCCGACGAAGAGGTGAAGAAAGTGCTGAAGAATAATTGATATGCTATCTTTTCAACATCATTATATAAAAAAAGAGTGAAAAAAGTTGCGGGATAAAATAATTCTTAGTACTTTTGCAACTGATTTTTACGAAAAAAGGACAAAATAACATCAAAACATACTATTATGAAAGATTTGGATTGGTCAAGCCTCTCTTTCGGATACAGAAAGACTGACTACAACGTACGCTGTTATTATCGCAACGGCCAATGGGGCGAAATAGAAGTTTGCTCCGACGAGTACATCAACATGCACATGGCCGCCACTTGTCTGCACTATGGACAAGAGGCGTTTGAGGGCCTTAAGGCATACCGCTGTCCCGACGGCAAGGTGCGTGTCTTCCGTATGGACGAAAACGCCAAGCGTCTGCAGAGCACCTCACGCGGCATCCTCATGCCAGAAGTGCCGACAGAGCTCTTTGAAGAGATGGTGAAGAAGGTCGTTGTGCTTAACCAAGAGTGGATTCCTACGTACGAGAGCGGAGCAACACTATACATCCGTCCACTCCTCGTAGGCACTGGCGCACAGGTAGGCGTTCATCCCGCCGACGAGTATCTCTTCCTTATCTTCGTCACTCCAGTAGGACCGTATTTCAAGGGCGGCTTCTATGCCAACCCATACGTCATCATTCGCGACCACGACCGTTCTGCCCCTCTCGGCACAGGTATATATAAGGTGGGAGGCAACTATGCTGCATCGCTCACCGCCAACAAGAAAGCCCACGACTTGGGTTATGCCTGCGAGTTCTATCTCGACGCAAAGGAGAAGAAATATATCGACGAGGCCGGAGCAGCCAACTTCTTTGGCATCAAAAACAACACTTACGTCACACCAAAGTCAACGTCGATACTGCCGTCGATCACCAACAAGTCGCTGATGCAGCTGGCGGAAGACCTCGGACTGAAGGTGGAGCAACGTCAGATACCCGAAGAAGAATTGGAGACATTCGAGGAGGCTGGCGCATGCGGCACAGCTGCCGTCATCTCGCCCATCTCACGCATCGACGATGTTGAGACTGGCAAGAGCTATGTCTTCGGCGAAAAGCCAGGTCCTATCAGCGAGAAACTCTATACCCACCTGCGCAACATACAGTATGGCATAGAGGAAGACAAGCACGGATGGACTACAGTAGTGATTGAATAAAGTAATTTTTTTAACCAAATAAACATTTATTGCTATGCTAAACAAAAGAGTAGAAGAGGCTATCAACGCCCAGATTAATGCTGAGATGTGGTCAGCATACCTTTACTTGTCAATGTCGGCTTGGTGCCACGCCAACGGCAACCCAGGCTTCGGCAAGTGGTTTGAAGTGCAATTCCAGGAGGAGCAGGATCACGCCAAGATCTTGTTTAACTATATCATCTCTCGTGCCGGAGCTGTGGAACTGAAGGCCATCGACGAAGTGCCCACACAGTGGAACAACCTCCTCGACGTCCTCGAAAGCACTCTCGCACACGAGCAAAAGGTGACAAGCCTTATCAACAATCTCTATGCCATAGCTCAGGAGGAGAAAGACTACGCCACATCAAGCATGTTGCAGTGGTTTATCGACGAGCAGGTGGAGGAAGAGGAGAATGCGCAGAATATCATCGACAACCTGAAGATGATCAAAGACAACGGCTACGGACTCTATATGCTCGACAAAGAGCTCGGCACCCGCACCTACACACAGGCATCACCACTGGCTGGAAAGTAAATATTAATAGTTGACAAGTTGACGAGTTAAAAAGTTAACTCGTCAACTTCTATATAATTATGTCCAAAGGAAAACTGCAGAAATTCGCTGAGATGGAGACGTTTCCCAACGTGTTCCAGTTTCCATATTCAGCAATGACAGACAACAAGCCCTTCGCCATGCAAGGCCGTTGGCGGAGCGACTTTTTTCATAACGACAACCCCATAGTACTTGAGCTCGGCTGCGGCAAGGGTGAATATACGGTGGGCTTGGCGAAGCTATTTCCCAACATCAACTTCATTGGAGTCGATATCAAAGGAGCTCGAATGCACGCTGGCGCCAAACAGGCTGTGGAAGAACGACTGCCAAACGTAGCCTTTCTCCGTACCAACATCGAGATCATCGACCGCTTCTTCGGCGAAGGAGAGGTGCAGGAGATATGGCTCACGTTTAGCGACCCACAGATGAAAAACCCGAGGAAACGCCTCACGAGCACTTTTTTCCTCGAACGCTACCGCCGCTTTCTCACCGACGGCGGTCTGATACATCTGAAGACCGACAGCAACTTCCTCTTTACCTACACCACACTGATGGTGGAGCACAACAAGCTGCCCATGGAGTTCCGCACAGACGATCTTTATCACACCGAAGGTATCGACGAGGCGACTCAACAGATATTAGGCATCAAGACCTATTACGAGTCGCAATGGATTGAGCGCGGTCTGAACATAAAGTACATGAAATTCCATCTCCCCAAAGGTATCCAACTGGAGGAATCGGACGTCGAAATACCACTCGACGAATACCGCAGCTATAAACGCACAAAGCGCAGTTCACTGGAAAAAAGCAAGTGAACCGCGCTTTTTTCGTGTTCAAATAGTCTAAAACTGCATGAAAAACGAGAATAAATTATGAAATAATTTTGTAATTTCCACAACTTTTACTACCTTTGCGGCTGATATTGCAATATTATATGTACAAACAAGAGAAAATCAAGCCTTACAACGACAAGGATGACAAAGGAAAACAGGTGGAAGAGATGTTTGACAACATCGCCCACTCATACGACAAACTCAACCATCGCCTGTCGTGGAACATCGACAAGGGATGGCGTATGAAGGCTATAGAAACATTGGCACCATACAACCCGAAGACAATCCTTGACGTGGCTACAGGAACAGGCGACTTCGCCATTCTTGCAGCCAAAAAGCTGTGTCCGCAAAAACTCGTTGGCTCCGACATCTCAGAAGGTATGATGGAGATAGGAAGACAGAAGGTGAAGGCAGAGAGACTCGACGGCATCATCTCGTTTGCAAAAGAAGACTGCATGGCACTGTCGTTCGCCGACAACACCTTCGACGCCGTCACCGCCGCCTTCGGCATAAGAAACTTCCCTAATCTCGACAAGGGACTGAAAGAGATGTGCCGAGTGCTGAAACCTGGCGGACATCTTTGCGTCATCGAACTGACACAGCCAGCACACAACCCAATGAAGACTCTCTTCAACATCTACTCTCACACCGTCCTCCCCGTATGGGGCAGGATGATATCGAAAGACGACAGGGCTTACTCCTACCTCACCGCTACCATCGAGGCATTTCCCCAGGGAGAGGAGATGATGACAATACTACAGCAGGCAGGCTTCAGGAAGACTTCGTTCAGAAGACTCACCTTCGGAATATGCACACTATTAATAGCAACAAAATAACAAATAATACATAACGACATGGACAAGTACGGACTTATAGGATACCCCTTGGGACACTCCTTCTCAAAAAGCTACTTCAATCAGAAGTTTGACGACGAAGGCATCGACGCTGTATATGAGAATTTTGAGATACAATCAATCGACGCTCTGACGGAAGTGCTGGAAACCAACCCCACCCTCCGCGGACTCAACGTCACCATTCCATACAAGGAGAAGGTCATCCCGTTCCTCGACTCCATAAGTCCTGAGGCAAGGGCCATTGGAGCAGTAAACGTGATAAAAGTAACCCGCGAGGGAGGCGACATCAAACTGAAGGGATTCAACTCTGACGTCGTTGGCTTCACCGACAGCATAAAGTCTCTCTTGCAAAGTTATCACAAGAAAGCTCTCATCCTCGGCACCGGCGGCGCATCGAAAGCCGTGCAATACGGACTGAAAAGCCTTGGCCTCGAAACAGTGTTTGTAAGCCGTTACGACCGCCCAAACACCATACAATACAAGGAGATCACTCCTGAGATAATCAAGGAGTATAACGTCATCGTCAACTGCACGCCGTCAGGCATGTATCCGCATGTTGACGAATGTCCCGACCTGCCATACGAGGCCATGGACCACAAAACCATCCTCTACGACCTCATCTACAATCCCAACGAGACCTTGTTTATGAAGAAGGGCGCCCAATATGGAGCCACGGTGCAAAACGGACTCGAGATGCTACTTCTCCAGGCTTTCGTCAGCTGGGACTTCTGGCAATAAGCTGCGGACGCAATATAGTGAACGCAACATTCTTTCACGACAATGTAGTGAATGAACGTTTTTTCGACAAAATAGACAACTGAGAATAGAAATATAATAGAACAGACATGAATAAAGACAACCGTTATATGCTTCGCGGCGTGAGTGCCGCAAAAGAAGATGTCCACAACGCAATAAAAAACATCGACAAAGGCATCTTCCCACAGGCATTCTGTAAGATAATACCCGACATTCTCGGCGGCGACCCAGAGTATTGCAACATCATGCACGCCGACGGAGCAGGAACAAAATCGTCGTTGGCTTACGCCTACTGGAAAGAGACCGGCGACCTGAGCGTATGGAAAGGCATAGCACAGGATGCACTCATCATGAATACCGACGACCTGCTCTGCGTGGGAGCCGTGGATAATATCCTCGTGTCAAGCACCATTGGACGCAACAAGATGCTCGTTCCGGGAGAGGTGATCTCGGCCATCATCAACGGCACCGACGAACTGCTCAAGCAAATGCGCGATATGGGCATCGGCATCTATGCCACTGGCGGCGAGACAGCAGACGTGGGCGACCTCGTCCGCACCATCATCGTCGATTCTACAGTGACATGCCGAATGAAACGTAGCGACGTCATCGACAATGCCAATATCCGTCCGGGAGACGTCATCGTCGGACTGTCGTCGTGCGGACAAGCCACCTACGAGGACCGCTACAACGGCGGTATGGGCAGCAACGGACTGACCTCAGCCCGCCACGACGTGTTTAACAAGTATATCGCGGAGAAATATCCCGAGACCTTCGACCATGCAGTGCCCGACGACCTCGTATATAGCGGCAGCTACCGCCTCGACCAGACGGTCGAAGGCGTCAACGTCAACGCCGGACAACTCGTCCTCTCTCCCACCCGAACCTACGCTCCGGTAATAAAGCAACTTCTCGACCTGATGAGAAAAGACATCCACGGCATGGTACACTGCACCGGAGGAGCTCAGACCAAGGTGCTGCACTTCGTGGGCGACAACTGCCGCGTGGTGAAGGACAACATGTTCCCTATTCCTCCACTCTTCCGCGTCATCCACGACGAGAGCGGCACTGACTGGAAAGAGATGTACAAAGTGTTTAATATGGGACACAGAATGGAGATATATGTCAGCCCCGAAAATGCAGACAAGGTGATCGAGCTCAGCCGCAGCTTCAACATCGACGCACAAGTGGTGGGACATATCGAGGAAGGAAAGAAGAGCCTCACCATTAAGTCGGAGTACGGAACATTTGAGTATTAAACGAAGGAGAAAGGAAGGAAGAGGAGTAAAAATCGAACAATATATAATTAATGATAGAAAACAATAGCATACTGCAAAAGCTCGACGGACTGGTAAGCCGTTTTGAGGAGGTATCGACACTGATTACCGACCCTTCGGTCATAGCCGACCAACAGCGTTTCGTGAAACTCACACGCGAATACAAAGACCTGGGCGACATCATCGATGCCCGCAAACGCTACATAGCTTGCCTTAACGCCATCGCCGAGGCAAAGGACATACTCGCCAACGAGAGCGACCCAGAGATGAAGGAGATGGCTCGAGAGGAACTGTCTGTCAACGAAGAACTACAGCCGAAAATCGAAGAGGAGATAAAGATTGCCCTTGTGCCGAAAGACCCAGAAGACGCAAAGAACGTGGAGATGGAGATCCGCGCTGGCACTGGCGGCGACGAGGCTTGCCTCTTTGCCGGCGACCTCTTCGCCATGTATAAGAAGTTCTGCGAGTCGAAAGGCTGGAACCTCGCCATCACCAGCGTCAGCGAAGGTGCTGTGGGCGGATTCAAGGAGATAGACTTTGCCGTCAGCGGCGACGGAGTGTATGGCGTGCTGAAATATGAGTCGGGAGTACACCGCGTCCAGCGAGTGCCTGTCACCGAGAGCAACGGCCGCATGCAGACCAGCGCCGCCACCGTGGCCGTACTGCCTGAGGCAGACAAGTTTGAGGTGAACATCAACGAGGGCGAGATAAAGTGGGACACTTTCCGCTCGTCGGGAGCTGGCGGACAGAACGTCAACAAGGTGGAATCCGGTGTGCGTCTGCGTTACATGTGGAAGAACCCCAATACCGGCGAGACCGAAGAGATACTCATCGAGTGTACCGAGACTCGCGACCAACCCAAGAATAAGGAACGTGCGCTCGCACGCCTGCGTACCTTTATTTATGACAAAGAGCATCAGAAGTATGTAGATGACATTGCCAACCGCCGCAAGACCCTCGTCTCCACCGGCGACCGCAGTGCAAAGATACGCACCTACAACTTCCCACAGGGCCGCGTCACCGACCACCGCATAGGTTACACTACCCACGACCTGCAGGGATTCCTCGGCGGCGACATTCAGGACATGATCGACGCACTTACCGTGGCCGAGAATGCCGAGAGAATGAAAGAAGCCGAACTGTAATAGTGCGTTATGGGACTCATCTACACCAAGAAGAAAGACGACGAACAGCGTGAAAAGACCGTTCAGGCTGAGGAGTTCATACATCGAATGATCTCGATGAAACAAAAAACGATAGAGACTTTTAACGAATTGCCAAAGACAGAAATAAAGAAATAACATGGATAGACAACAACTGATAGAACAGATTAAGACCAAGCGCTCGTTTCTCTGCGTAGGTCTCGATACAGACCTCAAAAAGGTGCCACAACACCTGCTCGACGGTCCAGACCCCATCTTCACCTTCAACAAGGCCATCATCGACCCCACCGCACCTTACTGCGTGGCTTACAAGCCCAACCTCGCTTTCTACGAGGCTTTCGGCGTGAAGGGACTGATGGCTTTCGAGAAGACCGTCAACTACCTGAAGAAATATTACCCCAACCACTTCATCGTGGCCGACGCAAAACGTGGCGACATCGGCAATACATCGGCAATGTATGCCCGCACTTTCTTCGGCGAATATGACGTTGACTCGCTCACCGTAGCTCCTTATATGGGAGAGGACAGCGTGACTCCGTTCCTCGGCTACGAGGGCAAATGGGTCATCCTGCTCGCCCTGACAAGCAACAAGGGCAGTCACGACTTCCAGCTCACCACCGACCCCGAAGGCATGCCTCTCTACGAGAAGGTGATGCGCAAGGCCCAGCAGTGGGGAACGGAAGAGAACCTGATGTTTGTCGTCGGAGCCACACAGGGAAAGATGTTTGAGGACATACGCCGCATCGCTCCCCGCCACTTCCTCCTCGTCCCCGGCGTGGGCGCACAGGGAGGCAGCCTCGAGGAGGTATGCAAATATGGCATGAACGACGACTGCGGCCTGCTTGTCAACAGTTCGCGAGGCATCATCTACGCCAGCGATGGCGAGGACTACGCCGAGGTGGCTGGCGAGAAGGCTAAAGAGCTCAAGGAGCAGATGGACGTCCTGCTGAAGGGGCACAACTTGTAATACACACACAAAAAAAGGTATCCGATCATGGAATTTACAGCAAAACAGATAGCGGACTACGTAGGTGGAAAGGTGGAAGGCGACAGCCAGGCGAGTGTCAACACCTTTGCCAAGATTGAAGAAGGCAAGAAAGGTGCCATCTCGTTCCTCTCCAACCTGAAATATCTGCATTATATCTACGACACCGAGTCGTCGATAGTACTCATTAACGAAGACGTGAAACTCGAACGCGAGACGAAGGCTACGCTCATCCGCGTGAAGGACGCCTACGAGTGTGTGGCAAAGCTCCTGCAGCTATATGCCTCGATGAAACCCAAGAAGGTGGGCATCGACTCGTTGGCTTTCATCCACCCCTCAGCCAAGGTGGGCAAGGACTGCTATATCGGTCCGTTTGTGGCCATCGGCCCTAACGTCACCATCGGCGACGGCTGTGTGCTGCATCCCCATGTCACCGTCGGCGAGGAGGCTTCAGTGGGCAACAATACCGAGATTTACAGCAATGCCGTTGTGTATCACCACTGTAAGGTGGGCAACAACTGCGTTCTTCATGCCGGCTGTGTGATTGGTGCTGACGGCTTCGGCTTTGCCCCAAACACCGAGGGCTACGACAAGATTCCACAGATAGGCAACGTCGTGATCGAGGATAATGTAGAGATAGGTGCCAACACTTGCGTCGATCGTTCCACCATGGGCAGCACCATAATACACAAGGGTGTGAAACTCGACAACCTCGTTCAGGTGGCTCACAACGTGGAGGTGGGCGAAAACACGGTGATGTCGGCTCAGGTGGGCATCGCCGGAAGCACTAAGATCGGGTCGTGGTGTATGTTTGGCGGACAGGTAGGCATAGCCGGACATATCAGCATCGGCGACAAGACCTTCCTCGGCGCACAGTCGGGAGTGCCAGGCAACATCAAGGGCGACCAGACGCTCATCGGCACACCGCCGATGGAGCCGAAGGCATACTTCAAGTCGCAGGCCATCTTCCGCCGTCTGCCCGACATCTACAAGCAACTCAACGAACTTCAGAAACAAGTAGAAGAATTAAAAAAGAAATAGTATATGACGAAGCAAACAACGCTAAAGGGAAGTTTCTCGCTCTGTGGCAAGGGACTTCATACAGGACTGAGTCTCACGGTGACCTTCAATCCTGCACCCGAGAATCATGGATATAAGATTCAACGTATCGACATGGAAGGGGAACCTAAGATAGACGCCGTGGCGGAGAATGTCATCGACACACAGCGCGGAACAGTGCTCGGCAAGGGCGACCTCCGCATCTCTACCGTAGAACACGGACTGGCTGCTCTCTACGCCCTCGGCATCGACAACTGTCTCATACAGGTCAACGGTCCTGAGTTCCCTATCCTCGACGGCAGCGCCATCAAATATGTTGAAAAGATCAACGAGGTGGGCATCGAGGAACAGAATGCTCCGAAAGACTACTACATCATCAGGAAGAAGATAGAGGTGAAGGACAATAACACTGGTTCGTGCATCACCATCCTCCCCGACGAGGAGTTCAGCATCACCACAATGTGTTCGTTCAACTCGAAGTATATCGACAGCCAGTTTGCCACACTCGAACGCATGGAAGACTTCAGCCAGGAGATCTCTCCCGCCCGCACCTTCGTCTTCGTTCGCGACATACAGCCGCTGCTCAACGCCAACCTCATCAAGGGCGGCGACCTCGACAACGCCATCGTGATCTACGAGCGTCAGATCTCGCAGGAACAGCTCGACAAACTCGCCGACATGCTCCACGCTGAGCATCGAGACGCCAACAACCTCGGCTATATCCAGCACAAGCCTCTCGTATGGGAAAATGAGTGTACTCGCCACAAGCTCCTCGACGTCATCGGCGACATGGCTCTCATCGGCAAGCCCATCAAGGGCAGAATCATTGCCACTCGTCCAGGTCACACCATCAACAACAAGTTTGCCCGTCAGATGCGCAAGGAGATACGCAAGCATGAGATACAAGCTCCTATCTACGACCCCAACGAAGAGCCACTGATGGACGTGAACCGCATCCGCGAACTCCTTCCCCACCGCTATCCTATGCAGCTGGTTGACAAGGTGATAGCCATCGGTGCCACAAGCATAGTAGGCGTGAAAAACGTCACCAGCAACGAGCCGTTCTTCCAGGGCCACTTCCCTCAGGAACCTGTCATGCCAGGCGTGCTTCAGATAGAGGCCATGGCACAGTGTGGCGGTCTGCTCGTTCTCAACTCTGTGGAAGAGCCCGAACGCTGGTCAACTTACTTCCTGCGTATCGACGACGTGAAGTTCCGTCAGAAGGTGGTGCCTGGCGACACACTCCTCTTCAAGGTCGATCTCCTCGCACCTATCCGCCACGGCATCTCTTCGATGAAGGGATATGTCTTCGTGGGCGACCATGTGGTGTCTGAAGCCACCTTTACGGCACAGATAGTGAAGAATAAGTAGTCAAAAACATAAACGAAAAATTAAGAAAACATGAACAACATCAGTCCTATGGCCTTCGTTCATCCCGACGCAAAGTTGGGCGACAACAACGAGATAGGGCCATTCTGCTATATCGACGCCGACGTGGTGCTGGGCGACAACAACAAGCTCTACAACAGCGTCACACTGCATCAGGGAGCACGCATTGGCAACGGCAATGAGTTTTTTCCCGGAGCAAGCATCAGCACCAAGCCGCAAGACCTGAAGTTCAAAGGCGAGGTCACCACATGCGAGATTGGCGACAACAACTCAATACGCGAGAATGTCACCATCAGCCGAGGCACCGCCAGCCGTGCGAAGACCGTCGTTGGTTCAAACAACCTGCTCATGGAGAACATGCACATAGCCCACGACTGTATCATTGGCAGCGGATGTATCATCGGCAACTCGACGAAGATTGCCGGCGAGGTGGAGATAGACGACAACGCCATCATCAGCGCCACGGTGCTCTGTCACCAGTTCTGCCGCATCGGCGGATATGTGATGATTCAGGGCGGCTGCCGTTTCAGTCTCGACATCCCTCCGTTTATCATCGCCGGCAAAGAACCCACCCGCTACTGTGGCATCAACATCATCGGCCTGCGTCGCCGCGGATATACCAACGAACAGATAGACATCATCCACGACACTTACCGCACCATCTATGCCAATGGCATCATCAAGGACGGTATCGCCGAGGCTCGTTCAAAATATCCCGACGTCAAGGAAGTGGAATATATATGTAGGTTTATCGAGGATTCAAAGCGTGGCGTAGTGCGCTGATTGTCAGTGTGTCATCATGCTTTGCTTCAGTTAATCATTTAAGATAAATGAATACACTCCTCGTCATCACCGGACCGACGGCAGTGGGCAAGACAGACATCTGTCTTGAGATTGCCGAAAGCCGTGGCATACCAGTCATCAACGCCGACTCAAGGCAGATCTACCGCGACATGCCGATAGGCACCGCCGCTCCCACGGCTGAGCAAATGCAGAGGGTGAAACACTATTTCGTCGGCACCTTGGCTCTCGACGAATATTACAATGCGTCGATGTATGAGCAAGACGTGATGACTCTGCTATCACAGATGTTCGAGGGTAAGGACAACGCCCTCGCAATGATGACCGGAGGCAGCATGATGTATATCGACGCCGTGTGCAACGGCATCGACGACATACCCACCATCCGCGACGACATAAGGCAGCTCTACAAAGACCGCCTCGCCACGGAAGGACTCGACCCTCTGCTCGCCGAACTGAAGACTCTCGACCCGGAGTATTACGACATAGTCGATAAATGCAATCCACGACGAGTGGTACACGGCCTCGAGATATGCCGACAGACGGGGACAACCTACACCTCATTCAGGATAAGAGAGCGGAAACAACGACCTTTCCGTATCGTGAAGATAGCACTCAACAGGCCTCGTGACATCCTCTACAAGCGCATCAACAGCCGCGTCGATATGATGATTGCTGAAGGCTTGGAAGAAGAGGCACGACGACTCTACCCTTTGCGCCATCTCAATGCACTCAACACCGTGGGATACAAGGAGATGTTCAAATATATCGACGGTGAATGGACGCTCGACGAGGCGGTGGAGAGGATCAAGGGCAACACACGGAGGTATGCCCGCAAACAACAGACATGGTATAAGAAAGACGACGACATCGTTTGGTTTGATGCCGCTGAGAGAGAACACATTTTGAATTTCATTTCAGATACAGTAAAATGAGTAACAACGAAGAGAGAAAGCAAGGAGCCATAGCCCGAGTGGCAAGCTCTGCATGGAGAGCGACCCGACGTTTCGGTTCGTGGTATATCGGTATGTATAAAGGTAGGAAATGGTACACCAAGACCGCCGTGGCCATGGTGTCGGCCATCGTGATGCTGGTGTTGTATCTCGGTGCCGTGGATATCAACTTCCTATGGCTCTTCGGCAAGTCGCCAGGCTTCTCGCAGATCAAGAACCCCGTCAGCAACCAGGCTTCAGAGATATATAGCGCCGACGGAGTGCTCCTCGGAAAGTTCTTCAACGAAAACCGCCAACCGGTGAAGTACGAGGAGGTGAACCCCGAGTTTTGGCGTGCCCTCATCGACACCGAGGACGAGCGTTTCTTCAATCATAAGGGCATCGACCCCATCGGTCTCTTTGCCGCCCTGAAAGACTATGTGCTGCACCACGACGCACGCGGCGCATCGACCATCACACAGCAGTTGGCGAAGAACCTCTTCCGCGTTCGCACCAACTACTCCACCGGTGTGCTCGGCAACATCCCCGGACTGAAGATCCTCATCATGAAGAGCAAGGAATGGATCACCGCCGTGAAGCTCGAGATGATCTTCGACAAGCAAGAGATACTCACCATGTATGCCAACACCGTTGACTTCGGTTCAAACGCCTTCGGCATAAAGACAGCGTGCAAGACCTATTTCGGCACCACTCCCAAGGCAATGACCACCGACCAGGCTGCCGTCCTCGTGGGAATGCTCAAGGCCACCACGTTCTATAATCCGCGCATCAATCCCGATAACAGCCTTCGCCGACGCAACACCGTGCTCAACAACATGCGCACACGAGGACATCTCACCGCCGAGGCATACGACTCGCTCAAGCAGAAACCCATCAAGCTCAACTACAGCGTAGAGAGTCGCTACGACGGACAGGCACAATACTTCCGCGAGGCTGTGGCGGCATATCTCGACGACTGGTGCAAGGATAACGGCTTCGACCTCGACGCCTCAGGACTGAAGATATACACCACCATCGACACTCGCATGCAGAAATATGCCGAAGAGGCTGCCATAAAGCAGATGAAAGTGGTGCAGCGTAACTTCAACAACCACTGGGGAAAAACCAACCCATGGCAGGACGAGAAGCATCAGGAGATTGCTGGATTTATCGAGGGCATAGCCAAACGTCAGCCTTGCTACAAGGAGCTGCAACAGCGCTTCCCCAACGACCCCGACTCGGTGGAATACTACATGAACCGTCCGCATAAGGTGCGACTCTTCGACTACGAGAAAGGCTCGGTGGAGATGGAGATGTCGTCGATGGACTCAATAAGGTATATGGTGAGGTTCATGCACTGTGGCTTCTGTGCCATGGACCCGCATAACGGACATGTGAAGGCATGGGTGGGCGACATCGACTTCAAGTCGTGGAAATACGACAAGGTGACGGCCATGAGACAACCAGGCTCCACATTCAAGCTCTTCGTCTATACCGAAGCCATGAACCAAGGCCTCTCGCCCTGCGACCGCCGTCGCGACGAATTCATCAGCATGAAGGTGTGGGACGCTCAGAAGAATAAGGAGGTCAACTGGTGTCCTACCAACGCCAACGGATACTTCACCGGCGACACCATTCCACTGAAAGGTGCCTTCGCACAGAGCATCAACTCCATCGCCGTGAAGTTAGGACAGGAAATGGGCATCAGCAACATCATCGAGACGGCTAACGCCATGGGTATCAAGAGCAAACTCGACAATGCGCCTGCCTTGGCTCTCGGCGCAAGCGACGTCAACCTCCTCGAACTGGTCAACGCCTATAGCACCGTGGTCAACGACGGAAAGATGCATGAGGCAGTGCTTGTCACTCGCATCCTCGACAGCGACGGCAACGAGGTCTATACCGCCCCTACAGAGCAGCGTCAGGCCATCCCCTATCGCAGCGCATTCCTCATGCAGCAGATGCTCATGGGCGGCATGCGTGAGCCGGGAGGCACCAGCCAGAGTCTGTGGGGATATGTCGGCAACCATCCCGACACGGAGTTTGGAGGCAAGACCGGAACGTCAAACAATCACTCCGACGCATGGTTTGTGGGCGTGAGTCCAAACCTAGTGGCTGGAGCATGGGTAGGCGGCGAATACCGCTGCATCCACTTCCGTACCGGAGCTCTCGGACAAGGCAGCCGAACAGCTCTCCCCATCTGCGGCTATTTCTTCCAGTCGGTGCTCAACGACCCTGACATGAAACAGTATCACGGAAAATTCGCCAAACCGAAAGACGATATCGACTACGAGGAATACAACTGCTCGAGCTACTGGCACAACAAGGTGGAGGATTCCACACTCGTCGATAGCACCGAGGTAGCCACCGACATCCCCGTCACCATCGACGGCGAAGACCAAGAGACGGAGGAAGGCGTTGTGGGCAACGAACCCACCGTAGGCGAACAGGAAGGAAAGAAGGCTGAAGCCACTGAGAAGAAGAAGACTGAAGCCACTGAGAAAAAGAAGAAGAAACAACCTCAATACGAGGATGTGTATCTATAAAGGAAGTTAAAGAAGTTAAAGAAGTTAAAGAAGTTAAAGAAGTTAAGGAAGAAGTTTCCTTGAGCGAAGCGAAAAAAAGAAGAAGTTTCCTTGAGCGAAGCGAAAAAAGGAAGAAGTTTCCTTGAGCGAAGCGAAAAAAGGAAGAAGTTTCCTTGAGCGAAGCGAAAAAAAGAATATACTTATGCGAAATAAAATGACCCTCATGGCGCTGGCCGTTGCTGCCCTCGCCAACTCACAGCCCCGACGAGTGATCAACCTCACCGACGGCTGGCAGTTTTCAAGAGACAACAACCACTGGGAATCGGTATCAGTACCACACGACTGGGCCATTGCCGGACCGTTCGACAAGAAATGGGACCTTCAGTATGTGGCGATAGAACAAAACGGCGAGACAGAGAAGTCGGAGAAGTCGGGACGTTCGGGAGCACTGCCCTGGATAGGACAAGGCTTCTACCGCACCACGGTCACCATCCCCGACGGCTACTCGAGAGCCACGCTGATGATAGACGGAGCCATGAGCAACGCCCGCGTGAAGGTGGGCGGCAAGCAACTCGCCTACTGGCCCTACGGCTACAATGCGTTCAATGTGGATATTCCTGTCAGTCAGACTGGCAACACACTCGACATTGAGGTGTCGCTCGACAATGTGGAGGAGAGCAGCCGCTGGTATCCAGGCGGCGGCATCTACCGCCCTGTTCGCCTGCTGCTCACCGGCGAAAACCACTTCCCCGTTTGGCAGACCTATATCCGCACCTTGACGGCATCAACAGAGAAAGCCATCGTAGAGGTGGTGGCAAAGGCTCAGGGCGAGAAAGGCAATACCATTGCTGTGCTGAGAGACCACGACGGACGTGTGGTGGCAGAGGCAAGCGAGGATGACGTCAACGACGCTGTTCTGCAGCTCGCCGTGGCCAATCCGCGTCTATGGTCGCCAGAGTCGCCTTATCTCTACACCCTCACCCTCTCGCGTCTTGTAGGCGGAAAGAAGGTGGACGAGGAGAGCCATAAGGTGGGCATACGCACCATCAGCGTGAGCAAGGACGGCGGCTTCCGTCTTAATGGCGTCAGCCGAAAGATAAAGGGCGTATGCCTTCATCACGACCTCGGACCGCTCGGTGCGGCGGAAAACAAGGCTGCCGTCATCCGTCAGATAAAGATGATGAAGGCCATGGGCTGCGATGCCATCCGCACCGCCCACAACATGCCGTCAACACTCCAGATGGAGGTGTGCGACTCGCTCGGCATGATGGTCATGGCCGAGAGCTTCGACATGTGGATCTATCCTAAGTGCAAGAACGGATACGCAAAGTTTTTCAAGGAGTGGGCCGACCGCGACATCGAGAACCTCGTGCTCCATCACCGCAACCATCCGTCGATCGTCATGTGGAGCATTGGCAACGAGATACCCGAACAGTGGAGCAAGGAGGGCGTGGAGATCTCACGCCATCTGCAGTCACTCTGCCATCGTCTCGACCCCTCGCGCCCCGTCACCCAAGGCATGGACCGTGCCGAGGCTGCACTGAAGTCGGGCTTTGCCCAGGTGATGGATGTGCCTGGCTTCAACTATCGTGTACATAAATATGAGAAAAACATCGCCCAGCTGCCACAGGGCTTCCTCCTCGGTTCCGAGACCGCCTCTACGGTCAGCTCTCGCGGCGTGTATAAGTTTCCAGTGGTGGTGAGCGACAATGCCGTATATGACGACGGACAATGCTCGAGCTACGACACCGAATACTGTTCGTGGAGCAACCTCCCCGACGACGACTGGCGCTGTCAGGACGACTATCCGTGGGTCATCGGCGAGTTTGTGTGGACTGGCTACGACTATCTCGGCGAGCCCACCCCATACGACACCTACTGGCCCAGCCGAAGCAGCTATTTCGGCATCTGCGACCTTGCCGGATTGCCCAAGGACCGCTATTATCTCTACCGCAGCCGTTGGAACACCGCCACCCACACCATCCATCTCCTGCCCCACTGGACATGGCCTGGACGCGAAGGCGAGCTCACCCCCGTCTATTGCTACACCGACGCTCCTGAAGCCGAGCTCTTTGTCAACGGCAAGAGCCAGGGCCGCATCAGCAAGCGTCAGGACTCACGTCTCGACCGCTACCGTCTGCGCTGGAACGACGTGACATATCAGCCAGGCGAACTGCGTGTAGTGGCGTATAATGCCGATGGCAGCGTCATGGGCGAACAGAAGGTATTGACAGCCGGCAAACCAGTTGCCCTGAGGATGGACGTGGAATGTCCTTCCTCTGACCACACCACATTCAAAGCTGACGGCGCCACACTCAAAGCTGACCACGCCACACTCAAAGCTGACGGCGCCGACCTTGCCTTCATCACCGTGAGTCTCGAAGACGCCAACGGCACCTTCTGCCCCACCCTCTCTGACGACATCACCATCGAGGTCACTGGCGAGGGTGTGTTTGAGGCGGCATGCAATGGCGACGCCACCTCGCTGCAGTCGATGCGTCAGCCCACAATGAAACTCTTCAGCGGCAAGGCCGTCTTCGTGGTGCGCAGCACCACCCAGAGCGGCACCATACAAGTCACCGCCACCGACAAGCTCCGCCGACTAAAGCGCAGCATTAGCATTACAACAAAGTAAATAACTCAACTTTCTGAAGTGATAATTCCCAATGTTAAGGGGTTTATTTAAACCACAGAGATAAAGAGGAAAAGAGATTTATAAATACTCTTAATCTCTTAAACTCTGTGGTTCAAAATTACTTCCGAAACTCGAGTAAATAACATAGTTGAAGATTTGTACCCCGATTTTCAGCGGAATACAAATTAACATCCATAATCAGTAAGAGGGAGCGGCGCCAAGGCGTCGCTCCCTCTTAGTTTCCGTTCAACCAGTTGTCGTCACACGTACTGATTCACTCCCATACAACTCGTCACTCCGAGAGTTGTAGCAATAGCAGACAGTGCTGCCACAATAAGCTGCAATACCAGCTTCCAAGTGCTTGATTTAGATGTAGAACTCATGATGATTAATGATTACTGATTAATGATAATTGATTAATGATTTGCGCCCCGATTGCGGCGGGGTTCTGCTGACGCTCTCCGGTTTTGTTAGGGCAAGGGCGCTTGCGCACCCCTGCCCTCAGCTTAGATCAAGCTGCCGCCGCCGTCCTCATTGCCGCTTCCGCCGCCGCTCTCGCTGCCGCTTCCGCTCTCGTCAGGACTCTCCGTACCCGGATCGCTCGAGTTCACACGCTTCACCTCCTTGCCGTTGCGGTCGTAGCAGGTGATGGTGACCTGCGATGCCTTGAGGGCCGCCTTCACATCCACCGACGGGGTGAACACAATCTTTCGGGAGGTGATGAGCGAAC
>NZ_NPJG01000116.1 GCF_002251245.1 Prevotella sp. P5-92
AAGTGACTGTCCAAGCTTGAATCTGTCCAATAATGACAGAAAATCATTGCAGATAGAAGATTTTTCACTCAAAAAGTTGGATAATTCAGAAAAATGACTTAATTTTGCATTCATAACAGATTGTTGATTTTTTGTTTAATATCTTGTTTTTGACCCTTACAAAGATACAACAAATAATTGACAATCTGTTATTTATCCTCAGATTTTTTTCAATATTTTCAAAGAACGAGAAGTCTGTTCCCAATAAATGGGATAAAGGCTTAGTAGCAATTTCAACCACTTCTTTTAGGTGTGGGAAACTTTAATAACAAATTAAGCGAACTCTACAGATTATGAAAAGATGTCGAAGGGCTAATAATACATTGTTTTTATGACCAACACAAAAGATATGACAGAAAAGAAGACAAGCAGAATATTGCCAATATGGCTGGCATTGACACCATTAGTGCTGCTGATGGTGATGCTGGTGTTTACCGTCCGCGCCTTTGGCGACGAGTCGCTCGGAGGTCCAAGTCAGATTGTGATGCTAGCAGCCTCGGCGGTGTGCTGCGTGATAGGCATCTGGGTGGGAAAGGTGAGATGGCGAGAGTTTGAGAACCATATTGCCAAGAGCATCTCACAGGTGTCGTCGGCTATGGTAATATTGCTGTTCATAGGCGCATTGGGCGGTGCATGGATGGTGAGCGGCGTGGTGCCGATGATGATTTACTATGGACTTGATGTTATCCACCCAAGCGTGTTTTTGGTTTCCACTTGTGTGATAAGTGCCGTGGTGAGTGTGATGACAGGCAGTTCGTGGACCACCATCGCCACCATCGGCGTGGCTCTCATGGGCATAGGTAAGGCGCAAGGTTTCGACGAAGGCTGGATAGCGGGAGCCATCATCAGCGGGGCGTATTTTGGCGACAAGGTCTCGCCGCTGTCAGACACTACCGTACTTGCGTCGAGTGTGTGCCGTGTGAATCTTTTTGCCCATATAAGGTTTATGATGATTACCACTATCCCTTCGTTTCTGATAGCCTTGTCGGTGTTTTTGGTGGCAGGATTTTCGCACACAGCAATCGATAATGGACATCTTGCCGCATGTCAGGAGGCGATAACGGGACGGTTTAACATAAGTATTTGGCTTCTTGTGGTGCCTGTTGCCACGGTGGTGATGATAGCAAAAAGGCTGCCGGCATTGGTTACAATGTTTGCCTCCACACTGCTTGGGGTGGTCTTTGCCTTACTGTTTCAGGCAGGTATTGTGGCTGAGATAGCCGACGGCGATCTGTTCCGTGGCGCAATGAGAGCGGTGTATGGCAGTACGGCAATACAAACCTCCAACCCCATGCTCGACCAGCTTGTAGCCACAAGGGGAATGGAGGGCATGCTTTCTACGGTATGGCTCATATTGTGTGCCATGTGTTTTGGGGCAACGATGACGGCTGGCGGCATGACGGCTGGCATTACAAGGCTCTTTATCCGCTTTGCTCATGGCCGGATCTCCACGGTCGGGTCAACCGTGGCAACGGGGCTTGTGCTAAACAACACTGTGGCTGACCAGTATATGGGCATCCTGCTCTCGTGCAATGTGTTTCGGGAAATTTACGACAAGAACGGGCTTGAACCTCGTCTGCTCAGCCGTGCCACGGAGGATTCCGTAACGGTGACCTCGGTGCTGGTGCCATGGAACACATGCGGCATGACGCAAAGCACAGTGTTGGGAGTGGCCACACTCACCTACCTACCCTATTGCTTTTTCAATATCCTCAGTCCGCTGATGAGCATCGTCGTCGCTGCCACGGGATTCCGTTGTTCACGCCCTGCAAAGGGTGAACACGCTGACCCTGACGTCTCCCACCCTGTCGGCCAAGGACATACAACACTCACGTAGCGTGGCGCCAGTGGTGAGGACATCGTCCACGAGTAGCACATGCTTGCCACGCAACTCTTCTGGACGGGTGACATCGAAACAGTTTTTCACGTTTTCACCCCTCTCTACCGCCGACAGCCGTGTCTGACTACCATGAAACCTCTTGCGCACGAGATTTCCGGTAGAAACAGGTATGGCGGTCACCTCTGCCAGTCCGTTAGAAATCATCTCTGCCTGATTATATCCGCGCCACCGTTTCCTGCTTTTCGTCAGCGGGACGGGGATAATCATATCCACACCGTCAAAGAAGCCACGGCCCACAAGACGTTGTGCACTCATTCGTCCCATCTCTATCCCTATCTCATACACTCCGTGATATTTCATCTCTTCGACGATGGCTGACACCTCATTGCCAGGACGGTATTCGAAAATAGTCTGAGCCTTCTCCACAGGCACCAGTCCCCAAAACAGTCGAGCCATAGAGTTGTCTTCCATGTCACCATAGCGTGGGATGACGGGGAGTCTCAGTTTGCAAGCCACACATATCCCGGTACTGCTTTTCACCAATTTGTCCCCACATACAGGGCACCACGAGGGCATCAGCCAGTCTGCCAGCGCCCTCAAAGCCTCAACTATGTATCTGCATATCATTTGTATCATGATGCAAATATAGCGGTTTTTCACAAAGCTGCCACCTTTTTCATCACCTTTTCCTCGATTATATATCATAATTAGCATTAATTAGCAATTAAACTGGACTTGGACGCATACTTAATAATCAGTTATACTATATCGACGGAAATGACAATGTGAATACGAATTTCTGATTTTTTCTTTGCACTTTCAGTATTTATTCGTAACTTTGCCAAAAATAAATATCTCATCAAAAAGAAAACAGCAAAACAATGATACAGCAAACATCTTTCAGACTACAGGCAAGACGACGTGGCTGCCATCTCGTGACAAGGGAGATAATGGAACATCTGCCGAAACCACTGCCAAAGACCGGACTGCTCAACCTCTTCGTCCAGCACACCTCATGCGCACTGTCGATAAACGAGAATGCCGATCCCGACGTGAGAAGCGACATGGAGAAAATCATGAACCATGTGGTAAAGGAAAACGAACCCTACTACGACCACACCCTCGAAGGACTAGACGACATGCCGGCTCATGCCAAATGCTCGCTTTTCGGCGTCAGCCTTACCATTCCCATCACAAACGGCAGCCTCAACCTCGGCACATGGCAGGGAATATACCTCTGCGAGTTCAGGGATTATGGAGGAGAAAGAAGGATTGTTGCAACGATATACGAATGATGAAACACTGTATCATACTCCGTCTGCTGACCTGCACTCTCGCTCTCGCCCTTTACGCAACCGGCATGGCGCAGGGGGTAATCTACAGCGACAGGGTCTACACGCTACAGGTGACCGTGGACGACGACTTCCTCTCGCCCACAGTAGTCACCATGGGCAAAGGGCAGAAGGTGAAAATAGAGTTTGACGAGATGTCGCACGACATCAGACGGCTGACTTACCGCATCACGCACTGCAACCCCGACTGGACTCCTACCACCGAACTGATAGAAAGCGACTGGATGGAGGGATTTAACGATGTGGTGATAGACAATGCCGAGAACTCGATAAACACTACCATGCTATACACCCACTACGACTTTACCATACCCAACGAACAGTGCCGACTGAAACTCAGCGGAAACTATATCATAACAGTGACCGACGAGGACAATGACGAGAAACTTCTCGAAGCTCGGGTCATGGTGGTGGACCAGAAGACTAACATCGCGATGAGCGTGTCGTCAAATACAGACATCGACGTGAACAAAGCACACCAACAACTGACCTTAGAACTGAACTATAACGACCTCAACGTGACTTATCCTGAAAGACAAATTTATACCATATTCCGACAAAACGATAGCCCACACCAGCAACGCACAAATGTAACACCCGACATAAAAAACATAAACGGCATGGCATGGAGACACAACAAAAGCCTTATCTTCGACGGTGGAAACGAATACCGACAATACGAGACCCTCGCCCTGACACACCCCACTATGGGACTTAGCGACACAGGATGGGACGGACATAACTACACGGCAACACCTTACGATGCCGAACCACGACCCAACTACGTGTTTGAGGAAGACACAAACGGCGCTTTCTATGTCCGCAACAGCGACAACATAGAAAACAAGACAACATGCGACTACATGCTGGTAAACTACAAACTCTATGCCGACAAGCCTTCAGACAAAAGCATCATCATCGACGGGCAATGGACTACCCATGCAGACAAAAACAAATACATTGCCAAATATGACGAACAAGAGGGATGCTACCGACTCACCTTGCTGCAAAAACAGGGCTATTACGCTTATAGATACCTCTGCATCGACAGCGACGGGACAACAGAAACACTCAAGTCTGAAGGCAACTTCCACGAAACAGAAAACCAATACCAGGCTTACGTGTACTATAAGGATGAGGGAGGACGCTACTGGCAACTCGTGGGATACAGACAACTCGACTATTCGTCGCGACGATAGACTGTCGTATCATCACTCGTCGCGACTGAAGGCATAACGGTATTCGATAGGCGTATAGCCATAGTAAGAAGTGAAGCACTTAACGAAATAGTCGGTATTAACGAAATGACACTCGCTGGCTATAGCATCCATGTCTTCACCAGAACCCACGACCAACTTCTCTGCCTGAATAAGTCTTACCGCCCTTACGAAAAGACGAGGATTCTTGTTCACATTGTTTGCAACAAGGTCATATAGCTCGAGGATATCCATGCCATGGCGCGAACCTACGCTTTTCAGCACATCATGAGTAATCGACTCGTCATCCACATGAGGCTTAAGGTCGAGCACCAAACTAACGAATTCCTTGGACATCAACGACATCTTCACCTTGCCGTCGCCAGAGAGCTCGTCACGGCTCGGCATAAGTATATCATCAGAACACACTTCACAACGCTTGAGGAAATTGCCAAGCAGCTTTGACAGCTCAAACTCTCCAAGGTTACACTTCATGCGCAGGCGATTGTTGAGCTTGTAGTTCTTCACGTTGTACGCTATCATACACCCAACTACAATGAGGAGCGTGATATATAGCCCCGTGGTCTGCCACCATGGCTGAAGAATGGATAAGGTGTATTTCTGGGACGGAGTGTCCCATATGTCGGGAAACATTGAGGCTTGAACCTCCACTGTATATTCGCCTGGCTCAAGACCTACCAGAGGCAGGTGAAGCAGTCCCTTGGAATCCACAAGTCCATTGGAATTAAAATATGACAATACGCGCCAATTCTCGTCAGTGCCTCCCAGCACTCTCACCCTGTAGTAGGTCTGGAGTGGACGGAAATAATTCATTGCCGAGAAGGTCAGCTTGAGATTGGTAGCAAGATAGTCAAAGTCAATATGACGCACACGTGACACGGCCTTTTCGATGATCACCCTGCCATCAACCTCCGTACCAGCTCCAACGACATTGCCGTTGACCATAAGCCTGATGAGCTTTGGATGGAGTGGGACAAAATTGTCATGCTGAGTGATGAAAGTACTTGGACGAAACTCTATCACATGATCTATCGACTGCATCATTATGTTGCCGTTGGGCAGCAACATGGTGCGCCCGTCGGTAAACGACTCGATGGGTACATTGTCGTTTGAGTCAAAGCTGACTGCATGAGTAATCTTGTCATCCTTAATGAGCAAGACAGCAATGCCACAACTTGTGCCCAACCAAATGTTATGGTTCCCGTCTTCGATGATGCAGTGTGCCACATGGTTAAGCAAACCAATGGAGTCATTTAAAGCTATTTCTTTCTGTGTGCCCGGAAGGGTGTATGTAACACCATTGCGGCCTCCTTTCCATTTCCATCCACGGCTGTCTGTGTATCGGCAGTTTACGCCACTCTCATACGGGTAGGTTCCGTTCTCCTCCTGGTATTTGTCGAGCATGGACGAGAGTTCCAATGCCCTGGGATTTTCCCAAGTATAGACATAGAAAGGCGAAATACGTGGTTTTGAATACAGAAGTCCGCGTCTCTCAGTACCAATCCACAAGCCGCCATGACGATCGAAACAGAGCGTGTTGATATCGGTAAGGAGCACACGTCCGTCGTTGAGCATTATCTCATCATAATGATCCAGTTGGGCGGTTTTCATGTTATATGTCCAATAGCCATAAGCACTGGCTATATACAACATACTGTCTTTCACCTCCATATTGTTGAGGCTGTATTCCTGACGCATCAGCTCTGTCCATTTGCCGCTCTTGAACTCATATTTGAGAAGTATTGACTTGTTCTTACCATTCCTTATCTGGAAAAACCCATTCTCTGTTCGCCTCAGCACCGTGGAATTTGAGTATTCCTTTTGACATTCGGCGTCATAACAGTAAGACGACGACCTGTGGGTACCTTTAACCATATTGAAAGAGTCCATTCGCCCATCGTTATAGAAGAGCATGAGCATATTTCCATTCACATCAAGGTCCTGAAGCTGAAAACCGTGTCTTAGTCTCACCTGATAATGTTTATTCTCGGCATAGAGATAATCTCCAGAGACTATCCACAACCTTCCACTGGTATCTACAAACAAGTCCTCCACATTGCCAGTGATACCATGCTCGCGAAACAAGGGACTGAGGTCGCTGATGTACCTCTCTGTCATCATGTCAACGCATTTCACCTTATGCTTGTCCTTAAGCCACATATGATGCATATTGTCGAAATACAGATGATAGTTGCCTGTATATTTCGACAGATAGAAGGGGTTGATGTCTTCATCTGGTATCTGACTGAAGTATCCTCCGTCGTATATGTTTATGGCTCCAAGACTGGTCACAACCATACGACCCGAAAATGTACAGTCGATGGTCTGTGCGCTATTGTCAGCCAGACCATTTGCGGCATTGATGATGCGAAAACTTCTATTCTCAGTCCTCGCAAAAATTAAAATAGGGCAAAGCAAAAATAGCCCTAATAATATGGTTGTCAATCCTCTTTGTACGTTCTTCATAAATATAAGTTTTGGTGTGTGAAGCATTTCCACTGCAACGCTTCTAATATTGGCGACAAAGTTACATAATATATTTGAATTGACAAAAGAAAAAGCATGGAAAATGCACAAAAAAAGAGAAAAGCCTCAACGGCTCTTCTCTCAAGGTCGAGGTGACAGGACTCGAACCTGCGACAGCCTGGTCCCAAACCAGGAACGCTACCAACTGCGCTACACCTCGGTTGCAAACAAAAAAGGACTTCTCTTTGAGTCTGCCTCAAAAGTCATTTTCATGACTTTTCTCCACTCCAAGTCGAGGTGACAGGACTCGAACCTGCGACAGCCTGGTCCCAAACCAGGAACGCTACCAACTGCGCTACACCTCGGTTGCAAGACCCAAGGAAAGCCGCCCTTTCTGTTTTGCGGGTGCAAAGGTACAAACTTTTTTTGAGTCTTGCAAATATACCATCTATTATTTTATAATATTTAACTCTTTAAATATCTTAGTCAGAATCTGCACGCCTCTTTCTACCTGATCTTGTGTATGAGTTGCCATAAGTGCGAATCTAACAAGAGTATCTTGAGGTGCACATGCCGGCGGTATTACGGGGTTGATAAACACGCCTGCGTCTGAAGCCAACTTGGTGACAAGGAAAGTCTTGTCAACATCGTGTACATAGAGTGGTATAATAGGACTCTCTGTATCGCCTATCTCAAAGCCTTCCTCGCGGAAACGGCGGAGTGCATACTTGGTAACGTCCCACAGATGCTCTATTCTTTCTGGCTCAGCCTTCAAGATATGAAGGGCCTCCATTGCAGCTGCTGTGGCTGCTGGAGTGTTGGAAGCCGAGAATATGTAAGTACGACAGGTGTGACGGAGGAAATTAATAGTGTCCTTGTCGCCGGCAATGAAACCTCCGATGCTGGCAAGCGACTTGGAGAATGTTCCCATGATAAGGTCAACCTCGTTGGTAAGACCGAAATGATCGCACACGCCCCTACCTTGACGACCGAACACTCCAATACCATGAGCCTCGTCAACCATGATAGAGCAGTTGTACTTGTGCTTTAGCTCAACTATCTCAGGCAACTTGCAAAGGTCGCCTTCCATCGAGAACACACCATCAACAACGATGAGTTTCACTGCCTCGTAAGGGAGTGTCTTGAGGATGTTCTCCAGATCCTCCATGTCGTTGTGCTTGTAATGCAACTGGCGTGCAAAAGACAGGCGACGGCCATCGACGATACTGGCATGATCACGGTCGTCGCAGATGACATAGTCGTTGCGTCCTACAACCATGGCAATGACACCTGCATTGACAGAGAAGCCTGTTGAGAATCCAAGTGCATCATCCTTGCCGATAAACTCTGATAGCTCTTTCTCGAGCTGAACATGCAAGTCAAGTGTTCCATTAAGGAATCTACTACCAGCGCATCCTGTACCATACTTGTCAAGGGCAGCCTTGGCAGCATCTATGATTCGCTGGTCGCCTGTGAGTCCTGTATATGCATTAGAACCGAACATGAGTACGTTGTGACCTTCCATCACCACCTCTGTTCCCTGCTTTCCAGAAATCTCCCTGAAGAAAGGATAAACACCTGCCTCCATAAATTTCTGCGGCTCACGATAATTCTTGTATCTTTCCTGTAATTGTCCCATTTTATAAAAGGTCTCTTTATATATTTACTTGTAATTAGGCGGCAAAGTTACAAATTTTTTGCCAAATAGTGTGCTTTTTTTTAAAAAAAAGTTCCATTTATGCATTTTTAGGCTAATTATCTATACGAAATTGATAAAAAATAAGTATTTTTGCACTGAAATGAACAAAAAGAAAACTATTGTATTCATCCTTAACCCGCATTCGGGCACTCACAGCAAAGTGCAAATGCCTGCGTTGATTGACAGCACTCTCGACAAAGAGAAGTTCTGTCATAAGGTGGTCTTTACCGAATTTGCTGGACATGCTGCTGACATCGCAAGGCAGTGTGTAGAGGAGCATGTCGATATCGTCGTGGCTGTGGGAGGCGACGGCACAATCAATGAGGTGGCCCGCTCGATAGTTCATTCTGATACGGCCCTCGGCATCATCCCATGTGGTTCTGGCAACGGACTGGCAAGACACCTGTGCATACCTCTCGAACCGCATAAGGCCATTGAGATAATCAACAAGGCCAAAATAGAACTTCTCGACTATGGCGTCATCAACGACCTACCGTTTTTCTGCACCTGCGGCATGGGCTTTGACGCGTTTATCAGCCTCAAATTTGCAGAGGCAGGAAAGCGTGGACCGCTGACTTATCTTGAGAACGTACTGAAGGAAGGGCTGAAATACAAGCCCGAGACATATACCGTAATGGACGAGACGGGAACGAAACAGTATAATGCATTCCTCATCGCATGCGCAAATGCTTCGCAATATGGCAACAACGCATACATAGCGCCTAAAGCAACCATGACCGACGGACTGATGGACGTGATAATCATGGAACCGTTCACCGCCTTTGACGCTCCACAGATAAGCATCGACATGATGAACCGCACGCTCGACAAGAATTCAAAGATTAAGACTTTCAGGACAAAGAGAATCCATATCCACAGAAATAATCCCGGTGCCATACACTTCGACGGTGACCCAATAATGACAGGTACCGACATAGATGTCCACATCGAGGAAAAGGGAATACGTATCATTACCAATCCTGACGAGACTGAGGATGCGCGACAGCCAAACCAGATGCTTAACGCTTTTTCTCTCTTCTTCTCTAATATAAATAATGTACGCGAAGACATTGAAAAGCAAAGCCGACGAATACAAGCTATCAACAAGGCTCTGCTCAGAAAACTCACAAGATAACTTTTATATCCAAGAACCAATATTATGAAAATGAAAACTTACTTTTTTACTGCTCTCATGCTCTCTGTCAGTATGATGACGAGCGCACAGAAGAAACTCGTTGCACTTAGTTTCGACGATGGTCCCAACACTGGAACTACGGTAAGGATGCTCGACGTGCTGAAGAAGCATGATGTAAAAGCGTCGTTCTTTGTCATCGGGAAAAATATCAATGAGGAAAGTGCCAAAGTAATGATGCGTGCACACAATGAGGGACACGATATAGAGAATCACAGCCTCACTCATGCTTCCATGCCGTCGCTCTCTGCTGACTCTGTAAAAAGGGAGGTGGAGATTACCACTGCACTGATAGAAAAATATACTGGAGAGAAGCCGCAGTTCTTCAGACCTCCATATATTGCTGTCAGCAAACCTATGTTTGATGCCGTGGGACTTCCGTTTATCTGCGGTGAGGGTTGCAACGACTGGGAACCCCAGGTGAATGCCGACACACGCACGGAACGCATCCTGGCTTCGGCTCGAGACGGACTAATTTATCTGCTTCACGACATGCCTGGAAACGAACAGACGGTGGAGGCAGTAGATCGTATCATTCCTGTTCTGAAAGAAAGGGGATTTGAGTTCGTCACCGTAAGACAGTTGTTTAAGGAAAAGAATATTAATCCCGCAAAAGGTATTGTCTATTCAGACATCCTACATGCTGAGGAATGGAAATAACCACGACAAAAAAATACAAGAGAAGGCCTGTCAGGACTTGGGCCTTCTCACTCCTCTCACTGCCTCTGCCTCAAGAGGATTGTCAGGCCAGCTATGTTTAGGGTATCTTCTGCGCAACTCCTTACGAACCTCAAAATAAGCAGACTGCCAGAAGCTTCGCAGGTCTTGAGTGAGTTGAACTGGCTTAAAACCAGGCGATAGAAGTTCTAATACTACACGACGTTGGCCATCGTCAACACAAGGTGTATCCGTCAATCCGAAACACTCTTGCAAGCGAACACTAACTACTGGTGCCGACGCTCCCTGACGATAGTCGATGCGAATGCGGCTGCCCGTGGGCACTTGCAGATGCGTAGGCGCTATTCTGTCCACTGCCATCTGCTGCCCGTAATCTAACATTCCCCAAATCACCTCATTTAGGTTTATCTTTCTCAATTCTGTCGCAGTAGTTGCCTTGCCTATATAAAGTGGCAACCATTCGGCTGCACTGTCCAGCAGTGAATCAACGTCTATCGCCGGCAACGATAGTTCGGGATGCCATTCTGCAACGGTTGCGATACGTACGATGAGCCTTTGCACATCATCGTCGATGGAAAACATACTAAGTCCGTCTTTCCTCGCCGCCTCACAAATCACGCGCACAATGTCTTCACCCGAGACATTTTCTGTCGCACGTGTGTCGATGACCAATGCACCTATTCGCTGTTCACGTCGTACCACCACCCGACCCTGTTTATTATCCCAATACACATTGTCTTGCCAACGGGCAATATCGTCAATATCCTTCACCGACAATGGGGAAGCGAGGAAGATGCGTTTGCCTGACGATGCCACGGCAAGGAGTTGACAGGAGATGAGATCGTCGCTGTTATTGATGGCCACCTCGTCGCCACAGGCAAGACGATAACGACCGTGGCTTATTGCCATTGCCACACGTTCGGGATAGGCTGAAGCCAGTAGTTTTCCCGTTGTGTATGGATTGGGCATGCAGTTGTCGGCAGTCACACCCATCATATGCAGATATTGTTCTGCTACAATCATCACCTTTCCTATTCTTCCCTTACGGCTCTTTGCGCGAATCTCACGCAGCAATGAGATACGGGTGTTGATATCGCTATCGATCTCCGTGTTTATGATATCTCTTTCCTCAAGCAAAGCTGCAATATCTGCGGCAAGGCTTTTCTCTTTAGCGTCAGCTGCTTTCACAAGCATCTCTGCTATGCGAGGATGACAAGGTAACTTGGACAACTCCCTTCCATGGGCGGTTATCATTCCCTTGTTGTCGATAGCATTGAGACTTTCAAGCAGACGGGAGGCTTTGTTCACCTTCGACGTTGTAGGCATGGTAGTCCATGGCAACTTCATGATGTCGCTTCCTCCCCATGCCGCTATATCAAGCACTACGGGTGTAAGGTCTGCATATAATATCTCTGGCTGACGGCATTCATCAAGATGATGCTCGGTTGCTTTGGTCCACAACCTATAGCATATTCCGTTACTTACTCGACCAGCACGTCCGGCTCGCTGTCGTGCCATATCCATGGAAACTCTCACGGTGTCAAGATGGCTCAGTCCGTTTCTCTCATCATACACCATTTTCCTACATAATCCGCTGTCTATCACTATTCTTACTCCCTCAATGGTGATAGATGTCTCTGCTATAGAGGTAGCAATCACGACTTTACGACTTCCCTTGGGCGACGGATCGATGGCAGATTGCTGCTCTGGTGAGGATAGTTTTCCATATAAAGGGAATATGCGCGTAGCGCCAAGCTTGCCTTCAAGCAGATCGCTACACCTAACTATCTCTGCCTGTCCAGGCAAAAAAGCGAGAATGTCTCCTTCATGTTCACGATGGGCTTTCATCACTGCCGAGGCTACATCGTCAGCACAACGGACGGCGTCTGTATCGTCAAAGTTCACGATGTCAACATCATACATACGGCCTTCACTCTCAACAAGCGGAGCATCGAACGACCTGCAAAGCTGGTCTGCATCTATTGTCGCCGACATCAACACTATTCTCAAATCTGGCCTTATCAAGCTCTGCGTCTCACGTGTAAGCGCAAGGGCGGTATCTGAGACAAGGCTTCGTTCATGGTATTCGTCAAAGATTACCACCGACACACCATCGAGCGTGGGATCATCGATGAGCATACGGGTTAGGATGCCTTCGGTGAGAACTTCCACCCGTGTGGATGCAGACACCTTGGTCTCAAAACGCACCCTATAGCCAATGGTCTCTCCTACCCTCTCGCCTATCATCTTCGCCATACGCTCTGCCACCTGACGTGCAGCTATTCGACGTGGTTCGAGCATGAGGATCTTTCCATCTGGCAACGAGGAAAGGATTGTCAGAGGTAGAAGAGTGGATTTGCCAGCTCCTGGCGGAGCTGTGACTATCAGACGCGGATGAGTGTCCAATTCGCTATTCACCCTCTCAGCTATAGACGCTACAGGCAGCTGCTCCATAAATGGTGTGAGCCTTGAGTCAATACATCTTGTCTGCATATCATTTAATTCTACCTTACTTACACTGCATGAGCATAGAGTGTATCTCTCCTGTTGCCACGCCTCGGCGCACGAGTTCCTCAAGACATTCCCTGGCTTCTTTTTTTCGGTTCATCTTTACCAGGAGCGATGCCTTGGAATAGATATAGTCGTTATTAGACGGTTGAAGTTCGACTGCCTTTTCCCAATCATACAACGCAATGTCATAACGTTGCATCTCCTCTTCGAGACATGCACGTGAAGCGTATGCCACGGCACTGTCGGGGTGCTGCTCGATGATTAGGCCATATTGATCTAATGCATCTGTCGGCTTGCCGCGTTTGATATAAGTATAGGCAAGACCGAGTCGTGCTTCTATATTCGTCGGTGCGAAAGTAAGCATTTTCTCGTAGTCGGATGCGGAAAGGTCGTAACGACGCATCTTCCCGTTTACAAAAGCGCGATAATACAATGCTGCAAGATTTGTGGGGTCTTTCTTTAGAATTTCATTATATGTATCTAAAGCATAATCCCATTGTTGCAGTTCAATATTCACTGCTGCTTTTCTAAGGTATAGATCTGACGAATAAGGTGTTATGGATATCTGCTTGTTTAAAACTGCAAGCGAGTCACGCCACTGCTGGGGTGTTTGGGAGAAAGAGCCCAAACATCCCGACAGCAGCAAAGATATTAAAAAAAGTGTCTTTCTGTTCACTCTGATTTAGTTGTTCTTGATAAAGTCAACAATCCAAGCACCGACTTCCTTTGTGCCGTATTTCTCTCCACCTTCCACTTGAATCTCAGGCGTACGGACATTGGCATCAAGAGAGGCATCGACGGCCTTGCGGATTATGGCACCTTCTTCTTTCAGGTCAAAATACTCATAGAGCATTGCCACCGAAAGGATTTGTGCAAGTGGATTGGCAATGTTCAATCCCTTGCCCTGTGGCCACGAACCATGGATTGGCTCGAAGACTGGAGTTGAGCTACCTGTAGATGCAGAAGGCAGCAAACCCATCGAACCGGTGATACAAGAGCCTTCGTCGGTAAGGATGTCACCGAATGTATTCTCAGTGACCATCACGTCGAAGAATTTTGGTTCCTGAATCATGCGCATCGCTGCATTGTCAACATACATATAATCGGTCTCAACGTCAGGATACTCGGGTGCTATCTCCTGTGCGACCTTGCGCCACAGACGGCTTGAAGCAAGCACGTTTGCCTTGTCAACAACGGTGAGATGCTTGCGACGCTGACGGGCATATTGGTATCCCACGCGTAAGATGCGCTCAACCTCAGGGCGTGTGTAGTAGTTAGTGTCAAGGGCTTCTTCCACTCCCTCTGCATTTAACTGCGGTTCCTGCTTCTTGCCGAAATACATACCGCCAGTGAGCTCGCGGATACAGATGAAGTCGGCACCGCGAACAATCTCATCCTTAAGAGGAGATTTATGTACGAGGCAGTCGAAGGTAGTCACTGGGCGAATATTGGCAAACAAACCAAGTTTCTTACGCATAGCGAGCAGTCCCTGCTCAGGACGAACCTTTGCCGACGGGTTGTTGTCAAACTTTGGATCTCCCACTGATGCGAAGAGCACGGCGTCAGCCTCTTCACACACCTTGAAAGTCTCTTCAGGGAAAGGATCGCCTACCTCATCAATGGCATGTGCTCCACAGAGAGCTTCCTTGTACTCTACTTCATGACCGAATTTCTTAGCCACGGCATCCATCACGGCCACTCCTTGTTCCATGATTTCCGGTCCGATACCGTCTCCTGCTAAAACCGCAATCTTTAAATTCATATTGTTTTCGTTTTAATTATTTCAATTTTCAATTATGTTTAACATCTTAAATGTTGCTTTGATAGCTGCTTCTATCTGGTCAGCATCAAGCCCTCGGGTTCGCAAAATCTTGTCACCATTCTGCCATGTGATGACGGTCTGAACAAGGGCATCGGTGCGGCCTCCAGGCGGAATGGTCACGGCATAATTCGCGAGAACTGGGAACTCTCGGTTCAAGTTGTCGCGGTATATCTTCCTCAATGCCTTTACGAAGGCGTCATACTGTCCGTCGCCCGTAGAGTCTGCCTCATACTGCTTTCCGTTTATTTCCACCTTAATACTTGCCAAAGGTTTCAATCCGTATGCCGAGCTCACCATATAACTGACCAACTTAACATTATCCTCTGGTGCATCGTGTTTCAAGACATCACTGACAATAAATGGCAAGTCTTCTTGGGTGACTATCTCCTTGCGATCGCCCAGCTCGGTGATTCTCTTTGTCACCTTTGCGGTCTGTTCGGGAGTGAGTTCTAATCCCAATTCCTGTAGATTGCGCGCTATATTTGCCTTTCCGCTATTCTTGCCAAGAGCATACTCACGTTTTCGTCCGAAACGTTCCGGGACAAGGTCGTTACAGTAGAGGTTGTCCTTATTGTCGCCATCAGCGTGAACTCCTGCCACCTGGGTAAACACGTTGTCACCGATAATGGGTTGGTTAGGTGCTATAGCAATACCTGAATATCCTTCAACTAATCGACTGATATCATTGAGCTTATCCTCAATAACGCCTGTCTTTGCCTCAAACTGATCCTTTAGGATTACCTGTACGCTTGACAGAGGAGCATTTCCACATCGCTCTCCGAGTCCATTGACAGTGACATGGATGCCTTTAGCGCCACTGAGCACAGCTGCAAGCGAGTTGCTTACCGCTAAGTCGTAGTCGTTGTGAGCATGGAAGTCAAAGTGAGTGTTGGGATAACGTTTCACCATCTTTCTGAAAAACTCGATCACCTGCAGCGGATTCATTATTCCTAATGTATCAGGAAGCATAAAGCGCTTTATGGGTGTATCGACAAGAGCATCCATGAGTTCATACACATAGTCTGGCGAATCTTTCATGCCGTTGCTCCAGTCTTCGAGATAGATGTTTACGTTAAGCCCTTTGCTGACAGCATATTCTATAGACTTCTTTATGTCTGCCACATGCTCTTCCACTGTTTTGCCAAGTTGTTGCATACAGTGCTTCAGCGAGCCTTTGGTAAGAAGGTTGATGGTCTTCCCGCCACACTCGCATATCCAATCAACCGACTTGTTGCCATCGACAAATCCGAGAACTTCAACGTTCTCCAGTTTATCTATTTGACGGGCATAACGGCAAATCATCTTCACGGCATCCTTCTCTCCCTCCGAGACTCTCGCCGATGCTACTTCTATTCTATCCACATTGACATCACGAAGAAGCATTCTTGCTATCATGAGTTTCTCATGAGGCAAAAACGACACACCGCTGGTCTGTTCGCCATCACGCAGCGTGCAGTCCATAATCTCTATATATGGCTGCACGGAGCGGTATGACTTTATCTGTTCTGGTTTTCCCATTGTTCTATCTTGTCCTTGTTCTGAATCAGATAGTCTATGTCATCCAATCCATTAATAAGACAATGTTTTTTGTATCCGTTGATCTCAAATTTCTCACTCTTACCATTTGCCATATTGGTAACAGTCTGGTTAGGGAGATCCACCTTAACCTCTGTCTTGGGATTATTATTTATGCTCTCAAAGAGTTCGGCAAGGAAAGGCTCGCTCACTACAACGGGAAGTACGAAGTTATTGAGCTCGTTATTCTTGTGAATATCAGCAAAGAAACTGCTTATCACTACACGGAAGCCATAACCAGCAATAGCCCATGCAGCATGTTCACGGCTCGAGCCAGAACCGAAATTCTTACCTGCCACAAGGATACAACCGCCGTATGTAGGATCGTTAAGCACAAAATCCTTTATTGGAGAACCATCCTTATTGTATCTCCAATCGCGGAAAAGATTGTCACCAAAACCTTCCTTGTCTGTCGCCTTAAGGAAACGTGCGGGGATTATCTGGTCTGTGTCCACATTCTCCAATGGAAGGGGCACACATGTACTCGTTATTACGTCAAATTTCTGTTTCATCTTTCTTTCTTTCAATGTTCAACCTTCATTTTCAATCATCAACAATCAGTCGTAAGACGTTTACATCAACTCTCGTGGATCTGTTATCTTACCAGTCACAGCAGCAGCTGCTGCTACAAGCGGAGAAGCAAGGATGGTGCGCGACCCTGGTCCCTGACGACCCTCAAAGTTGCGATTGCTGGTAGATACGGCATACTTGCCTGCCGGAACTTTGTCATCGTTCATGGCAAGACATGCCGAACATCCGGGCTGACGGATGGCAAATCCTGCATCTTCAAGCACCTTATCAATACCTTCCTCGCGTATCTGCTTGTCAACTGCCCACGAACCGGGCACCAGCCATGCAACAACGTTATCTGCTTTTTTCTTTCCCTTCACTATCGACGCGAAAGCTCTGAAATCTTCAATACGTCCATTAGTACATGCTCCAAGGAACACATAATCGATAGCATGACCAAGAAGCTTCTCTCCAGGAGCGAAACCCATGTATTCGAGCGACTTGTTGAACGAAGCCTTTCCTGCTTCATCTATATCGTCGAGAGAAGGTATAGACTCTGTAATACCTATACCCATTCCAGGGTTTGTTCCGTATGTTACACGAGGTTCGATATCAGCCGCGTTAAAGTTAAGTTCCTTGTCAAACACAGCGTCGTCACCGCTCTTCAGCGTTTTCCAATACTCTACGGCCTTATCCCACTCTTCACCCTTCGGAGCGAACTCGCGGCCCTTGATATATTCAAGTGTTGTTTCGTCAGGTGCGACAAAACCTCCACGAGCACCCATCTCAATTGAAAGATTACACAATGTGAGTCGGCCTTCCATGCTAAGGTTCTTCACTACGTCGCCTGAATACTCCACAAAATAACCTGTGGCACCCGAAGTAGTCAGCTTTGACATGAGATAAAGAGCTACATCCTTGGCTGTCACACCCTTCTGTAGAGTACCATTGATACTTATACGCATCGACTTGGGCTTCTGCTGAAGAATACACTGCGAGGCCATAACCATCTCTACCTCAGATGTTCCAATACCAAAAGCCACAGCTCCCATTGCTCCGTGAGTTGAAGTATGAGAGTCGCCACAAACGATGGTCATACCTGGCAAAGACAGACCTTTTTCTGGACCCACTACATGAATAATACCATTGTCCTTCGACATCATACCATAATGTGTCAGTCCGAAATCGGCAGCATTCTTTGCCAATGTGTCCACCTGCTTCTTCGATACAGGATCTTCGATTGGCTTGTCCTGATCATGAGTTGGAGTATTATGGTCAGGCATGCAATAGATATGGTCAGGACGGAAGCACTTCAGTCCTCTTTCCCTCATACCTGCAAATGCTTGAGGCGAAGTCACCTCATGACAATACAGCCTGTCAATATACAATTGTGTTGGTCCGTCTTCAATCTTCTGAACGACATGTTTATCCCAAATTTTGTCAAATAATGTATTCATTATTATGGAACTTATTGATTTAATATTCAAATTATCTTATTTCACTATCTATTCTCAAGCCCTGAACTTGTTGATACAGTCGATATATGCTTCAACAGATGCTGTTACGATATCAGTATTGGCACCAAAACCATAATAGACGTTTCCGTCATACTCCACCTGCATATGCACCTTACCTACATCATCAGAACCTTTACTAATAGCCTGAATAGTAAACTCCTTTAGAGTCATACGCTTCTGGATAATCTTCTTCAATGCCTTTATAGCTGCATCAACAGGACCATTACCCGTAGATGCTTCCTCGAATTTCTGTCCTGAAATGTCAAGCCCTATACTTGCCACACTCTTAACACCCATGCCAGTGGTAACCTGTAAGAAGTCGAGCTTCACAGAGCGATTCTCCGCGGAATCAGCACCTGCCAGCATCAGTATATCGTCATCGTTGACTTCCTTCTTTTGGTCGGCAAGCTTAAGGAACTGCTGATAAATCTTATCTACAACTTCTTCATTGTCAACCTTTACTCCAAGAACTCCAAGACGATATTTCAGGGCTGCCCTGCCTGAACGAGCAGTAAGTACAATTGAGTTGTCATCAAGGCCAACATCTTTCGGGTCAATAATCTCATACGTACTAACATTCTTCAAGACACCATCCTGATGTATTCCGCTCGAATGTGCAAAAGCATTTCTTCCCACTATAGCTTTATTAGCTTGAACAGGCATGTTCATAAGGCTCGAAACCATACGGCTTGTAGGATAAATCTTTGAAGTATTGATATTTGTATCAATATCAATATCCTTATGACACTTCAATATCATGGCAATCTCTTCAAGAGAAGTATTACCGGCACGTTCACCAATTCCATTGATAGTGACCTCAACCTGACGAGCTCCGTTCAGCACACCACTGAGCGTATTTGCTGTTGCCATTCCAAGATCATTATGACAATGAGTAGATATAATCGCATTCTCTATTCCATCGACATGCTCCATCAAGTACTTTATCTTTGCACCATACTCTGAGGGCAAACAATAGCCTGTTGTATCTGGAATGTTTACTACCGTAGCTCCAGCCTTTATCACTGCCTCTACAACACGGGCGAGATACTCGTTGTCAGTACGGCCTGCATCTTCAGCATAAAACTCGATATCCTCAACAAAACGCTTTGCATATTTTACGGCAGCAACTGCACGCTCTATAATCTCCTCACGATTACTGTTAAATTTGTATTTGATATGAGAATCGCTCGTTCCTATGCCTGTATGGATACGCTTGTGTTTTGCATATTGCAGAGATTCTACTGCAACATCAATATCTTTCTCCACTGCACGAGTAAGAGCGCAAATAGTAGGCCATGTCACGGCCTTTGATATCTCAATTACTGAATTGAAATCACCTGGGCTGGAAATAGGGAAACCAGCTTCAATAACATCAACACCCAACTGTTCGAGTTGTTTTGCCACTTGAATCTTCTCAACTGTGTTAAGCTGACATCCTGGAACCTGCTCTCCATCGCGTAGTGTTGTGTCGAAAATAAATAATCTGTCACTCATTGTTTATATATTTTTTACTATTCTTTCTTTATAAGACAATCACTAAAAAAAAACCTTCCCCACATGGAAGTGAGAAAGGTTTATACTCTTATATCATGATGACCTATATACATACCTTTTCACTTCCGACCACGTAACGAAGTCGAATAATCGTATTAATGATATGTAGAAGACCAAAATTGTTCATAATTACATTATATTTTTAATTTCACGGTGCAAAGTTAATCAAAAATTATGGAATAAACAAATAAATCGTTACTTTTTTCACTAAAATAGATAATATTTAATATCAAACAAACAAAATGAAGACAATTAGAAAGGAAAAAGACTAATTTAACTATAAATATCGGTTAAGACATAAGAATAAAATAAAGATTAAACTATAATCTAAATATTTGTGTCAGATGTAAAATCACTACCTCAAGTGGAAAGTGAATACTCGTGTATCACGGTCGTTCCATAGCTATGGTACGGTCGTAATAACACCTTTGGTACAGTCGTGTTATTAGTGTATGGAACAGTTGTCTCAATAGCGTATCTTACTGTTGTCTCAATAGCGAGTAGAACAATAATAACAACAACAGTGGGTGATAAAACAACAACAACGGATATATGTTATGTTTACTGCGTGCGCACATAGCAAAAATAGACAATAAAAAAAAAGAGTGCTGAAGATATTTCTATCCTCAGCACTCTCGCTTCTAAAAGAAGGCGGCCTCCTACTCTCCCACATTGCATTGCAGTACCATCGGCGCAAGCGGGCTTAACTTCTCTGTTCGGAATGGGAAGAGGGGGGCCCCCGCCGCAATACCCA
>NZ_NPJG01000117.1 GCF_002251245.1 Prevotella sp. P5-92
CCCGCGGCTTATCGCAGCTTATCACGTCCTTCATCGCCTCCATGAGCCAAGGCATCCGCCATGCGCCCTTATTCACTTTCTTGGTAGTGGCCATCAACATGGCCGCTCATACTTTCAGCTGTATCCCGACAAACAAATATGTCAGGAAAACTTCTTTGTTGAGTTTTATTCTACAGTCTCGTGTGTCAATATGTCAAAGATCTCTTGGTGTCAACCCGGCAGCAAGCGCCGGGTCCAGGACTGAACGCCTTCAGGCGTCTATCCTCACCGGTGTGGAGAATAACGGATTCGAACCGTTGACCCCCTGCTTGCAAAGCAGGTGCTCTAGCCAGCTGAGCTAATCCCCCGAAAGACAGAGTTGCAAGTACAAGAAGAGGTAACGAACCAAAAAAAAAGGTCTCGTCGGAAGAAGAAAGGCTTCTTCCCTAACTCTCCACCTCTATGGCGTCCCTCCAGAAAGGAGGTGTTCCAGCCGCACCTTCCGGTACGGCTACCTTGTTACGACTTAGCCCCAATCACCGGTTTCACCCTAGGCCGACCCTCGCGGTCACGGACTTCAGGCGCC
>NZ_NPJG01000118.1 GCF_002251245.1 Prevotella sp. P5-92
CATATTGTCCCGAAGGCTTCGCACCCAGTCGTTGCCAACTACGCACGCTTCGGTAGGCTGCTCTTAACGGAATAAGAGGTTCATTAGTTTCAAAGAACAATTATCTGTACGACTTCATGTCGCAAATTTGCCGCAAAGATACGAACTATTTTCTATTCCTCCAAACTTTTTCCTGATTATTCACACTAATTCCACATTTTTTCGCCTATTTCTTTTGTCATACAAAAAATCACGTAACTTTGCATCCACATAACAAAAAATATAAACAAGAATGAAAAAGATTGCATTGATTACCGGTGCTACAAGCGGAATAGGTGAAGCTTGTGCACGCAAATTCGCCGAGGGTGGATATAACCTCATCATCACTGGACGCAATGCCGGAAAGCTTGCCCAACTCAAGGCAGAACTGCCTACGGAAGTGCTGACTCTGTGCTTCGACGTGCGCGACCGCAATGCCGCCACCAAGCCAGTGCCCCTGCCCATGTTCAGATAGCAGAGGTGTTGATACTCGCCACACATCAGGCCAGTGGCAGTGTGATACACCGAGAGTAATAGTATTCTTTTAGTTCTCCGGCATAGGCATGTGCATGCCATACATCTTGAGCTTCTTCTCGCGTGCATATTTCAATATACGCAGGCGTGATTCGCGTGCGGCCTTGGCATCCATGTCGTATGTCGGACAATATTCGGGATACTTCAATTGAAGAGCCGCTCCATGTATGAGGTCGGCAATCACGAGAATGCTGTCCTTCTGAAAAACAGTGTGCCCTGGAGTATGCCCATAAGCCTCAATGCTCACTACTCCTCCTTCGAGAGTATCTCCAGCCTCGAAGAGGTGCAAGTGGTCCTTGTATGCCCCAAGAACAGCTTTAGCCAATTTTCCCTTGTCACCATCCATGGCAAGCCATGCTTCAGCCTCCACACGGTTGACATATACATTGGCATTGGGGAATGTCACCTTGCCGTCTTTCAGCAATCCGCCGATATGGTCGGGATGAAGATGAGTGATATATACCAATGGGAGTTCCTCGGGCTTCACTCCCAGTTCCTTCAACTTAGGCATGAGTCTGCTGAAGGGCGCTCCAAGTCCGGCATCAAGCAATATGTTTTTCCCCTCCGTCTGCAACAGGAAGCAATTCATGGCCGAAGGCACTCCATCTTGCAGCGATAGCGCATTCCACAGCGAGTCGGGTACCTCGGGGTATAACTTGTGCGGTTGCATTGTTCCTCCCTCCTTGTCCTCTATACATGTGATGGAGGTTGCCGGTATCGACTCATTTCCCGCCTTTGTGTTCTTTTGTGCGCAGGCTGCATTCATCAACAGTACTGCAGCTACCAGAATTACATTTCTCATAATTGTCAGTTTTTTATGTATTATCAATCACTTTTCATTAGACAAACAACCTATTTCCTTCATCCATCCCTCTGCAATCTCGGGCCACATGGCAGTTGTTCCTGGTTGCCGGCGCATTGCAATAGCATGTTTGCCAAAAGGAAATATATGCAATGAGGACTGTTTTACTCCCTTGTCAATCAAGGCACTATACATCATTACGCTGTTCATCGGCGATACTGCCCTGTCGTCAGAAGCATGAATAAAGAGCATCGGGGGATTATCTTTAGTCACCTGTTTTTCCATAGAATATCTCTCCACCATATCATTGCAAGGTTTTTCGCCTAACAGTGCATTTCGCGACCCTTTATTCGTCAGTTCATCTACCATTGTTATCACAGGACTTATCAGGATTGAAAAATCCGGACGGAATGAGTAACCGTCAATCGAATCGCCAACATTGCTGACATCTTCTACGATTGTGGAAACGCAAGCTGCCAGATGCCCTCCTGCGCTACATCCCATCACTCCAATCTTCTCCACTCCATACTCCGACGCATGAGCCCTTACGTATCTCACGGCTCTTTGTGCATCCTGCAGCGGTGCCTTCTCACGCTCGATAAGGTCGGGTGATGTAGGCAATCTATGCAGCAGGACAAATGCAGTGACACCTATACTATTGAGCCATTGGGCCATAGTGATACCTGCAGCCTCATAAGCCTGCTTTGCATATCCACCTCCAGGAATCAGGATTACCGCTGTATTCGTACGGTTATCCGAACAAGGTTGGTAAACATACAACCTCGGCATACCGATTTGCCATATACGATGATTAACCACCGAATCCCTCAGCTGCATATTTCGGCTGTTGGGCATATTGTCCACATTCCACAAGTCAATACGCCGTCCTCCACGGAAATCCTCTTCATAGTCGTTGGCATTAACAAATGTTGTGGCGAAAAGTGATAACGCCATTATCACAACAAACTTCAATCCACGCATAAATCTTATATATTTAGGTTATATTCACGCCACAAAGGTACGAACTATTTTCCATTCTTCCAAACTTTTCTCGGATTATTTGAAATAATTTGGCTTCTCTCAACTCCATCCAATAACCCCCAAGCGTCACATATCACATGGATTACAGAAAGATTCACTTTTCCCTCTTCCCTACAATCCAGTTCCACATAATCACGAGGAATATCGACCAAAGTATTATTTGCCAATATCCACCCTTGTCAGGTCCTATTCTTTTTAAGAGCCCCATTGATTTAAGACGATTAATGTTGTACTGAATTCCATCTATCGTCATACTTTTGAATTGCATCTGCACTTCTTTTACTGTAGCATAAGGGTTCTTCTGAAGATAATTTATTATTTCATCTTGTATACTAGATGTTTTCTTGGTAGTTTTCTTGGTAGTTTTCTTGGTAGTTTTCTTGGTAGTTTTCATGCCCTACCAAGGTGGTTTCATGGACGTTTTCCGTATTTCCAACTACCCTGGCAGGATACTGGTACCTGAATGTTATCCAAAGTCCGCAGGCATCGTAGCGGAAATCCACCATTGAGAAGCCATCTTCATTGCAGCCCTTGATGATGCGCTCAATGCCCCTACCCCACGCCTCCACTTCGCCAGCACGGAAGAATGTGTTGGCTATGTCGGGATTGTAGGGCATACTGCGATGCGATGACAACAATGTATCTACTGTCCAACCGTCGGGAAGAACCCCACCGTTGACAATCTGAAGCATATTGTCAGTCACTCTGATTTGTATGGGCGACGTGTCAGAATAATCCTTGTTAATGCAAGCGTTTAGCAATGCTTCCCTCAATGCCTCTCGCGGCATCGGGAAGGTCTCGATGCGCTGAATGCCCTCGTATGTTATTACCGCCTTAAGATATTTTGTGCAAAGCAAGTCCATCAGTTTATGTATCTGCTGGAACAGGTTGCCATGTATCTCGTCCTGATACACCAAGTCGGCATCCTCTCTGAAGAAACCGATTTTCACGAACGCTCCTGTTACATATTTCTCAGGGTCGGGATGGAACAACAATGCAGCAGCACGTTTCAGATACGAGCCTTCATAAAGACGCAATTTCTCAAGCAGTCCCTTGTTGTCATCCTGCAAGTCAGCCTCTTCCATTCGTCTGCTCAGCTTTGCATATCTCCGGAACAAATCAAATGTTGCATTGTCCAAATCATCCACAGTGAGATAAGGCACTGGCTTTTCCGCGATTTTCTGCCAAAA
This sequence comes from Prevotella sp. P5-92, assembly GCF_002251245.1. Lineage (GTDB taxonomy): Bacteria > Bacteroidota > Bacteroidia > Bacteroidales > Bacteroidaceae > Prevotella. The sequence goes on from NZ_NPJG01000118.1 coordinate 3,586, forward strand.
GAAAAAGCAGCGACCGCTATTTGTCGCTGCCCTTGAACCAATTCCAAACTATTATATTAGGACACTGACTGAAATGAACCCAAAAAGTTGGACGGGTTAATAACTGTGAGCCTGTTCGAATGCCTTTCTGTATAAAACAGGTGACATACCGTTGAGTCTCAATTTTATTCTTTCATTATTGTAGTATTCCATATAC
>NZ_NPJG01000119.1 GCF_002251245.1 Prevotella sp. P5-92
CAGCACATAGAGCCGATTATTTAGAACGAGAGATAATTAACAGAATTACACGAGCCGTGTGCGGCGAAAGTCGCATGCACGGTTCTTGAAGGGGAAAGCGGGGGAAACCCCGCAGACCTACTTAGATAGAATAATTATGGAAACAGGCACTTTAGATACTATAAGACAATACTTTGCCACTCAGCCAATAAAAAAGGCGTGGTTATTTGGTTCTTGTTCAAGAGGCGAGGATACCCCAGATAGTGACATTGATATACTAGTGGAATACAATGACAGTAACTCTATTTCGCTCATGACAATTTCAAGAATTATGACATCATTAAGTAAGAAACTTAAAAGGAAAATCGATTTAGTTGAAACAGGATGCTTGCTGCCATTTGCCGAAATGAGTGTTGAAAAGGATAAAAAATTGATATATGAGAGAAAAGATTAAAGACAAAGGGCGACTTGAACATATTTTGTCTTCCATTGATATTATTCTAAATAATAAGAATAGGTATGAATATGAGGATGTAATAAATGATCCTATTGTTTTTTATGGATTTGTTAAGCATGTCGAGATAATTGGTGAAGCTGTATATATGCTTACAAAAGAATTTAGGGAAACACATACAGAAGTAGAATGGGATGTAATTGAAGGTATGAGACATGTTTTGGTTCATGGTTACTATAAAATAAAACCCAATCAGCTTTGGAATACGATAGAAAAAGATATACCCAAACTTAAACCTTTAATTGAGTCATATATCCAGAATGGATAATTAGGCAAATAATCCGAGAAAAGTTTGGAAGAATGGAAAATAGTTTGTATATTTGCGGCAAATTTACATAAAAGATTATGAACAGTGCAGATTTTTGGACGTCAGTGAGGAACATCATAGATGATGGCTTCACATCAGAGGGTCTGCAACAACTTGATTATTATGCATAACTATTTATTAGAGGAAGGCTTATATATAAACGATTTTCACCGCAGGAACAGCATGGCTGCTCAAAGGGAGGTGCTGTGCATGTCATTGCATCCTTACTCGCGGGAGCAGAAAATTGCCCAGATTCAGAGCTTGAAGGAAGGGAGGAATTCAAAAGAGAACTCAAATATGCAGAGAAACAAACTCGCGCAATTGAGAAATGGGCAAGAATAGTGAATGTGTGGTATGACGATGTTGACAGGTTTCTAAATCATACTTATTCAACCCATTCTTGCTTTGGATAGAATAACTCTTCACAATACATATTTCTCAGAAACGAGCATGAAAGTGCTTGGTTTTGGAAGAGATAGTAATGATGAATTCAAGATTATTGTAGAGCAACCTTTTATTCAAGGATTGAGAATGACTGATGAGGAAATAGAGACATTCATGAGCAATATGGGCTTCGTCCTGATGAATAGGAAAAATTGGACTTATGCTACTCCAACAATCTATTTAAGTGATATACATGATGAAAATGTCTTGTGCTCTGAAAATGGAACGGTTTTTGTAGTTGATTGTGATATCAGAATTAATACACCGAAATTACGTAATAACGGAATAAGATTATTAAATAATAACGTTGTAATTGATATATAAGGGATTGTTGGGAAGAAGGAGAAGTGAACAACCGCGGGCGAGTCGCCCGCACCCCTATTGAGCTTGCGGCAGTGGGCGGTCTTACACGAGGTAAGACCCTACGGCAGGGTGGTATTCTCATGGTAAATCTGCAAATAATCTGAGAAATGTTTGGAGGAATGGAAAATAGTTTGTATCTTCGCGGCGACATTAATAACATATAATGTTTATGTGGAATTATGGAAGAAAGATTATCGAATGTATATTTAAAAAACGGATATGAGATAATTATCCAGTACCTCCAATGAAAAGAATTGAATCAGATTTTCAGAATAGTATCGTCACGGTTATAAACCTCGTGTTCATCTGCCTTCTTCTCATGTCCTGTTCCGGTAAGGAGGGCGAGGGGACGATTCTCCCTGATGGCTTGGAGTTGGCAGAGGGGGACATCGTCTTTAGGCGAGGGACTGGGCTGATGAGCCACACGGTGGTTGCAGCCGATGGAGGAAAGTATTCGCATATGGGCATCGTGGTTGACTCGGCGGGAGTGAAAATGGTGGTTCATGCAGTGCCTGACGAACCTGATTTCCCTGGCGATGTGGACAGGGTGAAGATGGAACTGCCGAGTAAGTTTTTTTCTACGTTTAATGCTGTGATGGGAGAGGTGATGCGACATAAAGACAAGAAGGTGGCAGAGGTGGCTGCACGTGAGGCGTTAAGGCTCTACCGACGTGGAATACTCTTCGACCATGACTATGACGACAGCGACTCCACCAAGCTCTATTGCAGCGAGTTGGTGGAGAGGGCGTATCTCGGGGCCGGTGTGTCGTTGGCCGAAGAGCGACGGCATGACTTCATAGTGCCCGGATTTCATTTCGAGCATGTCATCATGCCTACCGATATATATGAGAGTAGTATGATTAGGACAATATCAAGGTTTTAGTAAATTATTATCACTTTATTATTAACATCAAAAACTTAGTATTATGAAAAAAATTATTCTTTCTTTGTTTGTGGCTGTAGCTGCCTTAGCATTGTGGAGCTGCGGTGACTCCAACACTCCATCGGCAGTAGCCGAGAAGTCGGTAAAATGTCTCCAGAATTCAGACTATGAGGGTTATGTGGACCTCTTGGGCACGGGCACGAAAGATGGAAAAGACAGTGAGGAAGGAAAGGAACAACTGGTGGCATTGCTACGCGAGAAAGGTGAAAAGACCATGAAAGAGAAGCAGGGTCTGAAGAGTTATGAGGTGCTGTCGGAAGAAATATCGGAGGACGGCAATAAGGCCACTGTGGAAATGAAGATTGTTTATGGCAATGGCGAAGAGAAGACCGATAAGGTGAAGCTCAAGAAAAACGACAAAGGAGAATGGAGAATCATTTGGGGCAAGTGACACTCAGATAATCTTACGTAAGAAAAGTTGCCCTGTGTACTCACATTCATCGTTTCAAAATGCAAGACGATACACAGCTACGAGGCATAGGAACATCGAACCGATGCTCATCCATACGACAAATTCTGAAGAGCCGTGTCCATTGTCCATCAACATAATAATCGAAGTCACATACATCAGTACGGAGCCCATATAGAATCCTACTCCTCCCTGTTGGCGGTGGGCATTAGCCTCATCGCCTTTTTCTTTCAGTTTCTTGGCTTTGTGATATGAGATTCTTCAAGAATTTCATATAACATAGCAAGAAATCATAGTTATGTTTTATGTCGGTATATTCTTTTTTTCCATGATTTCTTGCAGATTAATTTATTTTATTGTATCTTTGCGCCATGTACAATAAATATTGAACAGAATATGCAGATACTACTTGCAAATGCGAAAATAATGTATGACAAGTCTGGCTTGAAGCCATGGACAGAGCCACAGTTTCAGAGCGTTGCCAACCGTTTGGCTATGGATATGGCAGGAATGGATATCGACACGCTGGAACGTGAACTCGACTGTAGCCGGAAGTTGGCGGCTGAAAACTGGGAACGGTATCAGCACTTCTTTACAGCAGAGAAGATGCCCGCCATCATGGCATATAACGGCCAGGCATATAAGCACCTTGTAGCCTCAACACTGGGTGAAGAAGCGCTTGTGTTTGCCCAGCGCCACCTGTGGATCACCTGTTTCCTCTATGGGCTGTTACGCCCCATGGACGGAGTGGTGCCGTACAGGATGGAGCATTGTGTTCATCTGCCTTCAGCCGACGGAAAACCCGTCAACCAGTTTTGGCGTGACAAGCTCACGGATGTGCTGATAGACAGTGTGAAAGCCGACGACGGCGTTTTGTTGCACTTATCTACAGAGGAATACGAACACCTGTTTGACTGGAAGCGCGTATGCGGTGAGGTCAACGTGGTACACCCGCTATTCTATGTGAGACAGAAGAATGGGATGCTCAAGATGCAAGCCGTATGGGCAAAGTCGTGTCGTGGAGCTATGGTGAGACATGTCCTCCTGCATCACATCACGTCTCCAGCAGACCTGCACTCGTTTTCCTATGAGGGATTTGAGTATGCCCCATGTCTTGGCGAGGAGCGATGGCCACACTTTGTGAGAGACAACAGAGAAACACTATTATAATTTATTCATATCGCTTATGGTAACTTACACAGAAAAACTGATCAGTTTCCTTAATGCCTCACCGGTAAACTTCCTTGCAGTGAGGAACGTGTGCAAACAATTGAGAGACAACGGCTTTATGCAGTTGCGTGCAGAAGACACATGGACGCAATTGCCAGAGAAGTTCTTCGTTACAAAGAACGATTCCGCCGTCTTCGCCTTCCATATCGGCCGACAGGCACTCTCGGAGGCAGGCTTCCGCATAATAGCAGCCCACAGCGACTCGCCCACATTCCGCATCAAGCCGAAAGCGGAAATGACAGGCGAGGGCGGTCTGGTCAGACTCAACACCGAGTCTTATGGAGGCTCTATTCTCAACACATGGTTTGACCGTCCGCTGAGCTTGGCCGGCAGGGTGATACTACGTAGCGAAGACGCGTTGCACCCGGAGTCGCGCTTGATACACATCGAGCGCCCACTGCTCGTCATTCCCAACCTCGCCATTCACTTCAACAGACAGGTGAACGACGGTGTGAAACTAAACAAACAGAAAGACATGCTGCCTATATTGGGTTATGTCAACGACAAACTTGAAGCCGACGGGCTGCTAATGCGCATTATCGCCGAAGAGTTGCAGATAGAGAAAGACGAGATAATAGACTTCGACCTGTACCTTTATGACACCACACCCGCATGTCTGGTGGGACTGAACAACGAGTTTGTGTCTGCAGGCCGACTGGACGACTTGTCGATGGTGCATGCAGGACTGGAGGCGATAACGGCGGACGGCGAGAAGCCCGAGGTGACAAAGGTATTGGCCATCTTCGACAATGAAGAGACGGGGTCTGGCACGAAGCAAGGAGCGGGAAGCAATTTCTTCATGTCGCTGCTTCAGCGGATAGTATTGGCACAAGGAGGAAGTATGGACGACTATTTCCGCAGTGTGGAGAAAGCGTTTATGATAAGCGCCGACAACGCCCACGGCTTCCACCCGAACTACGCAGAGAAGTACGACCCTACAAACCATTCGCTGTTAGGCGGCGGACCAGTCATAAAGATCAACGCTGCACAGAAGTATTCCACAGACGCCATGTCGGCGGCAGTGTTCCAGCAGATATGCGAAAAGGCGGGAGTGCCATGTCAGCGATTTGTCAACCGCAGTGATGTGGCAGGCGGCAGCACACTCGGCAACATACTCACGTCGAGCATTGCTATAAGCGGTGTCGATATGGGCAACCCGGTTCTTGCCATGCACAGCGTGAGAGAGCTGGCGTCGGCAGCCGACCATGAGTATTGCATAAAGGCATTTATAGAGTTTTACAACTGACGATATACATAATAAAGACGGCCGCTATAATGATAATAGCGGCCGTCTTTACTTATTCGTGAGCCGATACCCGGGCTCGAACCGGGGACCTATTCATTACGAATGAATTGCTCTACCAACTGAGCCATATCGGCTTTTGCGGGTGCAAAGGTACGAATAAAAACGTAGAATAAAGAACACTTTCCCAACAAATGTCTTCTTGCATCTACAGATTTAACATAATTTTTCTTTTAAGTACTTGCCTGTAACGCTGGCTCTACACTCGCAGACCGTCTCAGGTGTGCCTGCCACGACGAGCGTTCCTCCTGCATCGCCACCGTCGGGTCCCATATCGATGACATGGTCGGCACATTTTATTATATCCATATTGTGCTCGATGATGACGATGGTATGTCCACGTTCGATGAGAGCGTTGAAAGAGTCTAACAGACGCTTGATGTCGTGGAAGTGAAGACCCGTGGTAGGCTCGTCGAAGATGAACATTGACGGTACCTGTTTCTCCTGACCGATGAAATAAGCCAACTTCACGCGCTGGTTCTCGCCGCCCGACAATGTGGAAGAGCTCTGTCCGAGCTTTATATAACCCAATCCCACATCTTCAAGAGGTTTCAGGCGTTTTGCTATGACTTTCTCTCCATATTTGGTAAAGAACTCTATCGCCTCGCTGATGGTCATGTCGAGAATATCGCTGATGTTACGGTCGTGGAATCGCACCTCAAGAATCTCTGACTTGAAACGCTTGCCATGACAAGCCTCGCATGTGAGCACGATATCTGCCATAAACTGCATCTCGACGGTAATCTCTCCGGCACCCTTACACTCGTCGCACCGTCCTCCGTCGGTATTGAACGAGAAATACTGGGGCGTGAAGCCCATCGACTTTGCCAAGGGCTGCTCTGCCATGAGTTCGCGTATGGCGTCATACGCCTTGACGTAAGTGGCAGGATTAGAACGGCTGCTTTTGCCTATCGGGTTTTGGTCAACAAACTCAACATGTTTCACATCACCGATATTTCCGCTGAGGCGGATATACTCGCCTGGTGCGTCGCACACCTCGCCTATGTGACGCTTGAGGGCAGGGTAGAGGATGCCTTTTACAAGACTTGACTTTCCCGAACCGCTCACTCCCGTCACTACGGTCATCACATTGAGCGGGAAATCGACCGTGACGCCCTTGAGATTGTTCATGCGTGCACCCTCGATGGTGACGTGGCGGTTCCATCGGCGGCGTCCTTCGGGCACTGGGATAGAGAGTTCGCCAGCGAGATAACGTATTGTATAGCTCTTGGCAAACTCAGTAGGCAACGGTTGTGAGGCGAGGAGAGAGGCAGAGGGTAGTGCGCCCTCATAGACTATCTCGCCACCGAGTCGTCCGGCATCGGGTCCGACGTCGATAAGGTAATCAGCCTTACGGATGATGTCCTCATCGTGTTCAACAATTATCACCGTGTTGCCTATGTCGCGCAGCTTCTTCAGCACACTGGTCAACCTGTCGGTGTCTCTACTATGAAGACCAATGCTCGGTTCGTCGAGGATATAAAGCGACCCCACGAGACTACTGCCGAGCGACGTAGTTAGATTGATGCGCTGGCTCTCGCCTCCACTCAGGGAGTTGGAGAGGCGGTTGAGGGTGAGATAGCCTAAGCCAACGTCGAGAAGGAACTGCAATCGGTTGTTTATCTCAACAAGAAGGCGCTTTGCCACCGAGGCATCGTGTTCGTCAAGCTGCAGTTGCGCAAACCACTCGCGTAGCTTCACTACCGGCATCTCGACGATGTCGGAGATGCTTCGTCCGCCTATCTTCACATAGTTTGCCTCGGGACGCAGTCGTGTGCCATGACACTTAGGACAAGTGGTCTTGCCACGATAGCGGCTTAACATGACCCTATACTGTATCTTATACTGGTTTTCCTTAACCATCTCAAAGAATGCGTCGATACAGATACGTTCGCGCACAGGCTTGTAGAGTTCAGAAGGAAGACCATGCCAGAGCCAGTCTTTCTCTTTGCGCTCGAGTTCATAATAGGGTTTGAAGACGGGGAAATTGTCGGCGACGGCACGTCGGCAGAACTCCTCTTTCCACTCTTTCATCTTTTCACCGTTCCAGCACACCACACTGCCCTCGTAAACACTGAGCGAGGGATTAGGTATCACAAGATGCTCGTCGATGCCCATCACCTTGCCAAAACCCTGGCACTCAGGGCATGCTCCAGTAGGCGAATTGAAAGAGAACATATTGTCGTTGGGCTCTTCAAACTCTATGCCATCACACTCGAAGCGTGTGGAGAAGTCATAGCATAGCATGGACGGCATGAACATTAGCCTGCACTCGCCCTTGCCCTCGTAGAAAGCAGTCTCGGTAGAATCGACAAGGCGCGAGATGCCGTCCTTGGAGAAATCTACCGACATACGGTCGATGGCAATATAGATGTCCTTCTCGTCAGCTTCGCTTCTCTCTTTTTCGAGGAAGTCCTCAATGCGATAAAAGTCTCCCGAGGCGAAGATGCGTACATATCCCTGAAGGATGCAAGCCCTGAGCTGCTGTTCCACCGTTCGTCCGTCGGCCACCACAAGCGGAGCCATCACGACAAACTTCGTGCCTTCGGAATACTGGTGTATGCAGTTGACAATATCTTCGGTGGAGTGTTTCTTCACCTCGTTGCCGCTGACAGGAGAATAGGTATGTCCCACACGCGCGAAGAGCATGCGTAGATAGTCGTATATCTCTGTCGATGTGCCTACGGTGGAACGAGGATTACGGCTGGTGACCTTCTGTTCGATGGCTATGGCCGGCGGAATACCCTTGATAAAGTCGCATTCAGGCTTGTTCATACGTCCGAGAAACTGTCGGGCGTATGACGAGAGACTCTCGACATAGCGGCGCTGACCTTCGGCATAAAGAGTGTCGAAAGCTAATGACGACTTGCCAGAACCGCTGACTCCGGCAACCACGATAAACTTGTTGCGCGGTATGTTGAGCGACACATTCTTCAGGTTATTTACCTTCGCTCCTTTTATTTCTATATAGTCCATTGTCGTTTGCTAAACTGTCTTTGTCAATTAATATAAAACCAATCTACCCACTTGATACACCGCGGCAGAGACAACCCATGCCAGCATAGTGGTATAAAGTGCTGTAAACAAAGCCCATCGCCACGATCCACTCTCGTTCTTTATAGCCACGATGGTGGCAAGGCACGGGAAGTAGAGCAAGACGAAGAGCAGGTAGCAGAATGCCACGAGAGGAGTGATACCGTCAGCCTCCATATGCTGACGCATACGTTCGTGTTTTGTCGTCTCGTCGGCATTGGTGGTGTCGTCGCCATAGAGCACTCCCATGGTTGATGCCACGATCTCCTTGGCGCCAATGCCCGACACCAGTCCCACGTCGAGTTTCCAGTCGAAGCCTTGCGCCTTGAATATCGGTTCAATGGTCTTTCCTATCTGTCCGATATAACTCTGTTCCTGCTGTTGGCGTGGCTCTAAGCTGTCGTTGTGGGGAAAATAGCCCAAAGCCCATACGGCAATACTTGCCACAAGGATGACGCCTCCCATTTTTCTCAGATACTGCTTGCCCTTCTCCCAGGTGTGGCGTGCGATGGTCTTTGTGGAAGGGAAACGGTAGGGCGGCAACTCCATGACAAACGGTGTGTCGTCGCCCCTGACGAGCCAACGACTGAATATGCGGCTCATGACCACAGCCATGGCAATGCCTATGACATAGAGCGATATCATCACTATGCTTTGATATTCTACGGCAAAGAACGCTCCCGTGATCATAATGTAAATAGGTAGTCGCGCCGAACAGCTCATCATAGGCAGGATGAGCATCGTGATGAGTCTCGACTTCCGGCTCTCAAGGGTGCGTGTGGCCATTATTGCCGGCACATTGCAGCCGAACCCCATGACCAGAGGTATGAACGACTTGCCGTGCAGTCCCATCTTGTGCATCAGACGGTCCATGATGAACGCCGCCCTCGACATATATCCAGAGTCTTCCATAAACGAGATGAAACCGTAGAGGATAAGTATCTGCGGGAGGAACACGATGACAGAGCCAACGCCACCAATGATGCCGTCGCACACCATGTCGCGCACTATGCCGTCAGGCAACGCCTTGCCGACAACATCGCCCAACAGGCCTACGAGAGCCTCTATCCAGTCCATCGGGTACTGTCCAAGGGTGAAGGTGGCATGGAACATAAGGAAGATAAGGGCGAAGAAGATAGGAAAACCAACGTAACGGTTGGTGATGATACGGTCGATGATGTGTGTCACCTGATATGTGTCGCCAGTGTCACCCTTTTCGTAGCCTGCCTCGTGGAGTGCTCCGTGGATAAAGCCATACTTCGCATCCATGATGGCAGTCTCTGAGTCTTCTTTAAGATCTTTCTTGATGCGTGCCGCCTCTCGGTCGCGTATCTCTATTATGCGCTGTGCGTTTGGCAGTTGGCTTATTTCCTTCTCTGTCTCGCTGTCCATCTCAAGGAGTTTGATGGATAGGTAGCGAGTGGAGTATTTATGACGTATCTGTTCGTCGTTTTTCAGTTCGGTCTTTATTGCCTCGATGCCCTGTTCGATGACAGTGCCATGGTTGAGGTGAATATGTCGTGACACGCTGTCGTTAGGCTTGTTGCCGTGAGCGAAGTCCTCGCCGTGATTACTGCCATGATGTCCCTCATAGTTTTTATGCCACTCCTGTATGTCGCGCGCCACCTGCGGGTTGATATTACCCTTCTTGTCAATGAAGTCAACACCCTCATACATATTAATAATAATGTGGAAGAGCAGATCAACGCCTTTGCCGGTCTTGAACACCGTGGGCACCATAGGAATACCGAAGAGCTGTCCGAGGGTCTTATGGTCGAGTTTGTCGCCCCGTTCCTCAAACTCGTCGTACATGTTCAAGGCGCATATCATTCTGAGGTGCATGTCCACGAGCTGGGTGGTGAGATAAAGGTTGCGCTCGAGGTTGCTGGCATCGAGCACGTTGAGCACTACATCAGGCGTCTTGTCTATGATCTGCCGTCTTACGTAGAGTTCCTCGGGCGAATAGGCCGAAAGGGAGTAAGTGCCGGGCAAGTCGATGATATTGAAGTCGTAACCCTCGAACGATGCCGTCGCCTCCTTGGCATCCACTGTCACTCCCGAGTAGTTGCCCACGTGTTCATGTGCCCCAGACGCGAAATTGAACAGCGACGTCTTTCCGCAGTTAGGATTACCCACCAGGGCAACGTTGATAGTACGGCGTTTCCTTATTGCCACATCATGGAGCTGCTTGTCAGTGAGCGGCGCGTCATCGGCGTCGTCGCACTTTGCCGAACAGCTAACATTCTGCGAGTAAGTCTTCTCCAGTGTCTTTGCCTCCTCGGTAGAGATGACCTCGATCATCTCTGCCTCCTTATGCCTCAGCGACACCTCGTAGCCTAATATCTGATATTTTACAGGGTCCTGCAGTGGAGCGTTGAGCAACACCTTCACCACATTTCCCTTGATGAATCCCATTTCCACAATGCGCTTTCTGAAGCCACCATGACCAAGCACTTTGACGATGACTCCTTTTTCGCCTGTTTTCAAATCTGATAATTTCATTCGCAAAAATTTTTTTGCAAAGATAACTAATAGAATCCAAAAACGACAATAATCATCGTGTTTTTTGCTAAAAAATCGTTATTTCTTGGTATTTGTCTTGCATGATTGACAGAAAATTACTACCTTTGCAGCCGTGATTGGTTCACCACGGTGATTAAATGGGAACGGAGTGAGATTCTCCTGACAGTCCCGCTGCTGTGATTTGCCTTTATACAGTATGAACAATGATGTCACTGACAGACAATGATCGGGAAGACGTTTATACTTGGCAATAGTCAGAAGACCTGCCGTCATGTTATTAATGTTTCACTCCCTCGAGGAAAGGGATGAAAAATTGGTCAGATTATTGATTCGGAAATGAACAAGAAAAAGAGGTATGCGGTCATGGCAGCCGCCATATGCGTCTTCATGTATGCAGATGCTAACGATACTATACGTACCGGACGTATCGACGAGGTGGTGGTCACGGCAGAGAGAAGCCGGAAGACCAACATCTTTGAAACTATACCCGTACAGTCGCTCAGCGGCAACGACATCAGACAGTTAGGACTGCAGAATATAGCCGACGCGGTAAAGAGGATGGCGGGGACAAACGTCAAGGACTACGGCGGTATCGGCGGCATGAAAACCGTCTCTGTCCGAAATCTCGGAGCACAGCATACCGCAGTGAGCTATGACGGTATCACCGTGAGCAATACCCAGGCCGGACAGATAGACATAGGACGATTCTCGCTCGATAATGTCGGGATGCTGTCGATGGCAATAGGGCAGGGAAGCGACATCATGCAGACGGCACGACACTATGCTTCGGCAGCACTGCTCGCTATAGAAACCGAACGCCCAGTGCTCGACAAAGGCGACAGCCGACTGCGTTTGGCATTGAAGGGCGGCTCTTGGGGACAGCTGAACCCGAGCGTCAGATGGTGGTGTCAGGCGGGCGAAAACACCATGACGACACTCGACGCTGACTATATGAGAGCTGACGGACGCTATCCCTTCGTGTTAAGAAACGGGAAGGAGAAGAGCAACGAGAAACGCAACAACTCCGACATTGAACAATGGCATGGCGAAGCCAACGTCCTCCATAAGTTTGGCGATGGAGGCAGTCTCGACACAAAGGCCTACTTCTACCATTCGCAACGTGGCGTCCCGGGGTCAGTAGTGTTATACAACGACAATTCAAAGGAACGTCTGTGGGACGAGAACTTCTTTCTTCAGACAGCATACAAAAGGCATATAGCGAGGCAATGGAAACTTGCCATAAGGGCAAAATACACCCACTCGTGGAACAAGTATGAAGACACGAATGCGAAGTACGCCAATGGCAAAAAGACCGAGGTCAACCGCCAGGACGAATATTACACGTCTGCCACATTAGGCTGGAAACCAACGTCATGGCTTGAAATGGCCTTGGCTGAAGACGTGGCAGTAAACAAACTTAGGACCACAGTGAACGGAAGTCCCAACCCGCTGCGTACCACATCGCTGACAGCATTAGTCTCAAAAGCCAAATACGGCAGGATGACCATAGAAGGCAACATCGTGATGACATACGCCACCGAAAGCCTTACCGAAAGCGAGAAATATGCCATCAAGAAACCAGAAGACAGGAAAAAGCTCTCGCCATCACTTTCCTTCAGCTACAGACTGCTGCCTGACGAGGCACTGTATGTAAGGGCAATGACGAAATCCACCTTCCGACTGCCTACGTTCAACGACCTGTATTATCTGCAGATTGGCAACACCTCACTACGTCCGGAAAACGCACACGAGTACGGGGCAGGAATGACATGGAACTCGCGTCCCATAGGCCCACTGCGCTATGTGGCACTGACCATCGACGCATATTACAACGACGTAACAGACAAGATAGTGGCGTTCCCTTCCACATATATCTGGAAGATGGTGAACTTCGGCAAGGCTGAGATAAAAGGCATCGACGCCACTATGGGGACAGAGGTTGACATAGTCAAAGGATACAGCATAGTGGCCAACGGCTCGCTGACATGGCAAGAGGCAAAAGACAAGACCGAAGGCAGTGCGACATACGGCTCACAGTTACCTTACACGCCAAAGGTGAGCGGAGGCCTGTCGGTAATGCTGCTCACCCCTTGGGTGAACGTAGGCTACTCGGCAACAGGCCAGGGCAAGCGATACTCAATGGCGCAGAACACGAGGGAATACCAACTCGACGGGTATATGGAACACAGCCTGAGCCTCTCGCGCGACTTCCTTCTCGGCGACAACATGCTGCGCTTACAGCTGACCGTGAACAACATCACCGACAAACAGTATGAGATAATAAAATACTATCCCATGCCAGGACGGTCGGTAACGGCATCGGCGACATTAGACATATAAGAAAAATAGTACAACAATAATAAAAAAAAGAAAAAAGAAATGAAATTCAGAAGTATGTATCTGACCGCACTTTGCGGTCTGGCTGTCTCGGCAGCCTTTACCTCTTGTAGTGACGACGACGAATACGATCCATTCGAATATGGCTCGAAGGTAGCGCTTCCTGAACACAGAGGCTACATCCTCAACGAGGGTTCGTATCAGCAGAACAATGCCTCTATCGCATTCTTTGACAGCGACCGCGACACTACAACAACAAAATCCATCGACCTGTATTATATGCAAAACGGCAAGCAGCTGGGCGATACAGGACAGGATATCATCGAGTACGACGGCAATGTCTATGTCGTGATGTATGGCTCAAACTATGTGGCTAAACTCAACAAGGCAGGCATCGAGGAAAAACGAGTGACATTTGACGAGACCCACGGACAGCCACGCTATGCAGCTGCAGACAACGGCTACCTCTACGTAACTGCCATCGGAGGCTATGTGTGCCGTTTTGACGCCAAGACTCTTGAAAAGAAAGACGAAGTGGAAGTGGGCAAGGCTCCTGAGCATATCGTCATCGAAGACAATAAGATATATGTGGCCTTGGGCAACGCCTACGACAATACAAACACTAACAACAAGGTGGCCATCATCGACACTAACAACTTCAACACAACGGGCGTGAAAAAGGTTGACGTGATGGATAACACACAGGTAGTGGTGGAATGTGGCGACTATATCATGGTGCAGGGATACGGAGCCGACTGGACATACACTCCGCTCTACGCCCTCAACACCAAAACAGGCAAGGCGCAAGACACAGGCGAATATACTACTCACATCGTGGAGCAGGACAACAAGGCCCTCTGTGCATGGTCGATGACAGACTGGAGCACCTACGAGACCACTAACACCTACTATGTGTATGACCCTGTAGCCATGAAGAAGACCGACGTCACTGCCACTATTACGGCAGCCGCCCCAGAACTGAAGTCAGCCACCATCTACGGCATGTCAGAGGGTAAAGACGATTCGTTCTACATCCTTACCTCACAGTATTCGGCTGGTCCAGGCAGCGTATATCACTTCTCTAAGAATTACACTCTGTTGTCAAAAATGACCACATGGGGACAGAACCCACGAAAGGTAATATTGGTTGACTAATGATAAGACACCTATTATACATATTATTATTGACCACTGTCGTCCTCACCTCATGCTCTCAGGGCAAAACCCAAGGAGCAGAGGTGGAGGGCGACACTCTGCGTCTGAAATATTCCCGATTGCTCACCGTGGTTGACTATGGGAAATATCGCACCGTGGATATTGCCGACCCGTGGAGAGAAGACCGGACACTACACCGCTATATACTTGTATCAGACACCACGGCAAACCATCTGCCAGAGGGCACAATAATCAATGTCCCTATACATCGTGCGATGGTGTTCACTACGGTTCATGCCTCTTTGCTTGCCGATCTTGGAGCGATGAAAGCCATCTGTGGCATGGCTGACGTGAGATATGTGAAACGTCAGGACGTGAGACGCATGGTGGCAGACAAGATCATCACCGACCTTGGCAACAGCATGTCGCCCGACATAGAGAAGATCATCGACGGCAATCCCGACATGGTGTTGGTGTCGCCGTTTGAAAACAGTGGCGGATATGGAAAACTCGACGAGTTGCATATCCCTATTGTGGAATGTGCCGACTATATGGAACCATCTCCTTTAGCGCGTGCGGAATGGATGAAATTCTATGGCATGCTAACAGGTCATGAAGACGAGGCAAACGCTCTCTTCGAGCAGGTAGAGACACGATACAACAGTCTGAAAACAGAAGCGTCACAACTGAAGGACAAACCCAAAGTAGTGATAGACTTGCCTTTAGGAAACACGTGGTATATACCTGGAGGACAAAGTACTATAGGACAGATGGTAGAAGACGCTGGAGGCACGTATTGCTTCCGCAACGACAAGTCTGGCGGCAGCAAGGCTTTGGCTGCCGAGGTCGTTGTTGAACAGTGCGAGGATGCCGACCTTTGGCTGTTCCGCTACGGAGGAGCAGAGAAGACGATAGCCACCTTGGCTTCAGAAAACAAGGCGTTCACACACCTTAAGGCATGGCAAGACGGTAATGTGTGGGGATGCTCTACCGAGCGGACATTGTTTTACGAGGAGACACCTTTCCGACCAGACCGTTTGCTCGAAGAGTTCTCAAACATATTCCGAAACCGTTCGGGAGAAGGACAGTATTTTAAGAAACTAAAATAAGAGATGAAGTGCAGCATAATACTCATATTAGCAATAACGGCATTGTTTTTCGCCAATCTGGTGTTCGGCTCCGTTGATATCCCCGCTGGCGAGGTGATGAGGATACTGTCGGGCAACGAAGCAGAAAAAGTGTCGTGGACATACATCGTCATCGAATCGCGTCTCCCACAGGCAGCGACAGCCCTGCTCTCGGGTATGGCACTTTCCGTCAGCGGCCTGATGTTGCAGACAGCCTTTCGCAATCCGCTTGCAGACCCTTCGATCTTCGGCATAAGCAGCGGAGCAGGCTTAGGCGCGGCTCTCGTCATGTTGCTCTTGGGTGGAAGCGTGACCGCTGGATCCGTAGCACTGACAGGCTTTGCCGCAGTATTCTTCGGGGCATTCATTGGCGCGATGATGGTGATGGGCGTAGTGTTTGTCTTCTCGTTGTTTATTCGCAATAGTGTTATGCTGCTCATCGTAGGTATAATGATAGGCTATATAGCCTCATCGGCTATCAGCCTTCTCAATTTCTTTGCCACCGAGGAGGGCGTGAAATCTTATCTTGTTTGGGGACTGGGCAGCTTTGGCGGCGTGTCGTTGAGCCTTTTGCCATGGTTCAGTGTAGTTACCTTAATAGCACTCGGCAGCTCGTTGCTACTCATCAAACCGTTAAATATCATCCAATTAGGAAAGAATTACGCTGAGAATCTCGGAATACACACGGCAGTGATACGCAACATCCTGCTCGTGATAACAGGAGTGTTGACAGCCGTCGTCACCTCGTTTTGCGGTCCTATATCGTTCATAGGTCTTGCAGTACCACACATAGCCCGGATGATGATACGCACCAGCAATCATGGCATACTGATGCCAGTAACCATGCTCACAGGAGCTCTCATTGCTTTGCTCTGCAACCTCATTGCCTCCATGCCGTCGTCGGGTGGGCTCATACCGCTTAATGCCATCACCCCGGTATTAGGAGCACCGATAGTGATATGGGTCATAATGCGTGGAAGATAATAAACAGAGAGGGGAGAAAAAACATTAACTTGACGAGAGAAATATCACGGGAGAAGGAGTTTTTGATGAAATTAATCGTCAATAATCGTTGAGTTGCGTTAAAAAATGTAAGATGTTCAAGCGATTGCTTGGCAGTTTACGAATATTGTTGTAACTTTGGCATTGCAAACTATAACATTCATTATTTTGAAACATCTATTTATATCAATAATACTGGCATTGGCCCCAGCCATGTCAGCTTCAGCACAAAAGCTCACATTAGGCACTTGCGTCACAAAGGACGAAGGTGACTACAGCGGTGAGATGGTAGGCGGAAAGCCTCATGGAAAAGGCAAAACAATATTCAAGAACGGCAACTGGTACGAAGGCAACTACGATAAAGGCAAGCGTAACGGTTATGGCGTATATACATTCTTCGACGGAGAGAAATACGAAGGACAATGGTTTCAAGACCAGCAGCATGGTAAAGGAACCTACTATTTTGCCAACAACAACAAATACGTGGGACTGTGGTATCGCGACTACCAGCAGGGCAAAGGCACCATGTACTACTACAACGGCGACAAATATGAAGGCGAATGGAAACAAGACCATCGCCAAGGCTATGGTGTATATACCTTTGCCAGCGGGGCTTATTACAAAGGCTATTGGGCCAACGACCGGAAAAACGGAAAGGGTTATTTTGACTGGGGCGACGGCTCAAGCTATGACGGCGAATGGAAAGACAACCAACGCTCGGGCAAAGGCACGTTCCGCTATGCTGACGGCGACGTGTATGTAGGCCAGTGGATCGACGACATACAAAACGGACGCGGCATATACAAGTTCAAAAGCGGCGACGTGTATGAAGGCGATTATGTGCAGGGAGAACGTACCGGCAACGGCATCTTCAAATATGCCAATGGAGATAAATATACAGGACAGTTCCTTGAAGGTGACAAACACGGACAAGGCACACTGACATGGAAAAACGGTGACGTATATACTGGACTATGGAAAACCGACCGACAAGACGGGAAAGGAAAGCTTACACTGAAAAGCGGCGACGTGTATGACGGCACTTGGAAAAACGGCAAACTCAACGGCGAATGTATTATCCATTTTGCCGACGGATCGAAATTCAAGGGAACGTTCAAGGACGACAAACGCCATGGCCCGGCCATTGAGGAAGACAAGGAAGGAAAACGCTTTGAAGGTACATACGTGGATGACAAACGTGACGGACGCTTTGTGGAAAAAGACCGCAACGGACAGGTTACAGCCACCGGCACCTACCAGAATGGATGGAGACAAATAGACAGAAAGAAATAAATTACATATAGTTATGATAGTAGATACACTCGACATGCTGAGCCGCTACACAGCGCTCAACCCATTGTTTGCCGATGTCGTTGAATATCTTGAAAACAACGACCTCAGCACTATGAAAGAAGGAAAATACGAAATAAAGGGAG
Organism: Prevotella sp. P5-92; assembly: GCF_002251245.1. Taxonomy (GTDB): domain Bacteria; phylum Bacteroidota; class Bacteroidia; order Bacteroidales; family Bacteroidaceae; genus Prevotella. The sequence goes on from NZ_NPJG01000119.1 coordinate 18,106, forward strand.
ACGACCTCTTCCTGAATCTTACGACAGCGACATCAAAGTCTGCCAACACAGCCGTGATGGAGACTCACGACGAAATGGTTGACATACAGATACCGCTCTCTACTTCTGAGACTTACGGATACACACCTCGTCGATTCTTGCCTGAGGCAGAATACAACGCAGAGAAAGACATTACAAAAATTCCCGACCTTCCAGCCGACGAATTTATCACCTGTCGTCCAGGCATGTTTGCCATTTTCTTCCCTCAGGACGGACACGCTCCATGCATTAGCGAAGAGGAAGGAATACGCAAAGCGATATTCAAAGTGAGAAATGTAAAATAACTGAGAACTTTCCCCCAACCTTTTATCCAAAGAATCAAATGGAAGAGAAAAAAACTACCACAAAGAGAAAAGCATGTGTACGCAAGACCAAGACACCTGCAAAACCTAAAGCGCCCGAACATATCGGACTGGTAAAGAACGACTCATGGCTCGAACCTTTTGAAGCTGCCATACGCGGACGTCACGAGCATGCCTTATGGAAGCTCAACCAGCTGACACGCAACGGAAAGAAGCCTCTGAAGGACTTCGCCACCGGACATCTGTATTTCGGACTTCACAAGACTCCAAGAGGATGGGTGTTCCGCGAGTGGGCTCCAAATGCCACGGAAATATATCTTATCGGCGACTTCAACAACTGGACCATCGACGAAAAATATAAGTGCAAACGCATAGAAGGCACTGGTAACTGGGAACTCAAACTGCCATCAAAGGCCATGAAACATGGCGACCTCTACAAGATGAAGGTACGCTGGAATGGCGGCGAGGGCGAACGCATACCTGCCTGGTGCCAACGAGTGGTTCAGGACGACACGACAAAGATTTTCTCAGCACAGGTATGGAACCCCGAGAAACAATACGAGTGGAAGAAGAAGTTGTTTAAGCCAAACAAGAGCCCACTGCTCATCTATGAGTGCCACGTGGGAATGGGACAAGACGCAGAAAAGGTTGGCTCATACAAGGAGTTTACGGAGAATGTTCTGCCACGTGTCATCGAAGACGGATACAACTGCATACAGGTTATGGCCATCCAAGAACATCCTTATTACGGCTCTTTCGGCTATCACGTGAGCTCATTCTTTGCGCCATCAAGCCGATTCGGCACACCAGAGGAGCTCAAGGAACTCATCGACACAGCCCATAAGAACGGTATTGCCGTCATCATGGATATAGTACACTCGCACGCTGTGAAAAATGAGGTCGAAGGACTTGGAAATCTTGCAGGCGACCCTAACCAGTTCTTCTATCCTGGTGAGCGCCACGAGCATCCGGCATGGGACTCTCTCTGCTTTGATTACGGCAAGGACGACGTGCTCCACTTCCTCCTCTCTAACTGCAAGTACTGGCTTGAGGAGTTTAAGTTCGACGGCTTCCGCTTCGACGGCGTCACCTCGATGCTTTACTACAGCCACGGCTTAGGCGAGGCATTCTGCGGATATGGCGACTACTTCAATGGTCATCAGGACGATAATGCCATCTGCTATCTCACACTCGCCAACAAGCTCATCCATGAGGTTAACCCTAATGCCATCACTATTGCAGAGGAGGTGAGCGGAATGCCAGGACTGGCAGCTAAGTTTGAGGACGGCGGCTATGGGTTTGACTACCGCATGGCCATGAACATACCCGACTATTGGATCAAGACCATCAAAGAGCTGAAGGACGAGGACTGGAAACCAAGTTCAATATTCTGGGAGGTGAAGAACCGGCGTGCTGATGAGAAGACCATCAGCTACTGCGAGAGCCACGACCAGGCACTCGTAGGCGACAAGACCATCGTGTTCCGCCTTATCGACGCCGACATGTACTGGCACTTCAAGAAGGGCGACGAGAACTTTATGGCTCACAGAGGCATTGCCCTCCACAAGATGATACGCCTCGTCACGGCATCAGCCATCAACGGTGGATATCTGAACTTCATGGGCAACGAGTTTGGTCATCCTGAATGGATCGACTTCCCGCGCGAAGGTAATGGATGGAGCTACAAATACGCGCGTCGCCAATGGAACCTTGTTGACAACAAGGAGCTGTGCTATCATTATCTCGGCGACTTCGACAAGGCAATGATAAAGACCATAAAGAGCGTCAGAAACTTCCAAAACAAACCCGTCCAGGAGATATGGCACAACGACGGCGACCAGGTGTTGGCATTCAGTCGAGGCGATCTGGTCTTTGTGTTTAACTTCAGCCCGTCGCGCTCGTTTACTGACTATGGTTTCCTCGTGCCCACAGGTAGCTATGAGGTCGTACTCAACACAGACGCCAAAGAGTTTGGTGGTAATGGCCTTGCTGACGACAGCATAATACACCTTACCAACTACGACCCCATGTATGTGAAAGACCACAAGGAATGGTTAAAGCTCTATCTGCCAGCACGTTCGGCAGTTGTCTTGAAGAAGAACTAAAACAGTGACATGAATTATAACAACAGACACGACAACGACAGCACCACTATCATGCGTATAGTGTGTGCTGTCGCGTTCGTTACATTCTCGTTTTCATTTCTCTATCTCCGTCAATCAGACGTGCTCTCTGTTGCACAGCATGTCCTAAGTGGCGGACAGACCACCTATTCACCCACGTGGGGAGCTGTCATCATCACACTGACATTGATGTTACTCCATCGTGGAGTGAACACATATTTCCCCATCAACAGGCGCTTTCATTGGCTTACCTATTTCCCGTCGTTTCTCCTTCTTACCATTGTCACGGATATCAGTCCGGAAATAGACATCAACTTCTCTATGGGAGCATGGCTATGGCTGTTACCACTATTGCTCGTGGCATGGTTCTTCATCACCTTAGGGTTGAGAAACGTGATTGACTACGAGGCAGACATCAACTCACGTGGACTTTTCTCGCGCCTTGTATGGATAAACCTGTTTGCCCTCTGCACCATGTCGCTCTGCACCGGCCTCATCTCCGGAGGCGACGACTTATTCCACCACAAGGCAAAGATGGAAACCCTGCTTGTTGACCGCGATTTTGCAAAGGCAGCTATAGTGGGTGAGAAAACACTCGATGGCGACCCGACAATGACCATGCTGCGAAGCTACGCCCTCAGCCGTGAAGGACGTATGGCTGACGAGATGTTCAGATATGCCGTCAATGGCACGTCAGAGACCTTGCTTCCCACAGGCAAGAATACTAGACTCATGCTCTATCCCACAGACAGTATCTACCGTTACCTCGGGGCTCGTCCGCTGCCAGACATGACCACACGTCAATATCTCAGCTCGCTGTTGGCGTCAGGCTATAAGACGAAGGCCATCTCTGACTATATACTTTGCGGAAAGCTCGTTGACCGCGACCTTGACGGATTCGCCCGCGAACTGCCACTCCACTACAATATCAACGACAGTCTTCCGCAGCATTACCGTGAAGCTCTCGTGCTCTACACACACCGCAGAGCCAATCCACTTGTAGTATATAAAAACCAAGTCATGGACACCGATTTTGACGATTTCCAGAAATTAGAAGACTCCATTTCCGAGTCCTCAGCACGTCGTCTGGCACTTTTCGAGCAATACTTTGGCACATATTGGTATTATTATGAATATGACAAGTGATTTTCTTCACTAATAGTTTGGTTACAACAGTTTTTTTTCGTAGCTTTGCAACTGAATTTAAATCTGACTTACAATGGAACAAAATTGGGATATAATAATAGACAACCATAAGAGACTATTCAGTCTCGACCTGAAAGAAGTATGGCGTTACCGCGACCTCTTGATGATGTACGTGAAGAGGGACATAGTCACCTTTTATAAGCAAACCATCCTCGGTCCAGCATGGTTTTTCATCCAGCCCATCCTCACCACCGTGATGTTTATGTTTGTGTTTGGCGGCATAGCCGGCATCTCTACCGACGGTGTGCCACAGGCAGTATTCTATCTCGCCGGACTTGTGTGCTGGAACTATTTCGCCGACTGCCTCACCAAGTGCTCCGACACGTTCAACGCCAACCAGCAGATATTCGGAAAGGTGTATTTCCCTCGCCTGGTCGTGCCATTCTCGATAGTCATATCCAACATGATAAAGCTCGGCATACAGTTTCTGCTCTTCGTTGTGGTGTATCTGTATTATGCCGTGAAACTCGGAGGTTTCAATGTCAACTGGACGATTTGCCTGTTGCCGCTGCTCATCCTTATGCTGGCATGCATCGGACTCGGATTCGGACTTGTCATCTCCTCAATGACAACAAAATACCGCGACCTACGCTTCCTCGTCTCCTTTGGAGTCCAACTGTGGATGTATGCCACGCCCGTCATCTATCCCTTGTCGGTGATGAAGAACAACTATCCCGACAAGATATGGCTGATAGTGGCCAATCCGCTCACTGCCATCACCGAGACGTTTAAGTATGGATTCACCGGCGTCGGGGTGTTCGAATGGTCGTATCTCCTATACAGTTTTGCTTTCGCCGTAGTCATTCTCCTTCTCGGTATTGTCATATTCAATCGTACTCAGAAGAACTTTATGGATGTGATTTAGTTTATTCCCAACCCAATATTTTGAATGATGAAATACCCTATAGGAATACAGACATTCAGCAACATAATCCAGGACGGATACGTATATGTCGATAAGACGGATATGGTATATAACCTGGCAAACAACGGGAAAATATTCTTCTTGAGCCGACCGCGCCGGTTTGGCAAGAGTTTGCTGTTGTCCACCCTGAAAAGCTATTTCCTCGGACAGAAAGAATTGTTCCGCGGGTTGAAGATCGACTCGCTTGAGAAGGAGTGGAATGTATATCCTGTATTCCATCTGTCGTTTGGCACTTCCAATTTCACAAAACTCGGCACATTGGAGGCTGTGATACTCGATTATATTGAGAGCTTTGAAAAAATATATGGCAGAACAACTAACTCAGACGATTATGCCATAAGATTCAAGCATGTCATCAAGGCTGCACATGAGAGGACTGGACAAAGAGCGGTTGTATTGGTTGACGAATATGACAAACCATTGCTTGACGTGATGGACAACAAAACATTGTATTATCAAAACGACAACGGCGAGAAGATTGCATACGAGACCCACAACCGGGATATACTCAAGGGATTCTATGGAGCATTCAAGGATGCCGACGAGAATCTTAAGTTCGTGATGCTTACTGGTGTCACGAAGTTCTCTCAGGTGAGCGTGTTCAGCGGATTTAATCAGCCAGATGACATCAGCTTAGACGAAAAATACGAATCTCTTTGCGGCATTACAAAGGAAGAGCTTCTGACCGTTTTTGACAAGCCAATCCGTTCGCTTGCATCAACAAAAAACAAGAGTTATGAGGATATGGTGGCAATGCTGACAGAGAAATACGACGGCTATCATTTCAGTAGCAAGATGACAGGCATCTTCAATCCCTTCAGCATACTCAATTGCTTTAGCAAGAACGATATGCGCAACTACTGGTTTGCCTCGGGCACTCCTGGTTACCTTGTCCGCCTCCTTGCCCATGGCAATGAGAACATCAACGAACTCGTTGGCAAATACTATCCCGCGGAGATGTTTATTGACTATAAGGCCGACGTTGAGCAACCGCTTCCGATGATATATCAGAGCGGCTATCTCACCATCAAGGCTTGCAATCCTCATAGGCAGACATACCTGCTTGATTTTCCCAACGAGGAGGTTCGTTCAGGCTTTATATCCGTGCTTGCCGGCGATTATTTCAAGGAGGGCAGAACTCAACCGGCCACTTGGCTTGAAGATGTGACAGACGCCCTTCAGGCAGGCAATGTCGAAATGTTCATGAAACAGATGACCGCCTTGCTATCCTCTGTCACATATCGTTTCCAGCGCAAGCAAGATGCGTTTGAGTGTGAGCGATATTTCCAATACACGTTCTATCTCATCATGCAGATGCTCGGTAGATACAACACATTGGTGGAGAAGGAGACGAGCGAGGGCAGGATTGACTGCGTTCTTGAATGTCCCGACTATGTGTATATCCTTGAGTTTAAGCTCAACGGCAGTGCGTCATCCGCCTTGAAGCAGATAGATGACAATGGCTATGCCAAGCCATATTTGGCTGACAGCCGCAAGGTGATCTGCCTCGGCATCAACTTCTCGTCGGAGAAAGGAACGATAGACGATTGGAATTTTTTGTAATTAAAATGAACAGCTATGAGCAGAAAAGTAATAGAATTCGATAGAGTCGGCAAGCAGTATGTGCTTGGCACGTTTGGCACAGGTACACTGAGTCAGGACCTCAACCGCTGGTGGGCACGTGTCCGCGGCAAGGAAGACCCTTACCTGAAGATTGGTGAGGTGAACGACCGCACAAAGAAGGGCGACAGCCGTTTTGTATGGGCATTGAAGGATATTTCATTCGATGTCGAGCAAGGCGATGTAGTTGGTATCATCGGCAAAAATGGAGCCGGCAAATCCACGCTTTTGAAGATATTGTCTCGTGTTACATCCCCGACTGTAGGTTCAATAAAGGTAAAAGGCCGCATTGCCTCCCTGCTTGAGGTAGGCACCGGTTTTCATCCCGAAATGACAGGTCGTGAAAACATCTACATGAATGGCGCTATCATGGGTATGACAAAGGCAGAAATCACCCGCAAACTCGACGAGATTGTTGATTTTGCCGGAGTCGAAAAATATCTAGACACTCCCGTGAAGCGCTATTCCTCGGGAATGATTGTCCGCCTTGGCTTTGCTATTGCCGCCCACTTGGATCCTGAAATCCTCGTTGTGGACGAGGTACTGGCAGTAGGCGATGCCGAGTTCCAAAAGAAGGCAATCGGCAAGATGCACGATGTGGCAAACGGAGAGGGCAGGACAGTGCTTTTTGTGAGCCATAACATGGCAGCAGTGAAGAGTCTTTGCAAGAAGGGGGTGGTGATGAAGAATGGCGGTATTGAATATACAGGAGATATTGAGTCCGCAATAAAGAGGTACTTGGTAAATAGAGATTCAATAGATACAGGTACCATAATGGGGAATATTTCATATATAAAACCTTCCTTGCATATTGATAGAATAATGATTAATGACACTACTGCTTCTTCTTCTACCATTCTGAATGGTCAAAAGAGTTTTAATGTAAAAATCGAAGGATTTACAGATAGTGATATGTCATATGATGTTATGGTAATAATAAAAAATGATGATGAAATGCCTTATGCTACTTATGCTCCAGGACATTATTATGGAAATATAAAGCATGCAAAAGCAGGAAAATTTAATTATGACGTTGACATAGCACTTCCAAAGATTTTGGCAAAAGGTAATTTGAAAATAGATTTATATATCCATCATCCTATGGTAGAATATCTTATGAAAGCTGAGAATTGTTGTACTTTAATGTCAGATGGATTTCAAGAAGGATTTGGAAGAGCATTGGAACATGGACAGAATGGTTTCATGGGACTAGAAACATATAACAATTAATAAAACAGAATGAAAAAAATAATATATAGTCTCACTCATAGAGGGCTTTATTCAGAATTAGTAAACTTGGCGTTGGCTAAAGTGTATGCTGATAAATATAATTATCGGCTACTGGTTAATTCAAGGAATTGGAACTCAAAAATAGATAATGGACTATCAGATTGGTTCATCCCTTATTTTGAAGAAACTCACAGTATCCTTACTTATCAAGAAAAAATCTACAATAATGAAAAACCGTGGATAGGTAAGATCTATTATAATCCTTCGGCGTTTTGGGGGTATTGGAGAGAGAGGTTATATAACAAGATATTCAAATTTTTTAGTCCAACTGCATTATTAAGTAAAGAGTCATTTCAAAGAATGCATTCAGGAGATTTTCTTTCGCAATATTCAGAAGGTGAATTATTGAATGCAGTTTCAAATTCTTTTAAGAAATTTTACAATTATAATGCATTGACACAAAACAGTATTTCAGAAAAGAAGCAGTACATAAACATTCCAGATAATTATATCTCTGTTCATATAAGAAGAGGAGATAAAATTGTTACAGGTGAAATGGAGGATATCGATTTAAATATTTATGCAGATACTATAAGAAAATATAGTTATATCAGTAATAATATTTATATAGCTACAGATGATGTTACTGTCATATCTTATATATCAAAGAAATTGAGTGATATAGACACAAATATATATTATAATAAAGAAAATAAATTGAAAGGCTTTGACGAAAAAACATACAATTTGAAATCAGATTCTGTAAGACGAGATGAAGTCCTGAATATGCTATTTGACATGGACATGATGATTAATTCATCGTTTTTCATTGGAACATTCTCTTCAAATGTAGGATGTGTAGTTGCCATGTATTTAGGACTGGACAAATGCCATAGTATAGATGTGTCATGGAAAATAGTTTAATAATGTTTTAAAGTATTAACATATGGAAAAGAATAGAATATGCTGGATTGATACTGCTAAAGGTATTTGTATATTGTTGGTAGTAATAAACCATGCAATTATGATAACACATATAGAATATATATATGGAAATATAAATATCGACAATTCACTATCTTCATTCAGAATGCCATTGTATTTTACTTTATCTGGAATTTTCTTTAAAAGATACGACAATATAATTACATTTTTTAATAAGAAGACTAATAATCTCTTTATTCCTTTTTTATTCTTTTACATTTTTGGTTCCATTTTTATTCCTTTGTTTTTTCAGGTTATTGGATTCAATATGTACTCAGAATCTTCATTCAAATCATTGGCGCTTGATTGTTTATATAATCATTGTAATCAAATAAATGGTCCACTTTGGTTTTTGTTATGTCTTTTTTTTGCAAATATTCTGTTCTATTTTGTTACATATTTCTATAATATGTCTCTTCTAATTTTCTTCTCTTTGTGTATGGGAATTATAGGACTAATGTTTTCATATTATCGTATAGAATTGCCTTTATCAATAGCCAGTTCGTTTACATGTTTACCATTCTTCTGTTTTGGATATTTAGTTAAACAATTAATAAGAGACAATAGATATAAAATGAAATATATTCCTTTTATGTTTTATATAATTAGTTGTAGTTTTTTAATCTATAATTATTCTGGTTTTGTAAACTTTTCACAAAATTATTTTGAGTTTCCTCTGACAGTATTTCCATTAGGAATACTTGGCGTAATTGCCTTGTTAATGATATCAAAGGCTATTAACACGCTAAATTTGGTCACATATATTGGCAGGTAT